>JAHEDZ010000028.1 GCA_024640955.1 Oceanospirillaceae bacterium
CCTCGCTTCTGGAACTTCGTCACCGGACGGAAATCAGGCTGGGGGGAGAACTGACCGTCACCGGCCCGGTTTTTGTAACCCTCGGCGGCACTCATCACTTCCATCATATGCTCTGAGTAGGGCTCCCAGTCGGTTGCCATATGGAAAACACCACCGATGCTGAGTTTGTTACGGATGGTCTGGGCGAACTCTGGTTGCAAGATGCGGCGCTTATTGTGACGCTTTTTGTGCCAGGGGTCGGGGAAGAAGAGCTGAACGCCACCCAAAGAGCCATCAGGAATGCACTGTGCTAGCACTTCGATCGCGTCGTCACAGTAGACACGGATATTGGTAAGCCCCTCCTCTTTGGCACGGGCCAATAGGCGGCCAACACCTGGGGGGTGAACTTCGATACCGATAAAGTTCTTCTCTGGGGCACGACGTGCCATCTCTATCAGAGAGTCGCCCATACCGAAGCCGATCTCTACTGTCACCGCGCCGTTATTACCGAACAGCTCGCCAAAGTTGAGCATACCGCCATCAAGCTCCAAACCATATTCAGCCCAGTTCTCGTCATAAGCGCGCTGTTGACCTTCGGTCATGCGGCCCGCACGGACAACGAAACTGCGAATGCGACGATGCGGCTTCTCAGTATCACAGGGCTGTTCTGGTGTCTGTTCGTTTTCACTCATCGATCGTTCTCAACTCTTCAGCTGCAATGCAGCGTAGGCCAGCGATAGCCAGCCGATAATCAGGGCGACGCCACCTATGGGTGTGATAGCGCCAAGCACAGGGAGATCCAACAGTACCAGTAGGTAGAGGCTGCCGGAGAAAATTAGGGTGCCCAAGGTTAGGGCGTAAGCACAGGTGCGGAGCCAGCGGGTGATTTTGGGGTCGGGTGCTTCGCTCAGCGCCATATTTGACTCGCTACGAGGTCGCGCAGTGAACTGCGCTCCTACAAGGGAAACTCCTAGCAGGGCTAGGGCGTGCCACATTTGATAGGTGACTGCCGTCTGATAGGTCTCCATACGCTCAGGTGTTAGTACGTCGCGGAGGCCGTGGGCACCAAAAGCTCCTAACATGACGCTAGTGGCGCCCAAAAGCGCTGCAATCAGGAGAAATCTGTTAAACACAAGGTGTCCTCAAAACTCGAAGTGGCAAGGATACACTAGCTCGCGTCGCTTATCTTCCCTCAGTGGAGCATCAGAATTACTGTCTCTCCTGCATCGCTTGTGTAAGTAGATCACAAACTGCCGCGGTGGACTGGGGATTTTGACCTGTGATCAGCCGACCATCTCTAACGGAGTGAGATGTAAAGTTCCCACTATTCTCGAATAGACCTCCCAATCTACGAAGCTCCGTCTCTAACAGGAAAGGCTCAACCCCGATCAGTTCGATCTGTTCCGTCTCCGAATCCGTGAAACTGTTCACACGACGCCCTTGTACAAGCGGTGAGCCATCCTCGGCTTTTGCTTTCAGTAAGCTAGCAGGACCGTGACAGACGGCCCCTACAATCGCGCCAGCAGCCCAGGCCCGTGTTGCAATGCCACCAATCGTTTCGCTATCAAAGTCCCACATTGCACCATGACCGCCCGGGAAAAACACGCAATCATACTCACTACCATCAACCACGGAAGCTTTCGTTGTAGTCGCAAGCTTCGCCATTGCCTCGGCATCATCCATAAATCGAGCGACCATAAGCGGGCGTTTATCAGGCTCCACTAGGGTTTTTGGATCTGCGTGCGCCTCTCCACCAGCAACCGAGGCAAGAGTCACATCAACACCCGCATCTACCAATGCCCAATAGGGCGCTGCCATCTCATCGTAATAGAACCCCGTTCCTCGCCCGGTATCTCCCAACTGACGATGAGACGTTAGAACCAACAAGGCCTTCAACTTTTTATTCATTTTTACCTCAGGCATCAGAATGATTGTCTACTTCTGCTTAAACGTACTAACGCACACTTTAGATTGTGGAGACCGGAGCAATAAAAAGGCCGCTATAAGCGGCCTTTCTTCAAGAGTCAGTACTTCAATTACACAATCATTATCGCGTTCTTGAGTTTCTTCATTGCGTTCTTTTCGATCTGGCGAATACGCTCGGCGGAGACTTCGTACTTAGCCGCCAACTCATGGAGGGTCGCCTTCTCTTCTACCAGCCAACGCTGAGCCAGAATATCGCGCGCACGCTCATCCAGCTCTGACATCGCCTCGGTTAGCTGCATGTTGTTGCTCTCTTCAACGTTCTGGTGCTCCACCATCAGCGCAGGATCGGCCGAGTGGTCTTCCAGAAACATTGACGGGGCCATTACGGCTGCATCGTCATCCGCATCTGAAGGTGCATCAAACGCCATATCAGTGGCAGCCATGCGGCCTTCCATTTGGCGCACAGTTGCAGCATCAACGCCTAGGTCCTCGGCAATTGCGTTGACCTCATCGTTGTTCATCCAACCCAAACCCTTCTTCTGCGAACGAAGATTAAAGAACAGCTTACGCTGCGCCTTAGTGGTCGCCACCTTAACGATACGCCAGTTTTTCAGAATGAACTCGTGCATCTCGGCCTTAATCCAATGCACAGCGAAAGAGACCAGACGCACACCCATGGTCGGGTTGAAGCGCTTAACCGCTTTCATTAGGCCAACATTACCCTCTTGGATAAGATCGCCCAGTGGCAGACCGTAGCCCTGGTAGCTACGTGCGATGTGCACAACGAAGCGCATGTGCGACATTACCAACTGACGTGCGGCCTCAAGATCGTTGTCAAAAAAGAGACGTTCTGCCAGCGTCTTCTCTTCCTCAGCGTTGAGGATAGGAATAGTGCTGACATTCGCCACATATGCATCGAGATCTCGACCCGGTGACAGATGTTCAACAACTTGCAAGCTAGTGCCCATGATTCGATTTCAACCTCTATATAAATCAATAACCTACTCAGGCTTAACTGAGTTTGTCCTGTACATTAATTGGACATCTTCCGGCGGCAAAAGTTCCATAAGAACTTACTAATATTAGCCGGCCGGACTGAAAAATGTACCAGACCCTGCGATAAACGCAAGTTTTGCCGACCCGGATCATATCTTGAGGTTCTTTTGAGCAGCTCTACTGCGGCTCAAACTGTGTCAGTTGGCGTGAAACCGCAAGGTAAGCACCACCCCAACCGAGTACTGATCCTAGCGCCAAAACACTGACCACTCCCTGAAAGCCCAAGCCCTGCAACTCAAAGGCCCCTAAGTAGAGTTCTGTCATCTCGCGCAGCGGTGACTCCACCAAAATCAACGCCAGATAAATGAGTACGATAGACAAGAGCGCGCCAAAGAGCCCGTACCAGAGCCCGGCATAGAGAAAGGGTCGGCGCACCCAGCGAGAAGTCGCTCCCATAAGCAGACTCACTTCGATCTCTTCCAGACGATTACCAATCATTGTGCGGATAGTATTAGCCACAACCAACAGTACTGTCAGCGCCAGTAAAAGAGAAAGAATAACGCTGATACGCTCAAAGCTATTCAATATTGCCGCCAGACGAACCAGCCACTCGATATCTAGCTCGACCGTATCGACCTCCTCAATAGCGAACAGCGACTGCTGCATCGTCTGCAGCGATGCGGGGTCCTCATCCCGAGGTACTAGCAGAATTACGGCCGGTAGCGGATTGGTCTCGAACAGTTCAAGCAAACCTCCCAACTCAGAACGCTCACGAAAATCTGCCGCACCCGTATCGGGGCTAATCAACTCAACCGACAACAGGTCATCGCGCAGCAACATCTCGCGGCTTATCTGATCCACTCGCTTAGCGTCAGTCGCGGGTTTTAGGTACACAGCGAGCTGCGGTTTTAACTCAGTGGTCGGTGTAAGCTGCTCAAAATTTATAAGTAGTGTTAACAGAAAACCGGGAACCGCCAACGCGACTGCTAGCATCGATAGCGTCATCAGTGCTGAGGCTGGCATCTGGAGCAGACGCGTCAGTGCGTCGCGCGCTTCATAGCGATGACGCGCCATCCAGCGTTTTAACCGATCAGCACGAGTGATGCGATGACCGCTCGCACCGCGGTTCGGCTGCTTGCGGCTGGGGCTTTTCTGCGCGTTAGACATGACGCATCCGCCCCTTATCGAGAATCAGCACCCGGTGCTTCATGCGTTTGATCAGCGCAACATCGTGCGTGGCAATTAATACAGTGGTACCGATACGATTGAACTGTTCGAACAGCTGCATAATGTCTAGCGAAAGACGTGGATCTAGGTTACCCGTGGGCTCATCGGCGATCAGCAGACGCGGTTTATGCACAATGGCGCGGGCAATACCGATACGCTGCTGCTCACCACCAGAGAGCGCCAGCGGATTAGCACTCTCCGCACTGAGCAGACCAACCCGATCCAGCGCAGCACGCACGCGCCGGCCGATATCATCATCAGAATAACCCGCAATTTGCAGCGGCAAGGCGATGTTTTGGAAGACCGTGCGATCGCTCAGAAGACGGTGGTTCTGGTACACCACACCCAGCGATTGGCGGTAACCTGGAATACGTCGACGGTCCATCGTGGCCAGATTTTGATCACCTACCCAAACTTCGCCGCGACTCGGCCGCTCGACCAGCGTAAGCAGCTTCAGCAGCGTACTTTTGCCGGCCCCAGAGTGACCCGTTAGGAATGCCATCTCGCCCGAGTCTAGTTCGAAATCGACCGTGCGCAGCGCATCATGCCCATTAGGGTAGCGCTTACTGACCTGGCTAAAACGGATGGCAGACATCTGAGCGCCTAGTCAAATAGTGCGTCGACAAAAGCTTTCGCCTCAAACGGACGCAGGTCGTCGATCTGCTCACCAACGCCTATAAAACGGATCGGTAGGCCAAACTGTTTGGCAATCGCGAATATAATGCCGCCCTTCGCCGTACCATCAAGCTTGGTCAGGCTGATACCGGTTACACCCACGGCATCACCAAATTCGCGTGCCTGGCTAATAGCGTTTTGACCAGTACCGGCATCGAGTACAAGCATCACTTCGTGCGGCGCCGTCGGATCGATCTTCTGCATAACGCGCACAACTTTCTGCAGCTCCTGCATCAGATTATCTTTGTTCTGCAGACGGCCTGCGGTATCAGCAATCAGCACGTCGATACCCTTAGCTTGAGCAGACTGCAGCGCATCAAAAAGAACTGAGGCTGAGTCAGCGCCCGTATGCTGTGCGACCACAGGCACATCATTTCGTTCACCCCATACCTGCAGCTGCTCCACGGCAGCCGCACGGAAGGTATCACCTGCCGCCAGCATGACCTTATTGCCTTCGCTCTGGTAGCGCTTGGCGAGCTTTCCGATGGTAGTCGTTTTACCCACACCGTTAACACCTACCATTAGGATAACGGTTGGCTTCTTGTCAGGCGCAATAGTCAGTGGCTCTTCAACTGGCGCCAGTAGATCACCGAGAATTTCACGCAGGACGGCCTGCACCGCCTCACCCGAGTCGAGTTTCTCTGCACTAATACGATCTTCGAGCTGACTGATAATCGAGGTGGTCGCTTCAACACCCACGTCGGCCATCAACAGCAGGGTCTCGATCTCTTCAAGCAGATCCTCATCAATATCTGGCGAACCGGCAAACAGGCTGCTGATCTGTGAGGTGAGACCCGCTTTAGTGCGCGTCAGGCCCGAGCGCACGCGCTCGAAGAAACTCTTTGGCGCTTCGGTAACTGGCTCTGGCTCTGGCTCTGGCTCTGGCTCTGGCTCTGGCTCTGGCTCTGGCTCTGGCCCTTCAGTCTGAGGCTCGATCTCTGCTGCCTCAACCACCGTAGCCTCAGTTTCTACAACTTCTGGCTCGACTTCGACCTCTTGTACAACCGCCTCAGGCTCAATCGGCTCGGCTACCTGCTCTGCCTCTTGTTGTTCGATCTCCGGCTGCGCTTCTTCGACCGACTCAGTTTCAGACGGAGTCTCTGTCAACTCAGCCGGTTTCGCTGTATCAACCTGCTGCTTAGCCGCTTCACGACGCTCCTGCGCCGCAATCGACTTCTCGGCTTTGGCCTGCAGCTCTTTAGCTGCCTCAGAGTTGTCGTTCTTAATCAGACGCCAGATAAACAGCATCACCAAAAAAACGATGCCACCTATAATCCATGGGACGATGCTTGGGTCGTAACCCTGCTCAGTCATCCAAACGTAAAGCGATTCCATGATCTACAATTCCAGAGAAGGCCCAGCGCTAGCCGGATACAGTTTGTTTAAAGCTTTCAGAAAGTTGCGCGATATCTTAGCATAGAGCCCAACTATAAGAACCCGCCCAACATAGAGGTTTGCGCGTGATATTCAGTAGCGATAAGCCACTATTCAATCGAAAGTATCTTCTGGCACTCGTCTGGCTGCTGCCCGTCGCTGTCCTTTTACTGAGTCGTCTTGCGCCCTCCTCTGATGAGGTCGGCAAAGCGATTGCACCGGATCAACTCTGGGTGGAGAGCGAAAAGCCACAACTCACTATCTACTTTTCGCAAGGTACTGGGCTAACAACCAGGGACGCCGCACGTCAGGCGCTGCTGCTTGAGGGACTCAAGTTGCGCTTCGATGACCCTCAGATCAACGAGCTGCTGTATGCTCAGGGTTGGCGAGTCAAACCGCAAAGCTCTAGCCTCTACACTGCGCTATCGATCTCTGCTGCCGAATCTATTGACTCTGAATCGCTAGCCAACCTGCTAAATCTGTTGAAGCAGCCCCCCCCGATCGATTGGACGCCTATTATCGAGCGAATTTCGGCCGAGGCGTATCTTGCAGGACAGAATGGCCGACAACGTGCGTTAGACGGTCTGCTAAGCAGCAGTGAGTTGCAGCTGACAGCTCGCACCTATGTCGAGCTGATTGATCAACCGATTTATCTGCTCTTTCAGACTCCTTCTGAGCCTCTGGCGCAAGCGCTCGAGAGCCATACTGCACTCAGTAGTCTGCAGCCTGGTAAGGCGTCTATCTCTGTGCGCAGCCAGGAGGCGAGTACTATTTCGCTTTGGCAGACGCCGGCACCCGCAGATAGCGCAAGCTATTTAGCTCAGCAGGCGCTAGGTGTGCTGATCAGCCAATCTTTAGCGCAACTCCCCAGCACAGCGATTCAGCAACAGCTTGCCCCCCAAGGTTCACTTCTGTTGATCGAGACAACGGCTGAACAAAAGGCCCTCGCGGCGGTACTTAATCAAATTGAGGCCGAGGGCGATTTAGTTGACTCGGCGATAGATAAACTAGAGCAGCGCTGGGCTCGAACGATTGAACAAAAAACGACCTCCTGGAGTGAGGCAATCCTGCTCTACAATCTAGAGCCTGAATCTCTGGCTACGGCATTTAAGCGTTTGAGGTCCGACTCACAGGCTCTACTGCAGCCCCTGCTAGAGCACCTGAAGCAGGGTGCGGATCGCCGCGCTCGTCTATTTAATGCGCAGCAGGGCTGAACATGAGCCGTCGAAATCAACGTAAATCCACACCCAAAGCCGCAGGCCCAGAATCCGAGCTGCGCATCATCGGCGGGGAGTGGCGCAGCCGTAAGCTGAGTTTCCCTGAATCAGAGGGGCTGCGGCCAACTCCCGATCGCGTCCGCGAAACACTGTTCAACTGGCTACAGGCGGTCACTCCTACTGCACGTTGCCTCGACCTATTCAGCGGCAGCGGTGCGCTGAGCTTCGAGGCGCTCTCACGTGGCGCTGAACAAGCGACGCTGATAGACGCCTCACCGCTGGTTGTTCGTTCATTAAAGTACAACCTGCAGGCACTCAAAGCCCAGAATGCCGAAGTTCATGAAGCCGATGCTTTGCGCTGGCTTGAGATGCAACCGACCGATCTATCACAGCGCTTTGACCTGGTGTTCCTCGACCCACCCTTTCGCAAAGGGCTACTCAAACCGATCGCAGAGCTGCTTGAGAGTCGAAACCTTCTCGCCGATGACGCCTATATCTACATTGAGACAGAGCGAGAACTCGGCACGCCCGAGGTTCCCGCAAACTGGCGCCTGCATCGTCAGAAAGAGGCGGGACAAGTGAGCTATCGACTCTACAATCGAGAACTGTAAGCCTAGTGACATATTCATTATAAATATAAGTAAATCGTTTTTTATAACTTCTTATCTTTATCGCTATGTTCTAATATTTGTCGCGTTGGCGGAACTTCGTTAAGATGCGCGGCAAACAGGTCTAGCTTGAGAGAAGCAGGATGAACACCGTTGCATACCCAGGTACTTTTGATCCAATCACCAATGGTCACAGTGACTTGGTAGAGCGCGCATCGAAACTATTTGATCGCGTCATCGTTGCCGTTGCCGAGAGCCCTAAAAAGCGCCCTTTGCTGCCCTTAGAGCAGCGTGTGGAGCTGACAAAGCAGGCGCTATCGCATCTGGACAACGTTGAGGTGGTTGGCTTTTCTGGGCTATTGGCAGAGTTCCTGCGTAAGCACAACGCGAACATTATTTTGCGTGGTCTACGGGCGGTTTCGGATTTCGAGTATGAGTTTCAGCTCGCGAACATGAACCGCAAATTAGCGCCTGAAGCTGAGAGCCTCTTCCTAACACCAGATGAGCACCTCTCGTTTATATCGTCCACGCTAATCCGTGAGATCGCGTCATTGGGCGGCGACGTAGCAGAGTTTGTTCACCCTGCTGTTAACGCTGCGTTGAAACAACACTTTTCAGAAGTTTAACGGACCGCGGTCCGAGTAAAGAGGTATTTCAAAATGGCTTTGATGATCACTGATGAATGCATCAACTGCGATGTATGTGAGCCAGAGTGTCCAAACGAGGCAATATCTCCGGGAGATGAGATCTATGAGATCGACCCGAAGAAGTGTACGGAGTGTGTCGGCCACTACGACACGCCACAGTGTGTCGAGGTCTGCCCAGTAGACTGTATCCCGAAGGATCCTGATCACGTCGAGACCGAAGATATGCTGATGACCAAGTACGAAGGGCTCATCGCTGCGGGTTGATTGCGCAATTGGCGCAAAAAAGGGAAGCTTGTAAGCTTCCCTTTTTTGTTTATTTGGTAGGAGGTATGTAGGAGCGAGCGCAGCACGCGACCCAGTCGCCACCCTTTTAGGGGGCTCCTACTAGATCTGCGGTTTCAGCTCATTTAATTTGAACTCTGCATCTAGACGTAGGCCCACTAGATTGTCACCGGCAAGATGATGCGCATACTGCATATGCAAGCAACGCACCTTATCCCAACTACTGATCCCGCCGATTCCCACCTTGTTAAACATATCAGTGTAACCCAGAGACTCTAAACGGGCACGATCCGAGGGGTCCATCAGCTCCCAACGACGATCGACGTAGCCCTGCTGCTGTTGATGAAAAGCGGCGCGCAGCTGCGCGTCATCGGCCAGCTCCTCTTCAAAGCGCTTGATCCAACCGGTCATTTCGATGCGACCGATCTCCCGGCTGAGATCGCGGCTAGAGAGCCAGTAGAGTGTTGGAAAAGGCTTGTCATTCACCAGCGAGCGCATCCGCAGTACCAGCGGAACACCTTCGGGGTTGGCGACCGCCACGGCGGCGATGCCACGTGGCTCACGTCCGATCTGCTCTTTAACTATGGCTAACTGTTGTATCGTTGGTTGCATCTATTAAACCTGTGCGTATTGCTCTGCGTCACTAATCCAGCGGCGGCCTAGTGCGACGGCTTGGATCGACTCGCTACTGATATGAACGGCACACTGGTGCACCGCCTCCATCAGGTCCGCATCGCGCTGCAGATCAGCGATTCTAAACTGCATCATGCCGGTCTGGCGGGTGCCCAGCACCTCTCCCGGACCGCGGAGCTCGAGGTCGCGCTCAGCAATGCGGAAACCGTCAGTGGTCTCCCGCATCACCGCTATCCGCTCGCGCCCCTGCCGCGATAGCGGTGCATGATACATCAGAACGCAGAAAGACTCTTGTGATCCACGTCCGACTCGACCACGCAACTGATGCAGCTGCGACAACCCCAAACGCTCCGGGTTCTCAATAATCATCAAACTCGAGTTGGGCACATCCACGCCGACCTCAATGACCGTTGTCGCAACCAACAGATCCAACTCATGCGCTTTGAAACTCGCCATGATTTCTGCCTTCTCCGCCGGCTTCAAACGCCCATGTATCAGGCCGATACGCAGCTCCGGCAGGAACTCAGCAAGTTCGGTTGCCGTGGTCTCAGCCGCCTGACACTGCAGAGCTTCAGACTCTTCAATAAGGGTGCAGACCCAATAGGCCTGTTTACCCTGTGAGCAGCCCTGGCGCACCCGTTCAATGACCTCGGCCCGACGCGAATCATCGATCGCCAGAGTCTTAACCGGCGTACGCCCCGGTGGTAACTCATCAATAATGGAGCAGTCGAGGTCAGCATAGGCGCTCATCGCTAGGGTTCGCGGTATCGGCGTCGCCGTCATAATCAGTTGGTGCGGCAAAGTGCCGTCTTTGCGCCCCTTTTCACGCAGACTCAGGCGCTGATCCACGCCAAAGCGGTGCTGCTCATCAATCACCACCACCGCGAGATCGTTAAAGTGCACGTCGTCCTGAAACAGCGCATGGGTACCGACAATGATCTGCCCCTCACCGCTCTCGATCTCCTCGAGTACTGCTGCACGCGCCTTACCCTTCACCTTACCTGCTAGCCAGCACACCTTGAGCCCCATGGGTTCAAGCCAACCTTTGAAGTTGATGTAGTGCTGTTCTGCAAGGATTTCGGTAGGCGCCATCACTGCGGCCTGCCTGCCATTCTCAATCGATTGCAAGGCCGCCAGCACAGCTATCATCGTCTTACCCGAGCCCACATCACCCTGAATCAGGCGCAGCATCGGCTGCTCTGAGTTCATATCCCGGGCAACCTCGCGCGCAACCCGCAGCTGCGCGCCGGTCAGTTGAAACGGTAATTGATCTAAAAAGGGGCGACTGAGACGTCCGGTCGCTTTCAGTGGCGGGGCACCATAACGCTGAATCTTGGTGCGCGCCTGGCGCAAGGTCAGGTTATGCGCCAGCAGCTCTTCAAACGCCAAGCGGCGCTGGGCAGGGTGCGTTCCGGCCAATAGCGCCTGTTGGTCAGCCTCTACCGGTGGTTTGTGTAGATAGTGAATCGCATCCGTCAGCGCCGGATAGTTACGCCGTTTCAACTCACCCTCAGGTACCAGCTCCTCAAGTGGCTGGCTCCCGAGCATCTCTAAAGCCTGCAAAATCAGACTTCGCAGCCGGCTCTGTGTGACACCCTCTGTTAACGGATAGATTGGGGTGAGAGCCTGCTCTAGCGGCTCCTCTTTACCCGCTTTTAGTACTCGATACTCGGGGTGCACCATCTCCAAGCCGGCCGGGCCTGGACGTACCTCACCAAAGCAGCGCACGCGCGCACCTTTAGCGAGCTGATTCTTCTGTGCCGCATTGAAGTGGAAAAATCTGAGTGTCAGTAAACCGGTACCATCATGCAGTCGGCACAGCAGTGCACGACGGCGTCCCATCTGAATATCGCAGAGCTGTACCTCACCCTCTACCACCGCCTCTATAGATGGCATCAAACCGCCCATGGCAGAGAGGCGCGTGCGATCCTGATAGCGAGCAGGGAGGTGGAAAAACAGATCCTGCAGTTGGCTGATGCCGAGTCGCTGCAGTTTGAGTGCGAGCGCCGTGCCGACCCCTTTCAGATCGGTTACCGGGCGCTCAGCAGTAGCTGTAAGGGGCATGAGTCTGGTGTTAATCGGATCCGTGACACTTGATTATGGCGTTCACCAAAGCGTCTATCGCCTGGGGACGCGGAAAGCTAGCTCGCCAACCTAGGGCTACTGTACGCTGTGGTTGTGGCGGTTTAAAGGGTAAAACTTCAACCATACCTTGAGTTGGGTGCCCCTCAATCGCCGATCTCGGCAGTACCGACGTACCCAAACCCGAGGCAACCATCATACGTATGGTCTCTAGGGAACTCCCCTCAGTAACTCGCTGCTGATCATGGAAAGACTGGTTAATAGACGGGCATGCCTCCAGCACCTGATCACGAAAACAGTGCCCCTCACCCAGCAGCAGCAGGCTCAATTCATTCAGTTCCGTGCTATCCACCTGGCCTTTGGCCACCAACGGATGGTCTTTTGGTGTAATCAGGCTGAAGGTCTCGTCATACAGGGGGCGAGTCAGAACATCAGGTTCGTGGAACGGCAGCGCAATGATAATCGCATCCAGTTCGCCCTTACGCAGTTTATGACGCAGCGTCTCAGTAAAGTTCTCTTCAATATAGAGCGGCATCTGTGGTGCAATGCGCTGCATCTCAGGGACTAGCTTGGGAAAGAGGTAGGGGCCGATGGTGTAGATTGCACCGACACGAATCGCACTGGCGAGCTGGTCTTTACCCTCTTTGGAGATCTCTTTGATCGCATCGGCCTGCTCAAGCACTTTCTGCGCCTGCTTAACCACACGCTCGCCAACCGGTGTAGCACGGACCGCGTTTTTACTGCGTTCAAACAGCGCCACACCCAACTCTTCCTCAAGCTTTTTCACCGCGATAGAGAGGGTGGGTTGACTCACAAAACAGCGCTCCGCCGCGTGGCCGAAGTGCTGCTCACGAGAGAGGGTAACGATATAGCGAAGTTCAGTAAGCGTCATGAGCTATCCTCTGCTACCCTAGCCAGAACTCTAGCCAAAACCTCAGTGTGAGTGACTAAAAGGAGTGGTTTCAGTGGCGCAGTTATCTGTTCTTATTGCCGGTTGCGGAGACTTGGGAAACGCAATTGCAGAGCGTTTGTGCGCTGCAGATTTTCGCGTTTACGGCATGCGCCGCAATATAGACCAGCTATCAACTTCAGTGGTCCCAATAGAATATGACCTATTAAACGGCGATGCGCCACCAAAATTACCGCAAGTTGATTATCTGCTCTACACCGCCGCAGCAAAGTCCCGCGATCTCGATACCTATCAAAGAATTTATGTCGACGGCCCGCTCAAGGTTTTGGCAGCGCTGCCAGAAGCACCGAAGTGCGTTCTACTTACTAGCTCCACCGGAGTTTATTCTCAGAATCACCATGAGTGGATCGACGAAGAGAGCGTGGCTGCTCCCAGCAACCCGTTTGGCGAACGCCTATTGCAAGGAGAGCTAGCACTTGCCGCTGCTCACCCATCGGTGAGTCGTATCAGACTTTCGGGCATTTACGGCCCTGGGCGTATGCATCTACTTAGCCGAGTACGCTGCGGCGAGGTCGCCCCCTTGGAGCCGATGCACTACAGCAACCGTATTCACCGCGATGATGCTGCTCGGTTTATTGCGCACCTGGTGCAGATGAGTGCGCAAGGCGAGACACTCGAACCGGTCTATCTAGCGACTGACGATGCACCCAGCCCAATAGGCGAAATTACACATTGGCTGGCACAGCAGATGGGGGTGGAAATTCGCTCGCAGGTACCAATTCAACGCGGAGGGAGCAAACGCTGTCGCAACGAGAGAATGCACGCGACAGGCTATGAGCTAATCTACCCCGACTACCGCCGGGGCTTTGCAGAACTACTTTTAAAAGAGGCTTAAACTCGATTCAACAAGCGTGCTGCCTTGACTGCGAAGTAGGTCAGGATGCCATCGGCACCAGCGCGTTTGAACGCAAGCAGAGACTCAAGCATCACCGACTCTTCATCTAGCCAGCCTTTGTCGAAAGCCGCCATATGCATGGCGTACTCACCGCTCACTTGGTAGGCAAAAGTGGGCACCTGGAGTTCAGACTTAACACGGCGCACGATATCCAGGTAAGGCATTCCAGGTTTCACCATCACCATATCCGCACCTTCGGCGAGGTCCAGCGCCACCTCGTGTAGCGCCTCATTCGAGTTAGCTGGATCCATCTGATAGGAGTACTTGTTGCCCTTACCTAAGTTGCCCGCCGAGCCCACGGCATCTCGAAAAGGACCATAGTAGGCACTGGCGTACTTCGCCGAATAGGCCAGGATACGCGTGTTGATAAAGCCGTTCGCTTCAAGTGCTTCACGGATAGCGCCGATACGGCCATCCATCATATCACTCGGCGCGACAACGTCAGCACCTGCTGCGGCGTGAGACAGTGCCTGTTTGACGAGTGCATCCACTGTCTCTGTATTAAGGACATAACCTTCGTCATCAATGATGCCGTCCTGACCATGAGTCGTAAACGGATCCAGCGCCACATCGGTGATAACGCCAATTTTCGGGCAAGCCGCTTTAATTGCACGCACTGCTCGCTGAGCCAGCCCTTCCGGGTTCCAAGCCTCTTCCGCCTCTAAGGATTTAACTTCAAGAGGAGTAACGGGGAAGAGCGCGATCGCAGGTATACCGAGATCCCAGGCTTCGCATGCCGCTTTGACTAGACGGTCAATGCTTAGGCGCTCAACACCCGGCATCGATGGCACGATTTCAGAACAGTCATCACCCTCAATCACGAACATCGGGTAGATGAAATCTGCCGGTGTGAGCTGCGACTCACGCATCATTGCACGCGAGAACTCATTGGCACGCATGCGGCGCATACGAATAGATGGAAAAGCACGCTGACTGGGGTCGAAGGCCACTTTACACCTCAATGGAGTGATTAATTGAATGGGAGGGAGTATACCCCGCTACCCGTTTAGGTGCGATGCTGGACACAGATTGCTGAAGTTTTCCGCATTTTCGTTCACGGCCAGATGAAATGGATTATTTATTCTAAAAAAATCCGAAATTTAGGAATTATTCCAATGTCATACCACCCCCAAATAACTTAATCTACCCATGTGGACCGCTGGTTAAGGACTAACCAGCAATCAAGGATTGATATTATTTGAGATTTTACGCGGCGATCAGGGTTACGCAGGATGCGGATAAGGCTGCAAGGATAAAGGAAGATCTCAACCGAGGGCTCACGACGGATCGAGGGCCCTTTCTTTGCCCGTAATAATACTAAACCTCAAAACAATCCCAAACCCGCTTAGCTAAACCCTCTGGATCGTCCCAAGGCAACATATGCCCGGCTCCCGCCACAACCTCCAGCGCTATCGGGTGCTCAGACTCCTCCTTCACCTTCTGCGCATAGTCGATCGACAGCACTTCATCGCAGTCACCCTGGAGAATCGACAGACGGAACGGGAAAGCACGATCCAAAATGCCGCACTTATGGCTAAATAGGTTTGCCAGGGTCGCTAACGGATAGTCGAAAACGATACGCCGATCCTGATTGATCCACCGCCCTGCCGGGTGGCTGCCCAGAAGCGTCTCAAAATCGATAAAACTGCGCAGTGGCACACAGACACTCGGGAACCAGACTGCACTCATTGATGTCCAGGACCAGCCTAGTGCATGTACCAAATCCGGAGGGAACTCACTGAGCAGCAAGGTACCGCATACCAGCGTATCAATTCGCTCATCGCGCTCCGCTAGTGCAAGTGCGCTAACTGCTCCAATAGAGTAGCCATAGGCGCCCCAGTGGCCGGTAAATCGCTGCTGAAGTTCATCTATCAGGCGACTGATCTGCTGCACGAATGGGATAACTTCGAATCGACCACGCGGGCCTGCGGAAAAACCATGTCCCGGGGGATCAATCGCAACCACATTAAAACCGCGGTTGTGCAGCGCACTCAAGAGCTCAGCATAGAGTTCAACATAGGTACCTATACCGGGCAGGAAGACCAGCGTCGGGGCGTCGTGTGAACGCGGGTAGATCTCAACATGTAGCTGCTCTTCAAACAGCCAACACTCGCGCAGTTCGAGTAGTCCGGCAATCCCTAGCCCTTGACGCATACTGATCTGCAGGGCGTCGACGCTGGGTGGTAGCTGAAGCAGAACTTGAGTCACAGGCTTACCGTTGGCAGTGGGTACAAAAGACCGTTGAGCGCTGTCCAAGACGAATCTCTTTCAACGCTTTAGAGCAGCTCTTACAAGGCTCACCCGCCCGGCCGTAGACAAGCAACTCCTGAGCGAAATAGCCCGGCTTACCATCAGAGGCGAGAAAGTCCCGCAGTGTGGTGCCGCCGCGTTTTATAGCATAGTCCAGAACCGCTTTAATCTCTTCTACTAGGCGTGCCAACCTCTGTTTAGAGACCTTCCCAGCAGCCCGCCGAGGGTCAATGCCTGCGCGAAACAGCGCTTCATTAGCGTAGATGTTGCCGACGCCGACAACCACATGCGCATTCATGATCAACAACTTGATCGCTTGCGAACGCCCCTTGCAGGCTTTAGCTAGATGCTCAACATCGAAGGCATCAGTGAGTGGCTCAGGCCCCAGAGAGGCTAAAAGTTTGTGGACCTCGCCCGATGGCTGCCAGAGCACGGCACCAAAGCGCCGAGGGTCCGTAAGACGAATCATCATGCCGGTTTCAAAAACTATATCGACGTGATCATGCTTCGCCGGCAGCGTCTCTTGAGGTAGCACCCGCAAGCTTCCGGACATGCCCAAATGGATCAGCAGGTCGCCAGCTTCAAAGTTAACTAGCACATACTTGCCGCGGCGTCTGACCGCGCGTACCTGCTCGCCAACTAACAGCTCGGTTAGATTGGACGGCACAGCCCAACGCAGCATAGGTTGGCGCACGCGTACGTCACTGACCCGCTGCTGATCAATGTGCGGCTCTATCCCTCGGCGGGTCGTCTCAACCTCCGGTAATTCAGGCACGCTGCTAGTGCACCTTAACTTTAGAGGCGATCTCAGCTGCACGCGCACGTAGCTCGTCCATACTCTCCTCACCGGTACGGTCATAAGCCAGCGCTACCCCCATACGCCGGTATGGGCGTGTTGTTGGCTTACCGAAGATTTTCAGATCTGACTGCGGGTAGGCGCACGCCGCTTCGATTCCTGTAATACTGGGCGTCCCCTCTTGCGAGGCCAAAATTACAGCACTAACGCCTGGGTAACGCTGCTCAATGGCCGGGATCGGTAGCCCCAATAGCGCGCGGGCATGGAGTTCGAACTCGTTGAAGTTCTGTGTACCTGCCAGCGTCACCATACCAGTATCATGCGGGCGCGGACTCAGTTCAGAGAAGTAGACTGCGTCTTTTGAGATAAAGAACTCGATACCCCAAATACCGGCACCGCCCAGCGCTTCGGTTACCGTCTTAGCCATCTGATTACACTCCTCCAGCTGACTCGGCTCGACATAACAGGGCTGCCAGCTCTCCTGGTAGTCGCCACGCTCCTGACGATGGCCGATCGGCGAGCAGAAGAGTGTCTCGCCGCTCTTCTGCGTGACCGTCAATAGCGTGATCTCAAAATCAAAATCAATAAAGCCCTCAACGATCATCTCTTTCAAGTCACCGCGCGAACCTTCTAGCGCATACTCAAATGCATGACCCATATCGGCTTCACTCTTAACTACAGACTGCCCCTTACCCGAGCTCGACATTAGCGGTTTAACCACACAAGGGATACCCACTTTCGCAACCGCCGCCTCGAACTCCTCATAGGTTGTCGCGTAGTCATAAGGTGCAGTACGAAGCCCCAGGTCCTTAGCCGCCAGATCACGGATAAGTTTGCGGTTCATCGTAAAGTTAGCCGCTTTGGCGCTCGGTGTTACCTGAATCCCCTGAGCTTCGTAGTCGTAGAAACGATCGGTGCGGATGCTCTCAATTTCAGGGACGATAATATCGGGCTGATGCTTGGCAACAGCGGCATCTAGGGCATCACCATCGAGCATTGAGAAGACTTCAAAGGTATCCGCCACCTGCATAGCCGGCGCCCCATCGTAAGCGTCACAAGCGATCACATGATGCCCCAACCGCTGCAGTGCGATAACAACCTCTTTGCCCAGTTCACCCGAACCTAACATCATCACTTTTTTCATCTGACGGCACCTATGAGTCCAAATTTAATAGTCAAATTCTACCTCTTTTCGATAGGAGTCCCACCCCACCTAGGAACCATATTACGAAAAGGTTTAAACTGAGTGAGCGATCAACGCTTACGAACAACGGTAAAGAGGAGCAACTTCATGGCAACGTACGAATGTAAGGTCTGTGGCATGTCTGTCAACGCAACTTGCGGCCACTGTGACGCACCACTAGAAAACGGCAGTCTGAAACTCGAGGATGGCGGCGAAGTGCAAATCTCAAGCTGTCCAAACGGCCACGGCAAGATCAAATCACCGATGTGCTGCGGTCAGGATATGAGCTGTTCTGTCGACTAGCATTAGACCTTCGCGGTTATCGCCCGTTGGGTTTGATAGACACCCATCACGGTAACCGCAATACCCGCCAGTGCCAGCATCGACAACTGCTCATCGAAGAGCAGCCAGGCTTCAACCGTCGTTGCCATAGGTACCAGGTAGAAGTAGCTAGCCACCTTAGCTGACTCGCCTTCACGAATCATAAGCAGCAGTAGCAAAATAGCGCTGACTGAAAGACCAAACACCAACCAGGCTAATGCGCTTATTAGGTTGGGATCCCAAATGATCTCACGGGTTTCAAAACTGAAGGTCAGCAGCCCCATCCAGATCGCCGTAGCCACATACTGTACAAAGGACGCAGTTAGTAGATTGACCCCTGTGCCAAAGCGTTTTTGGTATAGGGTGCCAATGGTTATACTGAAGAGCGCCACCAGGGCGGCGACTAGAGCCCCTGGATGTACTTCAAACTGATGCTCAAACACCCCCGAACCAAGTACGACAATCACGCCAACCAGTCCCAGCCATAGACCGATCCAACCGCGCTGACTGAGTGACTGACCCAAAAAGTACTTTGATAGAAATGCTGTCAGCAAAGGCTGCAGACCGACGATAATCGCGGCTACGCCGGCAGGCAGGTCCAATTTAATCGCAGCAAAGACCCCCCCAAGATAACCGGCATGGATAAGGCTGCCCGTCACCATCTGGTGACCGCTCTGCCTCAAAGTCGGCCATTGCGCTTTGAACCACAAAATTAAGCCGAGAAAGGCTAGCAGTGTTAGCAGCATCCGAATGAATAGAAAGTTAAACGGCTCAATGTAGGGCAAACCCCAACGGGCACCGATGAAGCCGGTACTCCACAATCCAACAAAGAGAAAGGGAACTGCGCGGGTGAAATTTTGGGAGAAGTGCATTTCAGAGAGCCTTAAAAACGAAGAACCCGCAGCCAGACTATCTGAGTGCGGGTTCTTTTAGAAGCAAAATCAATTACTTGATCTTAGCTTCCTTGTAGATAACGTGCTTGCGTACAACAGGATCGTATTTCTTGAATTCGAACTTGTCTGGAGTGTTACGCTTGTTCTTATCTGTGGTATAGAAGTGACCTGTACCAGCAGAAGAAACCAGTCGGATCTTTTCGCGTGCGCCTTTAGCCATGATCTAGCTCCTTATGCTTAAACTTTGTTGCCGCTTGCACGAACGTCAACGAGAACGGAGTCGATGCCTTTCTTGTCGATGATGCGCATACCTTTCGAAGAGACGCGCAGACGTACAAATTTGTTTTCACTCTCTACCCAAAAGCGGTGCCAGTGCAGGTTTGGCAGGAAGCGACGACGTGTTTTGCGCTGTGAGTGGGAAACGTTGTTTCCTGTTACTGGGCGCTTACCAGTAACCATACATACTCGAGACATTTTAAAACCTCAGTTAATAATGTTTTCTTAACCCTGTCAGATCTTTATTGGCTGCAGATTCCCCGTTTAACCGGAAAAAAACCACGTTGCAGCCTCAGGCGGAGCGTCCGAAAACGAGACAAAAATCCCGTACCAGTGAGACAGAGGCGCGCAATGATACACAACAGCCCCTGTATACGCCACTATTTTGTGCAAATAATCACCACTATTCAGTGGTCAAAGCGGTTTCAAAGCCACCCCCGCTCGGCAAACGAGACGGTTACACCCGCGCCCAGCACCAAGTGATCCAGGGTGCGAATATCCACAAGTGCCAGAGCCTGCTGAATGCGTTCAGTGATTTGACGATCCGCCAGAGAGGGCTCAGCAACACCCGAAGGGTGGTTGTGCGCCAAGATCACAGCCGCTGCCCCGTGCTGCAGAGCAGCCCGCACCACTTCACGCGGGTAGACCGCAGCAGCATTGAGCGTACCGCTAAAGAGCACCTCCCAGTGCAAGACGCGATGCTGAGTATCCAAAAAGAGTACACCGAAGTGCTCACGCGGGGAGCGCGCTAGCTGGAGTTGCAGGAACTGCTCTACCTGCTCTGGATTGGTGAGCGCGCTTCCCCGCAATAGCGGCTGACTGATTACCCGTCGCCCGAGCTCCAGCGCCGCCTGCAGCAGCACATAGCGGGCACTGCCGGCGCCATTGAGATCGCAGAAGCTTTTATATTCGAGCGCCAACAGCCCGGCGAGATCTTGATGACTGCTCAACCAGCTGCGCGCCAACTCAACAGCATTCTGCCCCGGCAACCCCTGCCCGATAAAGAGCGCCAGCAGCTCGGCATCGCTGAGTGCTGCGGCGCCCTTTGCCAGCAGCCTCTCCCGTGGCCGTTCGGCGGCCGGCCAGTTCTGAATCTTCATCTTTGCACCTCCTTGTGCACGCTTCTAGATTGCTTGGTTTTCAGTATAGGTGCTATTCTCCACTTCCTAACCAATTCAGCTATGACTGGGCTTTCGGGGTATGCATAGACTTACTAACCGCAATATTTTGCTGGGAATCACGGGTGGAATCGCTGCCTACAAGAGCGCAGAACTGACGCGCGCCTTGGTTGGCGCAGGTGCGAATGTGCGCATCGTGTTGACTGCAGCAGGCGCTGAGTTCATCACCCCTCTGACGCTGCAGGCGCTCTCTGGTAACCCCGTTCACCAAAGCCTTTTGGACCCTGAGGCCGAGCAGGGAATGGGCCACATCGAATTGGCTCGCTGGGCTGACCTGATCCTGATAGCCCCGGCCAGTGCCGATTTTATGGCACGGCTAAGCCACGGTATGGCCAATGACCTGTTGACGACCCTCTGTCTAGCGAGTGATGCGCCAATCTGTGTCGCCCCAGCGATGAATCAAGCGATGTGGCGTGATCCGCGTACACAAGAGAATGCGCAGCGTCTGGCGGCTCAGGGCGTGCATCTTTGGGGACCCGGTGCAGGGGAGCAGGCGTGCGGCGACGTAGGGCCAGGGCGCATGCTCGAACCTGCTGAACTCGTTCAGCTAGCCGCTGAGGCCTTTGGTGAGCCGCGTTTAAAGGGGTTGCGTGTCTGCATCACGGCCGGACCCACCCGCGAAGCGCTCGATCCAGTGCGGTACATTTCCAATCACAGCTCCGGCAAGATGGGTTACGCCCTAGCTGCAGCAGCCGCCAAAGCCGGCGCAGAGGTTGTGCTGATTTCCGGGCCGGTAAGTCTCGAGACACCCGCCGGTGTACAGCGTGTCAACGTTGAAACGGCTGAACAGATGCTAGTAGCCGCCCTTGAACTGGCACCCTCCTCCGACATCTTTATCGGTGCTGCCGCGGTAGCCGATTATCGTCCTGTGGCTGTGGCCGATCAGAAGATTAAGAAGGGTCAGGAGGAGCTGATGGAGCTGCGCCTGGTCAAGAACCCTGACATCATTGCCAGTGTATCGGCCCTTCCAGAACGTCCCTTCACCGTCGGCTTCGCTGCCGAGACTGAAAACGTACTCAGTCATGCACGGTCCAAACTGCAGCGTAAAAACCTCGACCTAGTAATCGCCAACGATGTATCTCAGAGCGGAATCGGGTTCAACGCTGATGAGAACGAGGTAACGCTCGTCAGCACAGCCGGTGACTTCAAATTGCCGCGCGATAGCAAACACTCACTTGCACAGACACTGATCGAACAAATTGCTAAGCAAATGAGCACCAATGAGCACTGATTTCCGTCAACCTCTGCAGACAATAGACCGGGAGATAGTCCGTGCTTACGACTTTCGCGGTCGGGTCGCCACTCAGCTAACCGCGCAGACCGTTTACTGGCTCGGGCGCGCCTATGCCCATCAACTACAAGGGCTTAATGATGCCCGGGTCTGCGTAGGTGCCGATGGCCGCAACTCTAGCCCCGAGCTCAAACAGGCCTTAGTTGCAGGGCTACGCGAGGGTGGTGCTGATGTACTCGACTGCGGTTTCTGTGCCACACCTGTGGTCTACTTTGCCGCCGCACAGCAGCAGCAGGCGATGAATGCCGTCGTGTTGACCGCAAGCCACAACCCCAGCGATCAGAACGGCCTAAAGCTGATCCTCAACAATCGTGCTCTGCTCGATGATGAGATTAGCGAACTCGCTACCCTTGCCGGCAGCAATGAGTTGCACTCGGGGGCAGGTAAACTACGCGAGCAAACACAAAATGCCTCCTACGTGCACGCCATCGCACAACGATTTGAGCTCAAGCCGGGCATGAAGGTTGTCGTCGATTGTGGTAATGGCATTGGCGGTCCCGTAACGGAGATGCTGTTTAAGCGCCTAAATACCCGTTTAAGCCTACTTTTCGCAGATGTAAATGGCGACTTCCCCAACCACTCGCCGGACCCCTGCGTTGCCAGCAATTTATTCGAACTTCAGCGCGCGGTGGTGAAGCAAAAAGCCGATATCGGATTCGCACTCGATGGCGACGCAGACCGGGTGGTTGCCGTCAGTGCGAGTGGTCGTATCTTGGTTCCTGACCAACTGCTGATGCTTCTGGCAGGCGATATCCTTGAACAGGAGCCTGGCCTGGTGCTGATGGATGCCAAATGCAGCTCACTGGTGCGCTCACAAATAGAATCAAAAGGCGGAGCGATTCAGATCGGCCGCACTGGTCACTCACCGATGAAGCGATTGATGCAGGCAAGTGGTGCGCTCTGTGGCGGTGAACTTAGCGCTCACTACTACTTTGCTGATTGGTATGGCTTTGATGATGGGCTTTTCACGGCGGTACGCCTGTTAGAGCTTATGCAGCGCAAGGGGCAGACTCTGGATCAGCTGATTGACGCACTTCCGCAACGTTTGAGCACCCCTGAAATGCGCATTGAGGTAGCCGACGAGCGCAAATTTGAAATTGTTCGCCTCCTAGAGAACACCGAATTCAACGCTAGCGAACTCATTAGCATCGATGGACTGCGTGTCGAGTATCCGGATGGCTGGGGCCTTGTACGAGCTTCAAACACTGAGTCGGCACTCGTGGTTCGTTTCGAGGCGAATAGCCAAGAAAGAATTAACGAGATAATTACAATATTTAACCAAAATTTGGCTCAGATAGGCGCAGATGATTGCGCGATCGAGCTTTTTAACTGATAGATCAGGAGGCAGACATGCCACTTAACCGCGATCAAGCGATCTCTACTGCAAATGTACTCGCCGAGGCGATGCCTTACATCCAGCGTTTTGTTGGCAAGACACTGGTGATTAAGTACGGCGGTAATGCGATGACTGACGACAAGCTTAAAAAGAGCTTTGCCCGCGATATCGTAATGCTCAAGCTGATCGGACTGAATCCGATTGTTGTACACGGTGGCGGCCCACAGATTGGCGAACTGCTGGAGCAGTTGAAGATTGAGTCCCACTTCGTCAATGGGATGCGCGTAACTGACTCCAAAACCATGGATGTGGTTGAGATGGTGCTCGGTGGTGCAGTTAACAAGGAGATCGTCGGCCTAATCAACTCTGCCGGCGGCAAAGCGATCGGCCTGACCGGAAAAGATGGTGACTTGCTGCGTGCCCGCAAGCTGAAGGTGAAACACAAAACACCCGAGATGGAAGCATCCGAGATTATCGATATTGGTCATGTCGGCGAAGTTGAGCGCGTCAACGTGAAGGTACTAGAGATGCTGGTGGAGTCTGACTTCATTCCAGTCATTGCTCCGATAGGCGTAGGCGAAGATGGTGCCTCTTACAACATTAATGCCGACCTGGTTGCAGGCAAAGTTGCCGAGGTGCTTCAGGCAGAAAAATTGATTCTACTAACCAATATTGCCGGCCTGATGGATAAAGACGGCGCAGTACTAACTGGCCTATCTCCAAAACAGGTAGATGACCTGATTGAGGACGGTACTATCTACGGCGGTATGCTGCCTAAGATCGACTGCGCTCTCAGCGCTGTTAAATCAGGGGTCACTTCGGCTCATATTATCGATGGCCGTGTTGAGCACTCCTGTATGCTGGAGATCTTCACCGACGAGGGTGTGGGCACGCTGATCACCAATAAAAACTTAAAGGTTGGAGCATGAGCGAACTGAAAGTCTCGCGTCGCGAGCAGATTCTGCAAGCTCTAGCCGGCATGCTAGAGAATAACCCCGGCCAGCGTATTACGACTGCTGCCTTGGCGAAAGAGGTGGGGGTATCTGAGGCGGCGCTCTACCGTCACTTCCCGAGCAAAGCGCGCATGTTCGAGGGGCTAATCGACTTTATCGAGGAGACCATCTTCACGCGTGTTAAGCTGATTGTGCAATCAGATGCTGGCGCTGCTCGCCAATGCGAGCAGATGATGACCCTGCTGCTCGCCTTCGTTGAGAAGAACCCCGGTATGGCGCGTATCCTAGCGGGCGATGCGCTCGCCGGTGAAACCGAACGCCTGCGCACGCAGGTCAATCAGCTGTTCGAGCGTCTAGAGACCCAGATCAAGCAAGTTCTGCGTGAAGCCGAGGTGCGCGATGGCTCACGTACCGAAATTCCAGCAGGCTCGGCGGCTAACCTGATTATCGCCACGGCTGAAGGGCGCATCCGTCAGTACGTGCGAACCGATTTCCGTCGCCGTCCGACCGAGTTCTGGCCGGAACAATGGACTCGCCTAGCTCAGGGCCTATTCCGTACGAAGAGTGTCTGACTTGCAGAGCGGACATTTCGATAATCGCCGTTGGGCCTTTATCGGCGCCATCTTTGCGCTAATGTTGGCAGCGGCGAATCTGCGTGGCGGATTAGTTGTTATCGGACCTATCGTGGCCGATATGCGAGCTGATCTTGGGGTTAGCGCCTCTGCTTTCGGAATGCTAATGACGCTTCCGCTGATCTGCTTCGGTGTGATCTCGCTACTGGTGCCAGCCCTGGCTCGAAAAGTTGAGCCGTTGAGAGTTGTACTCGGTGCAACACTATTGATAGCGCTTGGAGCGGCTCTGCGCCTGCTGATGCACTTCCCAATCATGCTGCTGGGCACCCTACTCTTGGGTACGGGTATTGCCGTTCTTAACGTGCTGATTCCCGGGCTGGTAAAAGGGCTATTTCCGAAACAGAGTGGCTCTTTGACCGGCCTCTACACCGTCGTTCTGACACTCGGTGCCACGCTGAGTATTGTCAGCGCCATTCCAATGCGCGACTACTTTGGTAGCTGGCAAGCTCCCTTGGTTGTCTGGGCGCTGCTACCTCTGCTTGCGGCACTGGTTTGGTTACCGATGTTACGCGTGCAGTTCACACCCAAAAACATGCCGACACCGAGTGCCAGCGTCTGGCGGCTACCAAAGGCCTGGGCACTTACCGCATTTATGGGACTGCAGTCCTCTGTGTTCTATGTATTAGCCACCTGGTTGCCGCGTCTTCTAATGGATAGTGGCTACAGCGACGTCTATGCGGGCTCACTAACCTCACTGCTGGCACTGGTCGGCCTGCCTGCTGCCTTTTTGATTCCCGTCGTAGCCGCGCGTATGCAGTCGCAACGCGGTCTGATTTTGATGATATTGGTCACTGGTTTGGCCGGTATGTTCGGACTTCTACTTCTGCCCGAGAAATTTGCCGAAATCTGGGTATCGCTACTGGGTGTTTACGGGGGTAGTTCGTTGAGTATGGCACTGGTTCTCTTCGCGATAAAAACTCACGATATGCGCCAGGCCACCGCACTGTCAGCGATGGTGCAGGGTCTTGGATATCTAGGGGCCAGTGTTACTCCGAGTCTGGTAGGAGCAAGCTACGACATCAGCCAGGAATGGACCTTAGTAGTCTGGGGAATGATCGCCGTCATCGCGGTACAGAATCTGGCCGGCTGGATCGTCTGTGCACCCGGGAAGATTGACGAGTAGGTCGCCTCTTGAGGCGACAGCAAAACGTATTGCGCGACCCACACCCGCATAGAAGTAATGTCGCGAAATAGCGCTACGCGCTAAATCGCTCCTACCTTTTACTGACGATATTCAGCGCTTTGAGCAGGGTGTAAGCCTGATAAAGCTGGAAGTCTTCACCACTTAGTTCTTCAGCGAGCGGTTTACTTTCATCGCCATTCTCCAAGTGACCGGTCAGGTCGCGCTCACGCACGATGTCCACCTCTGGAGTATCTGCATCGGTCATCGAGCGGCGCTCCACAACGACATCCGGCACGATTCCCTGCGCCTGGATAGAGCGACCAGACGGAGTGAAATAGCGGGCCGTGGTGATCTTCACACCACGATCCTCCGACAGTGGCAGGATAGTCTGGACAGACCCCTTACCAAAGCTCTGCGTACCTAAAATGACCGCACGCTGTTGATCCTGCAGCGCACCGGCCACAATCTCTGAAGCCGAGGCAGAACCTCCATTTATCAGCACGATAACTGGAGTCTCCATAGGCACCGCGGTATCGGCCTTCGCGTCGAAGCTCAGCTCAGAGCGCTCGAGACGACCCTCGGTATAAACAATGCGCCCCTCTTTTAAGAAGGCATCTGATACATCCACCGCCGCTTGTAGCACCCCACCTGGGTTGTTGCGTAGATCGACAACCAACCCTTTGAGCGGCTCAGCCTCACTGACTTTTTCGAGTGCCTTGTTGAGCTCTTCACCGGTATTAGCCTGAAACTGACTAATGCGAACATAGCCATAACCATCGGCTAGCAAACGGCTTTTAACACTTGTCGACTTAATCGCAGCACGCTCAATCTCAACCTCAAAAGGTGTATCAGCAGAATCGCGCATAATCGATAGCCGCACGCTGGTGCCGATCTCACCGCGCAGTAGATCTACCGCCTCAGTAAGACCCATACCCTGAACCGGAGTGTCATCAATCTTGATAATCAGGTCGCCCGACTGCAGGCCTGCGCGCGACGCTGGAGTGTCATCGATGGGCGAGATAACATGGATAAAACCGTCCTTCATGCCCACCTCGATACCCAAGCCACCAAATCGTCCGGAGGTACTCTCCTGCAGGCTACCGAAATCGTCGGGTGCCAAGTAAGAGGAGTGAGGATCTAGCCCAGCGACCATGCCGCGAATAGCATCTTCTAGAAGTTGCTCATCGGTCACCGGCTCTACATACGCACTTTTGATGCGGCCGAAAACCTCTGCAAACATCCGTAGCTCTTCCAGTGGCAGCTGCTCGGATTGCTCAGACTCCTCGGCCAAAACGGGCGCTACAGCGGTGCTCAGTGCCAGCGTTGTTACAAAAGTTGTTGCCAGCATCAGTGGACGGAGTTTGAACATGCTTACCTCGCTATGATCGCTTAAGCCATTTCATCGGGTCGACACTTTGGGCGTTGTGTCTGATCGAGAAGTAAAGTGCCGGTTGGGCATAGCCACCGCTATTCCCGGATATCGCTATGGCATCCCCTGCGCTGACCCAGTCGCCTGTTTGACGCAGCAGTGACTGATTTTGGCCGTAAAGGCTCATATAGCCTTGGCCATGATCAACGATAATTAACAGCCCATAACCCCGCAACCACTCCGAGAATACCACGCGACCCGGGTGGATGGCATAGACCGTGTTACCGGCATCTACCGCCAGCACCACGCCATCTCTGCTGCGCTCTGAACCAAAGCGCTGGAGTACCTTACCCTCTACCGGCCAGGCCAGCTTGCCGCGGCTCTTGTCAAAGGGGGCAGAGCCTGACTCCAGCGCCATTAGGTCAACGGAGCGGTTGATATCCTCTAGCAGCTTCTGCAGCCGCGCGACGTCTGCATTGAGCTCCGCAACACGACCTTTTTTCTTATCGATTGAGTCGTTGATACGGGCGAGCGTTTTAACCCGTTTAATCTTCGCAGACTCAACTGCTTGTTTTTGCTTGGCTAAGAGCTCGCCCTCGGCCCGCAGTTCAGCCTCATTGGCATCAATATCGGCATTCGTAGTCGCCAGTGCATCCAGTTGTGCGTTAAAAGCATCCGCCTGGCGTTTGACTGCCGAGCTAATCCCCTCGTAGTAGCGCATCATTCGGTCAAGATCGGCTGGGGAGCGGTTGGATAGCAGTAACTTAAAACGAGGCTGCTGCCCCTGTTGATACTGCTCTAGCAGCAGTCTTTGCAGACGCTCACGGCTCTGACCGATCTTGGTTTGTAACTGAGAGCGACGATCGCTGAGATCCCCAGCGCGACTATTGAGCGCTTTGATACGCAGCTGCACGTCTAGCTGCTGCAGCGTCAGGTCAGCGATCTCTTTATCGTTGTTACGCAGCTGACGCTGCAGTGATTGACGATCACCGAGTTCTGCATCAATCTGTTTTTCGAGCTTGGTGATCTGTTGTTTGAGCAGTTCGAGTTCGGCACCCGTTTCAGACGCAGTCTGCGCTGCCGCTGGCAAAATCAGGCTTGCCAACAGCAACGCAACAACTCGAAGCTTCAAGTTAGATATCCGCCAGTGACTGGCCGGTCATCTCTTCAGGCTGCGGTAGTTCCATCAACTGCAGCAGCGTCGGTGCCAGGTCACAAAGTGCACCATCTCGCAGTTTCAGCGAAGCGTTGCGCGGACCATCATAAACCAGCGCTACTGGCCAAGTGGTGTGTGAGGTGTGGGGCTGGCCCGAATTTGGGTCTACCATCAGCTCGACATTACCGTGGTCAGCCGTGATAAGAGTCTCGCCTCCCACTTCTGCCATTGCTGCTAGTACCTTCTCTAGCGCTGCATCAACCGATTCACAGGCCTTCACTGCCGCATCGAACTTACCGGTGTGGCCAACCATATCGCCATTGGCGAAGTTCGAAACGATCAGGTCGTATTTACCACTGCGAATCGCTTCGCAAAGCTTGTCAGAGACCTCTGGCAGGCTCATCTCAGGCTGCAGGTCATAGGTTGCAACGTCTGGGGAAGGCACAAGAATCCGATCTTCACCCGGGTAAACAGCTTCTGCACCCCCATTAAAGAAGAAGGTTACATGCGCGTATTTTTCGGTTTCTGATATGCGCAGCTGGGTACGACCGATCGATGAGAGGTAGGCACCGAGGTCATTCGAGATGCTCTTTGGTGGGTAGGCGCAAGATGCAGGGATATCCGCAGCATACTCGGTCAACATCACATAGTCGGCAAGTTTGGGCGTTGCAGTTCGTGCAAACCCATCGAAGCTCTCGCCGTCAACGAAGCAGCGGGTGATCTCACGCGCACGGTCCGGGCGGAAGTTGGCACAGATCACCGCATCGCCGTCGGAAATTACACCTTTTGGCTGACCTGCCGCATCCGTAATAACCGTTGCAGCAACGAACTCATCGTTCTCATCACGAGCATAGGCTGCGGCTAATGCTTCTTCGGCTGAGTTTGCCACCTGCTGACCCTGTCCCAGCGTCATTGCGTCATAAGCCTGCTGCACGCGATCCCAGCGGTTATCGCGGTCCATAGCGAAGTAACGGCCTACAACCGTCGCTACCGCACCCGTACCCAACTGCGCAAACTTAGCATCCGCCGCTTTCAGTGAGGCCTCAGCAGAGCGTGGCGGCATATCACGGCCATCGAGGATGGCGTGCAGATACACTGATTTAGCACCGCGTTTTACCGCCATCTCGGCCAGCGCAAAAATATGATCTTCATGGCTATGCACACCGCCCGGCGACAGCAGGCCCAGCAGATGCACGGCACGGCCATTAGCAATCGCCGCATCCATCGCTGCGCACAGCACACTGTTCTCAAAAAAATCTCCATCCTCAATCGCCTTGGTGATACGCGTCAGGTTCTGGTAAACAGTGCGGCCCGCACCGATATTCATGTGCCCTACTTCGGAGTTACCCATCTGGCCATCCGGTAGGCCTACCGCCATACCAGAGGTCTGGATACGTGAATTTGGATTTTCGCTCAACAGGCGATCCCACACTGGGGTGTTAGCGGCAGCAACAGCAGAGGATTCAGTCGCCTCTACGCCATAGCCATCAAGAATAATCAGCGCTTTTGTCTGTTTTGGAGTAATCATCTGCTCTCTTCTCAGCATCTAAGACTTAAGTTGTGTGAATCTTACCGATTATGCCGCATCAAGGCCACGCGCTGACCGCTTAATTTGGCTCAAACTCTTATACCGAGACGCCGGTCAGGGTATACTTCTGCACCATAAATTTTTGTACAGATGGATGCTCCATGGAAAACCTGTTCGACTTTATCGGCAACAACCCTCTGTTAGTCCTCGCCTGGGTATTCACCCTGATGATGCTGATCTTTACCGAGCGTCAGAAGGGCGGCAAGTCAGCCTCGCCTGCAGAAGCTACGCGTATGATTAACAAAGAGGATGCCGTCGTTATCGACATCCGTGCGAAAAAAGAGTTTGGGGCAGGCCATATCGCCAACTCAATCAACGTGCCGCTAGCGGATATAGACCGCCGCATGAGCGAGCTCAACTCGCATAAAGAGAAGCCAATCATTGTTGTCTGCAACATGGGTCAGACTGCGGGCGCAGCCTGTCGGAAGCTCAAGGCAGCGGGTTTCAACCCAGTCCGCCTGTCAGGCGGTATGACCGAATGGCGTGGGCAGAACATGCCTGTAGTCGCTAAGTAAAGGTGATCCAATGATTATCGATCTCTACTCATCACGTTGGTGCGGTTTCTGTATGCGTGCCAAAATGCTGCTCGACTCCAAGGGTGTTGAGTACAACGAGATTGATGTCGACCAAGATTCCGCTCTGCGCGCTCAGATGATGCAGCGCAGTGGCCGACGAACCGTCCCACAGATATTTATCGATGAGGTACATGTGGGCGGATGTGATGACCTCTACGCGTTAGAGCGTAGCGGTCAGCTTGATGAATTGCTGGCAAAGAACAGCAACGACGATAACTAAGATAAGTTTTAGGAACGAACAATGTCAGAAGAAGCACAGGCTCCACAGCCACAATTTGGTATGAAGCGCATCTACCTTAAGGATGCATCGCTTGAGTGTCCGGGCGCACCTGCAATTTTTAACCAGCAGTGGGCTCCGGCCGTTAACCTCGAAGTTAACACCAAAAACGCACAGCTAGATGAGAACCACTACGAAGTCACTCTGGTTCTGACTGTTAACGTCAAAGTAGGTGAAGAGACTGCGTTCCTGATCGAAGTACATCAAGCGGCGATCTTCATGATCTCAGGCTTCGAGCCGGCACAGATGCACCACACACTAGGTGCCTACTGTCCTAACCTGCTCTTCCCGTACGCGCGTGAAACGGTAGATAACCTAGCCGTTAAAGCAAGCTTCCCAGCTCTGATGCTGCAGCAGGTTAATTTCGATGCGCTGTACCAGCAGAAACTGCAGCAGTTGATGGAGCAGCACAAAGCGGAACAGGGCGAAGGCGAGAGCGCAGAAGCGCCCGCTGAGTAATTCTGCACAACCTGTTAAGAAGCCCGGTAATGTCCGGGCTTTTTTGTGCCTCTATCTGGTGGGCGGATTTGCGAACTGATCATAATGCTTAAAGTTCGCGAAATAGCGCTGCGCTCTACATCGCTCTTACGGCTCGTAAGTTTCGCCGGTGTTTGAGTCGCGCTTAGCCCAGCGGCGGCGAGAGGCGATATAGTGCGAGTTGAACTTCTGGTAATAACTCTCCAAGGCGTCGCCGGCCTTCTCCTCTCCCAGCTGATGCAGCAACGCAGCGGCTACCTCGGCGGTACACAGCTGCCCTTCGTGAATCGCTTTACGCAGAGCATAGGTAGAGCTACGCACCTGATCTAAACTAATTACCGGCAGATCCTGCAGATAGGTAGATAGACGAAACATGCGCCGAGCTTGGCGCCAGGTACCATCCAGCAGGATCAACAGGGGCTTACCTGACTGCCCTGCGCGGGTAGGTGTTTTTATCATACGTTCGCGATAGCCTTCCCCGGGTGGAAAAACCAGTATCGGTTGGTATGCCGAGTCAGCCAACAGCCTCGCCAACTGCTCTCCTGGTTCAGAGCGAGATACCCACTGAATAAGATGCGTATTGGCGATTGTAGCCTCGATTAAACGCCCAGTATTCGTAGGCTTGTAGGACTCATTACGGTGCATCAACACAACAAATTCAATCCCTGCCCCTACCTGATTGCAAAACTCACAGATACAGCTCTGCTGCGGCAGATGACAACGCACGCAACGAATCACACCGGCTCCGCGAGCTAGGTAGGGTCGGCGGGGTGGGTTCTCTTGTTGGGCCATAAAGTGACAAGTAGGAGCTCAGATTTGAAAGATCAGATAGTGTAGCTAAATTTTTTACAGATAACTGCAACAAGCCACTTATCTGTCACGACTGTCTATTTGACGCTGATCAAACCGCTACTAGAGTTAGAAAACCCTGCCGACAAAGCAGAGCAAAACTTGGTATATATAAACGGTCGCTCCCTGAATTGAGGCCCTAATGTCAGCTCAGCCCAAACCTAAAAACCAACACCTTACCTGACCAAGTCGTCAATATGACCGCGAGCATGGGTATCTGTGTTTATCCTGACGATGGTGCGAATGCGTCCGTGCTGATGCGCAATACTGATGCTGCGATGTTCCACGCTAAAGCCCAAGGCCGAAATACTTACCAGTTCTACACCTAGGAGCTAACCCGCAAAGCCTTCAAGGTTCTGCTATTAGAGAATGACCTACGCCAGGCAATAGAGCGAGATGAGCTAGCTCCCTACTATCAACCACAGATCAATATGCAACGCCGCGAAGTGATAGGTGCTGAAGCCCTAATACGCTGAAACCACCAAGTGCTAGGTACCGTATCCCCAGCGCGCTTCATCCGTATCGCAGAGGAGTCGGGCTTGATCGTTGAAATTGGAGACTGGGTGCTTGAAAAGGGCTGCAAGCAGCTGGAGAGATGGCACCAATCATTTACGCGTGGGCTACCCAACGACTTTTCCGATATGGCACCGACGAAAACCATTATAGAGATTGGTACCGGCCTAGGTATGGAAGTTATTGCTGAAGGTGTAGAGACGGAAGAGCAGGCCGAGTTTCTTATGTCTGAAGGCTGTAACCACGCCAAGGGGTACTTCTATGGGAAGCCGATGCCTGCAAACGAATTTGAGAAATTTTGGAAGGCCTGGGCTAACGACCGAGGAAACGCTTAAGCTTCACCGACAGCGGTGAGTTTTGACGCAGCAGATCCTGAAATAGACGACTCCAGCCCATAATTGATAGCACAAACATGAAGCCTAGCTTCACATCATCGGTAACCACTGCCACCAGCGTCATCGTTGCGATAGTCGCCAACACCGAGAGAATGATCACCTCAAGCTGACGCGGTCGAAAAAACCGCCAGTAGATGAACAGAACCACACCGATAATTATCAGAATAAAATGCATCTGGTGAGGCTAGGGGATGTGAGGCGGAAAAGCAACGTCAAAAAAGCTCGATGCCGGGCATGTATAAACACGTTTTTTGAATCAAATAAACTTGGGGAAACTCAGCCGACAGGTATCCAGAGACCCGCTCAAATCCTGGACGGATTTACATCGCCAAGTGCAGGGATGCACGATGAGGTGATGCCGTAGGGAACGCAAACACTATAGGCTAGCCTATGACGACCTACTCGCAGGGGTGAGCTCTTTGAGGACTGGGGAATGACCTACTTTGATCAGAAGCTGCGCTTCTGACCCTGCGGGCGCCGACTCTGTCGG
>JAHEDZ010000040.1 GCA_024640955.1 Oceanospirillaceae bacterium
AAAAAACCGAGGTCAATGCCTCGGTTTTTTATTGCCTCGCCTTATTTCAGGCTAGAGCGTTCGCTTAAGCGAGTGCTTTGATGCGAGCGTTCAGACGGCTCTTAGTACGTGCAACGGCAGCCTTGTTGAAGATGCCTTTGTTTACAGAGCTGTCGATGATTGGCTGAGCAACTTTGAACGCTTCGTTCGCAGCAGCCTGATCGCCTGAATCGATCGCTTTCTGAACTTTCTTGATGTAGGTACGTACCATGGAGCGCAGGCTAGCGTTATGCTGACGACGCTTCTCCGCCTGGCGAGCACGTTTACGGGATCCTGCGGAATTTGCCACGGTCCGGCTCCTTTAAAATTAGTTAATAATACCTTTGCGGTGCGGTTCGAAAGTGCACCTCAAATCGGGATGCGAAATTATTCCTATCTTGGTCTTTGGTGTCAAGTGAGAATCACGGTTTCTTTTGTATATTCTGGGGGTAGCACCCGAATAACCCTTTTCAGACTCGCTGCGAGCCGTCCTTGGGCGCTCCGTGATTGCCTTCCATGGCAATCAAGGGTCTGAAAAGGGTTATTCGAGCGCTCTCTCGGAGTCGACGAATCCCGTCAATCCCAGTCAAAACCAATATTGAGTGGCAAGAGGTTGGAGGAGAGCCCAAATTTACGGGCTTGGCAGGAGTTGGTAAAGGCCGGATAATCTGCTCATTAACCCGCTGTAAGGAAAACGAGTGAGCGAAGCTAAGACCCAATCTGCAGGACTGCTGCGCTCTAGCCTTGTGGTGGGTGTGATGACGATGTTGTCGCGCGTGCTTGGGTTGGTTCGTGATGTTGTGGTGGCGGGGTATTTTGGTGCGAGTGGGGCGTCGGATGCGTTTTTTGTGGCGTTCAAGATTCCCAACTTTCTGCGCCGTCTGTTCGCTGAGGGTGCTTTTGCGCAGGCGTTTGTGCCGGTGTTATCGGAGTATCGAACTCAGCGTGATTTGAGTGCCGTGCAGGTGTTGGTTAATCGAACCGCTGGCAGTCTGGGCTCGGTGTTGTTGCTGGTTACACTGATCGGCAGTCTGGGTTCTCCGATCTTAGCGATGTTGTTTGCGCCTGGGTTCTATATGTCCGGCTCAGAGAGTTTCCCGCTTGCGGCGGATATGCTGCGTGTCACCTTTCCCTATTTGATGCTGATTTCTCTCACTGCCTTTGCGGGATCCATTCTTAACTCGTATGAGCGATTTGCGGTGCCGGCATTTACGCCCGTTCTGCTCAATATCTGCCTGATCGGCTCTGCTGTTTTCCTCAGCCCACTTTTTGATCCGCCCATTATGGCGATGGCCTGGGGTGTGTTTATGGCGGGTGCGGTACAGCTCGCGTTCCAGTTGCCTTTCCTCGCACGTCTGCGACTGCTGCCCAAGCCTCAAATGGGCTGGAAAGATGAGGGTGTGCGCCGCATTCTAAAACTGATGTTGCCAGCACTGTTCGGGGTGTCTGTGGCGCAGATTAACCTCTTACTTGATACGGTGCTCGCCTCATTCTTGCAACAGGGCAGCGTTTCTTGGCTCTACTACTCGGATCGCCTAGCTGAACTGCCGCTCGGGGTTTTCGGTATTGCGATCGCCACGGTGATTCTTCCGAGCCTGTCGCGTAAACATGCTGAGGCGTCGCCCGAGAAGTTCTCGCAGATGCTCGATTGGGCGCTGCGCATGGTGATGCTGATTGGTGTGCCCGCCTCGGTAGCGTTAATCGTACTTTCTAAACCACTTCTAACCACCTTGTTCCATTATGGCGCTATGACTGAGCGCGATGTTGAGATGGCGTCGATGAGTCTGCAAGCCTATGGGTTGGGTCTGCTCGCATTTATGCTGATTAAGGTTCTGGCCCCGGGGTACTTCTCGCGTCAGGACACTAAAACACCGGTGAAGATCGCGGTGATCGCGATGGCGGCCAATATGGTGTTTAACCTCGCGCTTATTTTCCCGTTGGCGCATGCCGGCCTGGCTTTGGCTACCGCGCTTTCCGCATTTCTGAATGCTGGGTTGCTGCTAAGGGGCCTTCTTAAGCAAGGTGTTTATGATTTTGCTCCGGGTTGGGGTAGGTGGCTCTTCCAGCTCACCGTCGCCAATGTTGCGATGGGAGTTCTGCTCTACTACTTTGCGCCGGCTGCGCCAGACTGGCTAGCTGCGGGGCTTTGGGATCGTGTTACTTGGATGGCTATGCTGGTTGTTGGCGGTGGGGCGGTTTATACGGTTGTGTTGGTGGTCCTTGGTTTGCGTCCACGGCATTTGAAAGGGTGATGTCGGTTTAAAAGCCGACCTGCCTGGCGATGGAACCCCCTTTAGGTCGCCTTGTGAGGCGACGAGCTCATTGCTAGTCTGGGTCTTTATCGCGAACGTGCGCTTCGCGTAGATCGCTCCTACCTAATCTGTTCAAAATTCCTGAAAAATCCTCGGTTTCTGCCGCTTAGGTCTTAATCCATGGCCCTTGCATGCGCTATACTTGCGCGCTTGTGTATAGCTATTGCCATAGTGGTGTGTATATCTAAATGGAACTGATCCGAGGGCTTCATAATCTGCGCGACAAGCATCGCGGCTGCGTTGCCACAATCGGTAATTTCGATGGTGTGCACCGCGGGCATCAGCAGGTGCTTAATTCTGTGCGTCGTAAGGCCGATGAGCTGGGCTTGCCGAGCATGGCGATCATCTTTGAGCCTCAGCCCAATGAGTTCTTTACACCCGACAATGCTCCACCGCGTCTGACTCGCTTTGGTGAGAAGGTGCGTTTGCTGCAGGCAGAAGGTGTAGATCGAGTGCTCTGCTTAAGTTTCAACGAGCGTTTGCGCTCGCTCTCGGCGGATCAGTTTGTTGAGGAGCTACTGCTTAAAGGCATTGCCGTGAAGCACTTTGTGGTGGGCGATGATTTCCGTTTCGGTTGTGACCGTCGAGGTGATTACGCGCTGCTCAAAGAAGCGGGTGAGCGTCATGGTTTTACCGTTGCTGATACCGAGACACTTAAGATCGACGGCGATCGTGTAAGCAGTACGCTTATCCGTGAGGTGCTGTTGAATAACGACCTGCAATTGGCTGCGCGCCTTTTGGGGCGTCGCTACCGTGTAACCGGCCGCGTGCAGCACGGCCAGAAGCTCGGGCGCGAGTTGGGTGCTCCGACCGCCAACGTTCGCATGCACAAACACATCTGCCCAATGCGCGGTGTTTATGCGGTGCGCTGTAGCATTCGCAACAAGCGTTACCTCGGTGTCTGCAATGTAGGGATGCGCCCAACCGTGAACGGCCTGCGCCCTGCGTTGGAAGTACATCTATTAGATTTTGACGGCGACCTGTACGGGGAGCTTCTGAGCGTAGAGTTTCTGCATCCGCTCAGAGCAGAGCGCAAGTTCGAGAACCTCGAAGCGCTTCAAACTCAGATTAAGCTGGATATAGCCGCAGCGCGTGAGTGGTTCGCGTCTGCAAACCTTTAACTTGGGATCAAACAATGACCGATTACAAACCGACTCTTAACCTTCCGGATACAGCGTTTCCGATGCGCGGCAACTTGCCGCAGCGCGAGCCGCAGCGCCTGGCGCAGTGGTACGAAATGGATCTGTATTCGCGAATTCGTGAAGTAAGTGCGGGTCGTCCCAAGTTCATTCTGCATGACGGCCCTCCATATGCGAACGGCAGCATCCATATCGGCCATGCGGTGAACAAGGTGATCAAGGATATGATCATCAAGTCCAAGACGCTGTCGGGCTTCGATGCGCCTTACACGCCAGGTTGGGACTGTCACGGTCTGCCGATCGAGCACAAGGTTGAAACGATGATCGGTAAAGCGGGCGAAAAAGTCCCATACCGTGAATTCCGCCAGAAGGCGCGTGAGTACGCGACGGAGCAGATCGCTGGTCAGAAGGAAGACTTCAAACGCCTCGGTGTTCTGGGCGACTGGGATAATCCATACCTCACGATGAACTTCAAAACCGAAGCGGACACCGTGCGGGCGCTGGGTAAGATCATCGAGAAGGGCCACCTCATTAAAGGCTACAAACCGGTCTATTGGAGCGTGGTGGGTAAATCTGCGCTGGCTGAGACTGAGGTTGAGTATCAGGATAAGACATCGACTGCGATCGATGTGCGCTTCACCTTTGTCGATCAGGCGAAGGTAAATAGCCTGTTCGGCACCGATAAGCCGAACGTCTCGCTGGTGATCTGGACGACAACGCCTTGGACGATTCCCGCGAACCAGGCGGTATCACTGAATGCTGAACTGGATTACTCACTGGTTGAAGTGCATCTTGAGTCGAGTGTCGATTACCAGGTTCTGGCGACTGCGATGGTTGAAGATATCATGCAGCGTTGGGGTGTCGATAAGTACGAAGTGCTCGGCACGGTGAATGGTAAACAGCTTGAGCTGCTGCAGCTTAACCACCCGATCTATGATCGTGAAGTTCCGGTGATTCTGGGTGAGCACGTTACAACGGATGCAGGTACCGGTGCGGTGCATACAGCGCCAGACCACGGTATGGAAGACTTTGTGGTCGGGCAGCTTTACGGTTTGAGCACTATGAACCTCGTGCAGGCTGATGGTGTCTACACCGATGCTGCGGGTGAATTTGCAGGCGTTCACGTCTACAAAGCAGATGGCCCAGTGTGCGAAGCGCTTGAGCGCGAAGGCAAACTGGTGCACCTGAAGCGCTTCCAGCACTCATACCCACACTGCTGGCGCACCAAGACGCCGCTGATCTACCGCGCTACTCCACAGTGGTTTATCTCTATGGAGAAGAAGAACCTCAAAGCGGATGCGATGGACGCGATCAAGGGTGTGCAGTGGTTCCCAGACTGGGGTCAAAACCGCATCGAGTCGATGGTAGAGGGCAGCCCAGACTGGTGTGTATCGCGTCAGCGTACCTGGGGTTCACCGATCACCCTGTTCACCCACAAGCAGACCGGTGAGATCCACCCGCGTTCCGTTGAGCTGATCGAAGAGATCGCTAAACAGATCGAAGAGGGCGGCATCGACGCTTGGTTCGAATTGGATACCGAAGCACTGCTGGGCGATGAAGCGAAAGACTATGACAAAGTGACCGACACTATGGATGTCTGGTTCGACTCGGGCGTAACGCACCACTCAGTGCTACGTCAGGTCGATAGCCTGCACTTCCCGGCGGATATGTACCTGGAAGGTTCAGACCAACACCGCGGTTGGTTCCAGTCGTCATTGAAAACATCGATTGCGATCAATGGTGTAGCGCCGTACAAGCAGGTGCTGACGCACGGTTTCACCGTCGACGAGAAGGGCTACAAGATGTCCAAATCGCTCGGCAACGTGGTTGCGCCGCAGTCGGTGAACGACAAACTCGGTGCCGATATCCTGCGTCTGTGGGTGGCATCGACTGACTACTCCGGCGATATGGCCGTGTCGGATCAGATTCTGCAGCGCACCGCAGATAGCTACCGTCGCATCCGTAACACCGCGCGTTTCCTGCTGTCGAACCTGAACGGCTTCGACCCTAAAGATGCGGTGCCAGCCTCAGAGATGATGGCTCTGGATCGTTGGGCGGTGGATGCCGCGTTGCGTCTGCAGCAGCGTGTTGAGGATGCTTACAATTCGTACCGTTTTCTTGAGGTTTACCAGGCAGTTCACAACTTCTGTGTTGCCGAACTCGGTGGCTTCTACCTCGATATCATCAAAGATCGTCAGTACACCACGCAAGCAAACAGCTTGGCGCGCCGTAGCTGCCAGACTGCGCTGTACCATATCGCTGAGGCACTGGTGCGTTGGATTGCGCCGATGACCAGTTTCACTGCCGATGAAATCAACGAAGTGCTGCCAGGCGAGCGTGCAGACTCAGTCATGCTGCTAACTTGGTATGAAGGACTGGTTGCACTGGCTGATGATGATGCTTTCGGCCGCGACTACTGGGCGCGCGTGATGAAGGTGAAAGAGGCGGTTAACAAGTGTCTGGAAGATGCTCGTAACGAGAAGCTGGTTAAGGCCTCTTTGGGGGCGGAAGTGACGTTGTATGTTGCTGATGCACTCAAAGCCGACCTTGATCGTCTCGGCGACGAGTTGCGTTTCGTACTGATCACCTCAACTGCAACGCTGAGGCCTTTGTCGGAAGCGGGCGATGCGCGCGAGACGCTGGTTGAAGGTCTGAAAGTTGCAGTTAAAGCCTCCGAGCATGCTAAGTGTGCCCGCTGCTGGCACCACCGTGAAGATGTGGGTCAGCACGCTGAACATGAAGAGCTTTGTGGCCGTTGTATCGAGAACGTAGAGGGTGAGGGTGAGCAGCGAAGCTTCGCCTAAGTCTGCATCTGCCAGTGCGCTAAGCTGGTTGTGGCTTAGCGCGCTGGTGATCGTTCTGGATCTCGGGACCAAGTTCTGGGTCAGT
>JAHEDZ010000031.1 GCA_024640955.1 Oceanospirillaceae bacterium
CAGTTTCGTGACTGGGATGAGCCGGCGCGTGACCTATTTGAACCCACTCAGTCAGGGCAAGAGACGCCTGAACAGCTACTCAGTCGTATTCAGATTCGATTAGGCTCTCGTGCCATTGATGAACTGGCGATCAGCCATACTCATCTGCCGGGCGGTGTTGCTAGCCTGCTTGAACCCACTAAAGATCAACGTCTGCCTTATGCCCAGCGCCCTCTCTGGTTGGTTGAGCCGCCACAGCGCTTGAGTCGCAACAGACTTGAGCATCTGCGCTTCAGCTCGGGCCCTGAACGTATTCAGAGCGACTGGTGGAATGATGTGCTTCGGCGTGACTACTTCACCGTTGACTGGAACGACGGACGTTCTGCCTGGATCTTCAGAGACCCACAACAGCACTGGTATCTGCATGGCTGGTTCAGTTAGTTACCTCTCGGCGGTTAAAAATCGACGCGCCAAAGCAGCAGAGTCTAGTGATAAGCCACAGTTCTCTGCGCCTGCAACTGCTGCGCAAGAGCCTGACTACGCCGAACTGCATATGCTCTCCAACTTCACCTTTTTAGAGGGGGCAAGCCATCCTGAAGAGTTGGTCCTGCGCGCGGCTGAACTCGGCTACAAGGCTGTGGCGATCACCGATGAGTGCACCCTCAGTGGCGCGGTGCGCGCGCATATCGAGGCGAAGGTTCAGGGGATTAAACTGCTCGTGGGGAGTCGCTTCAAAGTAGAAGAGCGGCTGATTATTCTGTTGGCGATGGATCGCCAGGGCTATGCGCAGCTCTGTGAGCTGATCACTCGAGGGCGTAGGCGGGCAGAGAAGGGATGTTATCAGCTTACACGCGCTGACTTTGAGCAGGGCTCCGCTCAAGATGTAGGGCAGGGTTTAAACCGTTGTCTCTGTCTGCTGCAACCGGGGCCGGAAATCGCAGACCTTGAAGCTGAATCCAATTGGCTCGCAGAGCACTTTACTCAGCGCGGTTGGCTACTAGCTGAGCGTCTACTCGATAGCGATGATGGTTGGCGCTATCAGCGTATTGCTGACTGGGCGCATGAGCATCGGTTTCCCTGTGTCGCCGCAGGTGCCGTGCTGATGCACAGCGCCAAACGTAAACCGCTGCAGGATATGCTGCGCGCGATCAAACTGTGCCAGCCGATTGATCAGTGTGGCTGGGCGCTTGCAGCAAATGCCGAGGGGGCACTGCGTTCGCGTAAAAAGCTGGCGCAGCTCTATGCGCCAGAGCTGGTACAAGAGACGGTGCGTGTGGCGGATGCCTGTCACTTCTCACTGGATGAGTTGCGCTATGAATATCCTGCGGAGTTGGTGCCCGAGGGCACTTCTGCAGCGCAGCACCTTCGTGAGTTGGTGGAGGAGGGTGTAGTGCAACGCTTTCCTGAGGGTGTACCACAGAAGGTGCGAGACCTGATTGAGCATGAGTTAGCAGTCATTGCGCAGCTCAACTATGAGCCCTACTTCCTCACCATCGACGATATTGTCCGCTTTGCACGTTCGCAAGGCATTCTCTGCCAAGGGCGCGGTTCTGCCGCGAATTCGGTGGTCTGTTACTGCCTGCATATTACCGAGGTGAATCCGCTTAAGGTGAACTTACTGTTTGAGCGCTTTATCTCGCCCGAGCGCAATGAACCGCCTGATATCGATGTTGACTTTGAGCACCAGCGCCGTGAAGAGGTGATTCAGTACATCTACAGCCGCTATGGGCGAGATCGCGCTGGTCTCGCCGCTGCAATTACCACCTACCGCACCCGCAGTGCGCTGCGTGATGCCGGCAAAGCTTTAGGTTTTGATGAGCAGTATGTCGCCTGGCTGTTGTCGCAACTGGATCGACGTGATCGGGTGCATAACTGGTTTGAGCAGCTGGAGAGCCTGCTCGGTGAGAAGCGCTCTGAGCGGATGCAGTGGTTACTTGTTTTGGTACAACAGCTGCTCGGATTTCCACGTCATCTAACCCAGCATGTAGGGGGCTTTGTAATATCCGCTGGGCCCCTGCATCAACTGGTACCGATCGAGAACGCTGCGATGGCAGAGCGCACATTGATCCAGTGGGATAAGAACGACCTTGAAGCACTGGGACTTTTGAAGGTCGATGTGCTGGCGCTCGGTATGCTCAGTGCTATTCAGGGCGCACTGCGTATGATGAGCGAGCGCGATGCAAAACTCTGGCGCCTGCAGGATATTCCGCTCGAAGATCCCGAAGTCTACGAGATGCTCTCCCAAGGTGACTCTATGGGAGTGTTCCAAGTGGAGTCGCGCGCGCAGATGAATATGCTACCGCGCCTGCAGCCGCGTACCTACTATGATCTGGTGATTGAGATCGCCATTGTGCGCCCTGGGCCGATTCAGGGTGATATGGTGCATCCCTACCTGCGCCGGCGGCAGGGTTTAGAGGAAGTTATTTACCCAAGCGATGCTGTGCGTGAGGTGTTGGAACCGACTCTAGGCGTACCGATCTTTCAGGAACAGGTGATCAAGCTCGCGATGGTGGCGGCAGGTTTTACCGGTGGTGAGGCGGATCAACTGCGCCGCTCAATGGCCGCCTGGCGCAGGCGCGGTAAATTGACTGAGTGGCAGGAGCGCCTGACTCGCGGCATGTTGGAGCGCGGTTATGATCTGAGTTTTGCTGAACGTATCTGCCGTCAAATAGAGGGCTTTGGTGAGTACGGTTTCCCCGAGTCTCACGCTGCCAGCTTTGCGCTGCTGGTCTACTACTCCGCCTGGCTCAAACATTATGAGCCAGCTATTTTCTGCGCAGCCCTGCTTAACGCCCAGCCTATGGGTTTCTATTCACCCTCGCAGCTGGTTAAAGATCTACGCGAGCACAAACACGAAGTGCTGCCGGTGTGTGTTAACGCTAGCGACTGGCTCAGTTCAATTGAGCAGATCAACGGTAAAACGGTGCTGCGTTTAGGACTGCATCGCGTGCGTAATCTCTCTGAGCAGTCTGGCCAGCAGTTGGTGGAGCGTCGTCCCGTAAACGGAGGCTACGCAAATTTGGCTCAACTGCGCCGCACAGTCTCTCTTAACAAAGGGGAGTGGGATGCACTGGCAGCAGCCGATGCGCTACATAGCCTCACCGGTGATCGTCGTTCAACCCGCTGGGCACTATTAGAGGGGCGACCAGATCTGGAGCTGGGAGAGAGTGAATTCGAAGTGCAAGAGACCGTCGTACTGCCCCAGGCAAGCGCGCAACAAGAGCTTGAAGAGGATTACCAACATCTAGGCCTGAGCTTGCGCGGCCATCCAATCGCTCTGCTACGCAGCGAAGGTAAACTCTGGCGCAGCCGCACGGCAGCAGAGCTGATGGAGCTAAGCCCCGGTAAACCGGTACGCGTCTGCGGACTTGTTGTCTGTCGCCAACGCCCCGGTACCGCTGCGGGCGTTACCTTTGTAACGCTTGAAGATGAGACCGGCAATATCAACCTAATCGTCTGGCAAGCCACTGCCCGCGCCCAACGCCAAGCACTCATACGTGCCCGTCTGCTACAGGTCGATGGCATCCTGCAGCGCGAGGGCAGTGTTATCCACGTTGTTGCCGGCAAACTGACCGACCGCACCGACCTCTGGCAAGCTCTCGATGCCCGCTCGAGGGACTTTCACTGATGACATTGAGTGTGTCTAAGTTATCGACGTTATATGGAATCACTTCTACCGCTTGTGTCGTTTGAGTTTGGTTTTGAGCTCATTGGGTTTGAGATAGCGCATGACGCCCGACGTGAGGATGCCGGAAATGACAATGATCGCTGTACCAATCAGCGTCCAGCCATCCGGTAGATCAGCGAAGAACATCCAGCCCCAGATAATGCTCCAGATAATCATGGTGTACTGCAGCGGTGCGAGGATGACTGCAAAGGTGATATCCAGCGCGCGGATGATGAAGAACTCGCCAAAACCTGCGGTCAGAGCGACCAGGAAGAAGAGACCATAGTGATAGAGAGTTTCGGGTGTTCTCCAGTAGAAGGGCAAAATAAAGCTCAGTACCAGAACAGAGACGGTGCCTGCGTAGGCCACTGTGGTGCTGGTGCGGTCGACCCCAGCAACCATGCGTGATATCACCTGACGCAGTGCAAAGGCCGTTGCTGCGAGCAACACGAACACGGTACCAAACTGAAACACTCCTAGCCCTGGGCGCACGATAATCAGTGTGCCAATAAAAGCGCCAAGAATGCCGAAGAGCTGCTTGCGGCTAATGTGCTCGTTAAGCAGTAGCGCTCCAAATAGAACCACCAAAAAAGGCGCGACAAAGGAGACAGCCACAGCGTCGGCCAGCGAAATTTGAGCCACCGCCATGGTAAAAAGCACCGGTGACGTCGATGCAATGACGCCCCGCGCAATCTGCAGGCCCGGACGCTTGGTATGGAACACAATAAAGCCGCGCTGGATCAGCAGGAAAACTACACCGCTTAACAGACCCAGTTGGCGTGTCCAGCCGATCTGCACTGGGTGGAAATCCTCCGTCAGTAACTTAGCCACCAAGTCTGATAACGAGTAGAGCACGAAAGCAAAGCTCATCAACAGAACACCACGCCACATGTTGGCACGAGCGAGAGCTGCTGACGCGGTCTCTGTTTGAGGTGAATCAGTTTTCAACGGTTGGTCCAATGCAGACATGATCTATTGATGATGCGCCAAAGCACACGGCTACACCAGAAGTATCTTCGAGCGATCTCGCCGAAAAGCTTTAGCGGTGGTCATTTAGGCAAATAAAGCCAATTGTGACTACACTTATCTCGGGACCCCAACCGCGATAAAAGCGTAAACGATGGAAAGTAACATGGATGAGTTAGAGCAAAATCGTCATTCCAGATTTGGTCTGTTGTTTGTGGTGCTGGCGGGGGTTCGATTGATGTGCAGAGTAAGTTGGGGAAGGGCACGCGTTTTACGCTAAAATTCCCGTTAGCCTCTTAGTCGGGCCTTTTCCGCATCTCTAACCCTAGGCAGCCCTCATTTCCAGACCCAATTTATTCGTTAGAATCCAAGACGGATGCGCCGCTATTTTTATAGTTATGCCGCAATTTTTTCATTGTTGCCCTTGAAACTGCTCGAATACCCACCATAAAGGTAAGGAGAAAGAGTAATTCGCACCTGGCCGAATACGGGAGGTGCACATCAGTGGAGGCAAGAATGCGCCCAGATAAATTTACCACTAAGTTACAAGAGGCCTTGGCCGATGCGCAATCAATGGCGATCGGTAAAGACCACAACATGATCGAGCCTGCGCACCTGTTGGCAGCCCTGCTGGAACAGCGTGGCGGAGCGGTTCGTCCACTCCTCAAACAGGCCGGAGCAGACCTGCCAACCCTTGCCCGTAAAGTGGGCGAAGCCCTTGATCGACTGCCAGTCGTCTCTAACCCGGATGGTGACATTCGCATGTCCCAGGATATGGCCCGTCTATTTAACCTCACGGATAAACTTGCGCAGCAGCGCGGCGATCAATTTGTTGCCAGTGAGCTGGTTGTGCTCGCGATGGCCAATGACAAAGGCGAAGCAGGTAAAGCCCTGCAAGGCGCCGGTGTTACTAGTGAATCTCTAGCCAAAGCGATCAACGAAGTTCGAGGTGATGAAGCGGTTATGGATCCCAATGCAGAAGAGAACCGTCAAGCGCTCGATAAGTACTGTATCGACCTCACTGAGCGTGCCGAGAGCGGTAAGCTCGATCCTGTTATCGGTCGTGATGATGAGATCCGCCGCACCATTCAGGTGCTGCAGCGCCGCACCAAGAATAACCCGGTGCTGATTGGTGAACCCGGTGTAGGTAAGACTGCCATCGTTGAGGGCCTAGCACAGCGCATCGTTAACGGCGAAGTACCTGAAGGGCTGAAGCACAAGCGTGTGTTGTCACTCGATATGGGTTCATTGATCGCGGGCGCTAAGTTCCGCGGTGAGTTTGAGGAGCGCCTGAAATCAGTGCTGAACGAGCTCTCCAAGCAAGAAGGCCAGATCATCCTCTTTATCGACGAGCTGCACACCATGGTCGGCGCCGGTAAGGGTGATGGCGCGATGGACGCCGGTAATATGCTCAAGCCTGCGCTGGCGCGCGGTGAGCTTCACTGTGTTGGCGCCACTACGCTAGATGAATACCGTCAGTACGTAGAGAAAGACGCTGCGCTTGAGCGCCGCTTCCAGAAGGTGATTGTGGATGAGCCGTCTGAAGAGGACACCATCGCTATTCTGCGTGGCCTGAAAGAGCGCTATGAGGTGCACCATGGGGTGGATATTACCGACTCAGCAATCATTGCTTCGGCTAAATTGAGCCAGCGCTACATCACTGACCGTCAACTGCCCGATAAGGCGATTGATCTGATCGATGAAGCAGCGTCACGTATCCGTATGGAGATGGACTCCAAGCCTGAGGAGATGGACCGCCTCGAGCGCCGACTGATTCAGCTAAAAATGGAGCGTGAAGCACTCAAAAAAGAGAAAGATGACGCGGCTAAGAAGCGCTTGGCTGAACTCGAACAGACGATTGAGCGACTCGACAAAGAGTACTCCGACCTCGAAGAGATCTGGAAAGCGGATAAAGCGACTCTGCAGGGTTCACAGCAGATTAAAGAGCAGCTCGATCAAGCGCGTATCGAGATGGAACAGGCGCGTCGCGCCGGTGATCTGGCGAAGATGTCAGAGCTGCAGTACGGCAAGATTCCGGAGCTTGAACAGCAACTACAAGCCGCTGACTCCAACGAGCAGGCAGAGGCTGTGACCAAGCTGCTACGCAACAAAGTGACCGAAGAGGAGGTCGCTGAGGTGGTATCGCGCTGGACCGGTATTCCTGTCACGAAGATGCTTGAAGGTGAACGTGAGAAACTGCTGAAGATGGAAGATGCGCTGCACGGTCGTGTGGTGGGTCAGTCTGAGGCCGTAAGTGCGGTATCGAATGCCGTACGCCGATCACGTGCGGGTCTTGCCGATCCTAATCGTCCAAACGGTTCGTTCCTCTTTCTCGGTCCAACAGGCGTAGGTAAAACCGAGCTGTGTAAGGCGCTGGCGAACTACCTGTTTGACACCGAAGAGGCGCTGGTACGCATCGATATGTCAGAGTTTATGGAGAAGCACTCTGTCGCTCGTCTAATCGGTGCACCTCCAGGCTATGTTGGCTATGAAGAGGGCGGTTACCTCACGGAGGCTGTACGCCGTAAACCTTACTCTGTGCTCCTGCTGGATGAGGTGGAAAAAGCACATCCGGATGTGTTCAACATCCTGCTGCAGGTGCTTGAGGATGGTCGTCTGACGGATGGTCAGGGCCGCACAGTCGACTTCCGTAACACCATCGTGGTGATGACATCGAACCTGGGCTCAGATCTGATCCAGAACTTCTCGGGTGATGACGATTACGACCTCATGAAGTCGGCCGTGATGGAGACTGTAGGCACCCACTTCCGTCCTGAAGTGATTAACCGAATCGACGAAGTCGTGGTGTTCCATAGCCTGCGTAAAGATCAGGTGTCGGGTATCGCCAATATCCAGTTAGACCGCCTACGCAAGCGTCTGGCAGAGCATGAGCTGAGCCTCACAATGACGAGTGCGGCGATGGAGAGGTTGGTCGATGTCGGCTTCGAACCCATCTACGGTGCGCGCCCACTTAAGCGTGCTATTCAGCAGTGGATAGAAAACCCGTTGGCACAGCGGCTGTTAGCTGGAGACTTTCCACCGGGAGCGGAGATTGCGGTTGATGTGGAAGGTGAACACTTCACCTTCCGCTAGTTGATCGCGTGCTGCGCTCGCTCCTACTTGGGTTGTCCTGATGTAGGAGCTCCCCAGACCGGGGTGGCGCCCAGAATCTCGTTCTGCGCTCGTTTTTGCTGGTTGGATCTTATCTGACCAGCCTCCAGCGAAGCGTTTCACCAGCCCGAATTGGCACAATAATATCGCTACCAAACGGCATTTCGTCAGGCACCTGCCACTCCTGCTTCTCCAACGTGACAGTATCACTATTACGTGGCAGGCCGTAGAAATCCGCACCGTGATGGCTAGCAAACCCCTCTAGGTTATCCAGAACTCCGAGGTCCTCAAAGATCTCCGCGTATAGCTCAATCGCAGCATATGCCGAGTAGCAACCCGCGCAGCCGCAGGCGCTCTCTTTGGCGCCTTTAGGATGGGGTGCAGAGTCGGTTCCGAGGAAAAATTTGGAGCTACCACTGACAACTGCATCCTGGAGCGCCTGCTGGTGTACGTTGCGTTTCAGTATTGGCAGGCAGTAGAGGTGCGGACGGATACCACCAACCAACATGTGGTTACGGTTATAGGCCAGGTGCTGCACGGTGATTGTTGCACCTACATTGTCACCCTGAGAGGCGACAAACTCCGCAGCATCTTTAGTAGTGATGTGCTCAACCACCATCTTCATGCTTGAGTGCTTTGCAGCCAGGGGCGCAAGAATTTCATCCAAGAACTGCTTCTCACGGTCAAAGATGTCGACATGGTTGTGAGTCACTTCACCGTGGATTAACAGAGGCATACCGGCTTCATTCAACGCATCGCAGACAGCGTCCAGTTTACCGAGGTCGGTAACGCCTGAATCTGAGTTTGTTGTTGCCCCTGCAGGATAAAGTTTTACCGCTTTTACGACACCGCTTGCCGCTGCTTCGGCAATGATTTCTGGTGAGGTGTTGTCGGTAAGATAGAGGGTCATCAGCGGCTCAAAGCTTGAGCCCTCGGGGCGGTGTGCCAGTATGCGCTCGCGGTAGGCTAGCGCCTGTTTGGCGTTGATAACCGGTGGGCGGAGGTTTGGCATAACGATTGCACGACCCATCTGGTTAGCCGTTGCCGGTACGACATGCTCTAAAACCTCACCATCGCGCAGGTGCAGGTGCCAGTCGTCGGGACGGGTGATCGTTAATCTATCGCTCATATGCATAACTCCAAACCTATCTTAAGCTGGCGCGGAGTATAGCATTTTGTGCTATTCAATGAGTACGAGTGACAACATTTACAGAAGTTTGGAGGCAGATTTGAAGCAAGTAGCAAAGCGAATTCTGATTGGCAGTCTATTTACCTTTATGTTGTTAGCAGGTTGTAGTGCTCCGCCGCTAAAAACGGTTGCTAAACAGGAGTCCAGCTTAACGCCGCTGGCGCTCGCAAGAGTCTACTCTGCTACTTCGAGCTCGGGCTCAGACCTATCAACTCTTCTGCTCGATCATTATTTGACTGCGCCGTCTTATAAAATGTCGAACCCGTTGATGCTGACGCGCTATCAGGCCGGTGATTCGGCGCTTTCGAGTGACGGTAAGCAACTGCTACAACTGTATGAATCGGATAACAACTGGGGCTTTGTCAGTGTATCGACCGGATACTCGCCGATTGTGAATCTGTTCGAGCTGTTTGATGGTGCGACTACAAATTACGCACTGGTTCTTAAGGACGTAAAGATCTGTATGGTTGAGGGGGCAGACAGAGCGCCCAAGTGGAATGGGACGCAACTGCTGCACTCCAAAATTCGACCCGGTAAGTTTGAATGTTCGGGTAATACTCGCACATCGCTGTTCCAGCCCTACTCGGGTATGCCGGGGCGTTTAGGCATCTACTTTGAGTCTGGAGACACAGTGCTTTATGATTCGGATCGTCAACGCCTCGAGCGCATTGCTGCGCTAATGGCGCAAAGATTCAGTCACCTCAGCATCCCGGAAGCGATCTAGTGCTCAGCTATCAACACGGTTTTCACGCCGGTAACTTTGCCGATCTCCATAAACATCTGACTCTGGCGCTACTGCTGGAATCACTTAACCGCAAGCCCAAGTCGTGGAGCTATCTGGAGACCCACTCTGGTAGAGGGCGTTACGATCTGCGCGATGCCCAGGCGGCGAAAACAGGTGAGTACCTTGAGGGCATCGCCAAACTCTGGGCAATAAATGCCGATAACGCTCTGGGCCGCTACTTAGATTTAGTGCGTGGACTAAACGAGGGTGAGTTGCAGACCTATCCGGGTTCACCGCTGATTGCTGCAGAGATGGCGCGCGAAGCGGACAAGATTCATCTGATGGAGCTACATCCCCAAGAGGTGCAGGAGCTGAAACGGAATTTCCGTCAGTACGCGCAGGTGGGCGTGCATCATCGCGATGGTTATGAGGGTGTGTTGAGCATGCTGCCGCCCAAGCCTAATCGCGGCTTGGTGCTCATCGACCCCGCTTACGAGGTGAAAACCGAGTATATGCAAGTGGCCGATTTTCTGCCCAAGGCGTTACGAGTTTGGGGGAATGGCAGTTTTGCGATCTGGTATCCGGTGCTTGGGGCAAATCGGCATGAGGATATGATTAAAGCGATCGTCAAAAACTGCCCTGATGCGGCGATTCTTCGCTCCGAAAAGCACGTTAGCGCGCCGGCTGAGCGAGGTATGTTTGGCTCAGGTATGTTGATTGTTAACCCGCCTTGGCAGCTGGACCAGCAGCTGGCTGAACTGGTGCCCAGCCTGCTTGAAAAGTTGGCGGTGGCCGATGGAAAGGCAGAATTAACCTGGTTGCGAGAGCCTGCTTAAGGGGGCTTGCTAATCACTAGGCAGCCAGAGAGCGCAAGAATTAGTAGAGAGCGGTCTCGTCGCGCACCACGTCTTTCAATAAGTCCAGGAACAGGGTGTCCGCTTCACTGTGTTCGAGCGGTATGCGCACACTGGTTTTTCCTGACAGCTCCTCTGCGATCAACTGATTCGCGTGCTCCGCGTCCATATGTTTGCGGGCAATCGCTTTGGCCTGCTCGCAGATCTGCGGCTCCGCTAGTACTTTGCGCGTGAATCGCAGCAACTCTTCAATGACACGCTCTTTGTTCTTGAGATCTGAAACGTTCCGCATGATTTAGCTCCTTATACAGCTCTCCTAATATAACCAGAGCTGAGCCTTATCGCCAATGCCCCATCAAGAATTGTGGATGGGCCAAATTGCTGCTCAGTCGCTGTTAAATCAGCATTTTCTTATAAAGCCTGTTTTTAATGGGGTTTTCCCCGCTGAAACTGATGGAATTAGAGCATTTTCCGGGTTGAACTCGCCGCACACCGATGCGAAAATGTAATGCTTAATCCCAAGATGCACCCAACCCCGCATCCCTGGGTCAAACAAGGCTGTTAGAAGCAATACCCGGCTTAGGTCTAGAGCCACCCGACGGAGCGACCCTCCCGTAGGTGGACTGAGTAGTTTTTGCTCACAAAAAATGCGCTAGAAGCTGAGTTTCTAGCTGCGTGCTCGGGGCTAACCCCCAAGCGGAGCAACTGCTCACTGTTTCGAAAGATCGTTTTTCGATCTTCGGAAGTTAAAACTGACTAAATATCGAATGAGTGCCAACAGACGGCACATTCTAGAGGGTAAATAAAGTGGAATTACTTTCCGGCGCAGAAATGGTGGTACGCGCGCTCCGTGATCAGGGCGTGAAGTACATCTACGGCTATCCTGGTGGTGCGTTGCTGCATGTATACGACGCAATTTTTCAGCAGGAAGAGGTCCAGCACGTTTTGGTGCGCCATGAGCAGGCTGCTACACACATGGCTGATGCTTATGCGCGCGCGACCAATAAGGCCGGCGTGGCGCTCGTCACCTCGGGTCCTGGTGCGACCAACGCAGTGACAGGCATCGCCACTGCCTACATGGATTCAATACCAATGGTTGTTATCACCGGTCAGGTAATGAGCTACCTCATTGGTGAGGATGCATTCCAGGAGACCGACATGCTCGGTATCTCTCGTCCAATCGTTAAACACAACTTCAGTGTTCAGCGTCCGGAAGATATTCCTGCGATCATCAAAAAGGCGTTCTACATCGCAGAGTCAGGTCGTCCCGGCCCAGTTGTTGTTGATATCCCTAAAGATATGACAACGCCGACTGAGCGCTACCCGTACGAGTTCCCTGCGTCAGTGAAGATGCGTTCGTACAACCCAATCAGCCGCGGTCACAGCGGTCAGATTAAGAAGGCTGTAGATATGTTGCTGGCGGCTAAACGCCCAGTTATCTACGCCGGTGGCGGCGTCATCATGGGTGGTGCAAGCGAGCAGCTGATCAAGCTGGCGCAGACTCTTAACTATCCAGTAACTAATACGCTCATGGGCCTTGGTGGTTATCCAGGTACTGATCGCCAGTCGCTCGGTATGCTGGGTATGCATGGTAGCTACGAAGCAAACATGGCGATGCACCACGCGGATCTCATTCTGGCGGTCGGCGCACGCTTTGATGACCGCGTGACCAACGCAACTGATAAGTTCTGTCCAACTGCGCGTATCGTGCACATCGATATCGACCCAGCTTCTATCTCTAAAACTGTTGAAGTTGATGTGCCAATCGTTGGCCCAGCAGGCGCGGTTCTGGAAGAGATGAGTGAGTTGGTTGCGGCAGCTGGAACGACTCCAGATGCAGAAGCGATCGCCTCTTGGTGGACCCAGATCGACGAGTGGCGCGGACGCCATGGTGGTCGCTTCCGTACTGATGACAGCGAAATGATGAAGCCGCAGCAGGTCATTGAGATGCTCTCAAAAGTGACGAACGGTGATGCATTCGTATGTTCTGACGTAGGTCAGCACCAGATGTACGCAGCGCAGTACTACAAGTTCAACAAGCCAAACCGTTGGATCAACTCCGGCGGCCTCGGCACCATGGGCTTCGGTTTGCCAGCGGCGATGGGCGTTAAGATGAACTTCCCTGAAGCAGACGTTGCCTGTGTTACCGGTGAAGGCTCGATTCAGATGAACATTCAGGAGCTGTCGACCTGTAAGCAGTACGACATCCCTGTGAAGGTTATCAACCTTAACAACCAGTCTCTGGGTATGGTCCGTCAGTGGCAGGACATGAACTACGAGTCACGTCACTCGCAGTCCTACGTTAAAGCGCTGCCCGACTTCGTCAAATTGGCCGAAGCATACGGTCATGTGGGTATGAAGGTTGAGAAATACTCAGACCTTGAAGCTGCGATGAGTGAAGCGTTCTCTCTGAAGGATCGTCTGGTCTTTATGGATATCTACGTTGATCCACACGAGCATGTTTACCCGATGCAGGTACCGCGCGGCTCAATGCGTGATATGTGGCTCAGCAAAACGGAGAGGACTTAAGCAATGCGTCATATTATTTCTGTTCTGCTTGAGAACGAACCAGGTGCACTGTCACGCGTTGTCGGCCTGTTTTCACAGCGCCAGTACAACATCGAGTCGCTAACCGTTGCAGCAACTGAAGACCCAACACTGTCACGTTTGACTGTAACTACGATCGGTAACGACCGTGTGGTTGAGCAGATCACTAAGCAGCTGAACAAGCTGGTGGACGTGGTTAAAGTGGTTGATCTGTCTGAAGGCGATCACATTGAGCGTGAACTGATGATGATCAAACTCAAAGCTAACGGCCAGATGCGTGCGGAGATCAAACGTACCTGTGATATCTTCCGTGGTCAGATTATCGACGTAACGCCGAACGCTTACACTGTGCAGCTGATTGGTGATTCATCGAAACTCGATGCATTTATTGCAGCGCTCGGTACCGCTTCTATTATGGAAGTTGTGCGTTCGGGAGTTTCGGGTATTGCACGTGGTGAGAAGGTTCTTAGCGTTTAAGTTAACGAATCTTCTGCGTTCATAAAAGAGAGGCTTCGGTCTCTCTTTTTTTGTCCAAAATTTAATGGGCGAACGTGATAAGGTACACCCTGAACACTCCTTTCAGACTCGTTCAAGTGCCGCTGCGCGCTTGCTCCTGGGTCGCGTAGCACACCGCTCGTCGGTGAACATATCCAAGCATCGCTCGGTATTTTTCGTCGAGGCAAATAAGGCTCTGAGATGGTAATGCAGGGCGCGATCGGGCGACTGTTCGGAAGTAATATCCCTCCTCTTGTTTTGCAGGTTCTTTGGGGATAAGGTTGGCGAACTAGTCGTGTAACTCACCCAGACAATAACTACGTAAATCCTTCACTAAAAACGGGGAACCTCATGAAAAAAGCAGTGCTGAAAACCCTAGCTCTCTCTGTTGTGCTTGCCTCTGGTGCGCAGGCCGCGGATCTGAATCCTGCGGTTGTGTTTGATATGGGCGGTAAGTTTGATAAGTCGTTCAACCAGTCTGTATATGACGGTATGGAGCGGTTTAAAGGCGAGAGCGGTGTGAATTACCGTGAGTTTGAGGTGACCAATGCGTCACAGCGTGAGCAGGCGATTCGTCGTTTCGCGCAGCGTGGTGCTAACCCTATCATCAGTGTAGGTTTTGCGCAGGCTGCCGCCGTAGACGTGGTTGCTGGTGAGAACCCAGACGTAAACATTACGCTTATCGATATGGTGGTGGATAAGCCAAACGTTCAGTCGGTTGTTTTCAAAGAGGAGCAGGGTTCGTTCTTAGTGGGTCTGCTAGCGGCGATGAAGTCCGAGACAGGTACTGTGAGCTTCGTCGGAGGCATGGATATTCCGTTGATCCGTAAGTTTGCCTGTGGATACGCTCAGGGTGCGAAGTACGCTAACCCGAATGCGACGGTTATCAGCAACATGACGGGTACGACCCCAAGTGCTTGGAACGACCCAGCCAAAGGCACAGAGCTGGCTGTAAGTCAGTTTGACCGTGGTTCAGACGTCGTTTTTGCAGCAGCGGGTGGTACCGGTGTGGGTGTTTACCAAGCTGCAGCTGACTCGGGTAAATACGCGATCGGCGTTGACTCCAACCAGAATTACATGCATCCAGGCACAATGCTGACCTCCATGGTTAAGCGTGTTGACGTTGCGGCGTACAACTCACTGAAGGCGATGCAAGATGGTACCTGGCAGGGTGGTTTCCAGTCACTGGGTCTGGCCGAAGGTGGCGTAGACTGGGCGCTGGATGAGCACAACGCGGCTCTGATCACTGATGAGATGAAAGCCGCTGTCGAAGCAGCTAAGCAGGCGATCATTAGCGGTGAACTGACCGTTCACGACTACATGTCAGATAACAGCTGTCCAGCACTCGACTAAGAGGCCGCGCGTGACAGACGTACAACAACAGGGCCAGCAGGGCCCTGTTTCTCATGCTATTCGTCTCGAAAAAATCAACAAAAGCTTTGGTGCAGTGCATGCCAACGCAGATGTGAGCTTAGACGTTGAGACGGGCGAGATTCATGCAATCGTAGGCGAGAATGGCGCCGGGAAATCGACGCTTATGTCTATTCTCTACGGTTTCTATGCGGCTGATTCGGGCCGCATCTTTGTAGCTGACTCTGAAGTTGAGATCAGTGACTCGAAAAAGGCGATCAAACTCGGAATAGGCATGGTGCATCAGCACTTTATGTTGGTCGAGAACTTCACTGTGCTCGAGAACATTGTACTGGGGGCTGAAGGGCACTGGTCGCTGACTGTCTCTCTGGGTAGTGCGCGTAGGCGACTGCAAGAGATCTCTGATACTTATGGGCTGTCGGTAGATCTAGATGCGCTGATCTCAGAGCTTCCTGTCGGATTGCAGCAGCGAGTCGAGATCCTCAAGGCGCTCTATCGTGGCGCGCGTATTCTGATTCTCGATGAGCCTACGGGTGTGCTTACACCGCAGGAAGTGGATCAGCTGTTCGCCATTCTGCGCACTCTTAAACAGCAGGGTGTAAGCGTTTTGCTGATCACCCACAAGCTGCAGGAGGTGATCGCGATTAGTGATCGCGTCTCTGTAATGCGAGCAGGGCGAATGGTGGATACTTTGAATACCGCCTCCACCAACCGTGAAGAGCTCGCAGAGCTTATGGTGGGTCGCAAAGTGTTGCTGCGTGTTGATAAAGAGGCGGCGGAGCCGAAGCAGGTTCTGCTCTGTACTCAACACCTGACGTGGATTGATGACTCTGGCGTACCTCGGCTGGATGATGTGAGCTTTGAGGTTCGCGCTGGTGAGATCGTGGGTATCGCGGGTGTCTCCGGTAATGGCCAGACAGAGTTGCTTAGAGTGCTCTCAGGTATGCTGGACGTTCAGCAGGGAAGCGTTGAGATCGATGACACGACGATCGATGCTAATCATCAAATGACGCCCAAAGAGGTGCGCCATCTCGGTGTTGGGCATGTGGCTGAGGACCGTCACCGCGATGGGATGGTAGGTGCATTCGAGGCACAAGAGACAGCGATTATGGGTTTTCAGGATGAACCTGAATTTAACCGCTCAGGCCTGTTAGATCGCGCTGCGATTAATCAGCACTGCGTCGATCTAATGGATGAGTTTGATGTACGACCAGCGGCCCCCACGCTGAAAAGTGGCGGCTTTTCCGGCGGTAACCAGCAGAAACTGGTAATTGCGCGTGAGATGGCGCCTAAGCCAAAGATTCTACTGGTGGGGCAGCCTACTCGTGGTGTCGATATCGGTGCGATTGAGTTCATTCATCAGCAGATCGTTGCGCTGCGCGATGCCGGCAGTGCGGTGCTAGTAGTATCGGTTGAGTTAGAGGAGATTTTGTCGCTCTGCGATCGAATTCTAGTTATGTCCGAGGGACGCATTGTTGGCGATGTACTGGCATCTGAGACTGATGCCCGCTCGCTTGGGTTGATGATGTCCATATCTCGCAGTGGTGAGCAGCAGAAACAGCAGGAGGCTGCGCAGTGAGTAAGCGCGCTAAGTTACCCGTTTGGGCCGATGTGGCTCTGATTCCGCTGATCAATGTGAGCCTGGCCTTTCTAGCGGCCGGTGTCGTTGTTGCTTTGATTGGTGAAAATCCGCTGGCCGCAGTTGAAGTGCTTGTGCGCGGCGCGTTCGGTTACGACGAAGGGGTGGGTTATACCCTCTACTACACGACCAACTTTATTTTCACCGGTCTGGCCGTCGCGGTCGCCTTTCACGCTGGCTTATTCAACATTGGTGGGGAGGGGCAGGCGTATATCGGAGGGTTGGGCGTTGGTCTTGTTTGTCTCGCGTTGGATCACCTGATGCCCTGGTGGATGCTGCTACCTATCGCCATTGGCGCGGGTATGCTGTTTGGCGCGGCCTGGGCGTTCATCCCCGGTTATCTGCAGGCTTACCGCGGCAGCCACGTGGTAATCACCACGATTATGTTTAACTTTATCGCCTCAGCGTTGATGGTTTATCTGCTAGTAAACGTGCTGATCAAGCCGGGGCAGATGGCCCCGGAAACACGCGATATTGCTGAGGGTGCCAGTCTGCCGCTTATGCACGAGCTCTTCGCGCAGTTTGGCATCAAGATCACTCAGACCCCATTGAATCTATCGATCTTTGTCGCGCTGATTGCCGCTTTTCTGGTCTGGGTGCTGATTTGGCGCACGCGCTGGGGTTATGCGATTCGTATGATCGGTCATAATGAGTCCGCTGCGGTCTACTCGGGCATCAATCCGAAGAAGATGGTTGTAGTTGCGATGGCAATTTCAGGCTCGTTAGCTGGCCTTGTTGCGATCAATGAAGTGATGGGGGCGCAAGGGCGTATCGTGCTCGATTTCGTAGCGGGTTCAGGTTTCACCGGTATCGCGGTGGCGTTGATGGGCCGCAACCACCCTGTGGGTATCATACTGGCCAGCCTGCTCTTTGGAGCGCTATTCCAAGGCGGTGCTGAGCTGGCCTTTGAGTTCTCTACAATTACCCGAGATCTTGTTGTCGTTATTCAAGGCTTGGTGATTCTCTTCTGTGGTGCGTTGGCGTACATGATGCGTGCTCCGTTGGAGCGGCTGTTTGGGCTTGTTGGTGCCAGAGCGAACAAGTCCGAGGAGGCGCGCTGATGGATATTTGGGTTCAGTTGATCTCAGCGCTCGATTCGACCTTACGCCTGGCAACGCCGTTGATTCTCTGTGCGATGGCAGGCCTCTTCTCTGAGCGCTCTGGCATCGTCGACATTGGTCTGGAAGGTAAGATGCTCGCTGGCGCCTTCGCCGCGGCCGCGACCACCGCGGTGACCGGTTCAGTCTGGCTTGGCTTGCTCACTGCGATGGCGGTCTCTATTGCGATGGCGCTACTCCATGGCTTCGCCTGTATTACCCATCGAGGTGATCAGGTGGTATCAGGCTTGGCGATCAATATCTTAGCAGCAGGGCTCTCCGTTGTTTTGGGTATCGCCTGGTTCAAGCGTGGTGGTCAAACGCCCTCGCTATCGGGTGATGAACGTTTCCGTCCTATTGAACTGCCGTTTGCTGACGCCTTGTCAGATTTACCATTGATTGGACCCATCTACACCGACCTTATCAGTGGCCACAACTTGTTGGTCTACCTCGCATTTTTAGCTGTGCCTGTTACTTACATCATTGTCTACAAGACACGCTTCGGTCTGCGGCTGCGTGCCGTGGGTGAGAATCCTCAGGCGGTCGATACCGCCGGTATATCCGTCGCTTGGTTGCGTTACCGCGCTGTTATTATGGCGGGGCTGTTCTGTGGTCTGGCAGGCGCTTATCTGTCGATCGCCCTTGGAGCGGGTTTCGTGCGAGATATGTCTGCTGGTAAAGGATATATCGCTTTGGCGGCGCTGATATTCGGTAAGTGGCGCCCAGTGACGGCCATGTTTGCGTGCTTGCTGTTCGGTTTCCTCGAAGCGCTAGCAACGCGACTCCAGGGTGTTGATCTTCCCTTGGTTGGGCAGATCGAAGTTCAGTTTATGCAGGCGCTGCCCTATGTACTCACAGTGATACTGCTGGCCGGCTTTATCGGCCGCGCAATCGCGCCCAAGGCGATCGGCGTACCCTATTCAAAAGATCGAGCCTAGAAATGATAACGCCAGGACCAACAATGAGCGATCAGATGCACAAGATGATTATCGATACAGACCCGGGTATCGATGATGCGATGGCAATATTCACCGCTATGGCACACCCGCAGATTGAGCTGCTGGGCCTAACAACCACCTACGGCAACGTCTCTGTCGATCAAGCGACGGTTAATGCGCTAAAACTCGTCGAGATGGCTGGGCTGGATCTGCCCGTCGCCAAAGGTGTTGCCAATCCTTGGTTTAAGCTGCTGGCGCCATTCCCTGATTTCGTCCATGGGGTAGATGGTTTCGGAAATCTAAACTTAGAGGCGCCAAAACGTGACGCGGTGTCTCAGAGCGCAGCAGAGTTTATTGTTGAACAAGTGAATCTGCATCCGGGAGAGATCTCGCTAGTGGCGATTGGTCCCTTGGGTAACCTGGCGACAGCTCTGCATCTGGATCCTGAGCTGCCAAGCAAAGTGAAGCAGGTGGTCATTATGGGCGGTGTTATCGCTACTGATGGCAATGTATCGCCGGTGGCGGAGGCTAACATCCTCTCCGATCCACACGCCGCAGATCGCGTGTTTGCGGCGCCGTGGAAACTCACAATGGTAGGACTAGATGTCACCCACTCCATTATGGTGCCGCGCTCGCTGTTTGATGAGATCGCCGAGAAGAACTCGAAGGTTGGTGCGTTTATGCGTGACTCGGCCAAGTTCTATATCGACTTCTACTCCGAGGTGCGAGATATAGATGGCTGTTACGGTCATGATGTCTCTGCCGTTATCTATGTCGTAGAGCCTGAACTATTTCGAACCGTTTCGGGGCCAGTCTGTGTTGCGACTGATGGGCCAGCCATAGGGCAGACCATTATGAGCCGTTATGGTATTCCTTACCCTGTTAATTATTGGAACGACCGGCCTGCGCAGTATGCGTGTATGACTGTCGATGACCAAGGTGTTTTGGAGACTTTCAAACAGGCTATGATCTCGTCCTATTGGGGCTAGTGCTTGGCGAGCGGATCCGGATACCCCTTTCTGGGCCCGCTCGAGACTTCCCTGTATCGCTTCGTGTTTTACTTCCCTGTAAAACAAGATCCCAGAAAGGGGTATCCGGACCCTCTCGCCCTCCCTTTGCTCAGTAAAGTCGTCGTATTTTATTGAAGCCTTCAGGCGACTATGCAGGGTAGTGGAGCGTTGCTGAGATACGAAAAGTCACATCTGTTTGGTAAGTCATTATCAATAAACGAAAAGTTCTCTGGAAACAGGCCAAATAGGATCTGAGCTGAAAACGGGTTCGTAGTGGTTAGGGTGAATAAAGCAAGCCTACCCTGAGGCGAGGAGAGCGATAGATGTGTACTGAGATCGGATGTGGTTACAAGAATACGGACAAGCCGTTGCCAACTGCAACGGACCAGCAGCGTCGACTGTTTTTGAAAGGTATGGCTGCGCTACCGCTGGCGGTTGTGTTGGCGGATCCTAAGTTGGCAGCGGCGGCAGGTCACAAGATGCCGACGGTAGAGGTAACGTTGCCTGACGGTTCTATGGCGACAGCCGATATTGCGCTTCCAGCAACAACGGATAAGGCGCCGACAGTACTGCTGATCCACGAATGGTGGGGGCTTAATGATCAGATCCGCGCGGTTGCAAATGAGCTAGCCGAGCAGGGTTATATTGCGCTAGCGGTCGATCTTTACGATGGTCAGTACGGCGGTACGCCGAAAGAGGCGATGGCCTTGATGCGCGCACTAAACCCGCAACGTGCAACTGATACATTGGCGGCTTGGGTTGATTGGCTGAAAAACCATGAGCGCTCGAACGGCAAAGTGGCAACCTTGGGTTGGTGCTTCGGTGGCGGCTGGTCGCTTAATGCCTCGCTGGCAACCGCAGTCGATGCAACAGTCATCTATTACGGTAACGTGGCTAAGAGCGCGGATGATCTGGCGAGCTTGAACTCTCCGGTGCTCGGTCACTTTGGCACCTTGGACAAAAACATCAACGAAGAGATGGTTGCTGGTTTTGAATCTTCCCTTAAAGAGGCCGGTAAAACAGACTACACCCTCCACTGGTACGAGGCGGATCACGCCTTCGCTAATCCGAGTGGTGCGCGTTACGACGAGGCTGACGCCGCGCTCGCATGGAGTCGAACCACAGAATTTCTGGCGGATAATCTGAGCTAAACAACAAAAACAGCACCTACTGGGCCGGGTAATCGAGAGATTACTCGGCCTTTTAGCTTCCGAGGGTTTAGAAGCCCTTGCTAAGGTTTATGTATGTAGAGGTTTTTCGATACAATAGGGGAACTTCTACAGGAACTCTCCATGTCTGATCAAAATCAAAGCGACGATCTAGAGCAACATATCAACGATACGCCTGAGCCAGGTGATGAGGCATCTAAGCCTCCGCGCGGTGTTTATCTACTTCCCAATCTATTTACCACGGGTGCACTGTTTTCAGGCTTTTATGCTGTAATTGCGGGTATGAATGGCCATTTTGAAGCCGCAGCCATCGCTATCTTTGTGGCGATGGTTTTTGATGGCTTGGATGGGCGTGTTGCCCGCATGACTAATACGCAGAGTAAGTTTGGTGCTGAGTATGACTCTTTATCTGATATGGTTTCGTTCGGTGTCGCTCCTGCGCTGGTTGCTTTCACCTGGAGTCTGAATGAGGCTGGAAAATGGGGCTGGCTTGCCGCCTTCATCTACTGTGCTTGTGCAGCGCTGCGTCTAGCGCGCTTCAATACTCAGATCGGCTCCATGGATAAGCGTTTCTTTATGGGGCTACCTAGCCCCGCCGCGGCGGCCACGGTAGCGGGTCTGATTTGGTGGGCTGATGTCGAGGGCTGGAGCCCTGAGGGTGTCGCGGGTTTAATAGCCCTCTATGTCGCCGTTATCGGTCTGCTGATGGTGAGTAATGTGCTCTATCACAGTGGCAAAGAGATCAACCTCAAAGGCCGTATATCCTTCCCTAAAATGATTGTCTTAGTCTTGGTCGCAGGCTTTATCTCGACCGAGCCCCAACTCTGGCTCTGGCTCATCCTCCTAGGGTACACAATCTCAGGCCCAATCCTCTGGCTCAAACGCAAAGCCTCGTAATCATCGCATTGTTAGCAGCCGAGTAAGTATTTATCAGACACGCCGTAAACCCATCCATGGGGGCTTCGTGACCGCATCCATGCGGTCAAGAGTCTGCTAAACACTTACTCGGCTGCTTTTCCCTAGATTGATTCCTATCCTGAGTAATCTAGTCCCGAGAAAATTATGTAAGGACTGAGTAAGTTCACCGACTAAACTGTAAATAAACAGTGTGAGGCACCTATGCTTATTCAGAAACCTAACAAGATCCCTTCAAGCGAAATTACGCCGGAGTCGGTTTATCTAAACCGACGTCGCTTTATGCAAGCCTTTGCAGGTGTGGGGCTTGCGGCTGCAGCATTGCCTGCGTCAGCTTTGCTATCGTCGGGTGATACCGAACTTCCCATCTACCCTGGCCCTAACTGGCTGCAGCCTAAGTTGAAGGCGGCACCCACGACGATTGTTGCTGAGGATGATGTGGCTCCTTATGACGCCGTAATAACTCACAATAATTTTTATGAGTTTGGTACCAAGAAGTCAGATCCGTTCGAGAAGGCGCAGGAGTTCAACACTGATCCTTGGAAGGTAGAGGTGAGCGGCGAGGTGGAGAGTCCGGGTGTTTATAACCTAGAAGACCTGATCGCCAAAGTGGACCTAGAAGAGCGGGTCTACCGTCTGCGCTGCGTTGAGGCCTGGTCGATGGTGATTCCGTGGATCGGATTTGAACTTGGCTCGCTACTGAAGCAGTTTAACCCTACATCCAAAGCCAAATATGTTGAGTTTGTGACCTTGGTGGATAAGGAGCAGATGCCGGGGCAGCGTGGATTCTTTAGCTCACTGGATTGGCCGTACACCGAAGGGCTGAGGATGGATGAAGCGATGCATCCGCTGACGCTTATGGCCGTCGGCCTTTACGGAAACTCTTTGCCACCACAAAACGGCGCGCCGTTTAGGCTGGTGGTTCCATGGAAGTACGGTTTTAAGAGCATTAAGTCGATCGTGGCAATTCGTTTGACTGAAACCATGCCTAAAGCGACTTGGAATCAGACGGCTCCGGGCGAGTATGGCTTCTATGCCAATGTGAACCCAAAGGTCGACCATCCTCGCTGGAGCCAAGCGACCGAGCGCCGTCTGCCGGCAAGTCTGCTAAATCCTCGCATTATCGATACGCAGATGTTCAACGGCTATGCCGATGAGGTTGCCAGTCTTTACAGCGGTATGGACCTAACCAAGTGGTATTAACCCAATGTTAGTGGCTCAGAAGTTCTCAAATCTGCGTTGGGGCTCGATTGCTCAGTGGTGGTTGGTGTTTCTTGCTGCGCTGTTACCCCTAGTGCTTTTAGTCGACGCTTTGCTAGCGAACCGTCTGGGTGCGGATCCCGCCAAGACGATCGTGGACGAACTTGGCACTTGGGCGCTGATCTTTTTGTGGCTCACTTTGGCAATTACTCCGGCACGGCGGCTCTTTAATTGGCGCAAACCCCTGTTGTTTCGTCGGATGTTGGGGTTGTATGCCTTCTTTTATGCAGTGCTGCACTTAGTTTCGGTGGGCACCTTCATATTGGGTTGGCGTGCAGACCTGATCGTGCGCGAAGTTACTGAGCGGCCTTACGTGATTGCGGGCTTCGTTGCTTTTCTACTTTTGATGCCGTTAGCAGTCACCTCTACAAGAGGTTGGCAGACCCGCTTGGGGCCCAAATGGAGGTCCTTGCATCGTTTGGTCTATCCAGCGTCTGTTTTGGTCCTACTGCATTTCGTTTGGTTGATTCGGGCGAGCTATGCAGAGGCTCTTTTATACGGATTGCTACTTGCATTTCTACTTGGAATACGTTTGTATTACACCCGCAATTGGAGGACCAGATGAACTCATTTTTTAGCGCTATGCGCAGCACGCTTTCAAGTTTTCTTGGGGTGCAGTCTGAAAAGCAGCGTGAAGAAGATTTCACCAACGGGAAGCCTATTCATTTCATTGCGAGTGGTTTGATACTGGCAGCAGCATTTGTAGTAGTCGTAATGCTGGTTGTTGAAGGGGTATTGGCGCTTGCTCAGAAATGAGATTGCGGATTCGCGGGTGACGGAGAACACACGCGGATTTAGTTATACAATAATCACAATATGTTACGCGTCGGCCGGATGATCTTCGGCTGGTTCGAGAGGCCAAGCATGGAAACAAGAAAAAATATCCTGCGAGGTAGCCTATTTGGTGCGTTGACGATGCCGTCTGCAGCCTTTGCAGAGTGGGGTCTGAATATGCCGGTGGGTGTGACTGAAATTAGTCGTTCAGTCTTTAGCCTTCACATGACTATTTTCTGGGTCTGTGTCGCCATCGCCGTAGTGGTGTTTGGTGTCATGTTTTACTCAATGTTTCACCACCGCAAATCTCGTGGTGCTAAATCAGCACACTTCCACGAGAACACCACTGTTGAGGTGATCTGGACGATAATACCGGTCGCGATCCTCGTTGCAATGGCGGTACCTTCTGCCGCTACTCTGATCGAAATGTACGACCCTTCTGATGCTGAAATTGATGTTCAGATTACCGGCTATCAATGGAAATGGAAGTACGACTACCTTGACGAAGAAGTCAGCTTCTTTTCGAACCTCTCGACCTCTCGTGACGCGATCTACAATGCCGAGCAAAAAGGCGAAAATTATCTGCTAGAAGTGGATAAGCATCTAGTTTTGCCGGTAGATACCAAAATACGCTTCCTGCTAACCGCAAATGATGTAATTCATAGCTGGTGGGTACCTGATCTCGCGGTGAAGAAGGACGCTATCCCTGGTTTCATCAATGAGTCGTGGACTATTATTGAAAAACCAGGGATCTACCGCGGCCAGTGTACTGAACTCTGTGGTAAAGACCACGGTTACATGCCAGTCGTTGTTGAAGCAGTTAGTAAAGAAGACTACGCAGCTTGGGTAGCAACGATTAAGGCAGAAGCGGCGGCGAAGGCCGATCTAGCTGGCAAAACCTGGACGCTTGATGAGCTCATGACTGAAGGTGAGCAGGTTTACCTCAAAGCTTGTGCAGCGTGTCACATGCCTAACGGTGAAGGTCTGCCAGGTGCGTTCCCTGCGCTTAAAAACAGCCCGATTGCAGTCGGCGACGTTGCGGCGCACATCGATATCGTAGTGAACGGCAAGCCGGGTACTGCAATGCAGGCCTACAAAGATCAGCTGAGTGCGGTTGAGATGGCGGCGGTTATCACTTACGAGCGTAATGCTTGGGGCAATAACACGGGCGAAGCGGTTACACCGAATCAGATTGCGGACATGTCTTGGGATATGGATCGTTTGATGACAGTCGGCGAAGAAGTTTACGGTAAAGCTTGTGCAGCTTGTCACCAGCCTAACGGTCAGGGTATTCCTGGCGCGTTCCCAGGACTGGTTGGCACCGACATCGTTATGGGTGATATCGGCGCGCACATCGACATCGTCGTGAACGGTAAAGCCGGCTCCGCGATGCAGGCTTTTAAGGATCAGCTCTCTCCTGAGGAGATTGCAGCAGTTGTAACCTACGAGCGTAACGCTTGGGGTAATAATGTAGGCGACAGCGTGAAGCCATCAACTGTGGCTAGCTGGAATGGAGGTGAAAAATGAGTACTGCTGATATCACTGCAGAACACCATGACGATCACCACGACCACGGTCCGGCTAAAGGACTGAGTCGTTGGTTCTTCACTACCAACCACAAAGACATCGGTTCGATGTATCTGTGGTTCAGTTTGGCGATGTTCCTGGTTGGTGGCTCTATGGCCCTGGTCATTCGAGCAGAGCTGTTCCAACCTGGTCTGCAGCTGGTTGAACCTGGTTTCTTTAACCAGATGACAACCATGCACGGTCTTATCATGGTATTCGGTGCAGTCATGCCGGCCTTCGTAGGTCTGGCTAACTGGATGGTACCAATGATGATAGGTGCGCCGGATATGGCGTTGCCACGTATGAATAACTGGAGCTTCTGGATTCTGCCGTTCGCATTCGGCATGCTGCTGCTCACGTTGTTTATGGACGGTGGTGCTCCGAACTTTGGTTGGACCTTCTACGCTCCACTTTCAACGACCTACGCGCCTGACAGCGTGACCTTCTTCATCTTTGCTGTGCATATGATGGGTGTGAGTTCAATCATGGGTGCGATCAACATCGTGGCAACCATCCTGAACATGCGCGCTCCAGGTATGACGCTGATGAAGATGCCACTGTTTGTATGGACTTGGTTGATCACTGCATACCTGCTGATCGCTGTAATGCCAGTACTGGCAGGCGTAGTGACCATGATGTTGATGGATATCCACTTCGGTACCAGCTTCTTCGATGCTGCTGGTGGCGGTGACCCAGTACTGTTCCAGCACGTGTTCTGGTTCTTTGGTCACCCTGAGGTGTACATCATGATCTTGCCTGCGTTTGGTATCGTGAGCGCGATCATTCCTACATTTGCGCGTAAGCAACTGTTCGGTTACGCCTCAATGGTATACGCAACTGCATCGATCGCATTCCTGTCGTTCATCGTGTGGGCTCACCACATGTTTACGGTAGGTATGCCGCTGGCTGGCGAACTCTTCTTTATGTTCGCAACCATGCTGATCGCAGTACCAACAGGCGTTAAGGTGTTCAACTGGATCGCAACCATGTGGCGCGGTTCGATGACGTTCGAAACTCCAATGCTTTTCGCACTGGCGTTTGTAATTCTGTTCACCATAGGTGGCCTATCTGGTCTGATGCTGGCGATTGCACCGGCTGACTTCCAGTACCACGACACCTACTTCGTTGTGGCTCACTTCCACTACGTATTGGTGCCGGGTGCGATCTTCTCGATCATGGCTGCAGTGTACTACTGGCTGCCTAAGTGGACGGGTCACCAGCTCAACGAAGGTGCGGGTAAATTCCACTTCTGGATGAGCTTCATCGGTGTAAACATTACCTTCTTCCCAATGCACTTTATTGGCCTTGCAGGTATGCCTCGTCGTATCCCTGATTACGCGCTGCAGTTTGCCGACTTCAACGCGATTGCTTCTGTGGGTGCATTTATCTTCGGTCTGTCTCAGCTGATCTTCGTCTGGAACGTTATCCAGAACATCCGCTCAGGCAAGAAGGCTGAAGCTAAGTGTTGGGAAGGTGCAGAAGGTCTAGAGTGGAGTGTTCCTTCACCAGCGCCTTATCACACCTTCACTACGCCTCCACAGATTGAGGGAGCAAAGTAAGATGAGCGTAGCCGCAGACACTAAAAAGCTTGTGGCTCGCCTCGTGCTCGGGACGGTTCTGATGTTCGGTTTCGGCTTCGCGATGGTACCTATCTACAACGTCTTCTGTGAGATCACTGGTCTCAACGGTAAGATTACGCGGACAGGTGAGTCAGAGCAGCCGCTAGTCGTTAATCAGGACCGAACCGTCAAGGTACGGTTCATCTCTGTGTTTAACGAAGAGATGCCCTGGGAGTTCGAGCCAATGCAGAAGGTCTATCAGGTTAATCCTGGTCAGATGCAACAGACTGCATTCGTAGCGACAAATCCGACGGCAAATAACATGGTAGCGCAGGCGATCCCGTCGGTTTCGCCTTCTGAGGCTGCACAGTACCTGCAAAAAGTGAACTGTTTCTGTTTTGACAGGCAGCCGCTGGATGCTGGCGCGACAGCTGAAATGCCAATGGTATTCTTCATCGATCCAGAGATTCCGGAGCACTTAGACTCTATTACGCTCTCATACACCCTGTTTGATATCACTGATCAGCAGCAGGTGGCTGAGGCGAAAAACGATAATAACGACAAGAGGTCAACCCTATGAGTGCAACTACGGAATATTACGTTCCCGCGCAGAGTCGCTTGCCGATTCTCGCATCTATCGCACTTTTCTTGATGGCATTCGGCGCTGGCGGAATGCTTAATGAGAGTTCCTACGGTGGTATCACACTGCTGGTCGGCGCACTAGCGATGATCGCAGTGGTCTACACTTGGTTTGGTAAAGTCATTGAAGAGAGTCACCAAGGTCTCTACTCAGCGCAGATGGATCGCTCCTTCCGCTGGGGTATGAGCTGGTTCATCTTCTCAGAAGTGATGTTCTTCGCTGCCTTCTTCGGCACGCTTTTCTACGTTCGTACATTCGCGGTGCCTTGGTTGGGCGGTGAAGGCGATAAAGGCGTCTCAAACATGCTGTGGGAAGGCTTCACAGCGCAGTGGCCGCTAATGGAAACTCCAGGGGATAAGTTCTCTGGTCCGGAAGGCATCATCAGTCCTTGGGCGCTCCCACTGGTAAACACTGTTCTGCTGGTAACGTCGAGCTTCACGTTGACCTTCGCTCACAAGGCGCTGGTACACGGTGGTACGCGCGAAAACGTTATCAAGTGGATGTGGGTAACTGTCGCTCTTGGTGTGGTATTCCTGTTCTGTCAGGGCTACGAATACTACGAAGCGTACACACACTACGGCCTGACATTGCAGTCTGGTATCTACGGTGCAACCTTCTTCATGCTGACGGGTTTCCACGGTGCGCACGTGACGCTGGGTACCATCATGATGATCATCATCACTCTGCGTCTGATGAAAGGCCACTTTACTGCTGATAACCACTTCGGTTTCGAAGCTACAGCTTGGTACTGGCACTTCGTAGACGTGGTGTGGATCGGTCTGTTTATCTTCGTATACGTGTTCTAATCGGTGTAATTACCAAGGAACATTAGAGGATAGCTGCCCCGTCGTGAACCCTACTACCAGTATCACCAGTAGCGCGATACTAAAGATGACTCGCCACATAAGGCGGTTAACGGTACTAGGATTTCCCGCGGGGCTTTTCATTAGAGAGTAAAGGCTCGAGAAGAGAGCGATCACAATCGCTGCGAAGAAAAGAACTACAATAGCGCGGTACATAATGTGAACTCCGAAGTTAGTGAGCAGAGTAAACCTGACAAACGTTCAACTTTCAATCGCTTACAGTTGTTGTTTGGCCTGATCTTCCTTCCCGTGTTTATCTCGCTTGGTTTTTGGCAGCTCGATAGAGCTGACCTTAAAGAGATACGTCAAAAAGAGTATGATGCGGCACCGCGGCAGCTGTCCGAAGCGGCAGAGTCTGAGCTATTGCTGGCTGGGCGCATTTTACAGCCGGTGAAATCTGTCATTTCTCAAGCGGATCCCCGTTACTTCTTGTTGGATAATCGCACCTTCGAGGGTCGTGCAGGCTATGAGGTGATCGTTCCCTTACAGGTCGGGCAAGGTTGGATGCTCGCTAATTTAGGTTGGACCCGAGCCGATCCCGATCGGCGTGTGTTGCCGATGTTAGATCTGGGTAAAGCTGACCGATTTGAGATTGAGGGCGTGCTCTTGCTGCCCGAGAATCTCATTCAGCTATCGGAGACTTTGCCCGAGGGTGCCGACTGGCCTTTGCGAATTCAATCGATCGATCTTCAACTTTTTGGCAAGTTGCTTGAATTGCCGGTTGAGCCGATTCTCGTCAAAGTTTACTCTCAGATCGATGAAAAGATAGTTCCTCACAAGGCGGCGCTCAACTCGATGCCGCCTGAACGCCATATTGGATACGCCGTCCAGTGGTTCGGATTAGCCATCGCTATGTTTATTTGGCTTGTAGTTTCGATGTTTATTTCAAGGAGAGAAAGTTGAATTCCAGAAAAGTCACCATGCTGTTGATTCTTGGTAGTTCAGTGCTGCCGATTATATTGGCGGTCGTGGTCTACTTTGGCGGCTTTGCCCCGCAAGGTTCGATTGCAAAAGGGGAGCTCCTTAATCCTGTTCTTACGGTAGAAGAGTGGGGCGGTGAGGCCGAGGTTTTTTCCGGCAGTTGGAGTATTTTGAAGACGCAAGCTGGGGCATGTGACGCAGCCTGTGATCAGAGTTTGGAACCCTTGCGCCGTGTACACGATGCCTTAGGTAAAGAGGCAGACCGTGTTCAGGTGGTTGGCTTGGGGTCGGATAAGACCTCACTGGAGCCTGGGATTTGGATAGTTGATCCGCTAGGTAATCTCGTTATGCGTTACTCGCTCGACGCCGAGCTCAAAAGTTTGTTAACAGATCTCAAAAAATTATTAAAAGTATCGAGGATTGGTTAAATGACAGCATCACGTGTAGTCAACGGTGCGATCATATTTGCCCTGGTAGTAATCCTACTTGGCGGATGGACGCGCCTTAATGATGCAGGACTAGGATGTCCGGATTGGCCGGGTTGTTTCGGCACCTTAGTCTTACCTGCGGATCAGGCTAAAGTAGAGGCCGTAGCGCCTCAGTTTGGTGTGCAAGAGGTTGATATGTTCAAAGGCTGGTTGGAGATGATTCACCGCTACGCAGCATCTCTGCTGGGCCTTATTATAGTGTTTATCGCAGGTATCGCCTGGAAAAACCGTAAGGTTGAGGCTTACCCGGTGAAATTGAGCTATACCTTGCTGGCGTTGGTGATCGCTCAGGGTATCTTTGGCATGTGGACAGTCACAATGCTGCTGCTTCCAATAGTTGTCACCATACACCTTATGGGCGGTCTTACTACCCTGACATTGCTGGTATTGTTAAGACAAGCGCTGGGGCGTATGCGAGAGCCGGTTAAAACAAGTCCTCGTCCACTGGTAAAGCTGCTTTTCCTCGCACTGTTTGTTCAGCTGTTTCTTGGCGGCTGGACGAGTACAAACTATGCCGGGTGGGCTTGTAGTGATTGGGTCTACTGTCATCAGGATTACGACACCCAATATGATTTTGCTGAGGCACTAAACCCCGTGATGGATGCTACGATCAATCATGAGGGCGGCTCGATGTCGATTGAGGCGCGCACGGCGGTGCAGGTAATTCACCGCCTCGGTGGACTCTTCCTTGCTCTAGCTGCTCTGGCTGTTATCTTTAAATACTGGGGCCAGACAAACGCTCGTCCAGCGCTAATGGCACTGGCCGGCACGCTTGCGCTACAGATTTTGCTTGGATTTATGAATGTCATCTACATGGTGCCGTTGAATCTGGCTACAGCGCACCACGGTGTAGCAATATTAGTGCTATTGTGTGCACTGAAAGTAAACGGAAAACTGAGAACTGAATCTAAAGAGGTCTACCATGGCAATGTCGCAACCGCATGAGTCATTGAATGCACGCCCGACATGGAGAGACTTCGTCGGGCTCTGTAAGTTAAATGTTGTTGCCGTAATGGTGCTTACCCTGGTGGTTGGTGTCTGTTTGGCTGTGCCGGGGGTTCCGCCGCTGGATACGCTAATCATCGCCTCTCTGGGGGTAGGTCTAGCCTCGTCATCGGCTGCTGCGATCAACCATGTGTTGGACCGCAATATTGACCACAAGATGGCCCGAACAGCAGGCCGGCCGTTTCCGCAGAGTCGAATGACGCCACAGGCTGCGCTCACTTTCGCTGCGGTAATTGGTGTGCTCGGCATCGGAATGCTGGCAATCTGGGTCAACCTGCTGACTGCCTGGCTGACACTTTTTGCGCTAATCGGTTACGCAGTTATTTACACTGCTGTACTCAAGCGTGCTACTCCTCAGAATATTGTGATTGGTGGTGTGGCTGGCGCTGCTCCGCCGCTGCTGGGTTGGACTGCTGTCACTGACTCAGTGGGTGGGCAGGGTCTGCTACTAATGCTGATTATCTTCGCTTGGACGCCGCCTCACTTCTGGGCGCTCTGTATTGCACGTAAAGATGACTACGCACGAGCAGGGATTCCAATGCTGCCAAACACACATGGTTTGGCGTATACACGCCTGCAGATCTTCCTTTACACGCTGATTATGATTGTCGTTACTTTGCTGCCTTTCGTAACCGGCGGGAGTGGGTTGATCTACCTTATAGGTGTAACGATTTTGAATGTACGCTTCCTGTACTGGGCTGCTAGACTGATGTTTATCAGGGATATGGCTGACTCCATGCGGATGTTCAAGTACAGCATCTACTACATCATGGCGCTCTTTGTGGTGCTGCTTGTTGATCACTACTGGAGGATAATGGCCTAAGGGCTAGAGAGCGAAGGCAAGGAAAGCTTCATCAAACCGTAAAACAACAATAACAAACCAAAAGTCGACTAGAATTAAACTGAAGCTAGTCGAGGGGAGAGAACAATGTTCCTACAGCATCTAATGGGTGTGATATACAACCCACGTAAAGAGTGGCGGGCAATCGAAGGTGAGAATTACACGAGTAAGCGCATTTTCTTCTCGCAAATCGCGCTTTTAGCACTGATTCCATGTATCTCGTTTTTTATCGGAACGACACAGATCGGTTGGAGTATATCCGGAGGGGAGTATGTGAAACTCTCAACGGATAGTGCACTGGCCGCCGCCGTTGGGTTCTATTTTGCCATCTGGATCGGTGTCGCATTCATCGCAGCCACTATCCATTGGATGGAGGGCACCTACGGTGGTAAGGCCGACCTTAACGCCTGTGTTGCGCTAACCACTTTTACCGCGGCTCCACTATTCCTTGCAGGACTCTCGGGTCTCTACCCTGTGCTATGGTTTAACGTAATCGTCGGACTCATAGCAGTCTGCTACTCCGTTTATCTGCTCTACTCAGGTGTGCCGGAGATCATGCATATTCCTGAAGATCGAGCTTTCTTCTTCTCAACGTCAATACTGACTGTGGGTCTTTGTGTCTTGGTCGGGGTGATTGCAACCTCAGTAATCGTATGGGTTGAAGTTGCACCACTAACCTACACTGGCTAAATTCAAAGCTTCACCTATACTAAAAACCCCGGTAGCGACAGACTGTCGCTACCGGGGTTTTCTTTTACTGAGCTGGCGACAGTCAGCCGCAACGCGTAAAAGAAAATCAGATGGGGGAGTTGACAGTCCTCAGAAATCGCGTATTATTCGCGCTCTCGATTCGGGGGATAACCCGGTAGGTAATCGAGGAAAAAAGCCTAAGTGGTTGTTTTTTAATCAGTTTTGGCTATCGAGGTTCAATTGCAGGTTTTGAAATAAAGTAAAAATCCTGCAAAAAATGATTGACTTCGAAACTGAGCGCGGTAATATACGCGCCTCGCTTGGGGAGACAGCGGCAACGCGGTCTACCGAATACAAGC
>JAHEDZ010000008.1:0-115056 GCA_024640955.1 Oceanospirillaceae bacterium
TGTTTGCCTTCCCTACGGCATCACCTCATCGTGCATCCCTGCACTCGGCGATGTAAAACCCTCCGGGTTTTAATCCATGGCCATCATTGCCGATTGCTCCGCAATCCCTCATCCCCGCATTTCTTCCCTTCTGCAGTCTTGTGCCGGCTGGGTTAACCGCCTGCCCTACGTTCGGTATGAGGTTACTCGAGTCCAATTGATAACGACATTAGATAGGCATCGTGCGCGCCAAGTACGCCTCGGGGAATTCCTAGCTCAAAAAGTCTATTCGCACGCACTCTCATACTCTGTAGGTGGGGTGAAGAGTATGTAGTCAGCTACAGGTTCATCTGTGTAGCTTTGAGGGTAGTAAGATTTCGGATCAGAGTCCTCGGACGCCGCAACCATTAGAAGTGTTTTGCTGTTCAGCGCTTTAGTCCAGTAGGGGATTCCGATGTCGTAACGTGTATGGACAGTCCCTGCTAACAATAGGTTCACACCCTCTGGGTCCGTATTGGCCAGCATTGCATCCCGCATGCTGATATCCCGTGCGTACTGCACGCGCAGCATATTCCCCAACTGCGATTTTGGCATTTGACCGCAGTGGCTTTCGTACAATAAATCGAGCATATATTCGGTGTACTCCGGGTGGGCTGGTACTTCAAGACTCTCGTCTCTATAGGCGGCCATTTTGGAGTCTCGTGTTATATCTGCACCTACGACCCGTGAGGCCTGTTCGAGTCCTGTTCTAACCGGGGCCTCATACCACTCCCACGGCCAGCCTCTGTGCCACTCAAGTTGCTCTGGTGTCGCAGAGTTCGGATCTTTTTGGGTAGCGTCTAGTAACGATTGTTGGTCGCTGTTCGCCATCTCCAACGCCAAGGTTCCCATGCGGTTCTGCTGGGCTAGTTGGTTGATAAGCAGTGCTTGGATATTGTGGTGGTCGATATTCTCATGCGTCTCACCAAGCAGTAGCCAAGTTCCAGTTTCAAACTGCGTTAGAAAGTTTGCACTATCGACGAAGGACTCAGCCCGTAGATCCCATATTTGGCCCGATAGGGCGGCGTCTGGAGAGCGGAAGTGTTTAAGAGTATCTGCTGAGCTAACGTTTGTACAAAGGGATACCGTAAGACTAGTGGCCTTTATTACTGACAGAATTAATGTAGTCGCGCTGGATGATGGTTTCCAGGGCATTAGCGGCTGCAACCAGCTCCTCAAAGGCTTCACGTTTCTGCTTCAACTCTGTAATGCGTTCGGGTTTAGGCGCTTCGTTGCCCGCTTCCTCACCGAAGGCGATCAACGCTTCGACGTAGTCTGCACGGGCATGAGCAACAGCCGTAACGATTGGCCGGAAGCGCTCTATAGTTATTGTATTGATACGTGGCTGAAGGATCTCGTGGTTTACATCGCTACGTAATTTATCCAATGCAAGCAAAAAGCGGTTTTGCGGTGCTTTCATCATAAGTCACCTCCATTGCCTGGATATCTATTTACACTATAGCCCATCCCCAGAATTTAACTCAGGCTTGGCGGTGCAACAGATGCCTCAAGCTGGCATACTTCAGCTATCAATCGCTCTTTGAATACGTGTATAAGGATGTGACTCTGTGGAGACTTTGATCGACGAAGGTACCGAAAAGCTCCCTCTCAGGGACTTTACTGAGAAGGCGTACCTCGACTACTCAATGTACGTAATACTTGACCGGGCGCTGCCACACATTGGTGATGGCATGAAGCCGGTGCAGCGTCGTATTGTCTACGCCATGTCTGAGCTTGGACTCAAGGCCTCGGCCAAATATAAGAAGTCTGCTCGCACAGTCGGCGATGTGCTGGGTAAGTTCCACCCCCATGGCGACTCCGCATGCTATGAGGCGATGGTGCTTATGGCGCAGTCCTTTAGCTATCGATATCCATTGATTGATGGGCAGGGTAACTGGGGCTCACCGGATGATCCCAAATCCTTCGCGGCTATGCGTTACACCGAGTCACGCCTGTCGAAGTATGCTGAAGTTCTGCTCAAAGAAGTTGGGCAGGGTACAGTAAATTGGACCCCTAACTTCGATGGGACCTTGGATGAGCCGGAGGTTCTGCCTGCACGCCTGCCTAATGTTCTGCTCAATGGCTCAACCGGCATCGCTGTGGGCATGGCAACCGATATCCTGCCACACAATTTGCGCGAAGTTGCGAGTGCCTGTGTGCATCTGCTGGATAATCCCAAAGCTGAGCTCAATGATCTTTATGATTTCGTGGCCGGACCTGATTTTCCGACCGAAGCGGAGATCATTACCCCGGCTGCAGATCTACGTAAGATATACGAGACAGGTCGCGGATCGGTTAAGGCTCGGGCTATCTACACCAAAGAGGATGGCGAGGTCGTCATCACGGCTCTTCCCTATCAGGTGTCAGGTGCCAAGGTTCTAGAGCAGATCGCCGCTCAGATGCAGCAGAAGAAGTTGCCGATGGTCAGTGACTTGCGCGATGAGTCAGATCATGAGAATCCGACTCGCCTTGTTATTGTTCCGCGCTCCAACCGTATCGATATTGAGCAGCTGATGGCACACCTTTTCGCCACGACTGATCTTGAGCGCAGCTATCGCGTTAACCTTAATATGATCGGTATCGATGGGCGTCCTCAAGTCAAAGATCTGCGACAGATCCTCACCGAGTGGCTCACTTGGCGTACTCAGGTCGTTCGCCGGCGCCTTGAGCACCGCCTCCAAAAGGTGATTGATCGCCTGCATATTCTCGAGGGTTTGATTATCGCCTACCTCAATATTGATGAGGTGATTGCGATTATTCGTAATGAGGATGCACCGAAAACGGTGATGATGGAGCGTTTTGGTCTTACGGCGGTGCAGGCGGATGCAATTCTCGACCTTAAACTGCGCCACCTGGCGAAGCTAGAAGAGTTCCAGATCCGTTCAGAGCAGTCGGAGCTTGATGAAGAGCGCAAAAAGCTTGAAGCGATACTCGGTTCTGACCGACTGATGCGTAAGCTGATCAAGCAGGAAATAGAAGAGACCGCTGAAGAGTTTGGTGATGAACGTCGCTCTCCACTGGTCGAACGTGGTGAGTCCCAGGCCTTTAGCGATAAAGATCTGCTCACCTCTGACCCTGTTACTGTTGTGTTGTCGAAACAGGGTTGGATTCGTGCAGCTAAGGGCCATGATATCGATCCTACCGCGTTGAACTACAAAGCCGGCGATGGCTATCATATTTCGCATGCTGGGCGCATGAACCAGCCGACTCTGCTGTTTGATAGCACAGGCCGAAGCTATACGCTTGAGACCCACACTCTGCCATCGGCGCGTGGCCAGGGTGAGCCCGTTACCGGCAGCTTCAGTCTGCAGAAAGGTGTGAGCCTTGAGGCGATGGTTGCCGGCAAGGACTCCGACCAAGTACTACTGTCTTCTGATGCGGGCTATGGCTTCGTTACGAAGATTGCTGATCTGACCAGTAAAACGAAAAACGGTAAAGCGGTTCTTACCTTGCCGAAGGGGGCAAATGTTGTTACTCCGGCTCGCATCGATAATGCCGAGTCGGGCCTCATTGCAGCGGTAACTACTGAAGGACGTATGTTGGTGTTCCCTGTTAGCGAGCTGCCAGTGTTGGCGCGCGGTAAGGGGAACAAGATTATCAATATCCCGTCAGCGCGTGCGGCGACGCGCGAGGAGTTGGTAGTCGCTCTGATTGTTATCGAAGAGGGACAGACGCTGTTGGTGCACTCGGGTAAGCAGTATCTGAAGATGTCTGCGGCGGACTTAGATCACTATCGAGGTGAGCGTGGTCGACGGGGTAACAAGCTGCCTAGGGGCTACCAACGGGTGAGTCATCTTTCCGTAGAGTAAGATGACCTATTGATCTTAAGCCTCAATAACGATGTGTTATTGGGGCTTTTTATTTTGTGCCCGCGAAAAGATAACAACCCACCAATCTAGTCCTCTCGTGCGGCAGGACTATGGATCTCATGAGTGGAGTGATATTGCTTTTAGGAGGGTTTGGCTTCGAGTTTGTCGAGGTCGATGGAGAGGCGTTGCCACTTGCCTAGGAGCTCTAGCAGCAGGAAAGCGCGTTGTTCACCATCGTAGCCTTGGAAGATCGCTTGAAGGCCCTTGAAGGGGCCGTCTGTGATGTTCACGGGGGTATCGGTGGCGAGTTCAGATTCGGCGCTCTGCCCTTTGAGCTGAGCACGGATGTTAGCGATGGCGTCAGCCGGGACAATAGCGGGTGATTCGCCGAAGCGGACGATTTTGGCGACTCCGCGGGTTGAACGGATTGGACGCCAGTTGCTCTCTTCGGTCGATAGGTAAATGAAGAGATAGCCGGGGAAGAGCGGTTCCAGTTTTTCAGTACGTTTGCCGCGCACAATCTTTTCGACACTGATCTCGGGCAGGTAGGTGTCGAACTCTTGGCTTTCGAGCTCTTGCTGGGCCTTTTTTGCTTGACCGGGTTTGGCTTGGATTAGATACCAGTGGTACATGCTACCGCCCGGGCTGTTGGCCAGAGCTAGCTCGGTTACGCTGATTCGCGCGGTCGGCGAGCTTGGCTAGCAGGTAGCGTGCCTGCTTCTCTAGCAGGGTTTGATGGCGCCGCTCTACGCTGTTAATCAGGACTTTGTCCTCGTCTTCGCGACGCACATCCGCTTGGGTCAGCAGTGTGGATTTCAGTTCCGGTGCTTCGCTAAGTGCGGTGTGACTGATTACGGCGCTGCTTTTTGTCGAGCGAGTCAGGAACCGCGCCTCATCGAGCATATGGCCGAAGCGGTCGAGTTGCCCGCGCACCACAGCAATATGCACATTCAGTAGGGGGAGGTTCTGCTTCGATCGACTCTGGTTGTATGAGCGGTAGAGTAGGTTGAATAGCAGCGCCGAGCAGAGTGCGTTCACGCCGTGCGAATCATCGCTCTTTGGAATCTCAAAGCGGATTAGCAGATCATCACCGAGTGCCTCTACTTTACCGTAGTAGATGCGTGCTACAGAGTTTGCCAATGTGCGGTAAGTACGACGAATCTGGCTGAGTTCGTCATTGTCCAGACTGGGCGAGTGGGCGCTCGTGGTGTCGATCAGGATCAGATAACCGGCATTGTCCGGCGCAAGGATCAGATCCAGCTCCTGCTCCAGGCTGTAAAGGTCCAACTGCTCTTCGTTAAGAATCGGTAGCTTCTTCGAGCGTGGTGGCGTGTTCATAGGTACTGGAATCGAGATCTCCAGCTCCTCAGACTCGGGCTCTTCTGATTCGCTATCACTCAGCTGCTGCATCTGGGAGGGTTTGAATTTAGGCATAGACTCGGCGTTGTACTCGGGCTTTAGTAAGCCCACCAGGTCGACCTGATCATCGCGCTGATCCTGAGATACCTGAGATTTCACCACAGGCACAACTCCGGTTTCTGGGGTTTTGAGGGTCGCCGAGACATCTATCGGCTCGTCGCCTTCCTCGTACTCATCATCCTCATTGCCCTCATGAATAGCTTCACCCGTTTCTACTGAATCAAAGTTCGGCTCGATCTTATCTTGCTGGGGCACCAAATCGTCGAATGAGAGCGGCGCATAAGGATCTTCGTCCGCCTCATAGTGTTCAGGCTTGCCGGTCTGCTCGCTCGCTTCGTCCTCGTCCTCGTCCTCGTCCTCGTCATAAGCGGCAGCAGGCGTGTAGCGGTAGACCAGAGCGGCCGCAACTAAAGCAACTAGGAGAGCGATTACGACATAGGCCAGTTGGGACCTCAGCAAGCTGAGAGTCGGTAGCGGATCGATCCATAGGGTGAGCTCGCCAAGAAATTCATCGTTGGGGCGGATCTCGCGTGTGAGTTTAAGCTCAGCTGGCTCGCCAGCAACGGCTATAGCGAGGTTTTGGGTGTCGGTCAGGCGAATTCCCCGCAGCGAGGGATCATCGACTAACTGGTTCACAATAAAGTTAAGGCTAACGCGATCGTCAGAGATCATCAGTGGCGTGACTAGCGTCGCAACAGAGTTAGCCAAACGCTGGGCCTGGGCTTCGACTTGCTCGCTGGCTTGCGTCTTTGCTAGGAAAAACAGGGTACCTAGGGCGGCGGCCATCAGAATGCAGAGTGACAGAGCTGCAGCGATAATGGGTCGGGTGCGTGATCCCGCACTCAGATGATCATTTATGGCCTGTGGGGAAAACATCCTGTTGATCTAGCTCTAAACAGCGATAAAGTAGACGCAATGATACCAGCGCCGTGCCCGGCAGGCGAACTCTTTGCCGCTTTACAGTTCACTGCTTGTCTACTGCACTGAACTGCGTCTTCTGCTCGTCCAGGCGACGACTTATCTGCTGCGGCGATCGGGTGTGGCGTGCCATCAGGTTGTAAGTGAGCGGCGTCACTATCAGCGTCAGGAAGGTTGCAACAGCGATCCCTGAAAAGACCACTATGCCAATCGACTGGCGGCTCTCGGCACCGGCACCACTTGCGAGTATGAGCGGCAAGGCACCGAGAATCGTCGTCAACGCTGTCATCAGTATTGGACGCAGTCGGCGCTCAGAGGCTTGAATAATAGCCTGCTCAAACTCCAACCCCCGGTCGCGCAACTGATTGGCGAACTCAACAATTAAGATACCGTTCTTCGATACCAAACCGATCAGCATGATTAGGGCCAACTGGCTGTAGATGTTCAAGCTGTCGCCCGTGTAGAGGATAGCTAGTAGTCCTCCGGCCAAGCCCAAGGGCACGGTCAGCATAACGATCAACGGATTGATGAAGCTCTCGAACTGAGCGGCGAGTACCAGGTAGACAACGACCAGTGCAAAAATGAAAACGAGCTCGATGGAAGCGCTATCGCGTTTGTAGTCGAGCGATTCCCCCTGATAGTCGATGACCGCCTCGGCCGGCAGTAGCTCAGCGGCCAATGTGTCGAGGTAATCGATCGCTTCGCCCAGCGTATAGCCCTCTGCTAAGCCACCACTTATCGTGATGGTACGGGTTCGGTTGTAGTGGGGCAGGCGTGCAGCCTCGCCCACAGTACGAAAGCTCACCAGGTTGGCCAGCGGTACCAGTTCTCCTGTCGTGCTCGAGCGAATCAGCAGGCGCGACAGATCATCGGGATTAGTCAGTTGGTTCTCGAGCCCTTTTATCCAGACATCATACTGGCGCCCACGCTCCATAAATTGGCTAACGGCCTGGCCGGCTAACATCAACTCCAGCGTATCTCCCAGTGTCTGTGCCGATACACCCAAAGCTGCCGCTTTTTCCCGATCAAAATCGGCTTTGATCTGCGGTTGATTGCGCTCGAAATCGATCTCTAGATCCCGTAGCCCCTCATTCTCTTCAGCTCTGTCCATAATCAGAGCTGCCCACTTCTCCAGCTGGGAGTAGTCGGCGCCGCCAACAACAAACTCTACTGGCGTGCGAGATCCTGCTCGAATAGCTGAGCGCAGGATTGGGATAACAGTGACGTCAGGAATGTTGGTGAACAGGCGACGCATGCCGCCTACCAGTTCACTGGCATGTGTCTCGCGCTGATCCCAAGGTTTGAGACCAAGAATCATGAAACCAGAGTTGTCCCCACTGGTACCCCAGCCGGGTGAACGCAGCAGTGTCGTCTCAACACCGTTCTTCTCAAGCCAAGGTGCGAGTTTACCCTCGACTTCAAGCATCGACTTCTGCATCGCCTGAGCGCTGGCACCCTCCTGACCGCGCACCAGTACAAAAATCGAGCCGCGGTCTTCTGTCGGCATCAATGTCTTCGGTATCTGCTGCCAGGCTTGCCAGATGCCCCAGAAGCAGGCACCGATCAGCAGGATTGCCAACCAGCGGTGATGCAGTGCATGCCCGAGCAGCCAACCATAAGCACGCTCCACAGGGTGAAGTAGACGCGAGACGCCGCCCTCCGGGTTGGTAGAGTTGTGTTGTTTCAATAATTTAGAGCAGAGCGCCGGCGCGAGTGTCAGGGCGACTAGGCTCGAGAAGATCACAGCCGCGGTAAGTGTGATCGCATATTCGCGGAAGAACTGTCCGACTGTTCCTGGCAAAAAAACGATCGGTACAAAGGTCGCGACAAGAACCAATGTCGTTGCGATGACAGCGAAGCCGACTTCCCGAGTACCATCCCAGGCGGCCAGAAGCGGCGGCTTGCCCTGGTCCAGATGGTGATGGATGTTTTCAACGACGACGATGGTGTCATCCACAACAAGACCGATCGCCAAAACCATCGCCAAGAGCGTGAGCAGATTGATAGAGAAATCGAAACCAAGAACCACAAGGCAAGCGGCGATGAGGGATATAGGGACGGTTACTGCGGGAATTAATGTGGCTCGGAAATCGCCGAGGAATATCAGGATGACCAGTATGACTAGGCCAGCAGCAATCGCGAGTGTCGTGTAGACCTCAGAGATAGCGCTTTTAATAAATGTGGAGACATCATAGGAGGTGCGCAACTCCGTGCCTTCAGGCAGGAAGGGGCGCAACGCCTCAATTTCGACTTTAACACCGTCAATTACCGTCAGAGGATTCGCGTTTGATATCGGTTCGATACCCAATGCGATTACCTCCTCGCCATCAGCCCTGAACATCTCATCGGTATTCAGCGCACCGGTGCTGATCTGGGCGATATCGCCGAGGCGCACCAATGGCCCCGGAGCCTGGCGGATCACCAATGAGCGGAACTCGGCAACGCTGTTGTAGCCGCGTGGAATTTGGATCTGTAAAGTGCGTTGTGGCCCGGTGAGTTCACCGCCGCGCAGTTCGAGGTTTTCGCGCTTGATTGCACTAGCGACCTCTTGAGGAGTTATTCCCAGAGCGTTGAGTCGATCGATGTCGAGACCGACACGCAATACATAGTCGCGGGCGCCAAGAATCTGCACGGCACTCACGCCGTCAACGCGCTCTAATCGTTCTTTCAGTGTCCGCTGGGCATAGTCGGTCAGCTGTACTCCATCCATACGGTCGGAGCTAGCGATGATGTATAGGATCAAATCCCCACGGGCACCGCTTTTCGAAACAGTTGGCGCTGATACCTCATCGGGGAGTGCGCGTGCTGCACGCGCTACAGCTTCGCGAACATCGTTGGCAGCATCATCAAGGCTACGTGAGGTTTCAAAGGTGATCGATATGCGCGAGGTGTTGCGGGCGCTGGTCGATTCGATGAAGCGCACACCCTGAATACCGGAGAGACGCTCTTCGATAGGTGTGGTGACGCGTAACTCGACCACTTCGGGTGATGCGCCGATGTAGCTGGTAGATATGTTGACCTGCGGACGAGAGATGTCCGGATATTCGCGTAACGGCAGATTCATCCAGGCTAGCAGGCCAAAAATAACCAGTAGAAGGCTGATCACAACCGCGAAAACTGGGCGGCGGACCGAAAGTTCACTAAGAATCATGATTTGGATCTCTGGCGTTGACCTTCACCCTGACTCTCTCCCTGCTCGGGACTTTTAGGACGATCCCGGGGAGTCTCTTCGCCGAGCACTTTGACAGGTCGATTCGGTCGCGCTTTTACCAATCCACGATCGATGATTTGGTCTCCAACCGCAAGGCCATCGACGATCTCAACCCACTCACTGGTCTCTTGACCGGTCTCTACCTGAGCCGGTTTCGCTTTCGAGTCGGCGTCGAGACGCAGAACGCTGGTGCGATCCCCTTCATGAATCAGCGCTCGAGCAGGAACTACAAGCTTCTCTTCGCCACTATCAACTCTTAAGCTGACACTTACGCGCATTCCGGGGCGTAACAGTTTAGCGCTGTTATCTATTTGTGCTTGTACGCCCAGGGTCGCGCGCTCAGCATTCATGCGCGCTTCAATGAGTGAGATCCGTCCGGTAAAGCGATGTTCTGGCCAGGCTGCGCTACCAACCTCTACTTCACGACCTCGCTCTATAAAGCGCAAGAAACGTTCCGGGATATCGAAGTTCACTTTTAGCTGGGTGGTGTCGTCGAGCGTTGCAAAAGCTTCATTAGATGCAATCCATCCGCCCTCAACCCAGTCGAAACTGCCGAGCACTCCAGCAAAAGGTGCTGTTAACTCGTACCCCTCGAGGGCTAGGCGAGCGATCTGCAAATTTGCTTCTAGACCTTCAACTTCAGCTACTTGAACATCCACTCTCTCGGCGGCACCGGCCGCTTTTTTGACCAGAGAGCGTTGGCGTTGAAGTTGCTGGCGCGCGAGGTTTAGTTGACTCTCTAACCGTCGGATCTCTGCGCTAGCGGAACGTGCATCGATGCTGATCAGCGGTGCACCGGCTTCGACCTGATCACCGGCTGCAACGTGAAGTTTAGCGATACGTCCATTGATCTGGGTATGCAGCTCGGCCCGTTGGTTGGCGACCAAGGTACCGGTGCTGATATAGCTCTGTGGCAGAGATGCTGCTTTGACCTCATAGGCGGTCACAGCAGGTGGTGGGCGTTTAGGTCGTTCCGCAGCGAAAACTGGATTGAGTTGGGTAGCGACGAGTAGTGTCGTAATCAGAGAGAATGAGCGCATAGTGGTGGAGCACCATCCAGGAGTGTTGGTAGCGCGAACTATTTCACGCTTTCAGAATATTTCCTAGTCTTTTTGATACGCCAATTATCACTCAATTAGATTAGCTATTTTCGAATTCTGAACCGCTTGGCGGTGGGTTATCGGGGCAGCTCAGGCTATAATGGCGTAATAAACTCCACCTTGGTGAAGAACGGATGAATATCGCTGAATACATGCAGGATTTAGGTGCTAAAGCACGCCAGGCGTCACGCGTTATGGCAGCAGCGAGCACCGAAAAGAAAAACAGTGCTCTGCTAGCGATGGCAGAGGCGATTGACACCAGTCGTGATGCTTTGGCAAAAGCTAACGCGATTGACCTTGAGAAGGGCGCCGCGAACGGTTTGGATGCGGCGATGCTGGATCGACTTGAACTTACACCGGATCGTATCGATGGCATGATCGAGGGTCTGCGTCAGGTCGCGGCGCTGCCTGATCCTGTTGGTGATGTCAGTGATATGCGTTACATGCCTTCGGGCATTCAGCTGGGCAAGATGCGTGTGCCGCTAGGTGTAATCGGCATAATATATGAGTCACGACCTAATGTGACGGTCGAGGCGGCAAGTCTCTGCCTGAAGTCGGGTAACGCTACGATATTGCGTGGCGGTTCAGAGGCGATCGAGTCAAACCAGGCAATTGCCGCCTGTGTGACTGCAGGTCTCAAGGCAGCAGGCCTGCCAGAGGCGGGTGTGCAGGTTGTTGAGACAACTGATCGTGCCGCTGTCGGCTCGTTAATTACCATGCCAGAGTACGTAGACGTTATCGTGCCACGTGGAGGCAAGGGGCTGATTGAGCGCATCAGCAATGAAGCGCGTGTGCCGGTGATCAAGCACCTTGATGGTATCTGCCACGTCTATATCGATGCTGAAGCGGATATGGCAAAAGCGGTTAATATCGCGATCAACGCTAAGACTCATCGTTACGGTACCTGTAACACTATGGAGACGCTTCTGGTGCATCAGGCCGTGGCTCAAGAGGCGCTGTCAGAACTCTCTTCGGCCTACAACAACGCCGGAGTTGAGCTGCGCGGCTGCGATAGGACTCAGGCAATTCTTGGCGGTGTGAAAGCGGCGACCGAGGAAGACTGGGCCACGGAATATCTGGCGCCGATCCTATCGATTAAGGTGGTTGGCGGTATCGATGAGGCGATCAGCCATATCAACACCTACGGCTCTCACCACACCGATGCGATCATCACCGAGAACTACACCTTGTCGCGCAAGTTCTTGCGTGAGGTCGACTCAAGCTCGGTTATGGTCAACGCCTCGACCCGTTTTGCTGACGGCTTCGAATATGGTTTGGGGGCAGAGATCGGTATCTCAACCGATAAGATTCACGCTCGCGGCCCTGTGGGTCTTGAGGGCCTGACTTCGCAGAAGTACATCGTGTTCGGTGAGGGGCAGGTTCGCCGTTGATTCAGCAGTTGCCGGCGCAAGTGATCTTCGGTGGTACCTATGACCCGGTGCACCACGGCCACCTTCGCTCGGCGCTTGAGCTTGCGGAGGCGCTTGAGGTTAATCAAGTTGATCTGATCCCTTCGCGTGACCCAGTTCATCGTACGGGTACTGATGCTCCCGCCATCGATCGCTTGCAGATGCTTGAGCGGGCAACAGCGTCTGAATCGCGTTTAGTGATTAACCGGATCGAGTTAGACGCAGAGCGTGAGAGTTACACCCTCTTCACGTTGCAGGAGTTGCGCGCTCAGATCGGTCCTAACACTGCATTGATTCTGGTGGTCGGTATGGATGCCTTTCAGGGCCTTGAAAGCTGGAAAGGCTGGGGGTCGCTACTTGATTATGCGCACCTTCTGGTGCTCAAGCGGCCAGGTTATCAGCCGCACTTCAGCGACAGATTGCATAAACTCTATCAGCAGTGCTCTGCCCCTATGTTAGAGGAACTACGCCAGAGCCCGGCTGGAAAAATTTGCCTATTTGAGCAGACGCCTCTTGAGGTCTCTGCTACGCAGGTACGAAAACTCATTGCGGCGGGGGGCAGCCCTCGCTATCTGATTCCAGACGCGGTCTGGGATTACATTCAGGAAAAAGAGCTATATGGATTCCAAAGAACAGAAACAGACTGAACAGCAAGACCAGCAGCTAATCGCCCTTATCGACGGCGCTCTGGACGATATGAAAGCGAAGGAGGTCGTTACCATTGATGTGCGTGGTCGCTCAACGGTAACTGACTACATGATGGTGGCGAGCGGTACCTCTAAGCGCCACGTTGCTTCTGTTGCTCAGGAGGTTCTGGATAAACTCAAAGCCGAGGGTATTCAGCCGATCGGCGTTGAGGGACAGGATGTCGGAGACTGGGTACTGGTGGATGTCGGCTCGGTGATCGTCCACGTAATGATGCCAGATGCGCGCAGCTTCTACGACATTGAACGCCTCTGGTCAGTGGCGAGCGAGAACCGCAACGACTAATGCGTATTCGATTGCTTGCCGTCGGTACTAAAATGCCCGCCTGGGTAACCAGCGGCTATCAAGAGTATGCCAAACGCCTGCCACAGGATTTTCAGCTGGAGTTAGTTGAGCTGGCGGTGGGCCATCGAGGCAAGGGCGCTGATATGGCGCGGGCCATCCGCTCTGAGGGTGATGCCATGCTGGCTGCTATTCCCAAAGGCGACAAAGTGATTGCGCTCTGTGTCGATGGCAAAAACTGGTCAACCGAGAAGCTAGCACATCAGGCAGAAGAGTGGCGCATGGATGGTCATAATCTGACGCTCTTAGTGGGTGGCCCTGATGGGCTGGATCCGCGCTGTATTGCGGCGGCTGATCAGCGCTGGTCTCTCTCAGCGCTGACTTTGCCTCATCCACTGGTTCGTATAGTCTTGGCAGAACAGCTCTACCGCGCGTGGACGCTGCTGCAGGGCCACCCCTATCATAAGTGAGACAGATGGAATCAAGGCGCTTTAACGACTACTCAAAAGAGAATAGCTTTTTCGCGAGTCGTGCGGTTATCGCCTTTGTTTTCGTTTTCGTTCTAATGGCTGTGCTCATCAGTCGAATCTACTTTCTGCAGGTTGTCGAGCACGAACGTTTCACCGCAATCTCCGAGCGCAACCGTATCCAGCTCCAGCCTGTGGCACCGCGTCGCGGCCTGATTTACGACCGCAATGGCCAGCTACTGGCGGATAACCGACCTAACTTCAGCCTAACTCTATTAAAAGAGGAACTGGGTGACCTCGATCAGACATTGGCTAAGCTCGGTGAAATCGTTGAGTTGAGTGAAGAAGAGATCAAACGGTTTAAACGCCGTCTCAACCAACGCCGCCGTCCGTTTGAGACGGTGCCGCTAAAATTTCGCTTAACCCAAGAGGAGATCGCCAAGATCTCGATTGAGTTTCATCGTCTCTCTGGGGTTCAAGTTGAAGCCGATCTGGTGCGTGCTTATCCGCAAGGTCCTGCATTGGCGCATGCGCTGGGCTATGTTGGCCGAATCAATGAGCGCGAGCTGCAGCAGGTTGATGCTAACCAATACGCTGCAACGCACTATATCGGCAAGCTCGGGGTCGAGCGCTACTACGAATCGCTGCTTCATGGTGAAGTGGGCTGGCGCAAGGTTGAGACCGATGTGCGTGGCCGTGTGCTGCAGACTCTAGAACAGCAGGATCCTGTTCCCGGTGTGGATATTCAGGTGAGTTTGGATGTGAACCTGCAGAAGTTTACGGCTGAACTGATTGATGGTAAGCGGGCCGCTGTTGTCGCGATTGAGCCGAGCAGTGGCGAGATTCTGGCACTGGTCAGCAACCCCTCTTACGACCCGAACGAATTCGTCACCGGCATATCGGTTGCTGACTATAACGCCTTGCGCGAGGATCGCGATTTGCCGCTCTATAATCGCGCCATTCGTGGTTTATATCCGCCGGGCTCAACGCTCAAACCCTTCACGGCTTTGGCTGCGATCGATTCAGGCAGTGTGCCACTGGATCACAAGGTCTGGGACCCCGGTTTCTACCAGTTAAGTGTTGGTGGACGTAAGTACCGTGACTGGAAACGCACGGGCCATGGCCGTGTTGACCTCAACCATGCACTGGCTGAGTCTTGCGACGTCTGGTTTTACGATATCGCAACCAAGACCGATATCGATATCTTCTCGGACTATCTGGGTCGGTTTGGCTTTGGCTCAGTCACCAGTTTAGATCTACCCGAGGCTGGCGCTGCGATCTTGCCATCAGATGAGTGGAAGCGTGGTCGAGAGAAGCAGCCTTGGTATCCAGGTGACTCGCTCAACCTCAGTATCGGCCAGGGCTTTATGATTGCCACCCCGCTGCAGCTCGCTACCGCCACCGCGGTACTGGCTAATCGTGGTAAGTGGATTCGCCCGCAGATGCTCAAACGTGTGATAGCAGAGAACGGTTTGGATGGTGTGCAGCAAGAGCTACTTGCACAGCTCGAAGCTAAGCCAACGCCACCGGATGTGAAGCTGAAGCGTGAGGCGAACTGGGGTGAAGTGATCCAAGGAATGGTGAATGTAGTGCATGCTAGCTACGGTACTGCAAAGAAGTCTGGCGTCGATGCCGAATACTTGATGGCAGGCAAAACAGGTACCGCGCAGGTGGTGGCTATCGCTCAAGATGAAGAGTACGACTCAGAAGCACTCTCAGTGCGCAACCGTGACCATGCTCTGTTCGTCGCTTTTGCCCCCGCGGATGACCCAAAGATTGCGGTAGCCGTTGTTGTAGAGAACGGGGAGGGTGGTGCGCGCGCAGCAGCACCTGTTGCTCGCGAAGTGATCGATGCTTGGTTATTGAATGATTACGACAATGCGCTGAGGGATGACTGATGATACGGGGTGATTTTCAGCGCTCAATGGATGCTCAAACGCTGCGTCGGCCCTCTGGTCTGTGGAGCTACACCCATCTAGACGCACCGCTGTTACTGTTGTTGCTGGTGCTTTGCGGCTACGGTCTGTTTGTGCTCTATAGCGCGTCAGGTCAGGATATGGCCTATGTGACTCGCCAAGCGCTTCGCGTGGGCGCTGGCTTTTTCGCGTTACTCTTTTTGGCTCAGGTTCCACCACGGGTATTGATGCGGCTTGGCCCCTGGATCTACCTCGCTGGTGTAGCGCTGTTGGTTGGCGTGCTGTTATTTGGTGTGGGGGCTAAAGGGGCTCAACGCTGGATTGCACTCCCGGGGTTTCGTTTCCAGCCCTCTGAACTGATGAAGTTGGCGCTACCGATCATGATCGCCGGTTATCTGGCCCGTCATCCGCTACCGCCAAGCTTACGCTCTATCTTTGTTTGTCTAGTGCTTATTGGTATCCCCTTTGCGCTGATTATGAAACAGCCCGATTTGGGAACCTCCCTGCTGATTGGCGCCTCCGGTGTCTTTGTACTGCTCTTTTCAGGTATCTATTGGCGTTGGATCTTTCTTGCTCTAGGTGTGGGTGCCGCCTCTTTGCCAGGGCTTTGGATGATTATGAAGGATTATCAGAAGCAGCGAGTACTGACATTTCTCGATCCTGAAAGCGATCCGCTGGGCGCAGGCTGGAATATTATCCAGTCAAAGACTGCGATCGGATCCGGTGGTCTCTCGGGTAAGGGGTATCTTGAGGGGACTCAGTCACAACTGAACTTTCTGCCCGAGTCCCATACTGACTTCATCATCGCGGTGATTGGAGAGGAGCTCGGGATGACCGGCGTTTTAGTACTGCTGGCGCTCTACATGCTGATTATCGGACGAGGATTGATTATTGCAGTGCAGGCGCAAGACTCCTTCTCTCGCCTACTGGCTGGCAGTATCACGCTGACCTTCTTTGTCTATGTGTTCGTAAACATCGGTATGGTGACCGGATTGCTGCCGGTGGTCGGCGTGCCGCTGCCGATGGTAAGTTACGGTGGTACTTCAATAGTGACGTTGATGGTCGGATTTGGCATGCTCATGTCTATCCAGACTCATCGACAAATGGTTCGACGCTAAGCGAACTTACAAGGACTCAACAATGGCAAAGCTGGTAAAGCTATTTACTCTGGTACAAGCCGCAATTCTGACAAGTGCTGCAACGCTGGGGCTCCCCGCTCAGGCGGGTTACGAAGATCATCCTGATGCCGGCAAACTCATAGCTGAACTTGAGGCGGATGGCTTCGATCCAACCTACGTACGCTCAATCCTAGCGAAAGCTGAGCGCAAACAGTCCATTCTTGATGCCATAAGCCGTCCGGCTGAGAAACGCCTGGACTGGGGTGAGTATCGAGCTATTTTCATTGAACCCAAGCGAATCGCTCAGGGCGTTGAGTTTTGGCAAGAGCATCGTGAAACGCTTGAGCGCGCCGAACAGACCTACGGTGTACCGCCCGAGATAATTTTGGCGATCATGGGTGTCGAGACACGCTTTGGACGGATTACCGGTAATTTCCGCGTTCTCGATGCACTCGCAACTCTCGGTTTTGATTTCCCGCGTCGGGCCGAGTTTTTCCGCGGTCAACTGGCCGACTACTTCCGCCTGGTTCGCACTGAGGGAGTTGATCCTGAATCACTGAAAGGCTCCTATGCTGGCGCTATGGGCTACGGACAGTTTATCCCCTCAAGCTTCCTCGCCTACGCGGTCGACTTTGATGGTGATGGCCAGCGAGATATCTGGGGTAACCCCACGGATGCAATCGGCAGCATCGCCAACTACTTCGCCGAGCATAAATGGCGTAAAGGCGAGCCGGTCATTGCCACTCCTGTGTTTAACGATGCCAGTGTCGAGGCATTAGTCAATCAGGACCTCAAGCCTGAGTTGACTCTCTTAGAATGGAGTGAGAGGGGGGTAACCCCACGTGAAGCACTTAACGGCGAGATGAAGGCGACACTGATGCGTCTGAGTTCTGGCGAGAAAAATGAGTATGTGCTCGGGCTGCACAACTTCTATGTCATCACCCGTTACAACCATAGCCGCCTGTACGCTAGTGCGGTGTATGAATTGAGTCAGCTTTACGCTGAACAGATTAGATAGAACCCAAGGGGTCGACTACTTTTATGCGTATGCTAATTAATGCTCTGGTCTGTGCGCTTCTTCTGGCGGGTTGCTCCTCGGGGCCCGAGCCGAAGTACGAGAGCGATTCGCGTTACACAATGAAACAGGATACGGCGCCTGTTAATCCGCCGGATGTCTCTAACGTGCCGGATGCCGTGCCCGTTAATCTGGCCTACAGTCGCGGTGGTAATAAGCCTGAATATCAGGTCTGGGGTAAAACCTACCGGGTACTCGAGACCCATATAGGTTACAAAGAGGAGGGTATAGCCTCCTGGTACGGCCTGAAATTTCACGGCCACAAAACCTCTAATGGGGAGATCTACGACATCTACAAAATGTCGGCGGCACACAAAAGCTTGCCGATCCCCAGCTATGCCCGGGTGACGAATCTCGATAATGGCAAAAGCGTCATCGTACGCGTCAACGATCGTGGTCCCTTTCACGACGATCGTTTGATCGACCTTAGCTACTCAGCGGCTTCACGTCTTGAAATCACCCAGAAAGGGACCGGACGTGTGCGCGTTGAGGCGATTGATGCACGTGGCGCTCAACCACAGCAGGTCGCCCAGCAGCCGAACCCTCAACCAGCCAATGAACCCGCGGCTGAACAGGGCTTGCGTAATGCGATCGGGCAGTTTCTGCAGGTCGGTGCTTTCGGCAATCAAGACAATGCCCAACGTGCGCAGTTGCGTTTGGCGAGCTTGAGCGGCGAAAACGTGACGGTGGTGCCGGTAGAGCGCGGGGGGCGGCAGTTGCACCGTGTATTGGTGGGGCCGCTGAGTGCGGGTATCTCGGTTGATGGTCTCATCGATCGATTGGTGGATGCAGGTTATTCCTCGCCGATCCTGATAAACTCTCCTTGAAACTGAGTAGGGATCTAGAAGAGACCGATCAACTTACTCAACCTTGCACAAAGCTAGAATACGGGACTCCCATGTTTGCCTTTTTACGTACACTGTTTTTTGCCTGCTTCGCGCTAGTCTCTTTGCAACTTCAAGCTGCACTCGTTCCGGCGTCACCGCAGCTCGCTGCAACCGCATATCTGGCGATGGATGCGGTGACGGGTGACATATTGGTAGAGTCGGGTGCCGATGGCCGTTTTGCACCGGCGAGTTTGACGAAGATGATGACCAGCTACATCGTCGAGCATGAGATGGCCGAGGGCAACGTCGCTGAGACAGATCTTGTGCCGATCAGCGTCAAAGCCTGGAAAACACCGGGTTCGCGTATGTTTGTGCGTGAGGGCACACAAGTGCTACTCGGTGACCTGCTGCGTGGTGTGATTATCCAGTCAGGCAACGATGCGTCAGTTGCCTTGGCTGAGTACATTGCCGGCAGTGAAGAGGCCTTTGCTAACCTGATGAATCAGCATGCACGTCGCCTGGGTCTGAAAAATACTAACTTTCAGAATGCGACGGGTCTGCCGGCTGAGAATCACTACTCCTCCCCGCGTGATCTGGCGTTGATCGCCCGGGCGCTGATTCAGGATTTCCCCGATCAGTATGCCATCTACGCCGAGAAGTACTTCACCTATAACGATATTAAGCAGCCGAACCGTAACCGTCTGCTCTGGCGTGACTCGACTGTTGACGGTGTGAAAACAGGGCATACAGATGAGGCGGGGTACTGCCTTGTCGCCTCAGCGTTGCGCGATGACATGCGAGTGATCTCGGTTGTTTTGGGAACAACTAGCGACGAGGCGCGTGCTGCTGAGAGCCAGAAACTGCTCTCCTACGCTTTCCGCTTTTTCCGCACCTTCCCGCTCTACAAAGCGGGTGAATCGCTGAACACTGCCGAGATCTGGAAAGGGTCGTCAGAGACTGTAGGTCTGGGCCTGGCGCAAGATCTCGCGGTAACCATTCCGCGCGGTAAAGAGGACCAGCTAGCCGCTGTGTTGGATCTGCCGAATCTGATCGAAGCACCGCTGGCGCAGGGAGAGCAGGTGGGTAGTTTGAAAGTGAGCCTCGCGGGCGAGATATTGCGCGAAGTGCCTCTCGTCAGCCTACAGCCGGTTGCCGAAGCGGACTTTATTACCAAGATTTGGCACTCGATCGTGCTCTTCTTCAAGGGCCTGTTTGAGTAATAGTCGCTCAGGTTGAAGTTGCTGCCACCCGAACCCACATAGGGTTCTCTGAAAGACTTTGAGGTGTGTATGAGCGAGCCACAAGCTCCAAAAATTGAGTTCCCCTGTCCTGACTACAAAATTACGGTTGTGGGTGACTACGCTGAAGATTTCCGCAGCTACGTGATCGAGACGGTGCAGAAATATGCACCTGATCTCGACCTATCAAAAATCAACGAGCAGCCTAGTCGCACTGGTAAGTACCTCTCGGTGCGTCTGTTCATCACTGCGACCGGTGAAGAGCAGCTCGATAAGATGCACAAAGATCTCAAGTCATCTGGCCGAGTCCACACCGTTCTCTGATGACCGCACCTATCATTCGTTTTCTGGGGAGCCAGCCCTACCAATCCACCTTTGAGCGGATGCAGGCGTTCACCAATGAGCGCAGTGCAGATACCGCTGATGAGGTTTGGGTGCTGGAGCACGAGCCAGTTTTTACCCAAGGTCAGGCGGGCAAAGAGGAGCACCTGCTGAATCCCGGCGATATTCCTGTGGTGCAGGTCGATCGTGGCGGCCAGGTTACCTATCACGGGCCGGGGCAGCTAGTGATCTATCTGCTGCTCGATCTCAAACGTAACAGCCTGGGTGTTCGCGATCTAGTCACGCTGATGGAAGAGGCGGTGGTAGAGCTGCTGGCGGCGCAGGGCGTTGATGCGGCACCCAAACCGGATGCTCCGGGCGTCTATGTTGAGGGTCGCAAGATCTGCTCACTGGGGCTGCGCGTACGTCGTGGGTGTAGCTTTCATGGACTGGCGCTGAATATCGATATGGACCTTAAGCCTTTCCTGCGTATCAATCCGTGCGGCTACGCGGGGCTCGAGATGACACAGTTAGCACAACTCACCGATCAGGTCGAAATTTCTCAAGTTGCGAAGCAGCTTGTGGCGATTCTAAGCCGAAGAATTGGGTATAATAACGCCCAACAAGTTAATGGATGGGAATAACCAATGGCAGAACAGAGCAGTAAACCGGTTGGTGTAGCAGAGCAGGGCGTTAAGCTGCGCGGCGCAGAGAAGCTTGCGCGTATACCGGTCAAGGTTATTCCAACTGCCAAAGAGGATATGCCGCGTAAGCCGGACTGGTTACGTGTGCGCATGGGCAATAACGCCGAAGTTAAGCGCATCAAAGAGAAGCTACGTCAACACAAGCTTGCAAGCGTCTGTGAGGAGGCGAGCTGCCCTAACCTTGGTGAGTGTTTCAGCCACGGTACCGCCACCTTCATGATTATGGGTGATATCTGTACCCGCCGCTGCCCCTTCTGCGATGTAGCGCATGGGCGTCCGAATGCACTGTCGCCAGACGAGCCGCGCGAGCTCGCCGAAGCGATCACCGATATGGGTCTCAAATACGTGGTTATCACTTCGGTAGACCGCGATGATCTGCGTGATGGTGGTGCCCAGCACTTCGCCGACTGTATTCGTGAGACGCGTGAGCGTAGCGACACCATTCAGATCGAGACACTCGTACCCGACTTCCGTGGCCGTATGGATATCGCCTTGGAGATACTGACCCAGACGCCGCCTGATGTATTCAACCACAACATGGAGACCGTACCGCGTCTCTACAAGCAGGTACGCCCGGGTGCGGATTATGCTTGGTCGCTTGAGTTGCTCAAACGGTTCAAAGCGGCACGCCCTGAAATTCGTACTAAATCAGGTTTGATGGTCGGCTGTGGTGAGACCAACGAAGAGATTATCGAAGTGATGCACGATATGCGCGCGCACAACATTGATATGATCACGATCGGTCAGTATCTGCAGCCAAGCCGCGACCACCTGCCGGTAGATCGCTTTGTCACGCCTGAAGAGTTCAAAGAGTTCGAAACCATCGCCAAAGAGCTGGGCTTTAGTCATGTCGCTAGTGGTCCGCTGGTTCGCTCCTCTTACCACGCAGACCTGCAAGCTAAAGGTGAGAAAGTCGGCTAATGCTGTTTGGGCCGCTGTTCCAACTCTCTCAGGTTGAGACTAGCGGCGCTAGAATCAACTATCGTCAGGGTGGCGAAGGGCCGCCGCTACTGTTGATTCACGGTTACCCTCAATCGCATGTGATGTGGCACTTGGTTGCTCCTAAGCTTGCCGAGCACTTTCATATTATCTGTCCTGATCTGCGCGGTTATGGTGATAGTTCCAAGCCGGACGGTGTAGAGGATCACTCGAATTACTCTAAACGGGTGATGGCGCAAGATCTGGTCGAGCTGATGCAGTCGCTTGGCTACTCCCGATTCAGTGTTGCTGGTCATGACCGTGGTGCACGGGTAACGCATCGTATGATGCTGGACTACCCCGAGGCAGTGATTAAGGGCTGTGTGATGGACATAGCTCCGACCCATCATATGTTTAGCCACACAGATCAGGCCTTTGCGACAGGCTACTATCACTGGTTCTTTCTGATTCAGCCCGGTGGATTACCTGAACGTATGATCAGCCAAGACCCTGAGTACTTTCTCAAAGAGAAGCTACGCCGCTGGGCAGCACCGGGTGCTCGGTTTAGTTATGAAGCGGTGGATGATTACCTGCGCTGTTTTGAAGATCCGGATACCATCCACGCCTCTTGTGAAGATTACCGAGCAGCTGCGTCGATCGATATGCAGCATGACGAGGCTGATCTGGGCGTTAAGGTTCAGGCGCCGCTATTGGTGCTCTGGGGATCGAAAGGCTTCGTCCATCGCACTTATGATGTGCTCAGTGTCTGGCGTGAGCGTGCCGAGAATGTGACTGGTCGAGCCGTAGACTCCGGCCATTTCCTACCCGAAGAAGCCCCCGACGAAGTCGCCGAAGAACTCTTAAAATTCTTCCTGTAGGAGCCCCTTCGAAAAGTTGAGGACGTGCCCCGAGAATTTCCTGGTCGCGTGCTGCACTCGCTCCTACGCGGATTTTTGTCTTGAGCTGAGGGTTACGACTGCAATAATCATAAGCGCGCCGATTATGTTCGCAACCCATTCCAGTGGCCAGAACGAGCCAACAATACCGCCAGCTATCAGCGGCCAGTACCAGAGTTTTAGCGGACCTTCCGAGTAGTTCTGAATGGTCACGTTAAATCCATAGACACCGAAAAGTGCGAAGAAGCCGAGCTGGCAGATCTCCATCCAGTTGCCGCTAATCAACGGTGTGTAAGCGAACATGAGTGGCACGATGTAGAGCCCTTTCGCCAGTTTCCATGCCTGAAACCCAGTCGCCATAGGTGGTGACTTGGCGATACCCGCTGCAGTAAACGCGGCTAAGCAGACGGGCGGAGTCACGTTAGAGTCCTGGCTGAGCCAGAATATGATTAGGTGGGCTATGAGCAAGAAGCTGGTCAGTGTCTCGGTATCGACCAGCAGTGGGCGCAGCGTCACGGCAACTTCAAACGGGATCGCCGCCATCAGCTGTGCCGCCTCGTCATAGGTTAACCCCGTGCTGAGCTTCGCTACCAAGGGACTGTCGACTAGCGAGAACATTGCCAATTGCATCGGATCGCTGATACCGGCTACCAGCACATCGACAATAACGGTATCGGCAAGGATACCGGCTAGTGCCGGCGCACAGAGAATAGCGAGGATGATGTACGCTGCTGTCACCGGAAGGCCCATGCCAAGTACCAGTGATGCCAGCGCAATCAGCAGGATGGCGATAACAACAGAGCCCTGAGACCATTGTGCAATCATCAGGGAGAAGCCGTTGCCGATACCGCTGGTAACGATGGCGTTGTTCATGATGCCGATCGCAACCAACAGCACACCGGTCATTATCGATGCGGCCATACCCAACATAAAGGCGTTGGCGATACGCTTGGGCGTCATTACATTCGCTGCCAGTTGCTTAACGCCTGTCACTTTCGAGATAACGAAAGAGCCCCAGGAAACGAGAATCAGACTGGCGATTGCCCAACAAGCGGCGAAGCTTGGCGTTACACCTGACATTAAGAGCACGATCATAATGGTGAGAGGCAGGATGAATACGAGGCCCCCCGACACAATTTTGGCCTTGTCGATGGTCATATCGATCCCCTCACCCACGTTGTATTTTATCGCTTCAATACGCACGATAAAGGCGACAGAGAGAAAGTAGATAATCGCTGGTACCACTGACACCGCTACAATATCGGCGTAGGGAATGGCAGTGTAGCTGGCCATTACAAAGGCGCCGGCCCCCATGATTGGCGGCATAATCTGGCCACCGGTAGACGCAGCTGCTTCAACACCAGCGGCGAAGCGACCCCGAAACCCGTTGGATTTCATAAGGGGAATTGTAATAACACCTGTGGAAGCAGTGTTAGCTATAGCGGAACCGCTGATAGTACCGGTTAATGCTGAGGAGATAATCGCTACGAAGCCGGCGCCGCCGCGAATTCGACCGGCCACCACCTTCGAGACCTCTATTACGAAATCGCTTGCGCCAGAGGCGACTAGGAAGCCGCCGAAGATCATGAATAGCGTGATACTTGATGAGGAGATCAGCGCCAGGATGCCAAACATCCCTTCATCGTTGTACAGAGAGCGGAACAGTACATCGTTGAGCGGCAGACTGGCCGCTCGGAAAACCCCGGGAAGATGCTCGCCCAAAAACAAGATGTAGGCTAAAGAGAGCAGGATAAGTATCGGTATAACCCAGCCCGAGACGCGACGGGACAGGTCTACGGCAGCGAAAATCAGAAACAGGCCAGCTACCCAGTCGGTGGTATTAAACTGCCAAGACTGGCCAGTAACGGCTAGCGTATCCTCGTAGATGCGATCAACTGAACTGGATACCCAGAGGCCTGCCGCGATGACTAGAAGCCCGTAAATGAGGTCAAAGAGGAGCGCCTTTTGGCTGGATGCACGGCGCTGAAATCCGGTGTGAACGACGCTTGCAAGCAATGCGAATCCACTAAAGTGTATGGCGTTCTGCCAAATGGTTTGTTCGTTGATGAACAGGTTGGTGGCGATGTGCCACAAGCCAAACAAAATTGCGAAGCCAGCGATCGCCCACTCAAGACCGTTGCGTTTTGAACCGTCCAAGTTGAGCAGGTAGTCGCGCGTCACGCGCTCATTCAAAGCTGGTTTGTTTTGCTCACTCATCGCCGAATTCCAAACTCAGGAATAAAACAGAGAAGGGTCGCCCGATCAGAGATCGGCGACCCCATGGTTTGATCGGCTAATTATTTGGCGATCAAGCGGTCTGGAATGTTCATTCCCATTTCAGTGTAGTAGCGTGCAGCACCAGGGTGCAGAGGCGCTGGCAGACCCGCGATAGCTGATTCAATGTTCATAGCTTTGGTAGCTGGGTGAATTGCCTGCAGGAAGCCGAGGTTTTCGTACATTGTCTTGGTCAACTTGTAGACGTCCTCTTCCGCTACAGATGCGTTCACTGCCAAGAAGTTGGGCTGTGCCGCGGTGGTAATATCCGCTGTCTGGCCTGGGTATGTACCTGCTGGAATTGTGTAAGGAGTCCAGAGGTCACGACCAGCATTCATTTTGTCGAGTTCATCTGCAGAGATGTCTACGATCGTGAATTTTCCTTCGTTAGACGCCATGAGTTTAGTGATTGCGCCTGTGGGCACACCAGATGGGATACCTGCGCCAACGATTTGCCCGTTAGCCAATGCATCTGCAGTTGGGCCGTAACCTGCGTATGTCAGTTCATAGTCGGTTTCAATGTCTACACCCAAGCCTGACAACAAAACCTTGTTTGATCCAAGAGTACCGGAGTTTTTAGCGCCCATACCCATCGCTGAACCCTTCGCAGCGGTTAGATCAGCCATTGTGCCGCTGCTTACCTTGTCGTTGGCCAGTACAAACTGCTCAACGTTCTGCCAAAGCATGGTCACTGCACGAAGATTCTCTTGTGGAGCGGTTACTGGGCCAGTTCCGGTGACGGCGTAAGACCCATAGAGACCCTGCAAGATAGCGAAGTCGGCAGTGCCAGCGCCCAGTGCTTGGACGTTTGCGCCAGAGCCCGCCGAGTTAACAGCAGTAAGGCTGAACTTCTCTTTTGGTAGAAGCTTGATTTTTGAGAGCGTAGAGATCGCTGTACCAACAGGGTGGTAAGTTCCACCAGTGGAGGCGGTATTGAGAACGTAGTCGCGATCTTCTGCTTGCACGCCGAAGGCCGCGGCAGCAAGCATCATTCCACTTACGAGTTTGGTGATTTGTTTCATTATGAGAAGACCTCTGTATCGTGTTTTTTGTTGTAGTAGTGGTCCGGTCGAGCCGGATTTGGCAATACGTTTTGGTTACGCCAGTTCGAACCGATCAGATTCGTACCTTCTGTTTTAGCACAGCTACAGGTGAGATCAAACTGAAAACGTACCGCATGCTGAGAACGGATATCTGTAAGCCTGAAGGTGTTTAGTTTGCGATACCGAGCCCAATTCTAAATAATCAGTCGAGTCTTCAAGCCTGGTTTGTGCCGTTACGAGGGCCGATAATCATGGACGGTCGAAGCAAAGCAGACTAGGTTTCTTTAATAAGGTTTTTTGACGAGGAGTAGAGAATGGATCTTGGTTTGAAAGGTCGCACAGCTGTGGTGATGGGCGCCTCACAAGGCTTGGGTAAAGCGAGTGCTATGCAACTTGCCGCTGAAGGGGCGCACGTTGTACTGGTGTCGCGTTCGGCAGATAAGCTCGAGGCCGTAAAAGGCGAAATCGAAGCGACTGGAGGTTCGGCACAGGTGCAGACCTGTGATCTGTTTGATTCTGGCTCGCGCTCTCAGTTCGTTGAGTTCCTCGGCTCTCTCGAGCAGCTTGATGTGCTGGTAGCTAACTCTGGCGGTCCTGCGCCAGGTATGGCGCCAGGAATTGCGTCGGACGTTTGGGCAAAAGAGTTCGATGCGATGGTGTTGGGTCTGATTCAGATTATTGATGCGTCAGTGGCGCAGATGAAGAGCAAAGGTTTTGGCCGTGTGGTCGTCATCGCTTCGTCAGGTATTGTGGTCCCGATTCCAAAATTGGCCGTTTCGAATACCCTGCGCTCAGCCGTTGCCGGTTACGTGAAGACATTGGCGGAGCAGATGGCACCGCACGGTGTGACCTGTAACCTGGTGCTGCCAGGTCGTATCGAGACACCCCGTACTCAAGCAATCGATAAAGGTACAGCGGCCAATCTAGGGGTCAGTGTCGAGGAGGCGCGCGCTGCATCGGCTGCCACTATTCCAATGGGACGCTACGGCACGCCGGAAGAGTTTGGTGCCGTGGTCACCTTCCTAGCAAGCGCACCGGCTGCGTATATTACTGGCAGCCAGGTACGTTGTGATGGTGGCGCGATCAAATCGATCAACGCCTAGCGGCTGTTTGAGAGGCTAGCGGTTGCCGTTAACCTCGCCTCCACCAGAGGGGCGACGGCGACGGCGGCGCTGGCTGTTAGTTCTGTTATCAGGGGCGTTTGAAGCCCCTGAGCTATTTTTAGCTGTTGAATTCGAGTTAGAACGGGGCTTGTGATTGTCACCGCGGTCACTTGGCTTTCGATCACTCGATTTGCGCTCATCCGGTTTTCTGTCACTGGGTTTTCTATCGCGCTGGGGTTTACGCTCGCTGTTTCCGCGACTCTTTTGCTCACCTTCAGGCTTCGGCGTTTTCGGTTTCTTCGGCTTGCGCGGCGCTTTTAGAGCGATCTCTGGCAGCGGGTTATTAGGTGTAAAACCCTCCATCTCCCGTCGTTCAATTCTGCTCTGCGTCAGACGTTCTATCTCAATCAGTAGATCCAGTTCGTCCAGCGATACCAGAGAAACGGCCTCACCCACGCTGCCGGCACGTCCTGTACGACCAATGCGATGCACATAGTCCTCAGCGATGTTGGGGAGGTCGAAGTTAATAACGTGTGGCAGCTCTTTGATATCGATTCCGCGCGCAGCGATATCCGTTGCCACCAGCACCTGGATATCGCCATCCTTAAACTCCTGTAGCGCACGTGTCCGAGCGCCCTGGCTCTTATTGCCGTGAATCGCAGCGGCTTTGATGTCCGCTTTATCGAGCTGAGCCACAAGGCGGTTAGCCCCATGTTTGGTGCGGCTGAATACCAGCACCTGATACCAAGAGTTGCGTTTGATGACCTCGATTAGAGCGCGTGTCTTGGCGCTCTTGTCGACCGGAATAAGCCACTGTTCAACGGTGTGTGCCGTCGCATTTTCCGGCGAAACTGAGACCTCAACTGGATTATGTACCAGGCCTTTGGCCAGGTCTTTGATCTCGGCTGAAAAGGTCGCTGAGAAGAGCAGATTTTGACGTTTCGCGGGTAGCAGGTTGAGAATCTTACGGATATCGCGGATAAAGCCCATATCCAACATGCGATCTGCTTCATCCAGTACCAAGATTTCGAGCTGATCAAAACGCACCGCATTCTGGCTGTGCAGATCAAGCAGGCGTCCCGGGGTCGCGACCAGGAGGTCGACACCACCGCGCAAACGCTGCATCTGTGGGTTGATCTTTACCCCACCGAAGACCACTTCGGTTTTCAGGGTGGTGTGACGACCGTAGTATTCGGCGTTGTCCTCTACCTGTGCCGCCAACTCGCGTGTCGGTGTGAGCACCAGTGCGCGCACTGAGTTAGCGCGCACCTTTGGACCCTGTGCTAGCAGTTGCAGCATCGGCAGTACGAAGCCGGCAGTTTTACCGGTACCGGTCTGTGCCGCCGCCATAACATCACGTCCCTCCAGTACCGCAGGGATAGCGGCAGCCTGAATGGGGGTCGGTTCTTGATAGCCCTTCTCAGAGAGGGCTTGGAGCAGGTGGTCGTTGAGACCGAGTTCGGTAAATGACATTCGTGTGTGCTCTGTTGAAGCGCTACGCGCTTCGCTTTAAGGGAGTCTCCGCTATTGCGGCACTCTAAAATATAACTCTGGCCGCCTAGCGCAGCAGCAGAAGTGGCGTGTTTGTGCGGCGTATCAGCGTCGATGTCGTACTGCCAACTAGCAGCTGACGAATGCGGCTGTGTCCATAGGCTCCCATAACCAGTAGGTCCGCCTTTTGGGTTACCAACTGTTCAAGGAGTACCTCATCGGCCTCGCCGGCGAGCAGCTCAGCGCTGACGTCAAACCCGGCATCAGTTAGCTGCTTTTCGGCCCCTTCAAGCTCTTTACGGGTGTCAAAAGTTGAGGGTCCTACTATCACCAGTGAGCAAGCAGCGCCCTTGAGTAGTGAGCTATCGGCCACCATCTGTAGGGCTTTGCGCGATGTTGCACTGCCATCAAAGGCAAGCAGGAAGCGCTTAGGGTTAACTAACGCTTTATCGGTCAGCAGAATTGGGCGATGCAGGGCACGGACGGTCGGTTCGATATGCACTCCGAGTGCATCACCCTGTGAACCTTTGCCCAGAACGAGTAGGCGCGTATCGCTCTGTAGCTCCTGCAGAGTGGTAACGAAATCATCGTGGCGTTGCAGAGTGCTAGGTTGAAATGCACCATCCTGCTCAGCGCGCTCGAGCGCTGCAGCAAGCATGACGCGGCCCTGTTCGCGAGCCAGTTTAGCACGCTTAGCATCAAGCTCAGCCAACTCCTCTAGCAGTGCTTCACGTGCGCCGAGTCCGATAGTGCCACTGAGCGGCGCCTCGTCTTGCGTCGGAAATTCACGACGATCGAGAACATGCAGTAGGGAGAGCGGAGCCTGGAGTTGGGCGCTAGCCCAGGCTGCGGTGTCGCACACCGCCTCGGACAGAGCTCCCATGCCATCAATACAGGCAACGATCTTAGTCATAGCGTTCTCCTAGTGACCCATCAACTCATCAATCGCATCAGGCTTATCGTGCACAGCAAAGCGATCAACGATCGTCGCGCTGGCTTCGTTCATGCCGATCACTTCAACGTCTATACCCTCACGACGGAATTTTAATACCACCTTGTCCAGTGCGCTGACTGCGGTGATGTCCCAGAAGTGAGCGCGCGATAGGTCGATAACCACGCGGTCTAGGTCCGCCTTGAAATCAAACGCGGCGATGAACTTGTCGCTAGAGCTGAAGAACACCTGACCCACTACATTGTAGGTTAGCTCGTTCTCGGCTGTGTCGCTTTTACCAATAAAGAGGAACTGGCCAATTTTGTTGGCAAAGAAGAGCGCTGCCAGCAACACGCCAGCAAATACACCGAAGGCTAGGTTATGGGTCGCAACGACCACTGCAACGGTAACCAGCATCACAATGTTGGTCGACATCGGGTATTTACGCATATTTACCAGCGACTCCCAACTGAAGGTGCCGATCGATACCATGATCATCACGGCAACCAGAGCAGCCATTGGTATCTGAGAGACCCACTCATCAAGGAAGACCACCAGAATCAGAAGCACTACACCAGCAATCAGCGTCGATAGACGCGTGCGACCGCCAGACTTCACGTTGATCACTGACTGGCCGATCATTGCACAGCCTGCCATGCCGCCAAACAGACCCGCACCGATGTTTGCCAGGCCCTGACCTTTACATTCACGGTTCTTGTCACTTGAAGTATCGGTGAGCTCGTCAACTATAGTTGCGGTCATCAAAGACTCTAGCAGACCTACAACAGCCAACGGCAGCGAATAGGGCAGAATGATCCAGAGCGTCTCAAGGTTAAGCGGCACTTCAGGCCAGAGGAAAATCGGCAGATCATCAGGCAGTTCACCCATATCACCAACCGTACGAATATCCAGACCCAGTGCCATAGCAACCGCGGTTAGCACCAAAATACAGACAAGCGGTGAGGGGATCTTTTTGGTCAACAGCGGGAAGGTATAGATGATGAATAACCCTGCCGCCGTCATCGCGTAGACGTGCCAGGTGACATCGATCAACTCAGGCAACTGCGCCATGAAAATCAGAATCGCCAACGCATTGACGAAGCCAGTAACGACCGAACGTGACACAAAGCGCATCAGTGTGCCTAGGCGCAGATAGCCCGCGGCAATCTGTATCACGCCGGTTAGCAGTGTTGCTGCCAGTAGATATTGTAAGCCATGCTCTTTAACAAGCGTCACCATCAGCAGTGCCATCGCACCCGTTGCCGCGGAGATCATACCCGGACGGCCACCGGCGAATGCGGTGATCACGGCGATACAGAAGGAGGCGTATAGGCCAACCTTCGGGTCGACACCAGCGATGATAGAGAAGGCGATCGCCTCAGGAATCAGTGCCAGGGCCACGACCAATCCAGAGAGGATGTCACCGCGTACGTTGGAGAACCAGTTGTAGTGAAGGGAGGGGCTCATAGCTGTCTGCCTTGAATTAGCGCAAGAAAGCGCTGGATTCTATCAGAAAAAGCACCGAACCACCTCTAAACTGACCGCTAAAGTGAGGTTTTATTGGGCTCTTTCGGTGGGATGTAGCTCTGAAAGAAGCTGATGTGCGTGTTAAAACCGCGCGATAAGCTGAGCGCGCGCATATGGTTCATTGGTAGTTCGCCACGTAGAATAGCCTGGAACTCGTTGAGCGGCATTTTACAAAGCTGGGCAGCCTCTTCCTCACACATCCCAGTTGGATTCAGATAGAGTTCACGAACAAGAGTGCCAATTCCGGCGTTGGGATCGAGTTGTAGCATCGTTTTTACTGTCGCGATTTCACATAATTTACTGAGTTTTTAATGAGTACCGAACTGACATACACACTGATAGCCGTCGGCATTGTTATTATCATCGCTCTGGCGGCGCTGATCTACAAGCAGTTAGTTAGCGCGCGCACACTGCGCAAGCAGCAGGAGGCTAGCCGGGCGCGCCACGCAGAAGAGGCGGCCAAGAACCGCGCTTATTTGCTGGAGAGCTCAAAGGCGATCGCGAATGCGATTTTGAACGACGATAAAATCACTCTGACTGAGGGGTGTATCCGCTTGAAGGTTATGATTGATAACCTCAATCCACAACTGCACCAACACCCGCAGTACTCGGTATTCGAAGAGGTCTACAACCGCACTTCGCACATCCCTATCTTGACCGACTGGCGAGAGCTAGAGCGTAAACAGCAGCGCGTTTTCGAAAAAGAGATGCGTCAGGTGGAGCAGGAGTGTGCGGCGCGCGTAACTGAGGCGGCCAAAGCGCTGCTACAGGATTCTATTTTAAAGGCTCACTGATAGGTCGCCGAATGGAGCTGGTCCCAGTATTTCTCGTCACGCTGCTCTTTTCTTTGGGCTTAGTGCTGGCGTTGACCTTCGGTAAAGCGCCCACCTATCGTCCGAGTCGAGAGCAGATTGTTGCGCTGTTGGAGTCGGTACTTGAAGGCACGGCTCGTCAGAGCCACTGGGATCTGTTCATCGGTATGCCGATTCAGCACGATGAAGCGCTAGAAACGGTGCGCGTGCAGTGTGTGACCCTACATGAGGGGCTAGACGGCTCCGATCCGGCGCGTGAGGGTATTGATGGGTATATTTATGACCGTGCCGGACGCGAGCGCATCGCCTCCATTCTGGATAATTTGCGCGAAGTGATTGAGAAATCACCCGTCACTCGAGAGTTTTAATTGATGAACTATCCGCAAACCAAGCTACCCAATGTCGGCCTGACGATCTTCTCTAAAATGTCTGCTCTGGCGGCACAAAAGGGTGCGATTAATCTCTCTCAGGGGTTTCCAGACTATCAAGGGCCGCAAGCGCTGCTTGACTCGGTGGCTAAGCAGGTCGGCGCTGGCATGAATCAGTATGCACCGATGAGTGGGATGCCGACACTACGCCGACTGATTGCTGACAAAGTGGAGCGTCTTTACGGCCGCAGCGTCAATCCAGAGACTGAGATCTGTGTCACACCCGGTGCAACTGAGGCACTTTTTAGTGCGATTGCCTCGACCGTGCGCGCTGGCGACGAAGTGATCATCTTTGATCCCGCATACGACAGCTACCGGCCGGCGGTAGAGCTCAACGGCGGCATACCTATCTCTCTGCCACTTTTACCGCCCAGTTTCGCAATTGACTGGGATGCGCTGCGTGCAGTCATAACGCCGCGCACGCGCATGATCATTATCAACACTCCACATAATCCAACGGGGCAAGCGTGGAGTGCTGATGATCTAGATGCACTCGAAGCGGCAGTGCGTGGCACCGATATTTTGATTCTCTCAGATGAGGTGTATGAGCATCTTGTGTTCGATGGAATTGAGCATCAAAGCATGAGTCGGCGAGCCGCCCTGGCCGAGCGCAGTTTTATCGTCTCCTCATTTGGTAAAACCTATCACGTTACTGGCTGGCGCGTCGGCTACTGTGTGGCGCCTGCCGCACTGATGTCTGAGTTTCAAAAGGTACATCAATATGTCACCTTCAATACACACACGCCTCTGCAGTGCGCAATTGCTGATTTTATGGAGCAGCAGCCTGACTACCCTCTAGGTCTCGGAGATTTCTTTAGCACCAAACGCGATCGCCTTGCCCAGGGGCTGTCTGGCAGCCGCTTCAAACTGTTGAGCTCCTCAGGCACCTACTTCCAACTTGTAGATTACACAGCAATCAATAACCTGCCCGATGATGAGTTTGTACTATGGTTGCTGGAGGAGGCGGGAGTTGCAGCTATTCCGCTCTCGCCCTTTTATCAAAATAGGCTGCAGACAGGCTGTGTGCGTCTCTGTTTTGCTAAACAGAATGACACGATTGACCGTGCACTCGAGCGGCTCTCTAAAATCTGAATTTTAGCGCTTCACCCCGGCGATCTTCACTACCGGTTCAGTTTTGTTCGACTACATTTAAATGAATTTTGGTTAGGCTTCGATTTGATACCTCTATGCAGCAGATGATTGTAAAAACGATCCAGACAGATCTCTCATGGCACAACGCGCCTGCTAATCAGCAGATGTTTGAACGGCTGGTTCGCGATGCGGCTGATGCTGACCTGATTGTGCTTCCGGAGATGTTTCTTACTGGTTTCACGATGGAGCCTGAAGCATTGGCTGAGACGCAAACAGGCCCACAGGTGCGTTGGTTGACGGAACTGGCACGCGAGACCGATACGGCTATCTGTGGCAGTTTGGTGATCGAATCCGATGAGGGTTACCGGAACCGCTTCCTGTTTGTGACACCTGACGGGCGTATTACGCGCTATGACAAGCGCCACCTATTCCGTATGGGTAAAGAGAATGAGCATTACGAAGTAGGCACAGAGCGCGTCGTGATTCACTATCGTGGTTGGCGTATTCTGCCCACTATCTGTTACGACCTACGTTTCCCTGTCTGGTGTCGCAACCAAAATGACTATGACCTGCTGCTCTGTGTCGCTAACTGGCCAGCCCCACGTCGCTTGCACTGGCGCTTGCTCCTTCAAGCGCGTGCGGTCGAGAACCAGGCTTATGTGATTGGCGTCAATCGCATAGGTCGCGATGGCAAAGGGCTGGAGTACGCCGGTGACTCAATGGTGGTTAGTTATAAGGGTGATATCCTTGTCGACTCAGCACCGAGCGAGCCCTATGTCGGTCATGCGCGCCTCAGTCTTGACGAGCTACGTCAATTCCGCGACACCTTCCCAGCTTGGGCCGATGCCGATCAGTTCGAAATTTCCCGCACCCAGAAGCGTGTAGTAGAGCTTCAGGATGAGGGTGAGAGCTGTAGCGCTTTGTAGATCTTTGCGCTCTCTGAAAGTGCCTTGAATTGGGTTTGCCCAGTGCCAGTGCTTTCGCTACGGCCCAGCATCAGTAAACCGCCACGCTTGAGGCATTGGTGGAAATTGTTGAGTATTCTCTCTTGTGCTGTTGGGGCAAAGTATATAAAGACGTTGCGACAGACAATGAGATCAAAATCTGATCCAGTTGGCGGCGTGAGCAGGTCATGCTGCTCGAATCTGACTTCAGTCTCGACAGCACCCCTCAGATCGTATTTTTCCGCTTCGTGCTCTAAGTGGGTCGGCAAGTACTCAGCTGGAATTCTCTCAATTTCTTCGCGACTATAGCAGCCGTTGTTTGCGACAGCGATCGCTTGTGGATCCGAGTCGGTCGCGCAGATTTCAACGTTTAATTCAGGAAAGCGGGTACGGCGAATCAGGTCGCACACAAGTGCGAGCGAGTAGGGTTCTGCGCCAGTACTGCAGCCTGCACTCCAGATGGACAACCGTCTGGCTCCTGCTTTCTCAACGTACGAACTTAGCTGCCTTTGCAGCTCGATAAATGCCGCTGTGTCCCTGAAAAATCGAGTCATGCCGATAAAGAGGTTAGTGTGAAGTCGATCCAATTCACGTTCATCCACACGTAAGCGCTCAGTATACTCGGGCAGGCCAGAGAGCCGAAGCCGTTTCAAGTGGTGCTCAATCCGGGTAAGCAGACTCGCCTCTTTGTACTCACTAAAATCGAATTTTTTACGCTCCTTCAGTAGCTTAAGTATCTGCTCGTAGGAATCGAGATCACTAGATGAGACGATGGAAGTCTGTCTTTTTCGCACTATTGTTGGCGCCGTGACCTCTGTGAATAACTCGGTGATACCGGAGCAGTCTTTCACACTATATGTATCCGCTAACTCGCTAAATAGTGATGGTGCGATCGTTCGTATACTCTCCAGCGTGAGAAGATTGACCTGCCTCCTGGCTGCCAAGTCGACCAAGTTGAGTTGGGCGCTGTAAATGGTGCTGAGCACCACCACCCGAGTACGGTCAGGAAAACGCTCTACGAGACTCTCGAATAGAGTATGGCCTGTATGTACAGTACCGACGACCTGCTCAATCTGGTCAGCAGCGGTAATTGCATAATTTACATCTGATTGGACTAGGTAGACCTTGCCGCGGTTCAGGCTCACGCGGCCGGCGAGTGCGCGTACCTCTAACTTAATCAACGGACTGATTGTATTCGCTAGTTGGGCGCACGCCTCGGCAGTCGGCTCTTGTGCTACTAGGATTGTGCCGCCATAGTCGGTGCTGAAATGCTGCAGTAATCTAAGCACCAAATCGGTCTGATTTGGGGCCGAGAGAATGAGTGTTATGGCGCTGGGTCTACCCTGGTGACGCGATCGGTTGATCTCACTCATTAGTAGTTTGCCTCAACGGGCGCATACACTCTGTGATCGGTAACAAGCCGCCAGAGGGTACGCGAACTTTGAGTCGCAGAACTGACTCTAGATTAGCAGCGAAGTCAGATGGGCGTGTATCCGTGAACGGATCCTTGCTATTAAAGAAGCTAATGAGGCGGTTCGCACGCATAAATCGAACCTGAGCTCCTTGTACTAAATCACAGATATTTTCTGCTTGTAGTTTTGAACGCTCCCGGTCTGGGGCAGCATCGACAGTGGTCTCGAGCACCAGCACCATAGTGGTGTTCTGCCCCACAGTTATGTAGGTGCGCATCTGAATCCTATCAGGCCGGATGTTCAAAAAGCGGGCAAGCTCAGGGCGCAGTTCGCTCTCCATGGCGAGGTCTAAGCGGTAGAGCCCAAGGTCTAGATGGCTCACAGGTGTATCGGCCAGTATGTATAGCGTGCGAGAGGAGTTATCAGAGGCTGATGTTGCCTGCGTGGAACAGAGCAGAACGAATAACAGTGCAGAAAGTAGCTGACTTATTCGCTTCGTGAATGACTTGAAAACTGGCTTCATCAACGCCTCGGAAACGGGTATCGTTATAAGCTAAGAATATCAAAAAATAACGCCCACGGCGCTGTGTACAAAAAGGTGAGTGAAAATGGTGGATCGATCAAAGTTAGTCGCAGGCGTATTCGTTGCCGGCAGCCTTATTGCCGTGGGTACATTCGCTGCAATGGACCACTCCAAACATGACCCTTCTATGCACGGTGATCATGCCGCAATGATGCAGCAAAAGAGTGTGGAAGATAAGCGAGAGCTGGTTCTTTACCCCCGTCCGGTGTACGAATCGACCCTGCGTAATATGCGCGAGCACCTTCGCGGTGTTTCGCAAGTTCAACGTCTCGTTGGTGAGGGGCGATACACTGAGGCGGCGGAAGCCGCAGAACGCGGAATGGGTATGGGGCATAATCACGGACATGAAGGTAACGCGTCTGAGCATCAATTTATGCCCCCAGGTATGATGTCGCTTGGCCGGGGTATGCATATGGCGGCGGCGGAGCTGGCTACAACGCTGCGAGATACTGAAGTGACTGACGATCTTCAGGCGGTCTTTGTTGCGATGGGCAAAGTGACTGCTAACTGCGTCGCTTGTCACGACGCCTATCGTTTGCAGCCGATGGAGTAACCTGCTTGGCGCCTCAATTAATCGCTGTCGTTGGTGCGTCGGGGTCGGGTAAAACCACAGTCGCTCGCCAGTTGCGCTCCACGCTTGAGCAGGTCGGACAACGCACCGATCTGATCAGCATGGATAGCTACTACAAAGCGGTAGGGCATCCACTGAATAACTACGATCGACCTGCAGCTTTTGACTTTGACTTGATGGTTGAGGACCTGGCACAGCTAAAAGCGGGCCAGCCCATCGATGTTCCGACTTATGATTTTGTGACTCACCGCCGTCAGCCCGAAGTCGTGCGGGTTGAGCCCGTTGATGTGATTGTCGTTGAGGGTCTGTTTCTCTATGCGTTAGAGGAACTGCTGCAACACTTTGATGCACGCATCTACCTGGAAGTGGACCCTGATCTCTGTTTTCAACGCCGCTCTGACCGTGACCAGCGCGAGCGCGGTAGAGAGCCAGAAGATATAAAACGGCAGTACTTCGATCAGGTTTATCCGGGCTATCAGCAGTATATTTACCCATCGAGAGTACATGCGACGCACACCATTGAGGCGTTGCCGGATGATCCGGTGGAGTGGGTGCAGAATTTACTTAAGTAAGAGCGCAGCTTTTCTGCGCGATTGAGGGAAAAACTGGAATGAATCTTTATCTATCGCTTCATGTAGTGCTGGGGCTTTTAGCGGGGGCGACGCTTTCGGCTTTGCGTTGGCGATCGTCAGGTGATGTGAACTGCCCACTGGCACTGACCAATACGCCGGTGGCAAAGATCAGTGCTGGCGCAGCACTGATCTTTGTATTTTTGGCACTTTGGGGCGATTACGCTTACCTTGGGGCTGAAATGGCCCTCTACGGAGCAGGGTTGACGCTTGTTGGCCTGCTACTGCAAGGTTTCGTGATTCACCGTAAGCTCGGCTACTACCTAACACTGCTCGGGCTGCCGTTGTTTATCGCCTGTGTGGGCGTAATCTCCAAGCTCTGGTTACTGATTGCCTAGCTCGAACGGTAGAGCGTTTTAATTAGGTGATAGCCAAAACGGGTCTTGATTGGCCCGTGCACTTTATATAGTGGGCGTTTGAACACCACATCATCAAAGGCTTTCACCATCTCGCCGCGGCGAAACTCGCCGAGATCACCGCCGCGCTTACCTGATGGGCAGGTCGAGTAGCGCTTGGCTAATTTGGCGAAATCCCCACCCTTCTTAAGCTGCGCCAGAATATCCAGCGCCTCTTTCTCGGTTTTTACCAGTATGTGAACTGCTGAAGCCCTAGCCATATTAGAAGCTGACCTCAACGGTCGTTAGACCATGGATTGTCCACTCCTGGTAGCCGCCGCGGTAGTAGTAGATTAGCTCAGCCGGGTAGCCTTCAGCGATCATAGAGCGGATGCCGCGCGGGCTCTGCGGGCAGGTGCTGGAGTTACAGAAAGCGTAGACCTTGGTGGTTGCCGTGCTGCAGTCCCAACCATTGCCCTGGGATTCACAACCAAACTGATCCATATTCATCGCCAGATCGGTGAAGGGGATATTGACTGAACCTGGGATGGTACCAAGCTGCACCACATGGTCCTGCTGGCGCATATCCACAATCATCGAGTCCTCACGCCCCATCGCTTCAATAACGTCAATCTCACCGACCGGTGTTACACCCTCTGCGGGAATCATAGGCTGCAAGAAACCGCGGATGATAGCGGGGGGAGTTTTCTTGCGAGTGATGGTGACCGGACCGCCTTTCAGCTCAACGGTGTACTCTTTCATCTTGTTCCAGAGTGACAGCGGCTTATCCTCTGCCTGCACCTGAAGGCTAGTTAGGGCGGACAAGCAGAGAGTGAGTGCGGCTGTTTTAAGAACGGTGTTCATGCTAATTATCTACCGGATGGCAACTGGTCTGTTAAAGGTAGGACCCATTATCCGATGATTGCGGGATAAAATCTTCCGAAATATTTTCAGTTGGCATTCAACATTCGGCTAAAAGCGAATCGATAGGCGTGAAGCGCTAGGGGTTGAAACTGTGTGTCGCATCAGCGTTAATTGGTGCTGCTAATAAAAACAGCGGCAAGAATTGCGGCAAAAAAGTAAGGTCACTCATGTTTAAGCGTTTTGCTCGATCCATCTCATTGCTCTTCAGCTTGGCTTTCACACCGTTTCTACAGGCTGATGAGCTAACCGTTCTACAGTCAGGCACAATTGCCGAACAGATCGAGGCTAACCCCTTTATCGTAAATCTGGTGCAGCAGGGGCTAGTGCTCTGTGCTACGGGTGGCGAGAGCGATGATGCGCGAGCAGCTTTCGTAGGCTGCATGAACAGTTTTGTATTCTCTAAGGTTAGTCGTTGGGGTATCTGCGCCAAGCGCTTTCCAACACTGGATGCACGTATTATTGAGCCCTGCATCGAAGATCAAGAGCGCGCCCACAAATTGGCAATAGCCGCAGTAACTCACATCGATCCGTCAAAATTTAACCGCTGTGCCACGCTGTCGCTTTACGAACCAACGCAAGAAGTAATAAGCGCGTTCTATATCGAGCTGGGTAAACAGATTATTCAGACCAACTTTCAGACCAATGCAGCCAACAGCTTTGTGTTGTCGCTCGGACCTTTCGATACCGAGAAGATGCTCAGTTGTATCGCAAACTGATTGAGTTGATAGGGCGCTAGGAACCAGCGCCCTTTTTCACTGCTTAGTTAGGCCTCGCTAGGGATGCAGGTCTCGCACTTGTCTTTGAAGATGCCGACCTTCACCAAGAGGGAGTGAACCCAGCAGCCTGCGCACCAGCCAGCAGCCGCTTCCAGCCACATAAAGGTGAGGCACATAGGGATAGTCGCCAAAGGCGTCCAGCGCGGCATCCAGTTCTCTGTTGTTGAGAGCAGCTCCATGCCAGTCACTCCATTCACAAACTCAGCAGTAGGCACTGGGTTGAAGAAGCAGAGACAGGCAGTCACCAGCAGCGTACCGATCTTCCAGGCGAACTTTTTCGGCTGGTAGGGGCGGTAAATTGGTTTGTGGTGGCGGTTCAACAGCCCTGCAACCCACACCATCGGGCTGAGCCAGGCCGTCTTAGCGCTCTGAGTGATGATCATCTCCCAGAGAACGTACAGCAGCACATAAGTCTGCGGCGTCCAGTCATAGACCTGACGAACCATCTCTGCTTGATAGATAATCTGGCCAGCGAAGTTAGTCTCCCAGGTATCTTCAAGTGTTGCTGTATCAACAACCCAGGCTGAACCGTTAATGGTGTTGTAGAAGATAACTAGAATCCAGACCGGAATTAGAAAGAGCATCGCGGCGCGAGTTCGCACGACGTTTTCGTTGACCATGTCATACGTCATCGGGTGGTGTAGAGGGCTTCTCATTTTAATTTCCCCATTATTGTTCTCCCCCATTCAATGTTTGAATAGGCCGCTTTAAGTGTATTAGCGAATACTGATGCAGGCCAAGTGGCCTGTTAGAGCGAATGGGAGTTAAAACCTCAGGGCATATATTAGCTAGTGCTTAATAAGTGGGTATAAAAAAACACGACGCATATCGGGTCGTGTTTTTTCTACGCTGCTTGACCACTCATCAATAGTGGTACCGATGGTCGGACTCGAACCGACACGCATTGCTGCAACGGATTTTGAATCCGTCGTGTCTACCAATTCCACCACACCGGCGCAGACAGCGTGGGGCGCATTATAGACAGGTTTAATTTGGCGTCAATCTTACCTGACCTAATTATTTATATTTGGTAGAATTTGCGCCCCGAATTTAACAACTGCTGGTGTAGATCCAAAAAGCAATGCAATTAAGTGACTTCGACTTTGACCTACCGGAAGAGCTGATCGCGAACTATCCGCTTGAGCAGCGCTCCAGCAGCCGCCTGTTGTGCCTTGATGGGAACACGGGCGCGCTAGATCATCGGATCTTCAGTGATCTGATCGACCTAGTAGAGCCGGGCGATCTCTTGGTATTCAACGACACGCGTGTTATTCCTGCTCGCCTCCATGGTCAGAAGGAGAGCGGAGGTAAGGTTGAGATGTTGGTCGAGCGTGTTACCGGCGAGAAGCGTGCGCTGGCGCATTTGCGTGCCAGCCGTACCCCGAAAGAGGGTGCGAAGCTGAGTTTTGAGGGAGGCATAGAGGCCGAGGTTGTTGGCCGTAAAGATGGCCTGTTTGATCTGCAGTTCGATATCGACTCCACCCTGATTGAGGCGCTGGAAACGCATGGCCACATGCCGCTGCCTCCGTATATCAAACGTGATGACCAGGAGTCTGACCGCGAGCGTTACCAGACAGTCTACAATCGCAAGCCGGGTGCCGTAGCGGCCCCAACCGCAGGCCTGCATTTTGATGAGGCGCTCTTTGCCAAACTCGACACCAAGGGCGTGAACCGAGCGTTTGTAACTCTGCACGTAGGGGCGGGTACCTTCCGGCCCGTAAAGGTCGATAATATCGAAGAGCATCAGATGCATGCTGAGTATATCGAGGTGAGTGAAGAGGCCTGCGCTGCCGTTGCTGCAACCAGAGCGGCAGGTAAGCGTGTGATTGCCGTCGGTACTACGAGCGTGCGCTGTCTCGAGACAGCGGGTGCGGATGGCGAACTCAAGCCATTCTTCGGAGATACGCAGATCTTTATCTATCCCGGCTATGAGTACCAGCAGATTGATGCGCTGATTACCAATTTCCATCTTCCTGAATCCACACTGATGATGCTAGTCAGCGCCTTTGCCGGCTATCAAAACACCATGCAGGCTTATGCAGTGGCAGTTCAGGATAAATACAGATTTTTTAGCTATGGTGATGCGATGTTCATTACCCGCCGCGACGCCGCTGACGAGGTTCTCCAATGACGCGCGAATGCTTTATGTCTTTTGAAACGATCACCACTGAGGGTAAGGCCCGTCGTGGCCGGTTGACCTTCCCGCGCGGTGTTGTTGAAACACCCGCATTTATGCCGGTGGGCACCTACGGCACTGTAAAAGGGATGCTGCCGCGTGATGTTGAAGCGACCGGCGCACAAATACTGCTAGGCAACACTTTCCACCTGATGCTGCGCCCCGGTACTGACATCGTAGAGTTGCACGGCGACCTGCATGACTTTATGCAGTGGGATAAACCGATTCTCACCGACTCGGGCGGCTTCCAGGTTTTCAGCCTAGGTAAGATGCGCAAGATCACCGAAGAGGGTGTCTCTTTCCAGTCGCCTGTTAATGGGGACAAGGTATTTGTTAGCCCAGAAGTGTCGATGGAGGTGCAGCGCAAGCTGGGCTCGGACATCGTCATGATCTTCGACGAGTGCACACCTTACCCTGCGACTGAAAAAGAGGCGGCAGACTCGATGCGGATGTCGCTGCGCTGGGCTAAACGCTCGAAGGATGCGCACGGTGATAGCCCATCCGCGCTCTTTGGTATTGTGCAGGGCGGTATGTATGAGGACCTGCGTGATGAGTCGCTTGAGGGGCTGACAGAGCTTGACTTTGATGGCTACGCCATCGGCGGTCTATCAGTCGGCGAGCCGAAAGAGGAGATGATTAAGGTTCTCGATCACCTGGCGTGGAAAATGCCGGAAGATAAGCCGCGCTACTTGATGGGTGTTGGCAAGCCCGAAGACCTGGTCGAAGGGGTTCGCCGTGGCGTGGATATGTTCGACTGCGTTATCCCAACGCGCAACGCGCGCAACTGTTTCCTGTTCACCCGTAATGGGGTGGTGAAACTGCGCAACTCTTCGAATAAAACGGATACCAATCCGATAGACAGCGAGTGTCGTTGCTACACCTGTCAGAATTTCAGTCGCTCTTATCTGCACCATCTTGATAAGTGCGGCGAGATCCTAGGATCTCAGCTGAATACCATCCATAACCTCCACTACTACCAGGAGTTAATGGCCGGTTTGCGCACTGCCCTTGAACAGGGTAGATTAAGCGCCTTTGTTGACGAGTTCTACCGTTTGCGAGGCAAGGAGACGCCTCCTCTCAAGGGTGAAACTTCGGAATAATTTGATTTACTAATAACAGTACTTAGGAGAGCTTGATGAGCTTCTTTATCTCACCGGCATACGCTGAAGCTGGTGCACCTGCTGGCATGGATCCAGGCATGTTTAACCTGATCTTCCTCGTTGGTTTTGGTCTGATTTTCTACTTCTTCATGTGGCGCCCACAGGCGAAACGCCAGAAGGAACACAAAAACCTGATCGGCGGTCTGGCTAAGGGTGATGAAGTGATCACCGCTGGCGGCATCATCGGTAAAGTGGCACGTCTGACAGACGACTACGTAGTACTGGAAGTGAGCGAAGGTACTGAACTGAAGTTCCAGAAAGTACACATTGCTGCTGAGCTGCCGAAAGGCACAATCAAAAGCATCTAATCTGTTGATGCTGTTCTCGGCGCCTGATTTCGGTCTGGCGCCTTTTGTTGTTTTTAGATAGGGCGCAAAAATGCTCAATCGTTTTCCTCTTTGGAAGTCTGCACTGATCATCCTCGTGTTGTTCTTTGCGGGTTTCTACGCGCTGCCAAACCTCTACCCAGATGATTTTGCGGTGCAGTTAACCGGTAACAACCAGAGCACGCAGGTGGATGAGCAGACGCTGACGCGCGTTGAATCCATCCTCAAATCTGCGGGTGTTGAATTCAAGAGTTCAGAGCTGCAAGAGCGCGGCGGTTTGATCCGCTTCAATGACGGTGAAGCACAATTGCAGGGGCGCGAAGCGCTAGCTGCAGCTCTGGGACAATCTTACGTTGTTGCACTGAACCTTGCGCCGACCACCCCTGAGTGGCTGACCAGCATCGGTGCCGGCCCCATGAAATTGGGTCTAGATCTGCGCGGCGGTGTGCACTTTCTACTAGAAGTCGATATGGCTCAGGCGGTAAGCCAGCGCTTAGATGTCTACGTGAGCGACATCAAAGGTAACCTGCGTAAAGAGCGCCTGCGTTATCGTGAAGTTGAGCACCTCGAAGATGGCAGCCTGTCGGTGCGTTTCGCGGATGTAGCAACACGCGATGAAGCGTCAAGTCTGCTCGCTCGGACCTTCCCAGAGTTTCTAATTACAGACGCTGAAGTTGAAGGTAATGCCCTCCTCTACATCACACTGAGCGAAGCGACGCTGCGTGAGATTGAAGATTACGCGATCAAGCAGAACCTCACGACTCTTCGCAACCGCGTAAACGAGCTGGGTGTGGCTGAACCTCTGGTACAGCGTCAGGGTCGCAACCGTATCGTGGTTCAGCTGCCGGGTGTACAGGACGCAGCCGCGGCTAAACGTATTATCGGTAAGACAGCGAATCTGGAGTTCCGCCTAGAAGCGAAGCCGGATGCGTCGCGCGCGACAACGGAGACCTATGATTTCCGTTCGCAGCCAGGCCGTACCGCTGTGCTTGAAAAGGACATCATCATTACCGGCTCAAGCGTAGCTAATGCGCAGTCTAACTTTGATGAGAACGGCCAGCCACAGGTGTCGATCACTCTCGACAGCAAAGGTGGTCAGATGATGGGGCGCGTAACCCGTGATGCGATTCAGCGTCGTATGGCGGTGCTCTTTGTTGAGTACAAAGCGCGCACGGTTACCGAGACAGTTGAAGGCGAGAAGGTCGAGAAGCGCATTCCATACGTTGAGAAAGGCATCATTTCGCTTGCGACTATCCAAAGTGCGCTCGGTTCTAGCTTCCGTATCACAGGGCTAGAGAATCCACAGGAGTCTTCTGAGCTCGCACTGTTGCTGCGTGCCGGTGCGCTGGCTGCGCCGATTTACTTCGTAGAGGAGCGCACAGTGGGTCCAAGCATGGGTGCTGAGAACATTGAGCTGGGTACGCTTTCGGTACAGATTGGTTTCGCGCTGGTGCTGCTGTTTATGCTGGTCTACTACAAGGTCTTTGGCTTGGTAGCGAACATCGCACTGACGCTCAATCTCGTACTGCTGGTGGCCGTGATGTCGATACTCTCGGCCACGCTAACGCTACCCGGTATTGCGGGTATCGTATTGACCGTCGGTATGGCGGTAGATGCCAACGTGCTGATATTCGAGCGTATCAAAGAGGAGCTGAAAATCGGTATGCCGGTGCAGTCGGCCATCCATTCAGGCTTCGCGCGCGCCTTCACCACCATCCTTGATGCTAACGTAACGACGCTGCTTGCTGCAGTAATTCTGTTTGCGATGGGTACGGGCCCGGTAAAAGGCTTTGCGATTACGCTATCGGTCGGCATTCTGACCTCAATGTTCACTGCGATTCTTGTGACCCGCATGATGGTTAACTTCATCTATGGCGGTAAGCAGATCAAGACAGTGAAAATCTAGGAGCGGGTCATGGCTGAAAAAGAAAGAATCATTAATTTCATGGGCCCGCGTAAGGCGCTGGCCATTTTCTCTGCAATTCTGCTGCTCGCCTCTGTCGTTTCATTGGCGATGAACGGTCTGCGCTTCGGTCTGGACTTCACTGGCGGTAGTTTGGTGGAAGTGGGCTACGAACAGGCGGCGGATCTGAACGCGATTAGAGCTCAACTGACTGATGCGGGATTTGACGATGCCGTGGTACAGACCTTCGGTGCCAGTACTGACGTGCTGATCCGTTTGGGTGAAACTCACGATCCTAAGCTCGGTGATAAGGTTGTTGAGGCGCTGACGGTAGGCGGTGAGTCGGTAGAGCTACGTCGTAACGAATTTGTTGGTGCTCAGGTCGGTGAAGAGCTGCGCGAACAGGGTGGTCTAGGCATGCTGCTGGCGCTGGCGATGATCATGCTCTACCTCGCCTTCCGTTTCCAGTTTAAGTTCTCGCTTGGTGCGGTGCTGGCGCTGGTGCACGACGTCACGCTGGTGTTGGGTATCTTCTCGCTGCTGCAGCTTGACTTCGACCTGACGGTATTGGCTGCGGTACTCGCGGTTATCGGTTACTCGCTCAACGACACCATCGTTGTGTTTGACCGGATCCGTGAGAACTTCCGCATCATGCGTGTGGCTGACTCCGTTGAGATCATGAACGCATCGCTGTCACAAACGCTTAGCAGAACCTTGGTAACTTCATTGACTACGGTGTTGGTGTTGATTGCGCTGTTCATTTTCGGTGGTGAGACCATCCACGGCTTTGCTACGGCACTGCTTATCGGTATAGGGGTAGGTACTTACTCATCGATCTATGTCGCAGCTAACCTGCTACTGGCGATGAATATCACCAAAGAGGACCTGATTCCTCCGCCGAAAGAAGAGACTGAAGTTGACGAGATGCCCTAAATCTCGATTCAAAAGCCGGCTTCTTAGCCGGCTTTTTGTTGTGTTGCAGGCATCAATCAGGAATTTGTAACCGCTTAGTAGATCGCTTCTGAGGCGACGAGACACTGGCAACTAGACTGTAAAAGATCCAAACTAAGAATATTGATTAAAAGAGAGAATATAGAGACCCACATGGCAAAGAATTGGCGCGATAACGACCCTCAAGCAAAAGATGAAGCCCAGAAGTACGAACGACCTGTGCCGAGCCGTGACTTTATTCTGGAGTTTCTGCGTAAATGGGGTGCACCGATCAGCCATGTACACCTCTGCGATGAGCTCAAGCTCAATGATGAAGATGATCGCGAAGCTGTGCGTCGCCGACTGATTGCGATGTGTCGCGATGGGCAGTTGATTACTGACCGCCGCAATCAATTCTGTCTTATCGAGAAGATGGATCTCATCGCTGGACGCGTGATCGGCCACCGCGATGGTTTCGGTTTTGTAAAGCCCGAAGCGGGTGGTGACGACCTCTACATACATGCGCGCCAGATGAAAGAGGTGTTTGACGGCGATAAGGTGCTTGTGCAACAGGTTGGCTTAGACCAGCGCGGCCGTCCGGAAGGGCGCATTATCGAGGTGATAGAGCGCTCTACACGCAAACTGGTCGGTCGTTTTGATGGCCAGAACGGTTTCGGAACGCTGATTCCGGAGAATCAGCGCATCACCAACCAAGTGATGATAATCCCGGACCCAACTTCAGGGCTCAGCTATGAAGATGGTCAGCTTGTTGTCGTTGAGATCATCCAGCAGCCGGGTAAGCGTCAGCCTGCGCGCGCTCAGGTCGTTGAGGTGCTAGGTGACCATCTAGCTGCGGGTATGGAGATCCAGGTTGCGATTCACAACCACGACATTCCCAATGAGTGGAGCGACCAGGTTCACCAGGAGATCGGTGAACTAACACCGGAGGTGCGTGAAGAGGATAAACTCAACCGTGTCGATCTGCGTCATCTACCGTTTGTTACGATCGACGGCGAGGATGCGCGCGATTTTGATGATGCTGTTTATGCGGAGAAGAAACGCCTCGGCGGCTGGCGCCTGTGGGTCGCTATTGCTGATGTCTCTTACTATGTCCGCCCCGGCACCGCACTAGACGAAGAGGCAATTAAACGCGGCAATTCCGTGTACTTCCCGGGCTTCGTCGTGCCGATGCTGCCAGAACTACTCTCCAACGGTCTCTGTTCACTCAACCCCAAAGTGGACCGCCTAGCCATGGTGTGTCAGATGACGATCAAGCGCGACGGTTCTCTGGGTGACTATAAGTTTTACGAAGGGGTGATCAACTCTAAGGCGCGCCTCACTTATACCAAAGTGGCCAGTATGTTGACCGAGGCCGATTCGGTTGAGGGCAAAGCGCTGCGCCAAGAGTATGCCGATGTGGTGAAACCGGTTGAGACACTTTATGGCCTCTATCATCGCCTCCGCTCGGCTCGCGACAAACGCGGTGCGATCGACTTCGACACTACTGAGACGCGCATCGTCTTTAGTGAAGATCGCAAGATTGAGCGCATCACGCCGATACAACGAAATGACGCACACAAGCTTATCGAGGAGTGCATGTTGGCGGCCAACGTAGCCACTGCACACTTCCTTGAGAAGAACAAAAAGCCCGGCATCTACCGTATTCATAAGGGTCCCAAAGAGCAGAAACTCACTAACCTGCGAGCGTTTCTCGGTGAGTTGGGCTTGAATCTGCCGGGCGGTGAGACGCCGGAGCCGAAAGATTATCTGCGCCTCGCTGAGGTGATTGAGGAGCGTCCGGATCGTCACATTATCCAAACTATGATGCTGCGCTCGATGCAGCAGGCGGTCTACAGTCCAGATAACGAGGGCCATTTCGGTCTGGCCTATGATGCCTATACCCACTTCACCTCGCCGATCCGTCGTTACCCGGATCTGTTGGTGCACCGCTTGATTCGTTCAGCGATTCACTCCAACAAGCGCAGCTCAATGATTGATCGTCCCGATAAGTTCTCGCCCAATGCTGCCTTTACTGTGGATTACAGCATGGAGAAGATGCTTCAGTTTGGTGAGCACTGTTCTATGACTGAGCGCCGCGCCGACGAAGCGACCCGTGATGTCACCTCTTGGCTCAAGTGTGAATACATGTCGGACCAGATTGGCGAAGAGTTTGACGGGGTTGTCTCGGCAGTCACTAACTTCGGTGTCTTTGTTGAGTTGAGCGATCTCTATGTCGATGGTCTGGTACACATCACGAGTCTGCCAAGTGACTACTACCACTTTGAAGCTGATAAGCAGCGCCTCGTGGGCGAGCGCACGCGTCGTGTATTCAAACTGGGCGATCCGCTCAAAGTTCGCGTCGCAGCGGTGACTCTGGATGAACGAAAAATTGACTTTGAGCTGCTGGAGAGTGAACAGAAGTCGCAGAAGAAACCCTCAGTGCGTGAGCGCATGGCGGCGGGTCTATTCGACCAGAAGAAGGGTGGCAAAGGTGGCAAAGATGGAAAACCAGGCGGCTCGCGTGGGCGTGGTTCTGCCGCAAAGCCGGGTGGCAAATCGGGTAGCAAATCAGGTACTAAGCCCGCGGGTCGCTCTAGCGGTAAATCTTCGCCGTCAAAAGCGGGTAAAGGGCGGGGCAAACGATAGCCGAGTTCGGCTCGCCTCGGTATACTGCGCCGCAAATTCGTCTGTTAAGAGTTGAGTGATGAGTGAACTGATACTTCTGACTTTATCTGGTACCGATAAGCCGGGTGTGACTTCGGCGGTTACAGCGATTCTGGCAGAGTATCAGATCGATATTCTCGATATAGGTCAGGCGGTGATTCACGACAACCTCTCGCTAGGCTTACTGATCAACGTGCCGCAAGCGGCTGAGTCCTCGCCTCTACTACGCGATCTGCTGTTCAAAGCACACGAACTCGATATGATGGTGCGCTTTGAGCCGATTACCGTTGACGAGTACGAACGCTGGGTTGCCGCACAGGGTAAGTCTCGCCATATCATCACTCTGCTGGCGCGTCGTATTCGCGCTGAGCACATTGCCGGCGTCACCACAGTGGCGGCCAGCCATAATCTCAATATCGATAATATCAGCCGTCTATCGGGTCGCATTCCCATGGATGATATGGACTCGGGGCAGAGCAAAGCCTGTGTTGAGTTCTCTGTGCGTGATATGCCACAGGATGAAGCCTCGTTGCGTGAGTCCCTGATGAAGCTCTCATCTGAACTCGATGTAGATATCGCCTTCCAACGCGACGATATCTACCGCCGCAACCGTCGCCTTGTGGTGTTCGATATGGACTCTACGCTGATCGAGGCTGAGGTGATCGATGAGCTTGCGAAAGAGGCAGGCGTGGGAGAGCAAGTTATAGCGATCACCGAAGCTGCGATGCGTGGCGAGATCGATTTTAACGAGAGCTTTCGTCGTCGCGTCGGTCTGCTTAAGGGTCTGGACGAGTCGGTGCTACAGCAGATTGCAGAGCGCCTGCCAGTCACCGAGGGGCTGCCAGAATTGATGACCCAATTGAAGCTGACTGGCTACAAAACCGCAATTCTATCGGGCGGTTTTACCTATTTCGCGCGCCACCTGCAGCAGAAGTTTGGCTTTGATTATATTCATGCCAATGAGCTGGATATCGTTGATGGCCAAGTCACGGGTGATGTGACCGGGCGAATCGTTAACGGTGAGCGTAAAGCAGAATTGCTGCGCGAAATTGCAGAGCGTGAAGGAATTCACCTGGAGCAGACCATTGCCGTCGGCGATGGTGCGAATGATCTGCCGATGCTGTCTATAGCCGGACTTGGAATTGCTTTTAGAGCTAAGCCGCTAGTGCGTGAGAGTGCCAAGCAGTCGATTAGTAACTTAGGCCTCGATGGCATCCTCTACCTAATCGGCTTCCGCGATCGCGACGTCAGTTAGAGGCCTGTCTACTCGAAGTATTCGTAGCGCATCTCCTCCTGCGGGGGCTGCAAGTAGTAGCCCTGTACCAGATCAAATCCCATGCGGTAGAGCTCTGGCAGCATCGCGGCATCTTCAATCAGTGGCGCGATCACTTTGGTCTTCTGCCGGTCAAGTGGTTGCAATAGACGGCTTATTGCTTGCGGGCCGCGGTCCGGATTTCCCAGCTCCTCAATGAAGGCACCATCGAGCTTAACAAAGTCGGGTTGGACCCTCGCGTAGACCTTGCCAGAGCTGGTGGAGCAACCAAAATGCTTAATGCAGATCCCTATATCCTTTATGCGGAGCTGCTCAACCAGACTCAATGCATTCTCTATATCGGCAGCGACATCAGATTCGCTCAGCTCGATGGTAATGAAGTTGCCACTGAGGCTCAGTTCATCCAGTTGTGCACTGAACCAGGGTGCGAAAGATCGGCTCTTAAGTGTGCGCCGCGCTAGATTAATAAAGATCGTTAACTCCCGGCCAGGGCCGATCTGTCGCTGCAGTTCCAGTAGACTCTGCTCTACCACCCAGCGATCGAGCTTCACCATCACTCGGGCGTGCTCAAGGCTGGAGAGAAACTGGGCCGGTAGCTTGTCCCGGTTCGGCCCATCGCTCATGCGCACTAAAATCTCATAACTACGCGCTACCCCACCCTCATTCAGACTGACGAGGGGTTGATAAAGCAGTTTCAAGTGGTGGTTCGCGATTGCCTCCTCAAGCTCTTTAGTGGCGGTATCCACCTTAATTTGGTGCTGTAATGGGTTGGTGAATGCCGCATGAGGACTCTCTTGATCCCCGAGTGAGCGCACAGAGGTCTGCGCCCACAGCAGGAGCTCGCTTGCAGCGGGAGCGTTGTCATTTATCGAACTGATACCGATACCCAGCGCGAGGGAGCTGATGCCTGTCGGACATTGGAATTGATTGCGGTTTAGTTTGCTCTGCACTGTCTGCGCAAAACTCTTGGCGATAGATCTATCAGGGTTGTCGACCAGTACCACGATATCGAGATTGTCGAGAATAGCCAGAGTGTGGAACTGTCGCAGCGGTGTCAGCTGGTTGTGTAGTGCATCTCTGGTTTGCTGAAGCAGCGAGGAATCGGTGGTTGACGGTAGGGTTTCAACTCTGAAGTAGAGCAGAAAAGCGTCGTGCCCCCCGGCTGATGCCCGGTGTAGTTGGGCCTCAAGCATCTGTACAAACTCCTTTTCCGTTAGCAGATTACGCTGATCTACTTTGGCTGGTTTCTGCTTGGTCGTGAGGGCCATGGGGTCGATATAGAGAGGCCTTAGCTTTGGACGATCTGGTGTTGCTGGGTAGAGCTCAATGCTGGCAGTGAACTCTGTACCCTCAGAGTCACGTAGCGTAAGCGTCTCGTGGAGCGAGGCGGTTGCGCTTTTCAAGGTGGTTTCTATAGTCTCTAAGCTCTTTGCGGTAAAAATTCGGTTGAGTGGTGTTCCAGCTGCGGTGTCAGTGTTGAGCTGAAATAGCGATTCGAAGGTGCTGTTAGGCTCCACCACACTCCGTTCTTGAACGGATGCAATCGCCAAAGTGGACTCTTCGCTCAGGCGTCGATTGAGATTGGCCATATGCTCTAGGCCCAGTTCCAATGTATGAAGGCGGCGGTTCTGTTTTTGGCGCTCAAATAGCTGGGTGGCACGCGTAACAATCAGGTCGTGTGCCTTATCTGGCAGAAGGAATGCGACACCCATCTGAATCGCGCTTTGCTGGTCGCTGTAGTTGGGGTCTTCCGCGAGTTCAATCACGGGAATCTCCCGGCTCTCGTCTCTTAGCGTTTGGCAGATCTCTCGGGGCAGCAAAGCTCGCTTATTAGCGGCGGACGCGAACAGCATATCCCAGCTGCGATCACCCAGGGCTTCAATCAGCTCAAGCTTATTGTGAACCACACGCCCTCGAGGCGACAGGCCAGAGCTGCGCAGTAAAGAGAGGAGCCCATCGCTTACCGATGAGTCAAATCCCGAAAAAAGAATATCGACGTAGCTGCGCCGCTCAGCCTGCGGGCGTGACATCTGTTCGAGCAGATCAAAAGTGGAGTGCGCTTTGGACATGGTCTCTCGACAGCCTGAATTCTGTCTTTTAAGACTAGTCGCAGATTAGCAATCTGAAAAGTCTGTGCGAACCTAGACCATAGATTTCGGTCTAAGGTTTAGAACGAAATTTAAATTTTGAGCTTCGTCGATATGACGGTAGGGATGGCAGGGGTAGCAGGACTCGAACCTACGAATGCTGGAATCAGAATCCAGTGCCTTACCAACTTGGCTATACCCCTGTGATGGTGGCAATGACGGGATTCGAACCTGTGACCCACGCATTATGAATGCGTTGCTCTAACCAACTGAGCTACATTGCCGGTTTGAAAGCTTCTCTCGTATCCTCTCCAAACTGGAGACGGATGGCAGGGGTAGCAGGACTCGAACCTGCGCATGGGAGGATCAAAACCTCCTGCCTTACCACTTGGCTATACCCCTAGTGAGAAAGTGGTGGCAATGACGGGATTCGAACCTGTGACCCACGCATTATGAATGCGTTGCTCTAACCAACTGAGCTACATTGCCGTGCTTTCAAGGCCGCAAATTATTCCTTTTGGGGCTATCTATGTCAATAGAATCCAAAGGAAAAATTGAGCTTCTGACAGCAAAAAGCCCGATAAATGCAAGGCACTCGATCGGGCTTTTTATTTGCGCTGAAAACTGCTCAATTAATGAGCAATTTCGCGGCTCTAAAACCGGTTAAACGTTGAAGCGGAAGTGAATCACATCGCCATCTTTAACGATGTACTCTTTACCTTCCAGGCGCGCCCGACCAGCCGCTTTGGCGCCTTGCTCACCATTATGTTCGATGTAGTCATCGTAGCTGATGGTTTCGGCACGGATGAAGCCTTTCTCGAAGTCAGTGTGAATAACGCCGGCCGCTTGTGGAGCAGTCGCACCAATCTTCACAGTCCAAGCGCGCACCTCTTTAACACCGGCGGTGAAGTAGGTCTGCAGACCCAGCAACTGGTAACCAGCACGGATAACACGATCCAGACCTGGCTCCTCCATGCCCATCTCTTGCAAGAACTCGAGCTTCTCATCATCTTCGAGCTCAGAGATCTCAGACTCCAGCTTGTTACAGATCGCAACAACCTCTGCACCCTCGTTAGCGGCGTACTCACGCACAGCATCCAAGTGTGGATTGTTTTCAAAACCGTCTTCAGAGACGTTCGCGATGTACATGGTCGGCTTGGTGGTCAGCAGGTGGAAGCCTTTAGCGGTCTTCTGCTCATCCTCAGTCAGCTCGAGACCGCGCACGGCATGGCCTTCGGAGAGGTGAGGGACCAACTTCTCGAGCAGCTCTTTCTGCTTGATCGAATCTTTGTCACCGCCTTTAGCTGTGCGCTGGACGCGCTGCAGCTGCTTCTCACAAGACTCAAGATCCGCCATTGCCAACTCAAGATCAATGGTCTCGATATCTTCCAGAGGATGAATGCGGTTCGCAACGTGAATAACGTTCTCGTCTTCAAAACAACGCACCACGTGTGCGATCGCATCAGTCTCACGGATGTTTGCCAGGAACTTGTTGCCCAACCCTTCGCCGCGTGAGGCACCAGCGACCAAACCAGCAATATCAACAAACTCCATCGTAGTGGGCATAACGCGCTCAGGCTTCACAATCTCCGCCAGCGCATTAAGACGCGGATCGGGCATGGGAACGATGCCGGAATTTGGCTCGATGGTACAGAACGGGAAGTTCTCAGCATCGATACCCGCTTTGGTCAGCGCGTTGAAGAGAGTTGATTTACCAACGTTGGGCAGGCCAACAATACCGCATTTAAAACCCATGGGTCTGTCCTATTAAGCTATCTATTCTATTAAGCGGGCGCTTTGAAAGTGTGTAAGTGGTTCATCGCACGTGGCCAATCGCCCTTAACAGCGGTCGGCAGGTGGCGTAGCGACTCGTCAATCGCCTGCTGAGTCTGATCGCGCTCAGACAGCGGCGCACGCTGGAGCACAAAATTAGCGACCTCTTTGGCACTGCCTGGGTGGCCAATACCTAGACGTAGGCGATAAAAATCTTTGTTATTGCCCAGTTGAGCAATGATGTCCCGCAGGCCGTTATGGCCACCGTGCCCGCCACCTTTTTTTAGGCGCGCAACACCGGGGGGAATATCGAGCTCATCATGAGCGACCAATATCGCCTCGGGTTCAATCTTGAAAAAGTTCGCCAGGGCTGCGACTGATTTGCCGCTGCGATTCATAAAAGTGGTCGGCACCAGTAGGTGAACGGGGTGGCCGTCAAAATGAATCTTGGCGTGTAGACCGAAGTATTTGCTCTCAGCCTTAAGGGAGGCGCTGTGTTGAGCAGCAAGCTGCTCAACCAGCTCAGCGCCTGCGTTATGGCGGGTCTTGTCATACTGCGCTCCGGGGTTCCCGAGGCCAACTATGAGACTGATCCGATCCATAACGCCAGCGCCTCGTTACGCGGGCTTACTTAGCTGCGCGTGCGCCACGTGGAGCGTAGCAGTAGCCGATACCCTGGTCGTGGTCTTCGCCGCGACGCAGTGCAACGATCTCAACGCCTTCTGGCAGAGTGATGTCAGACAAGTGAGCGATCTGGCCCATCTCGATTGCAGACAGGTCACACTGAACAGCTTCTGGCAGATCTTTTGGCAGACAAGTAACTTCAACAACTGCAGCTTCTGCAGCGAATTTACCAGATGCTTTCGCAGCAGCTGATTTTTCGAAGTTAACGAACTGCAGAGGAACGCGGATCTTGATCTTCTTGCTCTCATCGATGCGCTGGAAATCAGCGTGCAGGATGATTGGCTTAGCTGGGTGACGCTGCAGATCTTTGATGATTACAGTCTGGCCTTCGCCTGCACCGCTGAGAGTGATTGGTGAAGAGAAGAAAGCGTCGTTGTTCAGCACTTTGATAAGTTCGCGTGCTTCCAGTGAGATGTTCAGCGGCTCAGATGAACCGTAAACAATTGCTGGAACCTGGCCGGCTTTGCGCAGGCGGCGGCTCGCACCTTTCCCCTGATCTTCGCGGGCTACAGCATTAAGAGTAAAGTTAGACATTTTGTTACCTATATAAAGTTAAAAACTGCATACACCCGCGACCAGATGCATACAGCCTTGGTTTCCCTCACGGGACCGGTTTGCTGGTTCACACCAGCCTACAGCGGATCTTCTTAACGGAACATCGCGCTGATAGATTCTTCGTTACAAACGCGGCGAACTGCTTCAGCCAACATGGGCGCCAACGAAAGCTGGCGGATTTTAGCACATTTTGTGGCTGCGTCACTCAGCGGGATTGTATCGGTTACAACCAGCTCATCCAACTCAGAGTTTGTGATGTTGTCGATCGCCGGACCCGACAGAACCGGGTGGGTCACATAAGAGACAACGCGCTTCGCGCCATTCTCTTTCAGTGCCTTCGCTGCCTTACACAGAGTGCCTGCTGTATCACACATGTCATCAACTAGCAGGCAGGTGCGCCCTTCAACGTCACCGATCAGGTTCATCACCTGAGATTCGTTAGCGCGCTCACGACGCTTATCGATAATCGCTAGGTCGGTGTCGAGCTGTTTTGCCACTGCACGTGCACGTACCACGCCACCTACATCGGGAGAGACTACAACGATATCGTCGTAGTTCTGATCAACGATATCGTCTAGCAATACGGGTGAGCCGTAGACGTTGTCAACAGGGATATCGAAGAAGCCCTGGATCTGATCGGCGTGCAGGTCGACGGTGAGAACGCGGTCGACGCCACAAGTAGAGAGCATAGTGGCTACAACCTTCGCGCTGATCGCTACACGTGCTGAACGTGGACGGCGATCCTGACGGGCGTAACCGAAGTAGGGGATGACCGCAGTGATGCGAGTTGCCGACGCGCGGCGCATGGCATCAACGAATACAACCAGTTCCATCAAGTTGTCGTTGGTAGGCGCGCAGGTCGACTGAATGATAAAGACGTCCTTGCCGCGGACGTTTTCCTGAACTTCGACGCTCACTTCACCGTCGCTAAAACGAGTACAGACCGCTTTGCCCATGGGGATGTCAAGGCGCTCGACAACTTTCTCGGCTAGTTCCGGATTCGCGTTTCCGGTAAACACCATCATCTTGGACACAGATAGTACCTTCTCGTGTTCGTCAGTCGGGATAAGTGAAGCTTGTGATCGGCGGTTTGTCATAATAAATGGCAGGGGTAGCAGGACTCGAACCTACGAATGCTGGAATCAGAATCCAGTGCCTTACCAACTTGGCTATACCCCTGTATCAACGTGTGGCATCCCACCTTGTCTCAGGAGGCGCGTATTTTAAAGTAGAGAGCGCTAAAAACAACCCTTGGTTGGTTGTTTTTTGTTCAATGTGCCAGATTCTTATGGAATTAGTGAGGTAAATTTATAAGGCTGTTGTCAGGCTTGCTAGATCGCTGGATCGAACTGCCAACTGCTGATGATCAGTGTCAGGCGCAGATCCTCATGACTGAGGCGCACTTTACGCGGCAGCGACAGGCCAGCCGGTGTCTGCTGCAGTGTGAGAATATCGACCTGCCATCCCAATTGTGTGAACTGGTTCAACCCCTCGGTCTCAAAGGCTACACCGGGAGCAGGGTGCCCCTGAATCCAGTAGCGTGCAGGGGCGACGGGCATCTGCCACCCGAGTAGTTGCTGCATTAACTCTTCCGGTGTGCGGGCCACCTGGGGTTGCTGATGATTAGTGGAGCGCAGTACCACCTGACCGGTCTCGCCGATTAAGTCCATCACCTGACGGCCGAAAGGGTCGAGAAGCTCAATTTCGTAGTCGTTGCCCTGCTGAATCCAGTTGAACCGCGCAGACTCGTTCACCTCATCACTGCGAATTCCCAACTTACCGCTGGCGGTGAACTCGTTCGAGGGCGCAACGCTGACACCAGTATTAGGTGGTGCTTGCATGTAGGTAGAGCAACCGGTCACGAAGAGCGTGAAAAAGAGGATTAACGCTCTAGCCACCGACGTGCCTCCGCTAAGTCTTCGTTGCCCGGATAAAGCTCCTCCTGCTCGGTAAGCAGCGCTTTGGCACGCTCGATCTCACCCAGTTGCGTGAGTACGATAATCAGGTGCGATGTCACTTCGGGATCGGGCATCTGCTCAAACGCCCGCTCCAAATAGGGGAGGGCTTCGCTGTTACGCTCGAGTTTGTGCAGCGCCCAGCCCATTGAGTCGAGGTAAGCCGGATCGTCGGGGCTCTCGGCCAGTGCACGCTCGATCAATTCATAGGCGCGCCGGTACTCCTGCGAATGTTCCAGCAATGAGTAGCCCAAGGCGTTTTGGGTTCCGGCGTTATCCGGGTTCAGCGCGTAGGCACGCTCGAGGTCGTCCAGCATCTGCTGATGGTCGAGCGGTTCAACCATCAAGGCACGCGTGTATAGCAGGCTGACATCATTGGGGTCGGCCTCGATCTGTTTGTTGAGGTAATCCAAGCCGCGCTCCAGCTCGCCATTGTCGCCAGCCCAACGGGCGAAGATCACTGCAAGCTGTGAGGCACGCTCTTCATCAGAGGCGCGAGCACTCTCAACCAGAGCTTGGGCACGCTCATATTCGGTTCCGGTTTCGAGCAGCCCCAGTGCGCGACTGACAGCGTTAAACAACAGATCACCGCTCTCAACCTTTGCAAAGGCCTGAATTGCCGCCTCTCGGTTACCCAGGGTCTCGTGGTTGACGCCTATGTAGAGGTTCAAATCCGTACGTGCCGGATCTCTGCTAATCAGCTCATCGAGGAGCACCAGGCTCTGTTGGGGCTGCTCGTTTTCGAGTAGGAGCAGAGCGTAGTAGTAGACTAGCTGAGGATCTCGCTCCGCCTGATCAATGGCGCGCTCTACTGCGGCCTCGACCGAGTCGGGTTGAAGTTCAAGTAGTAGTTGCACATGTACCGCGCGGAGCTGGCGATGGTCACGGTTACTCGCCAGTGCAGACTCGACCAGCTCCAGCGCCTGCTCAGCGTCAGAGTAGACACTGCGCAACAGCTGGGCTTTCTCAACGATCAGATCGGGCTGCTCAGGCTCGATCGCCAGTCCGCGATTGAGCAGGTTAAGCGCCGTTGTCTCCTCTTGCCGCAAAATCTGAACACGGGCCAACACCAGCAGCAGGTCGAGTTGTTCGGGTGAGGCATCAAGGCGCTGCTGCAGCAGCTCGGCCAGCTCGGCGGCACTCTCCTGATCAAAGGTATCCAGCAAAGACTCGATAACCAGCAGGATCTCGGCACCGAAGCTGGGCTCTGCACGCAAAAGTTCGAACGCTTCCGCGAAGCGCGCCTCATGCAGCAAGATGTTGATCAGGATTTGGGGTGGCTCAGCAGCTTCGGGTGCGATCTCTTGCCAAAGGCGCGCAGCTGTTAGCACAGCCTCAGGGTTGCGGTTGAACTGGGCGATGCGCGTGGCCCGCTCGGCGAGCTCTGTGGAGCGATTCAGCTGAGCTTGGCGAAAGTAGAGTTCGAAGGCGGTATCGAAATCTCGCTGCTGCCCAGCTAGTTCAGCCGTTAGGAGGTCAAGCAGAGACTCCTCGTTGAGTTCGCCCGGTACATACTCGACGCTGCTTTGCAACGCGCTTGCATTGGCGGCGTCAGCGTCTGAGGCAATGTTGGGGTTGCTCTGTTTCTGAACGGGTGCGCAACCGCAAAGTAGTGCGATGGCGAGGCCGAAACTGGGTCGAATACCGGTGAACAATACGTTCACTCCTTAGATTTTTTTCTCACTATAGAAAAACTGCGAGACGTTGTCATTGCGTAACTGTTTGATACTGATTAGCTACGTCATTTTGTGCTGCTAATGATCACTTCGTGGGGACTTATTCAAAAGCGCTATAAAGTGTATTATGTGCGCCACATTTTTTATGACGTCTCTCAACGGATTCTGAATCGTTAATGGCACTGCTTGCACTCGGCATCAATCACAAAACTGCACCGGTCGACATTCGCGAACGGGTGGCGTTTGCGCCTGAGCATCTGGCTGAAGCGGTGGCTAAGGCGTGTGATGAAGCGAAGCTGAGTGAAGTCGCTATTCTCTCCACCTGTAACCGCACCGAGCTCTACTGCAGCTTAGAGGACGAGCGGTCGGCGCAGCTACTGCAGTGGTTGGCAGATTATCATCGGGTGGATCCGCAGCAGCTGAAAGAGTGCTCGTACGAACACTGGGACCAGTCAGCTGCACAGCATATGATGCGCGTTGCCGCGGGGTTGGACTCGCTGGTACTCGGCGAGCCACAAATCCTTGGCCAGTTGAAGAACGCCTTTTCGGTTTCACAAGACGCCGGACGTCTGCACGCAGAGCTCGGTCGTCTGTTCCGTCACACCTTCTCGGTCGCGAAACAGGTGCGCACCGAGACCAGCATCGGCCAGAACCCGGTCTCTGTAGCTTACGCAGCCGTCAGTTTAGCGCAGCACATTTTTGCTGATTTGGGCGAGAGTCGTGCGCTGCTGATAGGCGCGGGTGAAACAATAGAACTGGTTGCGCGCCACCTAAAACAGGCGGGCGTGCGCTCGATCACCATCGCTAACCGTACCCTGGGCCGCGCATTGGCGTTGGCCGGTGAGGTCCAGGGCAAAGCGATCGAGTTTTCGCAGATACCTGACGAGTTAGAGAACGCAGATATTCTGATCTCCTCCACGGCTTCTCAACTGCCGATCCTGGGCAAGGGTAGCGTTGAAGCGGCACTGAAAAAGCGCCGCCATGCACCGATGTTTATGGTAGATATCGCTGTGCCGCGTGATATCGAACCGCAAGTGGGCGAGCTGGAGGATGTCTACCTCTACACGGTCGATGACCTGACCGAGGTGATCGAAGAGAACCAGCGCTCGCGTCAGGATGCAGCACAAGAGGCCGAACAGCTGATCGAGCAGGGAGCTGGGCAGTTTATGCGTCAGCTACGCGAGCTTGATGCAGTGGATACCCTAACGCAGCTTCGCTCCAAGCATACTCAACTGGCTGAAGAAGAGCTGGCGCGTGCCTTGCGCCTACTGGAGCAAGGCAAACCGGCCGAAGAGGTGATGAAGCGCCTCGCACACGGTCTTACCAACAAGTTTTTGCACCAACCGACTGTGCAGTTGCGCCAGGCGTCAGCCGAGGGTCGCGATGATCTGCAGGCTCTGGCAGCCGAGCTGTTTAAGCTCGATGCTCAGTCGCGCGATTAGCGCCGCTATCTAACAATTCAGAGCCTTTAAAAAGCTAAGTGTAAGCATCCTATGAAAGAGTCTATAAAGCTGCGACTGGAGTCGCTTGTTGATCGGTTTGAAGAGCTTGCCGCACTGCTCAGTGATGGCGATGTGATTAGCGATCAGAAGAAGTTCCGCGAATACTCGATGGAGTACTCGGAGCTTGAGCCGGTCGTTGAGGCGTTTAAACAGTGGCAGCAGGCGGCTGAAGATCAAGAGACAGCCAATCTTATGCTGCAAGAGGACGACGCTGATCTGCGTGAGATGGCGAAAGAGGAGCTGCAGGAGGCTAAGGCGACTGAAGAGCGCTTAGAAGCTGAGCTGCAGATTCTGCTGCTGCCTAAAGACCCGAACGATCACCGTAACGTCTTCCTTGAGGTTCGCGCCGGCACCGGTGGCGACGAGGCAGCAATCTTCTCGGGTGACCTGTTCCGCATGTACTCGCGTTACGCCGAACGCTCGGGCTGGCGCGTTGAGATAGTCAGCGCCAACGAGGGTGAACACGGTGGTTTCAAAGAGGTGATTGCGCGTGTAAGCGGCGACAATGTCTACTCGCGACTGAAGTTCGAATCGGGCGCCCACCGCGTGCAGCGTGTGCCAGAGACCGAGTCTCAGGGGCGTATCCACACCTCAGCCTGTACCGTTGCGGTAATGCCGGAGTTGGATGAGTCGGCTGCAATCGAGATCAACAAGGCGGATCTGCGTGTCGATACCTTTCGCGCCTCAGGTGCGGGTGGTCAGCACGTTAACAAAACAGACTCGGCGATCCGTATCACCCACATCCCGACTGGTGTAGTGGTTGAGTGTCAGGAGGAGCGATCGCAGCACAAGAACCGCGCGAAGGCGATGGGTCTGCTCGCCTCTCGTCTGCAGCAGGCGCAGGTTGAGAAAGAGCAGGCCGTGCAGGCCAGCACACGCAAAGGTCTGGTCGGTAGCGGCGACCGCTCAGAGCGTATCCGCACCTACAATTACCCCCAGAGTCGTATCACAGATCACCGCATAAACTTGACGCTCTATAAGCTAAATGAGGTGATGCAGGGCGATCTGGACGAAGTGCTCAACTCGCTGCTGCAGGAGTACCAGACAGAGCAGCTCAGCGCCCTGTCTGACGCCGGCTAATGCGCATCGATGCGGCGCTGCAGCTCGCAAATACCCTAGAGGGCGAAGGCGCTAGAGTAGATGTAGAGCATCTGCTCTGCGATGTGCTGCAGCAGACCCGCACCTACCTCTTTACCTGGCCCGAACGTGAGCTTAGCGCCGAGCAACACGCACGGTTTTTAGAGCTTCTCGAACAGCGCCAGGCCGGTGTGCCGGTGGCTCATTTGCTAGGCAAACGCGCTTTCTGGACCATTGAGCTAGAGGTCAACCCCAGCACCCTAATTCCTCGGGCTGATACTGAGGTGTTGGTAGAGCAGGCCCTAGAGCTCTGCGATTCAGATAATAAACGCGTTGTCGATTTAGGCACAGGTACCGGCGCAATCGCGCTGGCGCTGGCGAGTGAACATCCTGACTGGGAAGTCTGGGCCTGTGATCGTATTGCCGAAGCTGTTGAGCTGGCTCAGCGAAATGCCGAGCGGCTAACGATTTCGAATGTTCAAATTGTGCAGGGGAGTTGGTTCGAACCGCTGAGCGGTAGGTTTGATCTGATTATCTCCAATCCGCCCTACATAGATCCGATCGATCCGCATTTAGAGCAGGGCGACCTGCGGTTTGAGCCGCTCTCCGCGCTGACGGCTGAAGCCGAAGGTTTGGCCGATATCCAGTCAATTATCGAGACCGCGCCCGACTACCTCAACGGCGAGGGTTGGTTGGCTTTGGAACATGGCTATGATCAAGCCGAAGCGGTGGCTGAATTGATGCGCCAACGCGGATTTGACGATATTCGACAGCGCCGTGATTTTGGTGGCAACATGCGAGTAACCGCGGGGCAGTGGTCGGGCTAACCACAAGCCCGTTTATCTGAAATCAAAAAAGAACAGCGAAGGATAAGGGGACCTCAGTGAACGACCAGCAGCTTCTGCAGTACAGTCGTCATCTACTTCTGCCAGAGATCGATATGCACGGCCAGCAGGCTTGGCTTGATGCCAGCGTGTTAATCCTAGGGTTGGGTGGCTTGGGCTCTCCGGTGGCACTCTATCTGGCTAGCGCCGGTGTTGGGAAACTCATTTTAGTGGACGACGATTCGGTTGAATTGAGTAATCTGCAGCGTCAGGTGATTCATACCACCGAGACGATCGGCGAGCCCAAAGCGGAATCAGCGGCTGTGCAGATAGCGCGTATCAACCCGAGTACCGAGGTTGAAGTGCGAGTGGAGCGATTCAGCGGCGAAACGATGGATGTCGCTGTCGCCGCCGTAGATCTGGTGGTGGACTGCACAGATAACCTCGGCACGCGTCACGCCCTCAACCGTGCTTGTTACAACGCCAAAGTACCGTTGGTTTCGGGTGCTGCCATTCGTTTCGATGGTCAAATTACCGTCTATGATCCCCGGGATGAGGCCAGCCCCTGCTACCGTTGTCTCTACCCGGAAGGCGCCGAGCTGGAACTGACATGCTCAACTTCAGGTGTATTTGCGCCGCTAGTCGGCATGGTGGGTACGGTACAGGCGGCTGAAGCACTGAAACTGTTGGCTAATATCGGCGAGCCGTTGGTAGGTAGACTGCTGATGGTAGACGCACTGCGCATGGATTGGCGGACGATGAAACTTAAAGCAGACCCCAAATGCCCTGTCTGCGGAGATGCACATGAATGAGCAGTACCTGATCGACTCGCTTAAAGCCAACGTTGAGACCATTGCACTAGTCGGAGCGAGCTCCAAAACTCACCGCGATAGCTATCGAGTGATGCAGATTTTGCAGCAGATGGGCAAACGGGTGATACCGGTTAATCCGCGTGCCGCTGGGACCGAAATTTTGGGTGAGTCGGTTGTTGCTGATCTGGCGGACCTGCCGGTAGCTGTCGATATGGTCGATGTGTTTCTCAACTCCGAAGCTGCGGCTGCTGTGGTTGATCAGGTTGTTCAGCTCGAGATTCCAGCGGTTTGGCTGCAGATCGGCGTGATGCCTATTTCGGCTGCCGAGCGCGCCGAAGCGGCAGGCGTGCAGGTGGTGATGAATCGCTGCCCGGCCATTGAGTGGCGATAGGTTAAATTTACAGGTCGCGAACGTGCTTTCGGCGAATCGCTCCTACACCGGACGATGCTGTACGAGGGATTTACGCCAAAGGCGTATTTCCCGACCCCAAATATCAAGCCCACATATCTCGAATCTTCTTGTCGTCGATCGCGCGCTGAGCGAAGGCTAGGAGCTCAGGGTCTAACCCCTTCTCATCCTTTAAGATCAGCGGCGCACCCGAATCGGCTAGAAACTTCACCAAAGGTTGATGCCCAGAGCGCACAGCTTGAGTGAGCAGCTGCGGATTATCGAGGCTGGCGCCGTGCTGGGCCAAACGGTTGATCAGCAGCATCGCATGCTCCGGCGGATGCTGCAGCGCAAGCTCGACAAGTGATTGGCCGTTAACAGTTGTGTCTGGCCCTAACCCGTGCGACAGCATAGCGCTGAGCAGCACAAGCGCGTGCTCCGATTTCAGAACCACTGTAACCATAGGTTCGCCCCCGCAAAGCTGCGACTGATTCAATTGCGGAAAACGGTGCAGCAACTCACCCAACAGCTTCGCGTTACCCCGCGCGATGCAGAGCTCCAGTGCGCAGGCATCTGCGTCGAGTGGAGTTTTCAGATCGGTAACCGTCAGGTCGTCACGTATCTTTGGCCAGAGCTGTAGGTCGTCGCTGTTGAGCAACTCCAGCAGCTTTGAGCGAAAACGCCTCTGCTTAAGTTTTTTCAGCATCTTCGCTCTCCATCTCTACCTGTGGCTCGGGGTCACGAATAAGCTCTTCGAGCGGCACATCCGCGATATCCTCGGTACGCGGGTCAAACTCAGACGCAACCTGAGATTCTGGTACTGCAACAACGAAATCCTCTTGCTCGTCCACCGGAACCGGGGCTTGCTGGCCTCGACGATAGAAGGTGTAAGTGCCCAGCAGGAGCAGCAGCGCACCGTAGCCGTAGAAGAGCGCACTCGGAGCCAATACCTGCATCAGCCATGCTCCGGCTGCCGGACCGATGATGCTTCCCAAGCCGTAACTCAGCATCAGCGTCGAGCTAGCGGCGATACGCTCCTTTGGATCCACCAAGTCATTAGTGATGGCCACCGCAATCGAATAGATGCTCGCAATAATGGCCATAATAATTGCCAAGAAGAGGACACGTAGCATGTAGTCCCACTCAGCGCCTAGGGCCGCAAGCAGAGCCGCGACACCGGCGATCAGTGCGATAATCAACAACACTTGGCTACGTTCGACACGGTCACAGAGCCAGCCGATCGGCCAAGCCAGAACCATCGCGCTAATGACCGCGATGGACATGAGGTTACCGATCTCATCGGTTGCTACCCCGGTCATCGTGGCGTAGAGCGGTACTAATGCATAGAAACCGCTGATCAGAATACCCGCCGCCAAGGCCGTTATCAGGCCAAGCGAGGTGATGTTCCACAAACGCTTCAGGCTCATGCTGGCGGAGTTCTCAATCGGTGGAGAGTGCAGCCGTGATATCGACAGCGGAATCACCGCAGCCATCAACAGCAGCGCGCCTAGGCTGTAGGCAACACTAGAGCCCGCCTCCAAACCAGGCTCCAGGATAAGCTGGCCGCCCGCTGCCGCACTGTAGGCCGCAATCTGATACAGGGCGAAGAGTCGTGCGCGGTTGTTGTTGCTCGCCACCGCACTCAACCAGCTCTCTATCGCTACAAAAAGGGCGGCAACTGCAAAGCCGCCCAGAGCACGTAACACACCCCAGAACCAGAGCGTATCGATTAGCGGGTAGGTGATGGAGGCCATCGCAGCCAGAGCAGCCAGTGCGGCAAAACTGCGGATATGGCCGACACGCAGCAGAAGTTTAGGGGCGAAGAAAGCGCCGGCGACAAAGCCAACCGAGTAACAGACCATAATAAGGCCGACCACCGTAGGCTCGGTGCCTACCTGGCCCAATTGCACACCAATTAGAGTCAGCAGATACGCGTTTCCCGTCACCACGAGCACGAGGCTAAAGAAGAGCGAGAATAGCGATATCATCAGCAGTCGCATCGGCAGGAACCTCCATCGGTCTGCTCAAACAATTTAGAGAGCGCGATATTCCATCAGTATGAACTACGAGTCAAAGAAAAGCGTAGACCGTTTATTAACGAAGGAGTGTTTCGCTGTTATGTCTCAGTCTACAACCACCGAATCAACCCAAACCAACCAGAGCATGCCCTGTCGTGGCTGTCTGCCGAACTGCCCCAATCGCGCGACCTGTGAAGGTAAACCTTGGCGCCAAGATACTGAGCAGAGCACTCAAAAACACTGATGCGCGCGTTTGAACGAATACAGACACCGGTCTGGTTCGGCGGTTTAGCCGGCCTGATCCCGTTTTACGCCAGCCTCTACGGCATCGCTTCGCTCAATTGGCCGCTCTGGTCATTCTTGAGTTACGCCTGGATTATTCTCGCTTTTCTCTGTGGCTCGGTCTGGCGCACGGCAATGGAGGATGGAGAGGGTGAAGGAGCAGTGGCGGGTGTAGCGATCGCCTTGGGTGTGCCTGCGCTGCTCTGGCTGAGCTACTGGGTGTCGCCGTCGTTACAGCTTTTGCTGACGGGTTTTGGATTCGCAGTGGTCTATCTGTGGGAGCGGGTATACAGCTGGGAGAGCTTCCCAGCTGGTTATCGAATGCTCCGAACCACGCTAACAACTCTGGTGCTGTTAGCGCATCTTATCCTTGCGATTCTGGCTTAATCAGCGCTGGGCTTACGCTTTCCGAATGGCATAGAGCCATCGCCCAGGCTAGTTGCGGCTGAGGCAGGGCGGCGCTTCCCAATGACCTTTTGATCGCGTTCGCGGCTCTTAGGTTTAGCCTTAGCGCCCTTAGCATCGCTCTTCTTCTTGGGTCGCTTCTTACCGACCGCTTTGCCGTTGCTCTTCAGCTTCTCAGGACCCTTGTAGTGGCCAGTTAGGCCTGGCAACGTACGCTGCTCAAACTTGATCTTGAGGTAGCGCTGGATGCTCGCCATCAAGTTCCACTCGTTCTGCTGAATCAAGCAGATAGCCAAGCCGTCGCGACCCTGACGACCGGTGCGACCAATACGGTGGACGTGCTCGTCACCTTTGCGTGCCATATCAAAGTTAACGACTAGGTCGATGCCCTCAATATCCAGACCGCGAGCTGCAACATCCGTTGCCACCAGAATATTGATCTTGCCTTCACGCAACAGTTTCATAATGCGGTTACGTTCGGGCTGGTCCAGCTCGCCGTGCAGCAGTCCGGTGCGCAACTCCGTTCGGTTAAGCTTATCAGCGAGTTGCTCGGCGTAGGCGCGGGTGTTACAAAACACCACCGCCTTGTCGTAGTTCTCGTGCTCCAACAGATAGTTCAGCAGCTTCTCTTTGTGGCCCGGGTGGTCGGCCAAGATGATCTGCTGTTTGATGCTCTGGACAGCGTCCTGAGCCGTGCTCAGTTGCAGCTTTTCAGGGTCTTTAAGCACCTTCTTAATCAGGCTGCCGATATTGGCATTGGAGAGTGTTGCCGATAGCAGCAGTGTCTGGCGCTCTGCACTGCAACGCTCAGTGATGAAGGTCACCTCATCACGGAAGCCCATATCGAGCATACGATCGGCTTCATCAAGAACGAGGTACTCAAGGTCATCAAAGTCGAGCGTGTTGCGCTCTAGGTGCTCTTTCAGGCGACCCGGCGTGCCAACAAGGATCTCAGGGTTTTTACGTAGACGCGCTGTCTGGTTGCTCCAGTTCTCACCACCACACACCGTCTGCACCTTAATCTGAGTAAAGGCCGCTAGCCCTTCGCACATCTTAGCAACCTGTTCGGCCAACTCACGCGTTGGCGTGAGAATCAGGCCACGCGTACCTGCGCTCGGTTTGCTCTGATCGATACAGCGCTGGAGTACAGGTACCAAGAAAGCCAGCGTCTTACCGCTGCCGGTCTCGGCTGCTACGAGTAGGTCTTTGCCCTCCAAAGCCGGTGGCAGGGTGGCCTCCTGTACTTCGGTAGGGGTGGTGATAGAGAGCTGTTCTAAAGCCTTGAGCAGGCGATCGCTAAGAGGGTATTCGCTAAACACTAAGATGTCCGATATGAGTTTCAACCCGCGCATAGTAGCAGAAAGGCGTAAACTCCTCCCCAGATTTCTGCACAGTTCGCGTGCTGCGCTCGCTCCTACCCTGGGAACCCTTTAAGTAGGAGCCCCCTCAAAGAGGTGGCGATCCAGATCGGAGGCACAGGCGATCACGTTCTGGGTTCACTCCCACCGTAGTGTTGTGTAGTACGTATCTATATCCAATCGGCTGTCGAGATTCGCCTTTTTTGCTCTATTTTTTGAGATATACTGATTTCAAGATGTAATGTGGAGCAAGAATAATGCGTAAGGTTCTCCCACTGGCAGTGTCACTGATTCTGCTTGCCGGCTGCCAGCAACAGACTACTGTGCCTCAAGCGGGTGCCCCTGAGACTATCAAGGTTCCTGCAAACACTGTTTCTGCACAAGCTTGGCTTAACACATCTTCGCTGCCTCGAATGCTTGATCAGCCTTTAAGTGCAGATGAAGTCGCTTATGTGCTGCGCAAGACCGGATTTGAGCCGCCTCCTGACGAGGTGCAGAGGTGGATCAACAAACCCCGATCAGTTCTTGTCAGTCACTTAATGGATACCCTCTCAACTGATCCAGTGATTCCCGAACCTGATTGGACAGACGAGTCGGTCAGATATTGGGGGCATGGAGAGTGGCCTGAAGCGCGCCGTTCGGCATTTCGCTCGGCGCGTCAGCAAGAGGTAAGTGGATTGCGCCAATGGTGGATTAGTCAGATGTTGGCGACGCCCTCACCGATGGGTGAGCGCTTGGTTATGTTCTGGGAGAACACCTTCGTTGCTGGCTTCAGCGGGCTAGATGAAAAATCACATGCTCAGTGGTACCACCATGAAGCACTTCGTCAGCACGGTACTGGTAGTTATGCCGACCTTCTAGCTGCGATGCTGCGAGATCCGGCTGTTCTGATCTATTTGGATAACAACAATAACCGTGAGGATGCGCCAAACGAAAACCTTGCGCGCGAATTGCTTGAGCTCTATACCCTCGGTGAGTCCAACTACACCGAGAAAGACATTAAAGAGTCAGCGAGAGCGCTAGCTGGTTGGCACGTATCTGAATTTGGGGATCTCAGTTTCCAGGTCAGCCCCTGGGCTCAGGATAGGTCGCGCAAAACCATTTTTGGTCAGCGTGGCAACTTTAATGGCGACGACATGGCGCAGTTGATCCTTGCGCACCCCGAGGCCTCTAAGCATGTGAGCCGTCGCCTGTGGAAGGAGTTTATCTCCATCGAATCTCCTCCGGCTGAGGCGATCGATCAGTTTGCTGACGCGTTTGTTGAGTCAGGGTATCGCATCGATACTTTGCTCGAGGTCATGCTCAACTCAGCTTACTTCTGGGATGAGACTTATCGCGCGACCAGCGTGAAATCGCCTGTGGAGCTTATGATCGGAGCGATTCGAGCATCCAAACAGGCAACCCTTAACCTCCAACAGATCGATACGACACTAGCTGCAATGGGCCAGACCCTTTTTGATCCGCCTGACGTTAGCGGCTGGGGGTACGGCGAATACTGGCTCGATCCAGCCTACTTAATTGAACGCGATGCTGCGATGAGCGCCCTCCTTGCGGAGGTTGGAATGCAGATGGCGCCTAAACCGATGATGGTAAGTAGTCCAAATGCAAACCTACTCAAAGTCAAAGTAGCAGGTGAGGCGTACAACGGGCCCCCTCAGTATCAAGTGCAGCTTGAGTACGGCGACAACAACTTCTGGTACTCAGAGAACCAAACTATGACAGCCGCGCGCGATACCGAGCGGCTCGGGCGTTACAAAGATGAGAGCGAGTGGGTGTGGGAGACACAGACCCTTGAACTTCCAGCTGAGATCACTGATATCCGAAAGGTCGGTGTTCGGTTTCTGTACGACGCAGCGGGCAACGGTGGTGACCGCAACCTTTTTGTTGGGGGCGTAGAGTATCAAGGACAGAGTTTTCCGGGTGCAGCTGGAACACAGTTCCCCGGTTGTAATCGCGACAAAGAGGGGGCCAAACGGCATCCGGATCGGCTGTATTGTGCAGGTACAACCACACTTGATTGGAGCGAACTAACCCGTCTGGCGAGCCAGCAAAACCGGCCACCGGACAATCCTCAGGCAGGTGATTTGGTAACCCGAGAACTAACGCTTTTGTGGTTCAAACCACCCAGTGAAGGGGGTTGGCAAGGCGTAGATCTGATGTTTGATGGACTTAGCTTTGAAGGCCGTGAATGGGAGTACTTTGGTTTTAAATTTGCTCGCAACGACCGCGGCCACTATGAGATCGGCGTGGACGAGGATCGATGTAAGCCAAGCTGCTTCAAAAAGTGGCCGCGTGAGGCTTGGAAAGACAAAGCAGGCCTTCGCCATGTCAGTATCGGTGCGCGCAACTATGAAGAGTGGTCCCGAAAACAGTACTTCCAGCTGAGCAGCGAAGATAAACGGCTAATCAAAGCGCTTTTCGCGACTGCACCTCAGGTGTTGGAGAAGATCAAAGCCAGCCCACGTCACCGAGAGCCAGGTTCGTTAGAGACTTGGACCAAACGAATGCAGTTCTTCGTCGATGCTGGTGATTCAGGTTCTTGGCGCTTGGATGAACCTGTGCGTCTAGTTGAACTCACAAGTGGTCAACAGGGCGGTGCAATGGCTATGGCGATGATGGGTGGCATGGATATGTCCGACGGCGGAGGTGTCTATCCACTGGCCGGCGGTAAACTGGGCTCACCGGCAGAGTGGCAGCAGTTAGTAAAGAACCAGCCGGAACTCAGTCAATTGCCGCTGGAGCAATGGATAGTTAGCATAGACGACGGAGAGCGCTTCAGCTCTCTGGACGACTGGCTGCGTAGTCCGTTGATAAATCTGAAATAGGGAGTCGATTATGAACAGGCGCGATCTTCTAAAAGCGATGGCTATGGCTGGTGCAGCAGCCCCCTTCATTCAGCTCCGGGCAGCCCAGCAGAAGAAATATTTAGTACTTGTTGAACTCAAAGGGGCGAATGATGGCCTCAACACATTGGTACCTTACGAGTCTGATAACTATCGTAAATTACGTCGTCGTATCGGTGTGAAAGCCACTGATGTGATTGATCTTGGGTACACAAGCCAGGAGGGCGCACTGGGTTTGAACAACTCCATGAGCGCCCTGGAAAAAAGCATTGGAGACGACTTGGCACTGATTACTGGTGTGGGTTATCCCAATCAGAATCGTTCACACTTTAAGTCGATAGCACTCTGGGAGACCGGAGGCGATGGTAATCGCGGAGCGCAGAAAGGGTGGGTTACCGAGACACTAGAGCGCCTCTATACTCCAGCAGATCACCCCGTGCTTGGAGCCACTCTGCAGGGTTCAATGGGCTTGTTCGCCCGAGGTGAAGGCGTCTACATCAGCATGGCGCGCCTTAATCAACTGGCGGATATTGAGGTGGATGAGAAACCACCCACCAACAACCGCCTCTTGAACCTGATATCAAAACGTAAAACAGACTTGTCCCAGGCCTCTAAAACACTCGAGGCTGAGCTGGATAGGTACTCGGCTAGTCGTTTGCCTACTCGTATGCCTCATGGTGATTTGGGCGGTCAGTTGACCGATGTAATGCGAGTGATTGGGGCTGATCTGGGTGTGCCAGTGATGCATGTGCAGCACGGTTCGTTCGACACGCACGAGGGGCAGCCATGGCGGCATCCGAGATTGCTAAAGGACCTAGCCGAAAATCTCGCAGCTTTCCGCCAAGGGCTACAGCGAATGGGCCGCTGGGACGATGTGCTGGTGATGACCTACTCGGAGTTTGGTCGTCGCGCCGGAGAGAATGGCAACGAAGGTACTGACCACGGCAGCGCAAATACCCACTTTATGATGGGCGGCCGAGTAAATGGAGGCCTTTATGGCGAGCATCCGAGCCTCAAACGGCTGGTAGATGGTGATATGGAGCACACGCTCGATTACCGCGCGATCTATGATCAGGTGTGTCAAAACTGGTTTGGTGATTCTGCTCAGCCATGGGCAGGCTTCAGGGATGATGCACTAAAAGGCCTTATTTAGATGTATTTGGGCCGGCTCGCGACCCTCTGTCTGTTGCTGCTCCTCACCGCATGCAGCGTCCAACCGCGGTTAGAGGGCACAGGCTGGAGCGCAAACTCCGAGGTGATCGAGCGCTATTACCGCGACTGGCAAGGCACGCCTTATCGTTTAGGTGGCACAGGGCGAAGTGGGTTGGACTGCTCCGCCTTTGTGCAGAACCTCTATGGCGAGGTGTTTAACCAGCGCTTGGCGCGAACAACTGAGCTTCAAGTCGAGCAGGGCTTTCAGATACTGCCGGGCGAGTTAGAACCGGGGGACCTGATCTTTTTCAAAACGGGTTGGAAAGCGCGACATGTGGGGGTGTATGTCGGTGACAACCAGTTTGTGCATGCGTCTACCTCTGTTGGGGTGACGCGCTCAAACTTGAGTAATGAGTACTGGCGGGACGCCTTCTGGCAAGCGCGTAGGATCGGCCTGTAGAAGCGCCCTCAAAGAGGTGGCGACCCAAATATCAGTGCATCGCCTTAATCTGCTCCCACAGGCGGGTAATATCTTCACCGCTGAAGCTCTGCGGTAGTTGGCGAGTAACGATCGGCTCAAAACCTTCGCTCGGTTTGCTCGCCACAGCATGGTTGAACACATAGCTCCCTTCCACGCCCATCCTCAGATCGGTTATCACCAGATAGTCTTCTCGCATGCTGCCCTTGATAAAGCCATGTGAGAACCACTGCAGGCGGTCGACGGCAGCGAGATGATCGGCGGCGTTGATCAACGCAAGGTTTTTATCGTGGTCGGTAAATTCGATAGGGCGCTTGGGCGCAAGTACAGAGTAGTAACCCTCTTTGTAGGTCGCATCATCAACCACAAGAATGCGCCACACCAGCGTGCTAAACGGCGCCGGTGTTGTTAACACGCGCCCACCGTCACCATTGAGCGCGTCAGCCACCCTGTTTTCAACGATCGTTTTCGCTGTCCAGCTCCAGCCGAGGTAGAGGGTGCTGAGTACCAGCCCAGTGGACAGTGCACGTGCCGCAAAACGCCCGTTAGGCCGCGCAAGAATAGCGATCATCCCCACCAACAAGGGCAGGGTGTAGAGCGGATCAATGATAAAGAGCGTGCTCCACATCACCGGGGGAGTGGGGATAGGCCAGAGCAGCTGCGTGCCATACACGGTGTGCGCATCTAACAGCGGGTGCGTGGCTAGTGCCAGGAGCACGGCGTAGAACCAGGGACGAGGCGAGGTCTTCACCGGCTCCCAAAACTGCTTCAATAGCCACCAGACACCCATCGCAAATGGAATAAGCACAAATAGCGAGTGGCTAAATCCACGGTGATAGGTGAAGTTCGACACCGCATCGCCGTAGTCAATAAGCACATCGAGGTCGGGCAGCGTGCCCAGCGCGGCGCCCACCAGCGCAGCCTTGCGACGATGTTCGGGTTTAACACAGACGGCGGCTACAGAGGCGCCCAGTACGATTTGGGTTAGTGAGTCCATTAGCGATAAACTGCAGAAGATATTAAGTGATAAGTGTACGCCTGAAATCCCCTATCGGGTTAGGTGGCTCTTATCTTATAGTGGGCCCCACAGCGGGTCCCATAGAGGGGCTGCCCCCTTTCGAGAGAGTGAATTATAATGGGAACACTGGTTGGCCGCGGTCACTGCCTAACCTGTCCGATCAGGCCTCAGAGCCTGTTCGGCTGCCTCGAACATGACGAGCTGAGCCTAATAGAGGACTTCCAGACCCGCGTTGTAACTTATGATGCGGGTGAGGTTGTCTATTCTGAAGGTGAACGGCTCAATCTTATCTACACCCTGCGTCAGGGGTTTGTGAAGCTGACCCGCTTCAACTCTGAGGGTGAGGCGCAGATTGTACGCATCGTTAAGCCAGGTGATCTTTTTGGCTATGAAAAGCTCGTAGTCGATTCGAACTACCGTCATACCGCTGAGGCACTGGGCCATGTCGAGCTTTGTCAGCTTTCTGTAGAACGACTCAAAGAGCTACGCGAGCAGAGCTCGGCGATTAACCAGGCAATCATCGAGCGCGCACTACAGCAGGTGATGAAGACCGAAGAGCACCTTACGCATGTGAGCTTGCTCAAGTCCAAGGCTCGCGTTGCCTGGTTTGTGCTGGACTGGGTGGCTGAGCAGGACTCGGCCCCAATGCCGTTGAGCCGACGTGAATTAGGCCAATACCTCGGCCTGACTGTCGAGACCGTGTCGCGTCATTTTGCGGAGTTGAAGCGTCTGAATCAGATCTCTGAAAAACAGGGCGTGCTTTCAGTGCTAGATAGAGACGCGCTAGAGGAGCTGTCCGGCGTTCTTTGATCAGATGTACACAAAATAGCCGATTCTGATGAATAATCCGCCAGTATTGTTGGTATTCTGACCAGTTCGCAGATTAATTTTAAAAAAGATCCAACCAAGTGTTGACGGAAAAAAATATCACGGTAGAATCTGCGGCCATCCTAACGGAGGGATGGCTGAGTGGTCGAAAGCACCGGTCTTGAAAACCGACGAGTCGAGAGGCTCCCAGGGTTCGAATCCCTGTTCCTCCGCCATTAGGATGCAAAAAGGGTTTTTCCTCGATAGCTCAGTTGGTAGAGCAGTAGACTGTTAATCTATTGGTCGCTGGTTCGAGTCCAGCTCGAGGAGCCAAACCCGAGATCGGTGGGGGTCGTTAGCTCAGTTGGTAGAGCAGTTGGCTTTTAACCAATTGGTCATAGGTTCGAATCCTATACGACCCACCATTCTCACCGACCTCACCCCCGGGTCGTTAGCTCAGTTGGTAGAGCAGTTGGCTTTTAACCAATTGGTCATAGGTTCGAATCCTATACGACCCACCATTTCTTCTTCCTGACACATCTAAAATTTCGCATGTCTTCGACTGGTTTCGTATACGCTCGATCGCCTTCGATTGAGTTCTTATTGACCCGGCTGCATCGCGCTACATTCGTCGTATAGTCTTTCGTACCAGATCGCAGATAATGTCGGACTAACCTAAAAACAATTAGAAAGTACCGAGGAAGTTCGCATGTCCGTTATTCTCAAAGAGAAAGTTGAGATTCCAGCTGCATGGAAAGGCAAAGATATCAAAGATGATGGTTCGTGGATTTTCCACTGGTCTGATGAGCATATCGCGATTCTGGAGAAGGGGCTGGCAGCGGTTAAAGCGAAGGGCTTAATCTGCCCAGACTTCACCAAAGAGGACTTCCCGATCACTGAGCTGGCTGAAGAGATCAAATACTTCAACACCGAGCTCGAAGATGGCAAAGGCTTCATCCTGATTCGTGGCCTGCCGATTGAGCGCTACACCGATGAAGAGGCCGCGATCATCTACTATGGTTTGGGTCTTCATATGGGTACACCGGTATCGCAGAACATCAAAGGCGATATGTTGGGCCATGTGCGTGATGTGGGTGCAGCCGATCCGAAGAGCGTGCGTGTGTACGAGACTAGCGAGTATCTGCCATACCATGCGGATTTGGCCGACGTAGTGGGTCTGCTAAGTCTGCGGAAAGCAAAAAAAGGTGGCATGAGCAGCCTCTCTAGTGCGACTACGCTGTTCAATGAGATTCTAGAGAACCACATCGAGTACCTCGGCCTGTTGCACCGTCACTTCCTGATGGAGCACATCAATAACGGCGTCGCTGGACCCGTACCTATCTTTAGCAACCACAAGGGCAAGCTGAGCGCGATGCACCTGCGCCAGTACATTGAGATTGCGCAGGAAAAAATCGGTCTGCCGCTATCGCCAGTGGAGATTGAGGCGTTCGACCTGGTTGATTCAATTTTGAACGATCCCGATATCCGTCTGGATATGATGATGGAACCGGGTGATATTCAGTTCTGTAACAACTACACGATCTTCCACTCGCGCACCGGCTTTGAAGACTACGACGAGCCTGAGCGCAAGCGTCACCTCTACCGCCTGTGGCTGAAAATGCCAAACGCGCGTGAGTGTGCGCCAGACTTCCCGGGTAAAGAGGGTATCGCTAAGCGCGTGATTGCTTAAGCCTGTAGGTCGCCTCTCGAGGCGATGTCTGCTTGTCGCGAACATACGCTGTGCGTAGATTGCTCGTACCAAAGATCGCTCGTACGAGGGATGTATGCCGGAGGCGTATTTCCCGAAAAGGATTAGGTCGGGTCAGCACCCGACCTACCCGTAACGAACCCCAAGGATCTCATACCACCGCGCCTCCCCATCGGGCGTAGTGAACTCAATCTCATCACCCACCTCTTTCTTCAGTAGCAGCTTCGCAATCGGTGAGTCGACACTGATATACCCTAGCTTGGGTTCGATCTCGTCTGCGCCAACAATGCGGTAGACGCGCTCTGCATCCTCTTCATCCACCAGCGTCACCCAAGCACCAAAAAATATCCGGCTCTGATCCGTGGGCAAATGCTCCACCACTTTGATGTTATCCAGACGCTTAGAGAGATAACGCACCCGGCGGTCAATTTCGCGTAGCTCCTTCTTGCGGTAGATGTATTCGGCATTCTCCGAGCGATCGCCCTCAGCAGCCGCTTCACTCAGCGCCTGAGTCACCTCAGGGCGCTTGGTCTTCCAAAGATACTTTAGCTCCTCATTTAGGCGCTCATAGCCCTCTTTGGTGATGTAGGGTGAACTCTTCTCGGCAGGTGGACGCCAGCGGCCCATGGGTGCAACTCCTAACAGGTTGGATTTCCCGCGAGTGTAACCCATTTCCCCGATTTAGGAGGGATATGCACCAGAGATCTATCAGCTAAAGTTTTTTTCCAAGCGGCCGTTAAAGCAAGCATCGTTAGGATACTGAAGTTAGATGGTAAACGAGATCGTTGCGGATCGTATTGAGCGTGCACATGCTGGGCTGGGACAATCAGTCTAATCTCGTCGAATGAGTCCTACGGCTACCAGCGTGGCCAATCAGCGGCCGCTCACGGCGACTTTCCTGTTATTCCTTCTACTGGTGCACTCTCAACTTATATCTCTCCAGACCAACCCTACAACGCCGACACCGTTGAGCGTATTAATGGTGGTCTACACCGTGGGCAGTTGGGTGATATGGCCTATGCGTTGGCTTGGGTGGACACTCAGGCGAATATTCCGCGTCGGGCGGCTGGGCATGGTGCTTTGCCGAATCCTCAGACGACGCTGTCGATGATTGCTTGATCTCTTCACACGATTAGGGGTGGGCAACCTGGGTGACAGTTATCCCATAAAGGGGTCTGACCCCTTTTAGGTGTTCCAGATGATTTTTTCGGGGCCGTCGGGGGTTACTCTCCACCATTCGTCGGGTTCGTCGCCTTCGCTCCAGCCGTTTACGATGCAGCGGGTTTGAACGTCTAGGGCCTTGGTGATGGCGGTGGCGCAATCAAGGTCGATTGCCCAGGGGGTTTGGTCGGAGTTGAACCAGATGCTGATCCAGGGTTTGCCAACTACACGCTCTTCCACTAGTACGGGGATATCAATGCCATTGAGGGTGCAGCTGAATTCGTGGCTTAGGCCGCGGGTTTTGACCTCTGTTACTGCGTCGCTGATCTCGGTTACCCAATTAATCAGCGCTCGGGCGGAGGAGTTCTTTACATAGACTTCGATATCGGGGTGGCGCTCGCTCATTCTGAATCCTTGCTCAGTATCTGGCGTAATCGGGCATAGATTAACATCAGAAACGCGATAATGCCGACTGTCATAGCGGGTAGTGCGATTACCATGCCTGCCAGCGCCATCAACTCGGCCACTACTCCCTCTTTAAGTATGAGTCCAGCAATGGCAATCAGTGCCAGTGCCAGTAGCAGTGCACCTAAGGCAAACAGTAGCCAGCGCAGGTGGTGCAGCCAGGCGGGCTGTTCGGTATCACTCACTGCTATTCTCCGGCTGGTAGCGGAAGAGTCCTAGGCGGATATCAACCTCGGTGCGCAGTTGCTGGCGCTGCAGTATCTCGTCGCGCTTAGCGCTCTGCATTCGTTGTCCGTGTGGAGTCATCGCCAGAAGATCTGAGATCTGCTGGTTACCTTCTAACTCAATATCAAAGGGTTCGCTGAGAGTCTGTTCGAGCTTGAACGCATCGGAGAGCTGTTTGGCTGGATCTGAGTCGTTATCGCGCACCTCTTCGTAGATCAGCTCGCGCAGGCTCATTAGGTGCCTGGGACCTGGGTAGGCGATCAGTAGCAGTGCACCGGGCTTGAGGGCACGCTCTAGCTCCTCAGAGAGTACTTTGCTGAAGATAATAAGTGCGACATCAAGACTCGCGCCGGGTACAGGAATACGCGCAGAGGAGCCGACTGACCAGGTGATTCTTTTATCGCGTTTCGCCGCTGATTTAACAGCGTGTTTGGAGATATCGAGGCCAAGAATAGTGTCTTCGTAGCCGTTATCTAACCGGTGCTGGCGCAGCCCGGTGGTGTAGTAACCCTCACCGCAACCAAGGTCCGCTATCACCGCTGATTTGGGTAGTGCATCGTCAAGCGTCTGGCATATCCGCTCCAAGACGGGACGGTAGAACTGCCCATCCAGAAAGCGGGTGCGTGACTGCACCATCTCGGGGTTGTCGCCCGGATCTTTGGAGCGTTTGGACTGCACCAACAACAGATTCCAGTAGCCCTGTTTGGCGCGATCGAAGCTGTGGCCTGCAGCACAGCGCAGTGTGCGCTCTTCGTTGCAGAGCTGCAGCAGCTCGCTGCAGACGGGGCAGGCCAGTTGCATCAGAGGCATCAAGTGCGGTCTCAGTTGGCCAGCAGTTTGATCAGCATCTGCTCGTAGATGGTTGATAGCGTGTCAAGATCTTCGGCTTTAACGCACTCGTCGATCTTATGGATGGTCGCGTTGACTGGGCCCAGCTCTACTACCTGTGCACCTGTAGGCGCGATAAAACGGCCATCAGAAGTGCCACCTGAAGTCGAAAGCTCAGTTTCGCGGCCAGTCACTTCTCTAATTGCCACGCGTGCAGCATCGACTAGATCGCCCTCTGCGGTGAGGAACGGCTGACCTGAGAGATTCCACTTAATCTCGTACTCGACGTTGTGCTTGTCCAGAATCGCCTCTACGCGGCTGCGCAGTTCTGTGTCGGTCACTTCAGTGGAGAAGCGGAAGTTAAACAGAACTTCTACTTCGCCGGGAACTACGTTAGTGGCACCTGTGCCGGCATTGATGTTGGATACCTGGAAGCTGGTGGGTGGGAAGAAGTCGTTACCCTGATCCCACTCGGTTGCTGCAAGCTCAGCCAGTGCCGGTGCCAGTTCGTGAATTGGGTTGCGTACCAGGTGCGGGTAGGCAACATGGCCCTGTACGCCCTTAACACGCATGGTCGCACCCAGTGAACCGCGACGGCCATTCTTGATCACATCACCGACCAGTGCGGTGCTCGATGGCTCACCAACGATGGCCCAGGTGATCTTCTCATTGCGCGCTTCGAGGGTATCGATCACGCGCGTGGTGCCGTTGATATAGGGACCCTCTTCATCACTCGTAATAAGCAGCGCGATAGAGCCCCTGTGGTCGGGGTGCGCTTTAATAAAGCGGTCGAGTGCGGTCATAAAGGCAGCGATACTGCCTTTCATATCCGCTGCGCCACGGCCATAAAGCATGCCATCTTTCAGCGTTGGCTCGAACGGTGGCGATGACCACTTCTCAACCGGACCTGTGGGAACCACATCTGTGTGACCGGCAAAACAGAGTACGGGGCCTTCTGTTCCGCGGCGTGCCCAGAAATTTGTCACCTCTTCAAATGGCATCCCCTCAATATTGAAGTCGAGTGCTTTGAGGCGCTCGGCCATCATCGCCTGACAACCCGCATCTTCGGGTGTCACCGACTGGCGGCTGATTAGGTCGCAGGTGAGTTCGAACGTTTCGCTCTTGTGTGCCATGAAAAGAGTCGCTCTTAGTTATGAGAGTGAAGTTCGGCGTTTAGCTCGATAGCCGACTTGTTAGTCTTAACTTCGATACGGCCGTTCTGTGAGTTACGACGGAACAGCAGATCAGATTTGCCCGCCAGTTCAGACGCTTTAACGGTCGCCACTTCCTGGTTCTGGTCATCCAGGATGGTCACTTTAGAGCCTCCGGTTACGTATAGGCCAGCTTCGAGTGTACAACGATCACCCAGTGGAATACCCAGACCCGCGTTCGCACCCAGCAGCGCATTCTCGCCCACAGAGATGATCACGTTGTTACCGCCAGAGAGAGTGCCCATGGTTGAACAGCCACCGCCGAGGTCAGATCCGTTGCCTACAACTACACCAGCAGAGATACGGCCTTCAACCATGCTAACGCCTAGGGTACCGGCGTTGAAGTTGATGAAGCCCTCGTGCATGACTGTGGTGCCTTCGCCCACGTGTGCACCCAGACGGATGCGTGAAGCATCACCTACACGGATACCCGCAGGTACCACGTAGTTGGTCATCTGTGGGAACTTATCAACTGAAGTTACCTGCAGAATGCGACCCTGTGCACGTGCAGCCAGCTGTCGGCTAGGCAGTTCGTCCAGCGCGATTGCGCCTTCGTTAGTCCAGGCAACGTTTGGCAGCAGGCCAAAAATACCGGTCAGGTTCTGGCCGTGTGGCTTAACCAGACGGTGAGAGATCAGGCTCAGCTTGAGGTATACCTCAGCCGTTGTTGTCGGTGCATCGTCCGTTTCTAGGATACAGATAACCAGCGGTTGTGAAGTGCCTTCCAGTACTTCAGTGATTTCAGCCTGACTTTCCGCGCCAACGCTCAGAAATGCTGCTTCCAGGGCTTTAAGCTGTGCCGCATCGATCTCGATCGATGCATTACCACCGGTGTAGCCCACTGCACCTGCAACCGCTTCTACCAGCTTGGCATCAGCGTCTAGAATTGGTGCGTTGTAGTAAACCTCTAGCAGATCTCCAGCGGCTGATTTGGTGCCTACACCCAGGCCCAGTGCGAAGTTAGTCATGTGAATCCTCGTTCTCTCTTAATTCGTGTTTAAACTTAAAGACTGTTCAAAATTTGGTCTGCGTCGAAACCGACCAGCAAGCCTGTACCTGTTTCAATTACAGGGCGCTTGATCAGCGATGGCTGCTCCGCCATCAGTGCGATCAGCTTGGTGCTATCGGTTTCAGCTTTCTGCGCATCATCCAGCTTGCGCCAGGTGGTGCCGCGCTTGTTCAGGACCAGTTCCATGCCGGCCTGATCGACCCAGCTCTGGATCATCTCGGTGCTCGGTGGCGCCTTCTTAAAATCGATAAATTCGTAGTCTGCACCTTGCTCATCTAGCAGGACGCGCGCTTTTTTAACGCTGCCGCAGTTGGGGATACCGTAAACTTTCATGGTTGATCTCCTTAGAGCGATTCGATGTAGCGGCGAATCCGCCAAGCGGCTTCGACACACTCCTCCACAGTGGCAACCAGTGCCATGCGTACATAGCCAGCGCCAGGGTAGAGCCCATCAGCGGTCTCGCGTGACAGGTAGCGACCCGGCAGTACGGTGAGGTTCTGCTGCTCGTAGAGACCTGCGGTGAACTTGTCGTCATCGATTGGGGTTTTCGCCCAGAGGTAGAAGCTGGCGTCTGGCATCTTCACATCCATCACTGGCTGCAGAATTTCCAGTACGGCGGCGAACTTCAGGCGGTACTGCTGACGGTTCTCTTCCACGTGCTTCTCGTCGTTCCAAGCCGCTACTGAGCCTTTCTGTACCTGCAATGGCATGGCACAGCCATGGTAGGTGCGGTAGAGCAGGAAGGGCTTCATCAGTGTGGCGTCGCCAGCGATAAAACCAGAGCGCAGGCCGGGTAGGTTCGAACGCTTCGACAAGCTGTGGAATACCACGCAGTTCTTGTAGTCGTTACGGCCGATCTCGGCGCAAACCTGCAACAGGCCTGCTGGCGGCTTCGACTCATCCAAGTAAATCTCTGAGTAACACTCGTCAGATGCGAGGATGAAGTCGTACTTATCCGCCAGTTCGATCAGCTTAATGATGGTCTCTTTCGAGTGCACGGCGCCGCTTGGGTTGTTGGGTGAGCAGATGAACAGCAGTTCACAGTTCTGCCACGCCTCTTCTGGGATCGCATCGTAGTCCGGGATGAAGCCGTTCTCTTCCAGCGTTGGCAGGAAGTAGGGCTCGGCACCGGCCAGGTAAGCCGCACCTTCGTAGATCTGGTAAAAGGGGTCTGGTGAGAACACCTGGGCGCCCGGTTTGCGTTCAACGGCGCATTGAGTGAATGCGAAGATCGCTTCGCGTGTACCCATGACTGGGAGAACGTTGCTGTCGCCCGTCAGTGAGCCGGCCTCAAGTTTGAAGCGGCGGGTACACCAAGCGGCAATGGTGTCGCGTAGTTCGGCGCTGCCTTTGGTCGTTGGGTAGTTAGCGACCAGGTCTACCGTCTGGTTCAGCATCGACGTCACAACAGCCGGTGCCGGGTGTTTAGGTTCGCCAATACCGAGAGAGATATGCTCAAGTTCGGCGTTCGGTGTGACCGAGCCAAGCAGGGTGTTGAGCTTTTCAAAAGGGTAGGGCTGCAGTAGTGCCAGATCTGCGTTCATAGACTCATCCATTGAAGGGTGAAAACGACCAAAAATAAAGCGCAGAAGTATACCTGATCGTGGTGCTCTGATAAATGGCACCGGGGCTCACGAGGGTCGGGAAATACGCCTTCGGCGCATATCCCTCGTACGAGCGATTTAGGTGTTGGCTGGCTGGGAGACGGGTTTGAGGCCCAGCTTGGCGCGACCGCCCTCGACGATGGTCAGCAGTGACGGCACAACGATCAAAATCAGTAGGGTACCGTAAGCCAAACCGAAGACGATTGAGGTCGCCATTGGAATCAGGAACTGCGCCTGTAGCGAGGTCTCAAACAGGATAGGCGTCAGGCCACCAATCGTAGTGAGCGAGGTAAGCAGTACCGCACGCAGACGTTGACAGGCCGCCTCGACCACGGCCTCGTGGATCCCCATCCCTTTCTCACGCAATTTCTTGTAGAAGGTCACCAATACGATTGAGTCGTTGATGACGATACCCGACAGACCGAAAAAGCCGAACAGCGATAGAATCGTCAGATCCAGACCACTGACGTAGTGACCGAGTATCGCGCCGGTCAGGCCGAGCGGGATCGCAAGCATCACAGTCACAGGCCAGCTGTATGAGGCGAAAACCCAAGCAAGAATTACGTAGATCAGTACCAACGCAATCACGAGGCCCGTACCCATATCGGCCAGCGTTTCACGCTGATCGCGGCTCTTGCCCTCAAAGCTTGCTTCGATGCCATATTTGCCCAGCAGGTCTGGCATGACGGTCTCTTGCATATCTGCCAGAATCTCGTTGGCGTTGCCTACCGCCTCATCGAGGTCAGCCGAGACGTTGATCGATAGCTGGCCGTCAATGCGCTGCAGTGAGTCAAAGCCCTGTCTGGGTGTGAAGTCCAGGACATTGCTTACCGGTGTCGTTGAGCCGTCAGGTAGTACGATTGGTAGCGCAGTTAGCGTGCTTAAACGATTGCGTTGATCGTCGCTCATCATCAGGCGCACGCTAATTTCGTCGCGCCCTTCGAAGAAATTTTGCACTTCGATACCGTCAAAAGCCGAGCGCAGCTGACGGCCCACCTGTTCAAGTGATAGCCCGGCAGTTTGCGCAGCTGGGGTCAAGGTGTAGATCAGCTGTGACTTACCGTAAGGGAGGTCATCGTCAATGTTGCTCAGGCCGCCGTAGCGTTTGAGCGACTCCTGCAGCTCGAGTGAGGCCGCTTTGAGCAGGGTAATATCGCTGCCGGTCAACTTCACCTCAACCGGTTTGCCTGGCGGCCCACCCTGGGCCACGTCGATAGAGAATTTCTCTATACCGGCCGGCATCACAATATTCTTGCGCCAGGCCTTGATGAAGTCACCGGTACCCACGTCCCGATTGTCCCCTGGGAAAAGTTCAATCGCCATCGAACCAAACTCTTCGCCGCTCGAGGCCGCACTATTACGGCTAAAACGAGCGGTGTGCAGGCGTTGCAGGCTGATCTTGAGTATATCCCCGCCGAGCTGTTCATCTGTTTGGTTGAGCGTCAGGTCGAGATGGTCTAGGAAGTTCATCACGTAGCGCGAATCGGTTCCGGAGGCGAACTGTACGTTGGCCGTCATGGTGTCCTGCTCAACCGCTGGGAAGAAATTGAACTTGATACGGCCACCGGCTAACAGTCCCACAGCAAAGACCAGAATACCGATTGCCATCGCTATTGAGCTCCAGCGGAAGGAGATCGCAGTCTCTACAAATGGGCGGAAGATTCGGTCGCGGAAGAAGTTGAAACCATTATCCAGCTTTTGACGCAGTTTCGAGGGGTGGAGCGCGTCGACCTTAGCAAGGCTGTGGTGCAGGTGACCCGGCAGTACCAGGAAGCTCTCTACGAGCGAGGCCAGAATGACACAGATAACGATGGTCGGAATATCGATCAAAATATTACCGATGATGCCGCCGACCAGCATCAGGGGTAGGAAGGCGGCAATGGTTGTCATCGAGGAGGCTGTTACCGGAGCAAACATGCGTAGGGCACCGCCGATAGACGCGCGACGTGCGCTCTCGCCGACTTGGGCGTGGGCGAGGGTATCCTCACCCACCACTATCGCGTCATCAACAATAATACCCAGCGCCATGATCAGGCCGAAGAGCGAGATCATGTTGATGGTGCCGCCAATCAGGTAGAGCACCGCGAGTGTCGCCAGAAACGAAACAGGTATACCCACAGTGACCCAGAATGCCACTCGGCCGTTAAGAAAGAGGAAGAGGATGGCGATTACGAGTATCAGTCCGCTAATACCGTTGTCGACCAACAGATTGATACGGTCACGAATCAACGTCCAAGACTCGTTGTAGGTATGCAGTTGCACTCCCTGTGGCAGTAGAGGCCGCGTATCCTCCAGCCAAGTGTTCATGATTTTTGCGGCTTCGAGGCTGTCCTCAGACTCGGTGCGCTTGAGCGCTAGAGTGATAGCTGGCTGCCCGTTGTAGAAGAGGCGTACTTGGTTTTCTTGATCCCGACGCTCAATCTGCGTGACATCACCCAAGCGGATGATGTCACCGCGCCCTTTGGTCTGGATTGGGAGGTTATCAAAACCCTCGGCATCACGTTGTTGGCCGAGACTGCGGATTTGACGTGCGCCGTCGTTCTTCGCAGCGGTACCGGCTGGAAGGTCAACCGAACCCGTACGAATGGCGTTGGCAATTTCCGGTAGCGTCATCCCCAGTTGCTCGAGAGAATCGGGCGTCAGCTGTAGCGCGATCTCCTGCTTAGGCATGCCGGAGAAGTCGATTTTGCGGATGCCACGCGACAGCAACTGCTGCTCAAACTCACGCGCGAGTAGGCGCAGCTCATCGAGGTCTGCACGATCGCTCGTGAGGATGATCTCGGCGATATCGTCATAGCGCGTGACCAGCTGCACTACAGGTGATTCAGCGTCGCTCGGTAAACTGCCCTGCACACCGTCCATCTTCTGTTTCGCTTCTGAGAGCACGTAATCACGATCAGCGCCATCATCGAGTTCGAGCCGGAACGAGGCGCGTCCATCACGCGCTACTGCGAAGATGCGTTTGATGCCATCGAGAGCGCGTAACTCCTCTTCGACCGGCAGAATAACCGACGTCTGCACATCCTCGGAGCTAGCACCGCTCCAGGGTACCGCGATAGTGACAATATCCAACTCGAAGGTTGGAAAAAACTGAACATTTAGACGCTGTATGCCGAGGATACCTGCGACAATCATCAGTAGCATCAATAGGTTGGCTGCTACACGGTGCGTCGCGAATAGGCTAATGAGTCCTCTGAGACCTGTCTCCTGATTCACTCACGCACCTCGACTAGCATGCCAGTCACCGCGTTCGGTAGCTGTGTTGTGATGATCTGATCGCCCGCCTGCAGTGCATCGCTGCGTACGAGCACCTGAGGAACCTCACCATCTAGCTCGCGGTCGCCGTAGTGCTCAACTTTGACCGCCTCCAAACGCGAATCGCTGACGCGGTAGACGCGATCTGTGCCGTAAAGAGCAACCGGCGGCAGTGGGATAAGAGCGTCGATGACAGGCAGATTGAGTTTGAGGCTCAGTGTACGACCGGGCTCAGGGGCGTAGCTGGTGTCGATAAACCGGAACATGGCGTCAACACCGGCGCTGCCGGCTGCGACTTCGGCACTCAGACGATCGAGCTCAAGCTGCATGCTACGGCCGTCGAGTTGTACACTGGCGGTTAGTTGAGGAATCTCATCGCTCGTTTTGATCAGCGGTAGTATCCGTGTTGGGAGCTGTGCGCGCACTTCCAGCGCCGAAGTCGGGTAGATGCGTGCCAGCGCATCGCCGTTGCGCACACGGTCAGCAACCGAGATGCTCAGCGCACTGACGCGACCGTCAAATGGGGCGCGCAATTCGGCCCGACTGCGGTCTAGCTCGAGGCTTGCTAGCTGAGCCTCAGCTTGAGCGATAGAGGCCTTGAGTTGATTAACCTGGTTAGGGTGGTTGGCGATCGCCTGTTCGCGGCTAACCAGATTGAGTTGGCGCTGCGCTAGGTTCATCTCGGCGCTGTCCTGCTGCTCACGGCTTGCGAGGTTGCGGCTAGAGAGGTCTGCCTGGCGCTCAAGCGAGCGCTGGGCGATGCGGTACATTTCGCGCTCGACTTCTAAGGCCCTCTTATTGGTCTCTTGCTGCAGCAGCTGTGCGTCTAGCTGCGCCTTGAGTGAATCAAGCTGAGCACGCTGCTGGGCCAGTTGGAAGTCGATCTCTTGAGTATCAAGGCGGATCAGCAGGTCGCCTGCTTGGAAACGGCTGCCCTCAAATACTTCGACTGCTGCAACATCAGCGGCCAGGTTGGCGCGTAGTGTCACCTGACGCGGACTCTCAATCTCAGCGTACAGCTCTACCTGCGGCGAGAGCGCCTGAGGTGCTGCCTGAGTCGCTAATACCGTCCACGAGCGCTCCTCTGGGGTACGTGGTGGAATCTCTGGCTTACTCGCTTTAAGTGTTACAAAACCGAAGCCGGCACCACCGAGTATGATCAGCGGCAAGATCCATTTGAGTAGACGCACGAAACTTTAATCTCCAGGCTTATTCAACGATCGTTGATACAACGGTCAGATAAATTATGATTCGCTAATATTACCCGAAGCACTGAGTCAATGTCGTGCTTAAAGAGGTAAACTTTTGTAAAGCAGCGGATTAGGTTAAAACGCAATCTAGTGCCAAAGCGATCACTCGAGACGGAGCCTATGAAACTTAATCACATCAACTTTCCAAACGCCGCTGGCGAAAAACGTTTGGCTTACTGGAGTGCTGGTTCGCCTGATAGCGAACGCGCACTGGTCTGCGTGCATGGTCTGATGCGCCACAGCCGCGACTTTGACGAGATCGCTTTGGCGTTGTCCGACACGCACTACGTTGTCTGTCCCGATCTACCTGGCCGTGGCTTGAGTGACTGGTTTGATGACCCTGCAGAGTACGACCCGCAACGCTACATCGAAGTGTTGCTGCCGCTGCTGCAGCGGTTGCAAGGCAAGCAGATCGACTGGGTCGGTACCTCCTTAGGCGGTCTGCTGGGGATGGCCTTAGCAGCACAACCGAAAAGTCCAATTTCTCGGTTGGTGATCAATGATATTGGCCCCGAGTTGCCGATTGAGGCGCTGCAGCGGATTGCTAACTATGTAGATGCGCCTGAATTTGACTCGCTTGCGGAGGTAGAACTCTATTTGAGGCAGCACTACACCAGTTTTCAAGGTCTTACTGATAGCCAGTGGGCCCGTCTGGCGAGCTACGGTAGCCGGGTGAAGCCCGAGGGTGGATATCAGCTGCATTACGATCCTAAAATATCGAACAACACCCAAGCTGCAGCTCAAGCGCCCGAAGCAATTAAGCTTTGGGACCTCTGGCATGCGATTGAACAACCTTGCTTGTTGGTTCACGGATTAGAGTCTGACCTGCTGACCCATGAGATTCGCCAGCGTATGCAAGACACGCGGCCAGGTATGGTCTGTCTGGAGTTGCCAGGACTGGGCCATGCGCCTCCGTTAATGACCGAGCCAGAGGTAGACGCTATAGTAAGTTTTTTGCGCTCTTGGGATGCTTAAGTGATTTTGATCGAGACAGATGGCACTTATAACCCAATGGCATTTAACCTAAAGGCACTGGTAACCCCATGGCACTCTTAACCCAATGGCCAAGCAACCGGCTCCCTTTGGATCGAGCGAAGCGCGAGCATGCCCTTAATGCTGTAAACGAAGCTTTCGCCAGCGCCATTGCCAACTTGCAGGTTGATCTGGGCCTTGAGGAGCTGTTCGAGAAGATCTATGTGCCTATCGCTTGCTGGGTCTATGAACAGCATCAACCGGGTACACCGCTAGTAGTCGGCATCAACGGTGCTCAGGGGGCGGGGAAGGCACGCCTTTTCAATCTTCTTGAGGTTGTACTCTCTGAGGCTTTCGGCCTACGAGTCGCTAACCTCTCAATCGATGATATCTACCTTACGCGCGCAGAGCGTGAGAAGTTAGCCGACGCAGTCCACCCGATGCTGGCAACCCGAGGCGTACCTGGCACACATGATGTAGACCTCGGCCTGCGCCTGTTGCAGCAGCTTAAGCAGTCGCAAGAGCGGGCGGTGGTGCGCATACCCATGTTCGATAAATCCACCGATGAACGAACACCTCAGGAGAGTTGGCAGGAGTTTGCTGGGCCAGTCGATGTGATTGTGTTCGATGGTTGGTGCATTGGTGCTGCCCCGGAGCCTGAAGAGCGCCTGAGTCAGCCTATTAACGACCTCGAAACGAAGGAAGATAGCGACGGACGCTGGCGCCGCTATGTAAACGAACAGCTTGCGGGCCCTTACCAAAGACTGTTCGATGAGGTTGATCTGCTGATCTGTCTACAGGTGCCAAATATGCGCGCGGTCTACAACTGGCGTGCAGCGCAAGAGGTGAAACTGAGTGAACGTGCAGCGCTGCTGTATGAGGATCGCACTCCCACCGATCCGCTGAGGATTATGGGGTCCGAGGAGATTCGCCGCTTTATTGCCCACTACGAGCGTCTGACCTGCTGGATGTTGGAGGATATCCCCAAACGCGCCGACCTGACGTTAGAGCTCAATGACAATCACAAGATTGCAGCGATTAAGATTCGCAGTTAGATCGGTAGGAAGGGGGCAGTCGCAACGCCCTGGAGTATACGGTTGATTGAGCGGTCGGTCGATGTCGCTACGATCTCCGCCATCATGTCTTGCGTGGCGATCAGCTTGCCGAAGATGCGCTCGTAGCTCAGATTTGTTAGGTCGCTACTGATGCTGTCACTGAGAATTAGCAGCTCGTCATTCGAGCGTTTCGAGTTGTGCATCATCCAAGCGACCTTCTCAAGGTTGCGCGCGCTGTTGTAGAGCTTCTGCTGATCGATCTCGTCGAGGAAGAAAAACTCGTCACGGTAGTCGTAACTCGCATGTAACATGCCGGTAACGGCGATCATCAATGCAAATATGCGATCACCTTGATAGCTCTCGTCGAATGCCATTGGCAGGGCATCCAGGCCGTAGAGATTATTTAGCTCGGCATGGCGAATCGGGCGCGGAGTGCCGAGTAACTGCTCCAACCGGGTATTGATCGTCGTACCGGGGGCAGCTTTGCGTAGCTCAGCTGGGTTGCGCTTATAGAGTTTGATGGTAAGTTCGCGCGCCAGTTTGCGCCCCACATTGATATGTTGGTCGATAATCATATCGACCTCGGACTTGGCCAGGTTCTGCAGACGCAGCTCTTTGTTGGCGATGGGGGCGCAGCCGGTAAACAGTAATACGCTGAGCAGCATCAATAAGGCAGAGCGAAACTTCATCAAATATCTCAATACCGAGCGGATCCTATACCGGCTAGTATATAGTGAGCCGCAGCAAAAGATAGAAATCTACACGAGGTTGTACCGAATATGAGCAACACCCAGGATGTAAGTGCAGTACGCCGTGAGTATGAACTGGATGGGCTGGAGCGCTCGGCTTTGGTGTCTGATCCGGTAATTCAGTTTAGTCACTGGATGGATGAGGCGTTAGTTGCAGACCCCAACGATGCCACGTCGATGACATTGGCAACGGCCGATATCTCCGGTTATCCGAGTGCCCGTATCGTGCTGCTGAAGGGTTTTGATGCGCGTGGCTTCACCTGGTTTACCAATTATAAGAGCGAGAAGGGGCAGCAGCTCGATGACAACCCGCGGGCGGAGTTGCTGTTCTACTGGAAGGCGCTTGAGCGACAGGTACGTATTCGTGGTAAGGTTGCGCGCGTTTCGCGTGAGGAGAGTGTTGAGTACTTCCAATCCCGTCCTCTGGGTTCGCAAATCGGTGCAGTTGCCTCTGAGCAGAGCCATCCAATTCCTGGGCGTGAGCTGTTGGAGCAACGTGTCGAGAAGTTAACTGAGCAGGGCGTTGTTGAGTGTCCCTCACACTGGGGCGGCTTCCGCTTGGTGCCAGAGCGGTTTGAGTTTTGGCAGGGTCGCGCAAGCCGCCTGCATGACCGTTTCCGCTTCACGGCGACCACAACGGGTTGGCATATCGAGCGGTTGCAGCCCTAACGCCTGGCCGCCCTGAAAAAGATCAAAGTAAGAGTTGAGCTAATGAAGATCGAAAAAGATATCTATGTAGAGTTTCACTACGCCCTGGTTGAGGGCGGCGAGGTGCGAGATGGTTCGCGCTCATCGGATGAGCCTCTGTCCTACATTCATGGCCACAATATGTTGGTACCAGGCTTAGAGCAGGCTCTGGAAGGGCGTGTCGAGGGTGACCACTTCCAGGTAGAGGTTCCGCCAGCGTTGGGTTACGGCGAGCGTGATGAAGAGCTGTTTGAGGTGGTCGAGCGTGAGGCCTTTGCTGACTTGCCGGGCCTGAAGAAGGGGATGCTGGTCAATCTGGAAGATGGCGAGGGTGAGCCGCAGCTAGGCCGGGTCGTTGAGCTAGATAATCGTGAAGTTAAGATCGATCTGAACCACCCTTTTGCCAGCCAGACACTGATGTTTGATGTGGAGGTGTTGAACGTGCGTAAGCCGACTGAGGCTGAGGTTGCTGAGCTCGGTTGATTTTTTGGACGCCAGAGCGTCGTCTTGTGGGAGGGGATCTTCGCGCAGCGAAGGTCGCGATTGGATAGAGGTCGTGGTCGGTTAGATGTCGCCACCTCGGCTTCGCCGAGATACCTCCTAGAAAAACCCGATGCCCTCGATAAAAAAATATCCATCGATACCTCTATTGAGATAGGTCAATTAAGCAACTCCTAATATGCGTTATCGTTAACTTAACGAAATAACTGACATAGCAGGCGAACATCATGTTTGGTATCGACATCTACGTATTAGAAACTCTTATCCCTAGCGTTATCGGGGTTATGGCAATGGCGGGTGTTATGACTTGGGGTTTCCTTAAGGCTAAGGACTTAATGGAGCACGAACCGCACAAGTAAGCTGTACGCTCTCAGATCACACAAATTACACTGCACTCTGGCACTGGTACCCGGTGTCAGAGTTCGTTAGTCTAGGCGCCTCGCAAACTCTTCAGCGGCACTGGCCGCAGGTATCGTGCCCCAATACTCTCGTCCTACCACTTCCACTATCAACGAAATCGAGATAAAACGCAGTCGTTTTATCGCTCAGGCTATTCCGTTGACGGATACGGCCGAGTTACATCGTCTACAGGCGCAGCTTCAACTAGAACACAACAAAGCAAGCCATCACTGCCTTGCTTATGTGTTGGGTAGCCCGCAGCAGCCGCGTGCTGCTGGCAGCTCGGATGATGGTGAGCCCTCAGGTACTGCCGGCAAACCGATGCTCAATGTGTTACTGCAGCAGCAGATTGGCGATGTGGGTGTCGTTGTTACACGTTATTTTGGCGGCACTAAACTGGGGGCAGGGGGGCTGATTCGTGCCTATGCTCAGGCCGTTGCTGAGCTAGTGAAGGTGTTGCCGTTGGCGCCGGTTGAGAGCCGCCAGAAGCTCAGTATCAACTACCCCTATAACCTCGAACCGCAGATACAGCGACTGCTCAACCCGTTACAGGTCGAGTTGCTCGAAGAGCAGTTCGGTGAAGCGGTCAGTAAAACGCTCAGCGTTGTTGAATCCGATTATGAAACGCTCAGGGCCAGCCTCGCGGGGCTGGCTCATCTGGGTGTTAGTGTTCAGTCAGAGCCGCAGCTCTCTTGAACCTTAGCTCTCAAATCGTAATCGAGAACACTGGCTCTGCATACCATTAACCTCGCCTATCAGGTCGCTGATCTCTTGGAGGCCATCGTTGGTCTGATTGCTAAGTTCAATACCATTCTCGGCCGCCTCTTGAGTACGAGAGGAGAGCTGGCGTACTTCATCAACAGTTTCGGTGGGTATTGAGAACGCGCCAAAAAAAACGGGAGCGCTCGCCGAGTTTAACTCTCGTGAAGGCTCCCGTTTTGGGCTGTTTTATAGCGTATTAGGTGAGGTCTATTTAGAGTGCCTCTATATTGCGGCACTGCTCTTCGAGCTGCGTTTTCGCCTTGAGAGCATCGTCTGCTTTGGCGCGCTCTTTGGCAACAACCGCTTCGGGAGCGTTAGCCACGAACTTTTCGTTGCTCAGCTTCTTCTCAACACGATCCACTTCACCCTGCAGACGGTCGATCTCCTTCTGCAGGCGCGCAAGTTCGGCATCTTTATCAATCAGACCGGCCATCGGAACCAGTATTTCCATATTGCCAACCAGCTGAGTGGCAGACATCGGCTTGTCGTCACCGGCATTCAACCAAGTGATCGATTGCAGCTTGGCGAGCTTCTTCAGGAAGGTAGCGTTGGCGTTTAGACGACGCTGATCTTCGTCACTACCGTTAGCAAATAGCAGGTCGAGATCCGTTGATGGAGAGATCTTCATCTCACCACGGATGTTACGCACAGCAGTGATAACACCTTTGAGCCACTCGATATCCGCTTCTGCCTGAGTATCAATGCGCTCAGCATTGGCGACAGGGAAGGCCTGTAGCATCAGGGTATTGCCCTCAACACCGGCCAAGCCTTTAATCTGGTGCCAGATCTCTTCAGAGATAAACGGCATGATTGGGTGGCTCAGGCGCAGAATGGTCTCGAGTACACGTACGAGTGTCCGGCGTGTACCACGTTTGGCTTCAGCCGAGGCGTTGTCATCCCAGAGTACCGGTTTAGAGAGCTCGAGGTACCAGTCACAGTACTGGTTCCAGACGAAGTCGTAGAGTGTCTGGGCAGCGAGGTCGAAGCGGTACTCATCCAGGTGCTTGGTGAGCACCTCTTCGGTACGCTGCAGTTCGCTGATAATCCAGCGATCCGCCAGTGACAGCTCAACTTCGTTGCCAGTCTGGCCACAGTCTTCGCCCTCGGTGTTCATCAACACGTAGCGTGCGGCATTCCAGAGCTTGTTACAGAAGTTGCGGTAACCCTCGAGGCGCTTCATATCCCAGTTGATATCGCGGCCGGTGGTGGCCAGTGCAGCCAGCGTGAAGCGCAGGGCGTCGGTGCCGTGTGCGCTGATGCCGTCCGGGAACTGAGCTTCGGTACGCTTGGCGATCTTCTCAGCTAACTGCGGCTGCATCATGTTTCCGGTTCGTTTCTCCAGCAGGTCTGCCAGCGGAATACCGTCGATCATATCGAGCGGGTCGAGGACGTTGCCCTTGGACTTGGACATCTTGTCGCCGCTCTCGTCACGGATCAGGCCGGTGACGTAAACATTTTTAAACGGCACCTGCGGCTTGCCATCTTCATCTTTCATGAAGTGCATGGTCATCATGATCATGCGCGCTACCCAGAAGAAGATGATGTCGAAGCCGGTTACCAGCGTGTCGCTTGGGTGGAAGGCTTTGAGGCGATCTGTATTCTCAGGCCAGCCCAGTGTGCCGAAGGTCCAGAGTGCAGAGCTGAACCAGGTATCGAGTACGTCATCATCCTGACGCAGCGTCAGTTCAGGGTCGAGGTTGTACTTCTCACGCGCCGCTTCAGCCGAGTTTGCTACATAGACATTGCCAGCATCATCATAGAACGCTGGTATACGGTGTCCCCACCAGAGCTGACGAGAGATACACCAGTCCTGGATGTCGCGCATCCAGGCGAAGTACATGTTCTCGTACTGCTTAGGTACAAACTTAATGTCGCCATCTTCAACCGCTTTGATCGCTGGCTTCGCCAGTGTCTTAGCGTCACAGAACCACTGGTCTGTCAGCATTGGCTCGATAACAACGCCACCACGGTCGCCGTAAGGCACGGTCATGGCGTTCTCTTCAATTTTCACCAGCAGGCCGAGCTCGTCAAGCTCTGCAACGATAGCGCGACGAGCGGCGAAGCGCTCCATGCCGCGGTACTTCTCTGGCAGGGTAGGGTCGAGGTCGTTGTTGACGCTACCGTCGAAGTTGAAGGTCTGTGCCTCATCGCGGATGTCAGCGTTGAGCGTCAGCACATTGACCATTGGCAGCTTCTGGCGCTGACCAACCTGATAGTCGTTGAAGTCGTGCGCCGGGGTGATCTTCACACAGCCGGTACCCTTCTCCATGTTGGCGTGTTCATCGGCAACGATTGGGATGTGGCGGCCAACGAGCGGCAGAACGATCTCTTTGCCTACAAGGTTGTCAAAGCGTTCGTCTTCGGGGTTTACCGCAACACCTGTGTCGCCCAGTAGGGTTTCAGGACGTGTAGTACCCACAACGATGTGGTCTTTGCCATCCTTGGTGGTTACGCCATTGGCCAGCGGGTAGCGGATGTACCACATCTTGCCGTTCACTTCGCGGTTCTCAACCTCAAGGTCAGAGATTGCTGTGTGCAGTTTAGGATCCCAGTTAACCAGACGCTTGCCGCGGTAGATCAGGCCGTCATCGTAGAGACGTACGAACACTTCCTGTACCGCGTGGTAGAAACCGGAGTCCATAGTGAAACGTTCAGTCGGCCAGTCAACCGAGTTACCGAGACGACGCATCTGACGTGTAATGGTTCCGCCCGACTCACCTTTCCACTCCCACACCTTCTCGATAAAGGCGTCGCGGCCAAGGTCGTAGCGGCTCTCACCGGTCTCTACAGCCAGTTTGCGCTCTACCACCATCTGCGTAGCGATACCGGCGTGGTCAGTACCGACCTGCCATAGTGTGTTGCGACCCTGCATTCGACGGTAGCGAATCAGCGTATCCATCAGTGTGTGCTGGAAGGCGTGGCCCATGTGCAAACTACCGGTGACGTTCGGTGGTGGGATCATGATCGAGTAGCCCTCGCCCTCGCCAGATGGGGCAAAGTAGCCCTTATCTTCCCAGTCTTGGTACCACTTCTGTTCTATCGCCTGCGGCTGGTAGGTCTTATCCATGAGGTCGCGTTGTCTCTTCGTTGCAAACACTGATTTCTGAAGGGGCATGATTATACCTGCACTGGCCCCGGTTATACAGCCGCGCGCGAGGCTTCGGTTTATTCGGTGTCAGCACGAAAAACTATTCGGATTGCAGTGCCGTTATCGGGTCGAGTGCGCCCGCTTGACGGGCGGGGATGATGCCGCTGAGAAGCCCGGTGATAAAGGCGATTCCGAGTGCGAGTAGGAGGTAACTCGGGACGAGTTCGACGGGTAGAGCGGGGGCGAGCAGCTGCGCAATAGCGAGCAGTGTCAGCGCGAGAATCAGGCCGATGAAGCCGCCGATTAGCGATAGCAGTGTCGATTCGGCCAGAAAGATCAGGCTCAGGGTTCTACGAGAGGCCCCGAGTGCCCGAATCAGGCCTATCTCTGCGCGGCGTTCATGTACGGCCGTCACCATGATGGTCAGGATCCCGATGCTGCCAACCAACAGTGAAATAGCCCCAAGACCCGCGACGCTTAGCTTCAAAATGTCGAGAATGCGCCCGAGCGTGCTCATCATTTGATCCTGGGTCATCAACGAAAAATCTTCGTTGCCGTGACGGCGAATTAGCCGCTCTGAGATCTGCCTGGCAACAGCCTCAGCTGTATAGGCGGCGCTGTAGGTGACATCAATCTCCATTAGGCCAGGCCGGTTAAACAGCGAGAGAGCTCGCTCGGTATCGATGTAGACGATGTCGTCAAGATCATAGCCGAGCATCTGGCCTTTTTCAGCTAGCACGCCGACGACGCGATAACGCTCACCGCCAACACGCAGGAACTGGCCGACAGCCGCCTGGCCTCGAAAGAGTTCACGCCAAACTTTGGCGCCGACGACGGCGAACGGCTGAGGGTAGCTGCCCCTGCTGTCGGGCAAAAACTGTCCCTGGGCCAGCTCAAACTGCCAGGCCTCGGGCATCTGATGGTTGACGCCGAGGATATCGGTGTAGCGTACGCGGTTGTTGTATTCGACGGCTCCGGTGCCCTGAACCACAGGAATCACGGTCTCGATACCTGGCAAGCGCTGGAGTGAGCGGGCATCCTGAAGCGTTAGTGGTCGAGTGCTCGCCATGAGCGCACCAGTACCACCGGTCTGAGTACGCCCCGGATTAATGGCGATGATACGTGTGCCAAACTGCGAGAAGGTCTGCACTACATATTGTTGGACTCCCTGCCCTAGACTTGTCAGTAGTACAACCGAGAGAATGCCGATTGCGATACCGAGCATCGTAAGAGCAGAGCGCATCGGATTTGCGCGGATGCTGCGCAACGTGAACTCGAACAGATCATCAATTCGCATTGGCCACCCCTCGCAACGCATCCACAGGATCCATTCGCGATGCTTTACGCGCCGGCAGCCAAGCAAACAGTAGTGCAACACCGATAGCCACACTGACTGCGCTGACTAGTGCCCAGAGTGGGATTTGCAGTGGCATAGCGGGCCAGTTGAGGTGCGCCAGTGTCAGTAGGATGACTGCTAGGATGACCCCGAGTAGAGCGCCTATCAGCGCCAAAATCCCGGCTTCGAGCAGAAATAGCCCCAATACTGTCTGCTGCGGCGCACCCAAAGCCTTAAGCAGACCGATCTCTGCCGTGCGCTGGGTTACGCTAATCAGGGTGATATTCATAATCAATACGCCGGCGACCAGCAGGCTTATGGATGCAATTCCCACTACGGCGGCTGTCAGTACTCCGAGTATCTGGTTGAAGGTGGAGAGCAGGGCGTCCTGCGTAATAAGGGTGACATCGGGTTCTCCCGCATGCCGACTGGCAATCAGGTTTAGCATGGCCGGCTGCACCGTTTTGAGTTGATCCGCAGAGTAGAGTTTGATGATCAGTCGAAAGAGCCCCGGCGAATTGAACAACTGCTGCGATGCCTGAATCGGAATAATCACGGCGTTACTCATATCGGTACCGAGTGACACCCCAGAGGGCTCCAGTACGCCGGTGATTCGAAAGCGCCGATCGCCCAAACGGATCCACTCTCCCAGAGGGCTTGATGCGGGAAAGAGCTCCTGTGCGACCCCTGCGCCGATAATTGCGACTGGTGAGCGAGTTTGATCTGAACTCATCGGCAGATTTCGCCCCTGTTGTAGGCTAAGTCCGCGCAGCTCAAGCAGACGCTCATTGCTACCTAGCACAATGAGTTCGCGATTCAGCCCCCCGGCGTAGGCCTCGCTCAGGCCTGCGATCAACGGCACAGTGTATTCAACCTCAGCCAAGCGATTTAGTGCGGCAGCGTCCTCCAGTGTCAGGTCGCGCGAGGACTCACCGGTTAACGGGGGCAGTCCTCCCTGAGTCTCCTTGCGCCCTGGCAGCATGATTAGCGTATCCTTGCCGAGAAGTGAAAACTCCTGCAGGACAAACTTGCGCGCACCCTCTGACAGGCCAGTCAGTAGCAGTACGGACATCACGCCAATACTCACGGCTAGCAGTGCCATTAGCGTGCGGAATTTCTGCCGTAAAAATAGCTGCAGGCTGAATGCGAGCTGGTCAGAGAGGCGCATCGCTGGTTTCACCTTTGCTAAGGACGCTCTCCGAGCTCAGTTGCCCATCAACCATCAGCAGTTGGCGCTCTGCTCGCGCACCAAGGTCGGCATCGTGGGTCACAACAACGAGTGTGATGCCGTCGTTGTTGAGCTGTTCGAGCAGCTCTACAACGCTGGCGCCCGAATGCGAGTCGAGGTTGCCGGTCGGTTCATCAGCTAGTAGCAGTCTGGGTTGGGTTATTACTGCGCGAGCGATAGCGATACGTTGGCGTTGGCCACCCGATAGCTGTTGTGGGCGCTGATGGAGGAAGCGCTCGAGTCCCAGTTTTATGAGCAGTTCACTGGCGCGTTCACGCCGCAGGCTCGGGTCTGTGCCGGCTAGTGTCAGCGGCAGCTCCACGTTCTCTAGCGCTGTTAGCCGGTCGATTAGATGATAGGCCTGGAAGACAAAGCCGATCTGGTTGTTTCTAAGTTTGGCGCGCTCGGCCTCACCAAGCGTTGTAGTTTCGACCCCATCAAAACGGAAACTGCCGCTGGTTGGTGTATCGAGCAGCCCGAGTTGGTTGAGCAATGTCGATTTTCCGGAACCGGAGGGGCCCATCACGCTGATGTAGTCGCCAGCGGCGATATTGATACTGAACTGGTCCAGCGCTTTGACCTCCTCGCCGCCGAGCAGGTAGTGCCGGCTCAGTGCTTGTAGCTCGATCACTGCGGAGTTACCTGAGCCTCGAGCAGCTCATCGAGGTTCTCTAGGCGAACCAGTATTTGATCACCAGCTTGGATACCTGAACTAACCTCGCTCCAGCTCCAGTTACTCAGACCCACCTCAACAGCGACCTTTTCAAGTTTTGATTTCTGTGGGTTGAAGCGCACGATATGATTACCCCCGAGCAGCGCTTCGGTCGGTACGCGTACCACAGGATCTGCATGGCCCGTGACAATCTCCACATCGGCGCTGTAGCCAACTAAGAGCTTCACCTCCTCCGGTGGGTTAACCAACATCACCTCGATATCCAGGGTTCGCGCCTGTTTCTCGAGTGCTGATACCCGAGTGCCGGTGCGACTTACCGCACCGTTGAATATCAGACCGCGAAAGGCATCCAGCGTTACGCGAGTTGGTTGACCTACTTCGACGCGGGAGGCTTCAACCTCATCAATCGGGGCTTCGATGTAGAGACAGCTGTCATCTATGAGTTCGATTGCTGGAGGCGTCTGGATTCCTGGTGGAGAGGGGGTGGCGATTTCGCCGATATCGCCATTAACGGCGGCGATTGTGCCTTTAAATGGTGCGTAAAGGCGGGTGTTTTCGAGTTGAAGCTGGGCGAGCTGTTCAGCGGCCTCTGCATGCTGGCGCATCGCCTTGCTTTGGCTACAGCTCAGCCCTTTGAGATGGGCATCGGTCTTTAGTTGATCAAGGCGCTCGATAGAGACCAGTTTCTGTTTGAACAGTGACTCAGTCCGGTCAGCCTCGCGATCCGCAAGTGCCGCGGCGTTGCAGCTGCGCTGCTGCTCAATCTGTGCTGCTAACAAGTCCGCAGAGGCGAGTGCTAGTCGTGCCTCTTCGGTGTTGTTATCCAGCTCTAGCAGTAGCTGATCAGCTTTAACCGAGTCACCCTCATCAACGTAGAGTTTAGCAACCCGCCCACCGACTCCGAGTGATAGTGCTGAGCTTTTGCAGGCGAACACGGTCCCGGCGCGGCTGTTGGCCGAGATGCGCTCGACCAGACCCGTTTCGACAGTATGTAACTGCACAGTTTGTTTGGGGGGCGGCTTGAACTGCCACCAGCCGGTAGCAGCGATAATCACCGCAAAAAGGGGTAACCAGATTGTGCGCACAGTATGCTTCCTTTCACTCTAGGAGTCCTCCTAAGGGACTCTAATGTTGGCTAGAGCTAGCTGGGCATCCTGTGGTTATGCACCTCCCAGCCAGCGTCGCGCCGTTGTTTGAAACTCTCGCGGCTGGCCGCAAGAATTTCAGGATCTTGAATTACGATCTCAGCCACGCGTGCAAAGCGAGCTGCCAACGCCGGGGTTGTGATAGCGAGATTAATCAGGAGATCCGCCTCAATATCCACCTCGGCATCCGTGCTCAGCGTTATCCGCGCCTTGAGCTCTTGTCCCAGTATAGTATGTGGTAGAAAAGCTTCCGGCTTGAACGACCAAAGTCTTTGATCTAATTGAGCTAGGTCAGCTTCGGAGGGCAGATGGATGTGTATCGACATCCGATCTTTGGTGAGTTTGTCACAGAGGCGACATACAAACAGCTCGCGGCTGTCGTAGTCGCTCTGCGGCAAAACGTAGTAGTCAGCGCGTGGCACTTAAGACTCTTTCTCTTCAGCGATATCAAGCAGGTACTGACACAGCAGCGGCACACAGCGGCCGGTTGCACCCTTGGCTTTGCCTGAGTTCCATGCGACACCAGCGATATCCAGGTGCGCCCAGGCAAACTTCTTAGCGAAGCGTGACAGGAAGCAGGCGGCAGTGATGGTGCCGGCTGGGCGACCACCAATATTGGCGATATCGGCAAAGTTTGAATCCAACTGCTGCTGATACTCATCCCAGAGTGGTAGCTGCCAAGCGCGATCGCCCGCATACTGGCCCGCATCCAGAATCTTGTCGGCCAGCTCTTGATTGTTAGACATCAGGCCAGTCGCTTGATTGCCTAGCGCGATGATACAGGCGCCTGTCAGGGTTGCGACATCGATCACGCTCTGTGGCTCGAAGCGCTCGACGTAGGTGAGTGCGTCACACAACACCAAACGCCCCTCGGCATCGGTGTTGAGGATCTCAACGGTCTGGCCCGACAGGGTGGTTACGACGTCGCCCGGTTTGGTAGCGCGATCACTTGGCATATTCTCCGCCGCAGCAACCAGCACGACCAGGTTGATAGGTAGCGCCATCTCGGCGATCGCTTCAATGGTACCGAGCACGCTGGCTGCGCCACACATGTCGAACTTCATCTCATCCATCTCAGCGCCCGGTTTGAGGCTGATGCCGCCGGTGTCAAAAGTGATCCCTTTGCCGACTAGCGCGTGTGGCTTCTCAGACTCATCAGCACCGTTGTACTTCAAAACGAGTAGACGCGGAGGAACAGCGCTACCTTTGCCGACCGCCATCAGCGCACCCATGCCCAGCTCGGTCATCTGGTTCTCATCTAGCACTTCGACGCTAATGGACTCGAACTCAGACGCAAGGTTCTGTGCGTGCTCAGCCAGATAGAGTGGCGTGCAGATATTGCCAGGCAGGTTGCCCAATTCACGTGCACTGCTAACACCGTTGGCGATTGCAACGCCGTCTAACAGGGCCCCCTCAGCTACCTCAACCTGCTCCTCTTGGGTCAGAATGTGAATGTGCTCGAGTTTGATCGGGTCCGCTTTTTTGCTCTTGGTCGCATCGTAGCTGTAGAGAGCTGCTGAGCTCCACATGGTAATATGGCGCGTGTCGCGGTAGATATCGTCATCATCAGATGAGGTGCAGTCCAGTGCGAAAACCGCCGAGCTGACGCCGAGTTTGGTGATCACGCCGGTGGTGCTGGTGATCAGTGTCTGTTGTTTAGGTAGGGAGCGCTCTCCAGCTTTGCCCAGACCCAGCAGAATAACTCGTTTGGCAGCGACACCCGGTAGCGAGCGCAGCAACTGAGATTCGCCATTCTTACCACTAAAATCACCGGCATCAATCAGCGCTCGGATGTAACCACTACTCGCCGTATCAATAGCATCGGCGGTTGGGGTGAATTCAGCATCGGCACCGACGCCGATGATTAGACATTCAGTTTCAATCTCAGCGGGCGAAGCGGTGATAATTTCGAAGTCCATTGGGTTTCCTTAATAAGACACTTTAAAGGTCTCTTCGCGAGACATGGGCAGAGCTTTGCGCAATAATGCGGCAATCATAGGCCAACTGGTTTCAATGTAAACCATCAGCAGGGATAAGGACACCGGGTTGATTATCTTTCGATACCTCTCACGCGAAGTGCTGCAAACTGCACTTGCCGTGACCAGTGTTCTGCTGTTGATTATCACAAGTACCCACCTAATTGGTTACCTAGCTGATGCCGCCGCCGGTGAAATTGCTACGTCGGTCGTGCTGCAACTGGTTTTCAATCGCATACCGCTGTTTCTTGAGTTGCTGCTCCCTCTAGGCCTGTTTCTGGGGATATTGATCTCTCATGGTCGCCTCTACCTTGATTCCGAGATGGTGGTGCTGCAAGCCTGCGGTATGAGCAACTGGCGCCTGCTTGGATACACCCTGGGACCGGGTTTGCTGCTTGCGCTGATTGTCGCTTTCGTCAGTCTTTATTTGACGCCTGCCGGAATGTTCAAAGCCAAAACCATTGTGGCAGAGCAGCAGAATCGCACCGAGCTGGATATGGTTATCCCGGGCGCATTCCAAACCTCAAAATCGGGGCAGGTGACCTACGCCCGCGAGATTGATGAGCAGGGGCGTTTGGTTGATCTTTTTATTAATGGTCGCACTCGCACCGGTGAGCCCTTTGTGCTGAGCGCACCGACCGGTGTCCAGCGCTTTATTGAGGGGCAGGGGCGATTTCTGATTCTCGAAAACGGTTACCGCTACCAGGGGCAGCCCAGCGTAGAGGTAGTAGAGGAACTCGGTTTTGGTGAGTATGGAGTTCGACTGCCCGACCCACAGCTCAGTGCGCCGATTCGCCACCTTGATGCGATACCGACAGCAGAACTGTTGAGTGCTACGGACGCACCGCGTGTCAGCCGTCTGCATTGGCGATTGTCGCTGCCTTTCCTAGCCATTGTAGTGGTGTTTCTAGCTGTACCTTTGGCTAAGACGAGCCCACGTCGCGGGCGCTACGCCAAACTGATCCCTTCTATATTGATCTATCAGCTTTACGTTGCTGCATTAACGGGTGCGCGCTCCTCTGTGGAGCAAGGCGACTCTGGTCCCTGGATGATTTGGCTGGTACATCTGGTCGCACTGTTGCTAGCTTTGAGCTTTACCCGTTTCGAACGCTTGTGGCTGCTGGTACTGCACTATATGCCGCGTCTGCCGAAGCTCCGAGCTAAAGAGGCAGCCTCATGATGTTGCTATCGCGTCTCGACCGCTATGTGGGTAGTCATATACTCGGGGCCTTCTGTGTTGTGATGCTGGTTTTGCTAGGGTTGATGGGCATCTCAATGGTGCTGGATGAGCTGGGTGATGTGAACGACCGCTATCCGCTAAGTGCTGCGCTCTACTATGTTCTGCTTAGTCTGCCGGCGATGGCCTATCAGCTTTTACCGCTGGGAGCACTCACGGCGACCCTAGTGGGCTTGGGTATCTTGGCAAGTAGCTCAGAGCTGACGGTGATGCGTGCCTCAGGCCTTTCACTGAACCGTCTTATTCTTACTGTCATAAAACCCGTCCTATTGTTGGCTGCAGCAGCACTGCTACTGACCGAGTTTGCTGTTCCGGTGGCTCAACAGAGCGCAGAGGGTTTTAAAGTTGAACGCCAAGGAGCGCGAGCCGCAGCCGAGCGTCAGGCTGGCGCATGGTACCGCGAACGGGATGCGTTTATACATGTAGACGCGATACTGCCGAGCGGCGAGCTGATCGGTGTTATGCAGCACCGTTTTGATGAAGAGAGTCGCTTGCTAGAGCGCCTCAGTGCAGAATCAGCACAATATGATGGAGCGGGTTGGACGCTGGAAGAGGTACAGCGTGTTACCTTTGCAGATGATGGCTCGACGATGAATATAGAGTCGCTGCCGCTGTTGAACTGGAATACGGAGCTGACGCCGGAATTGCTTAGCGTGGTTCTAGTTGAACCGCGGTATCTGCCGGTATCGGATCTGGGTGAGTACTCGAGATACCTGCGCCAGCAGGGAGTCGACCCTAAACGCTACGACCTCGCCTACTGGAACAAGATGCTTCAGCCGCTATCAATTGTTGCGCTGGTGCTAGTGGGCACTGCGTTTATTTTTGGCCCGCTGCGCAGTGTTACGGTGGGTCAGAGAATACTGACTGGGGTTATCGTGGGTCTGGTGTTCAAGTTCAGCCAAGATCTGCTGGCGCCTGCGAGTCAGGTGCTGGGGTTTGCAGCCTTCTGGGCGGCGCTTATCCCTATTCTCGTAAGCGTTGCCTTCGCGGTTTACATGCTCGCGCGGGTTCGTTGATTGCCTAGAGCTTGAGTCTTTACTTGCGTTGGGGTTTTGGTGTCCTAACGACTACGGAGTTTGACCAGCGGTCATGCCAGGCGAGTTTTTCGTCGCTGGCCAGAATAAAGAAAAATCCCAGTCCGAAGCAGAGAAGAGATAATGCGCCGCCGAAGAAACGGATGAGTGCTTGGGTCCAGCTCAGTTTTCGACCGTCATGATTCTGCACTCTAAGGTGCCAGGCTAGCATGCCGAGTGTGCGTCCCGCTTTAGTCCAGCAGTAGCCGAAGAAGAGGAAGTTGGTGCACAGCAGTGCCGACTGAAGCCCCGCCTTGCCCAGTGGTGTGTCAATCGCTTCGCCACCATTGAGCCCAACAGCAATCAGTACAACCACCATCGAAATCGCCACGACCAGCAGCGTATCGTAGACGATAGCCAACAGGCGACGCGTTAGCGTGGCGGGCTTTACTTCGGACAGATCTGCAGTGAAATCTCTTGGCATATTGGGCTCCTCAAGTGCGGCGCTAGTGTATCAGAGTCAGGTTGAGAGCAGTAAAAAAAGCCCGCTAATGCGGGCTGAGAGGTTTGCAACGTGCTATGTACGAGGATGGAACAAATTAGGATTGGCCAAACAGTGGACGCAGTTTAGTGCCTAGGTAGCTGCCGGCGAATGCGCAGACTATCCACAACCAGCCGTGCAGGCTGCCGGATAGGATGCCGCCAATAAACGCACCGATGTTACAACCAAATGCGATAGTGGCTCCATAGCCCAGCATTACGCCACCCAGTAAACCGCCGACGAGCTGTCGGAAGCTGAGCTTGAGGCTCAAAACCAGGCGGCCAGCGAGTGCTGCAGCAAAGAGCGCGCCGATGATCACACCGATGTTCATTAGAGAGCCGGCATCAGCGAGAACCGGTTCGAGCAAGGCCGTATCGCGTCCTGGCTGCATCCAGTAGGTTGTGAAATCTAGCTCCAGATCCCAGGCGAATGTTTCAGCCGCTTTGGCACCCCAGAGCGGGTAGGCTAGGGCAACTGACCAAGGACGCCCAATCATCGCTAGGGTCGCAAAGTTCAGAACTGCTAGACCGACGCCGCCCCAAATCATGGGCCAAGGGCCCTTAATTAAACGAGAGAACAGCCCCGCTTCGTTGGCTGCTGGGCGCGTTTGGCTTGCGAACGAACGGGTTGCTAAGTAGATCAACCCAAAAACGGCAAGGTTTGCTGCGATCGCTGGCAGTACACCCAGTAGTTCAATCAAGTTGACGGGTGCAAGCTGAGGCAGGCTGGTCCACCACTCGTAGTCGAGCGTTGCCCAGAGCGCTCCGCCACCAAAACCAATAATGACCGGAACTGCTCTGATCTGGCCACCACCCAGATGATAAAGGTTGCCCGAACCACAGCCGTTCGCGATCTGCATTCCCACCCCAAAGATGAAGGCGCCGAAAACTACAGAGAGCCCTAGAGGACGGACAAATCCACTCACCGAGTTGCCGAAAAGTTCGCCAGCACCGAGCGCTGGGAAAAACATTAGAACACCTACCGACAGCAGCACTAACTGTGCCCGCAGTCCGGTGGCATCACGATCTACAATCAATTTTCGCCAAGCCGTAGAGAAGCCGAACGATGCGTGGTAGAGGCAGAGGCCCAGGCCCATGCCAAGCAGAAGCAGCTGAGCTTCGAAGCTGCTCTGTTCAGACCAGACATAGTAGAGGGAAGCGGTAACCATCAGTGCCGCCAGAGCCAACCAAGCGCTCTTGCCTGCTGAATAGACAAGACCGGGGACTGATTGTGTTGAGTTAGATACTGCGCTCATTCTTTACTCCAGGTTGAATCAGCGCAGTTTACGGATTGGGAGGGAAAGGATCCAAGAATGAATCAGAACATTTTAATTTCGTTTAGTTATTAAAACGCCCTGGTATAGATCTAGCGGTGCTATATAGGGTCGGTTATCAGTTAAATGGGGTGACGTAAGTGGCAACAAACTCTGCTGCCATCGCTTCAGCCTCGGAACGGCCAGCCTCATCCAGCTTCATCAGCAGGCGCTGTTTGATGACACCGGCAGTCTGGTTACCGCGTTCAGAGGCGGCATTCATCCAAGCGTAGGCAAGCTGGTCTGGGTCAGTCTGCTTCTCGTTACCATTTTTAGTGGCGTAGAGAGTGCCGAGGAAGAACATAGAGTCTGCATATCCCTGGGCTGCAGCCTCACGGTAGAACGCTTCAGCTTGCTGGTAGTCGACTTCAGTACCGGTGCCGAAATTGTAGGCGCGGCCTAGGTTGTGAACCGCAGCAAGCAGACCTTGGCTAGCTGCTTTGCGGTACCACTCGTAAGCGCTAGTGAGGTTGCGTGCGACACCCTGGCCATACTCATACATCTCGCCGATACGGTTCTGCGCACTGGCCTTACCGCCCTCAGCGTCTGAGAGCAAGCGATCAAACTCAACTTTGTACTCTTCGTTTTTAATAGCGCGCAGTGCGTTAACCGACTCTAAGTGCCCCTGGCGAGCCGCGGATTCAAACAGGCGCATCGCTTCTTTTTTGTCAGCACTCAGCCCCAGACCGTCTCGAGTGAGCACGCCTTGTAGGTAAAGCGCTTCTGCATCACCATCACGGACCAGCGGCTTGAGTTCGTCTAGTGCTTCACTGTAGTTCTGCTGCTCAACTGCGCGTTCAGCCGCTAGGATCGAGGCGGCCTGCGCATTTATGCTCAGAGTGAAGAGAATGGCTGTAACTAATGTGCCAAAGTGCTTCGCTAATCCGTTCAATGGAGAGACTCCTGTACAAAACTGCTCAAAAATTGGTCGCTATTCTAGCGGCTATCGTTGATGAACGGCAGTGCGAAATCGCAATTTGTCGCGACCAAAGGGCTGTTACTGCTGTTGTGAGTCTGTTTATTTTCGAGCGGCTCAAGCTAAACTGAGATTGAAATCGTAAATGGAGAACACCATGTTTCAGAATCTTGATGAGATGATGCAGGGCTCGCTAGCTCCGTATAAAAAGATGATAGAGGTGCAGGCAGAGATGCTGGAGCGCCTCTCGCAGCAGCAGATTGAGTGCACTCAGGCGTGCATGCAGGCGACAGTTCAGCAGGCGATGGAGCTGCAAAAAGTCACCAACCCTCAAGAGCTGGTGCAACTGCAGTTGGAGTACAGTAAAAAGTTGGAAGAGATGGTGAGCCACGCCAGCGAGCAAAACATGAAATCGCTGCAGCAGGCACAACAAGCCATTCAACAGCTTGCAATGCAGGCGATGACGCCCCCGGGTAAGTGATCAACCATTAATAGAATTGAGAGAGTTTTTTGGGAAACGGAGTTCCGCTGCTGTATGGCAGCACAACAGGGAATACTGCCGGTGTAGCGGAGCGTATTGCCGAGCGCTGGAGCGGTAGTGAGCCGATTGAACTAATCGATATCAGCGCAGATGGCGTAACCCCGATAATGGAGTCTGAGACTCTGATCATTGGTGCACCGACCTGGGATTTCGGTGAGCTGCAACAGGACTGGGCTGACGAGTGGCAAAGTTTCTGCCAAATCGATTTCAGCGGTGTACGGGTTGCACTCTTTGGCGTCGGTGATCAGTTGGGTTACCCCGAGTGGTTTCAGGATGCGATGGGGTTGATCGCCAACCAGGTCTGCAAAGCTGGCGGTGTGTTGGTGGCGCCCTGGCCGAACCAAGGATACAAGTTCGAGGCCTCACTGGCGCTCATAGAGGGTGAAGATCAGTTTATTGGTCTAGCCTTAGATGAGGACAGCCAAGCTTGGGCCACGGATGAGCGACTAGAAGTGTGGCTCAAACAGGTTCAATCTGAATTCAGCTAATCGAACGAGGTATCTATGAAATCAAAACTTCTTGTAGGTGTTCTTGGTGCGACTCTATTTGGGGCCTCGATGAGCACACCGGTATATGCGGATAAAGCCGAGGATGCGATCAAGTATCGTCAGGGTGTGTTCACGGCCTTTCGTTGGCACTTTGGGGCTATGGGCGCGATGGTTCGCGGCAAAGTGGATTACGATGCCGAGCAGTTTGCGCACCATGCGACTCAGCTAGCTGCTCTCACCCGTATGCCAAAGGAGGGCTTTATTGAGGGGTCGGATTTTGGAGATACTGCAGCGAAAGCCGAGCTTTGGGAAAACCTTGATGACGTCAACGCACGCTTCGATAAGCTGATCAGCGATGCTGATGCGCTGCTGGCCGTTAGTGGCGGCTCGTTAGGTGATGTGCGTCCCGCCTTTGGCGCTGTGGCCAAGAACTGCAAAGGGTGCCACGACAACTACAAAGAGGAGTAATCCTCGAGCGAGGCGCTTGAGCTAGATGCTAAAGAGCCAGAATGATAGACCGACGCCGGCTGCGAGCGCGATCAAGAGCGCAAGGGTCGGCGTTTTTAGTTCTGGTGCTGGTGCATTAGTGGCCGCTGGTTTTGGCTTGCGGCCGTGCAGCATCGCTTGAATCAGGGGCTCTTTTTTAAATTTCTGATGGAAGAGCACGCCCGCCAGATGCACGCAAACAACTGCAACGAGTAGGTTGAAGATGGTCTCGTGGATCTCAGTGATCGCCAGCGACGTGTCGTAACTGACCAACGATGCAAGAGGCCCCTCTATAAAGATATCGTCATTGCTAAACAGTCCTGTCAGCACCTGGGCAGAGACCAGTGCGATAAGACCTAGAACGCCAAGGGCGCCGAGCGGGTTGTGGGTGAGGTACTCGTTACTGTCCTCACCTTTGATATAGCGCAGCACCTGCTTCGGGGTTTTCACAAAGGCGGTAAATCGTGCACTCCAGCTGCCCCAAAAGCCCCAAATCAGTCGAAAGATGATTAGGCCTGCGGTAATGAAGCCCGCTTGGGTGTGCCATATCATCCAGTTGCCACCTAGCTCAGCTGAGAGCCAGCTAAATAGAATCAGGCCAACCAGTAGCCAGTGAAACAGGCGAACCCAGATATCCCAAACTTTCACCTCAGAGCGCATCAACCTACCCCCAACGAACTCGCAACAATGACTTGTACTCCTGAGCTTAGCAGATAGCCCAGAAGAATTGCCCAGCTCCACTTAAGGTGGCTGCGGAAGGTGTAGATTCCTGATGCCTGTCCCATCAGCGCCACTCCAGCCGCTGAACCGATTGCCAGCAGTGAGCCGCCGGTGCCGATGACGAGCGTGAGCAGCAACCACTGTGCGAGTGGTAAGGTCTGATCCATCGACAATACGGCGTACATGATTGGGATATTGTCGACCAGCGACGAGCTGAGTCCGAGAATCAGGTTGGCTGAAGTTGCACCCAAAGAGCCGTAGAGTCCGGTAGATACGAGTTGAAGATAGCCCAGCGTTGCCAGTCCGCCAACACAGAGCACAACGCCGTAGAAGAACATCAGCGTGTCCCAGCTGGCACGCTCCACAACGCGAAACATATCGAAGCGACGCACTACTTGGACATGGTCGCCTTTGGTCTCTCGCGTGTTCGCAAGGGTATCAGCATGGTGTTGGCGCAGTTCCATCTCGCGCAGCATCGGATCGTGGTGACTGAGGTAGAAGCCATAGAGCTTCAATATCCCCAGGCCGGTCATCATGCCTAAGACCGGTGGTAAGCCTAGTTGGCTGTGAACGATCACAGAGAGCGCAGCCGTGGCAACAAAAAGCGCGGTAACCACCAGCGCACCTTGTTTCATCAGTTGACGCCGGTGTGCTGCTTGCGGTGGCCCGTCCGGTACTTTGAGGCTGATAATCAGCGCGGGCACCAGCCAGTTGACTAATGCCGCTGGCAGCAGATAGATGAATTTCGAGAAGTTGATGTGTCCCGCCTGCCAAACCATCAGTGAGGTGATATCACCGAAGGGCGAGAAGACGCCACCGGCGTTCGCCGCAATAACGACGTTGATACAGCCCAACGCGACAAATTCAGGTGTGCGACCACCGACCGCCATCACGACTGAGCCCATTAACAGAGCCGCGGAGAGGTTATCGACGACCGGCGAGAGGATGAAGGTGGCGGCCCCCGTCACCCAAAACACGCGACGCAGCGAGAAGTCACGTGCGATGAGCCAAGAGCGCAGTACGAGGAAGAGGTGGCGCTCCTCCATCATATGGACGAATGTCATGGCCGAGAGCAGAAAGAGAAACAGCTCAGCGTACTCCAGAATAGCCTCACGTAGCGCGAGCCCGGCAGTCTCTTGGTCGCCCGTTGATGCGTAGGCGATACCGACAAGAATCCAGATGAGTCCGGCACCCACCATAACCGGCTTAGATTTGCTCAGGTGTATGCGATCTTCCGCAATGACAAAGAAGTAACTGATAGCAAAGATCGCTAGCGCAAGCAGGCCATAACCTGAGGTGGTGAAATCGATCAATGTCCCTGTCTCGCAGCCTGTGTCTGATCTCACGCTAGCTCAATGTTCGATGCAGTGCAATAAAGTTGGGCGGTGCATTCAATCTGTATCCCGTTTCCTGTAATATATGCCGCCATTTTGATAGACCGGAAATCTAAGCGTCCTATGGAAATCAACCCGATTTTGAACCGTCTGAAAGACTTTGCTGAACGCACTGAGCTGCTGCGCGGTTACCTTGAATATGACGTCACCGCTGAACGCCTCGAAGAGGTGGAGCGCGAACTGGAAGATCCAGCTGTCTGGAACGACCCGGCAAACGCGCAGAAGCTCGGCAAAGAGCGCTCGGCTCTGGAGATGATCGTCAAGAGCATTGATGAACTGACCTCGGGCGTTGAGGATTGTCGCGAACTGCTGGATATGGCAGTGGAAGAGGATGACGAGGATACGCTGCACGAGGTTGAGATTGAGGTGGATCGTTTGGGCGAAATCCTCGCCAAGCTTGAGTTCCGCCGTATGTTCTCTGGCGAAGCCGACGCCAACAACGCCTTTGTCGACATTCAGTCAGGTTCGGGCGGCACCGAGGCTCAGGATTGGGCCAATATGACGCTGCGTATGTTCCTGCGCTGGGGTGAGTCCAAAGGTTTTAAAACCGAGCTGCTTGAAGTCTCTGCAGGCGAGGTTGCCGGCATTAAGTCTGCGACTATCCGTTTTGAGGGTGAGTACGCCTTTGGCTGGTTGCGCACTGAAACAGGCGTACACCGTCTGGTGCGCAAATCGCCATTCGACTCGGGCGGTCGCCGCCACACTTCATTCTGTTCGGTGTTTGTCTCCCCGGAGATTGATGACAACGTAGAGATCGAGATTAATCCGGCTGACCTGCGCGTAGACGTTTATCGTGCCTCGGGTGCCGGTGGTCAGCACGTCAACCGAACTGAATCTGCGGTACGTATCACGCACGAGCCGTCCGGTATTGTGGTACAGAGCCAGGCTGCTCGCTCGCAGCACCAGAACCGCGACACCTGTATGAAGCAGCTGCGCGCGAAGCTCTATGAGATGGAGATGCTCAAGCGTCGTGAGGCGGCGCAAGAGGTTGAAGATACCAAGGCTGATATTGGCTGGGGCAGCCAGATTCGCTCTTACGTGCTGGATGATCAGCGTATCAAGGATCTGCGCACCGGTGTGCAAACCTCTAACTGTGATCGCGTGCTCGATGGCGAGCTCGACATGTTTATCGAAGCTAGCCTCAAAGCTGGCCTCTAGAAATTTTAATCAGGATAGAACTCGATGTCTGATAACACTGCGCCGCAAGATGAAAACCGTTTGATCGCAGAGCGCCGCGAAAAGCTGGCTGCACTGCGTGAAGCGGGTAACGCCTTCCCTAACAAGTTCCGTCGCGATAGCTACGCGCAGGATCTTCAGGATGCGCACGCTGACAAATCTAAAGAAGAGCTTGAGGCGGCGAATATTCGTGTCTCTATTGCGGGTCGTGTGATGCTCAACCGTGGTGCCTTTATGGTACTGCAGGATATGAGCGGTCGTATTCAGGCTTACGTGAATAAAGCAGCTCGTCCGTTTGCTAAGCAGCTCGACCTCGGTGACATTATTGGTATCACCGGTGCCGTACACAAGTCAGGCAAGGGCGATCTATACGTTGATATGGAAGAGTTCGAACTGCTGACTAAGAGCTTGCGCCCATTACCGGATAAGCACAAAGGCTTGCAGGATACCGAGATTCGCTACCGTCAGCGTTATGTCGATCTGATCACCAATCAGTCTTCACGTGAAGTGTTCGAGAAGCGCTTCCAGATTATTGCGGCGATTCGTAACTATTTGGCCGAGAAGCGTTTTCTTGAAGTTGAGACACCGATGCTGCAAGCGATTCCTGGTGGTGCCACTGCACGTCCATTCGTGACACACCACAACGCACTGGATATCGAGATGTATCTGCGTATCGCGCCGGAGCTCTACCTGAAGCGTCTGGTTGTCGGTGGTTTCGAGCGCGTATTCGAGATCAACCGTAACTTCCGTAACGAAGGGCTGTCGACGCGTCATAACCCAGAGTTCACGATGATCGAGTTCTACCAGGCGTACGCGGATTACAAAGACCTGATGGATCTCACTGAAGATATGCTGCGCACAGTGGCGCAGCAGGTCTTGGGTACAACTACGATCGTCAACACCGTGCGTAACGAAGAGGGCGAGGTGCTTGAGAGCTTCGAGTACGACCTCTCTAAGGCGTTCCAACGCATGTCGGTTTTTGATGCGATTCTGCACTTCAATCCGGATATTACCGCTGAGGCGCTGTCGAACGAACACGCTGCACGTCAGATCGCTGAACGTCTGGAGATCGATGTTAAAGATGGTTGGGGCTTGGGTAAAATCCAGATTGAGATCTTCGAAGAGACTGCCGAGCACCGTCTGCAGCAGCCGACCTTCATTACAGAGTACCCGACAGAGGTCTCTCCATTGGCACGTCGCAGCGATGACAATCCATTCGTGACTGACCGTTTCGAGTTTTTCGTGGGTGGTCGTGAGTTGGCAAATGGCTTCTCGGAGCTCAACGATGCTGAAGATCAGGCTGAGCGTTTCCGCAAACAGGTGGAAGATAAGGACGCCGGTGATGACGAAGCGATGCACTACGATGCAGACTTCGTCAACGCGTTGGAGTACGGTCTGCCGCCTACAGCAGGCGAGGGCATAGGTATTGACCGTCTGGTGATGCTGTTTACTGATTCACCCTCAATCCGTGACGTGATCCTTTTCCCGGCGATGCGCCCACGCGTCTGAGCCTGCTTAAACTCACCGATAGGTAGCGCACCTGTGAACACTTGGTTTTTTCCGATTGAGAAACGAGAGTTCGCAGGTAAACGCCATCTGATGATAGGCCTGCGTACGCTGCACCTGATGGGTGTTTGTGGCTACGCAGGCTTTTTTCTTTTTGGCTTGGCGAGTGAGCGGTGGTTGCCCCTCGGGCTGCTAGCACTGGCGAGTGGCATGCTGATGCTAGTGCTCGAGATCTGGGCGGACGGTATCTTTCTGCTACAGATGCGCGGCTTGGCGGTGCTGTTGAAGTTAGTGATTTTTGGCTGGATCCTTTTTGATCCTGCTTGGCGCGTTGAGGGTTTCTTCGCGATCATACTGCTAGCGGGTTACTTCTCACATGCACCGGCAAAAGTGCGCTACTACCTGCCATTCAGCGGGGTGAATGCGAGTAGTTCGGCTAAGTATAGAGAGTATAAAGAGTATCGAGGGCTGAAAGGATAGGCTTATGGCACTAGAAAAAGCTCCAAGCTGGGCAGCGCATCTGCAGAGCGAATTTGAACAACCCTATATGCAGGCGCTCAAAGCATTTTTGGCTGAGCGCAAAGCTGATCAGATCAAAATCTACCCACACTCCTCAAACTGGTTTCATGCGCTAGAAGCGACGCCTCTCGATCAGGTGCGCGTGGTGATACTGGGACAAGATCCTTATCACCAGCCGGGGCAAGCGCACGGGCTTAGCTTCTCGGTGATGCCCGGCGTGAAAATCCCTCCATCGCTACGCAATATCTACAAAGAGCTGGAGTCCGATTTAGGCGTTACAGCGCCCAAGCATGGTTACTTGGAGAGCTGGACCAAGCAGGGCGTTCTGCTCCTCAATGCGGTGCTAACGGTTGAAGATAGCAATGCCAACGCACATCAGGGTAAGGGCTGGGAGCGGTTCACCGATCGCGTGATAGAACTGGTTAACGAGCACTCTGTGGGTGCTGTGTTTGTGCTTTGGGGTAGCTATGCGCAGAAAAAGGGTGCCAAGATCGATACGGGTAGGCACTTGGTGATCAACTCACCTCACCCCTCCCCGCTATCTGCCCACCGCGGATTCTTTGGTAGCAAGCCCTTTTCGCAGGCGAATAACTGGCTAGAAACTCAGGGGCGCGGAACCATCGACTGGCAATTGCCGCCCGAGAACGGATTGTGAAAAGGAAGCATTATGAATCTACTACCTCATGAGCGTGTCGAGACTGGCGAGAATCCGACTCATACCGTCATTTGGCTGCATGGGCTGGGCGCTTCGGGTCATGACTTTGTACCGATAGTACCGGAGTTGAAGCTTCCGGCTGATAAAGCGGTGCGCTTTATCTTTCCGCACGCGCCAGAGCGCCCGGTAACGGTGAATGGCGGGTACATTATGCCCTCCTGGTATGACATCTTCAGTATGGAGCTGGAGCGCGAGATTGATGAGGAGCAGATTCTTTCATCGGCAGCAGCTGTGCATCGATTCATCGAGTCTGAGTCAGAACGCGGCATTGAGAGCGAGAATGTTATTCTGGCCGGATTCTCGCAGGGTGGTGCAGTTGCTTATCAAGCTGCGTTGACTTACCCCAAGGCACTGGGCGGTTTGATAGCGATGTCGACCTATTTCGCGACACCGAAGCTGTGCCAGCAGACTGAGGTGAATGCTCAGCTTCCCATCCTCATTCAGCACGGCACGTCCGATTCAGTTGTGCCTGAGTCACTTGGGCGCCAGGCTCAGGCCAGATTAGAGTCCGGTGGCTGGAGTTCAGAGTACAGGACCTACCCGATGGATCACGAAGTCTGCATGCCGCAGATTGTGGATATCTCTACCTGGTTACAGCAGCGACTCAGTTGATCTGTTGGGCTAACTCACTCTGTTTCGCAGTCGGGGTTGCCGTAGGTCTTCAGGCACTGGTTGGTTGTGCATTGGCGGATAAATAGCGATCGCGAACCGCTGTTTAGATCGCGCTCGATCTCACAGGCATAGGTCTCCGTGACAGTTTCTAATAACGGCCCACACACCGTGCGCTCACTGTTCTCTTCGTAGGTCGTTATACACTCGGTTTTGCCTGTATCGATCTCCACCTCACGCGAGCATTCTGACTCAATCAACTCAATTCGTGCAGGGTAGCGGTCGTAGGCCTCAATTGAACACTGGTTGTAGGTGCGTTGGTACTCCGGTGTGGCGCAGGCTGTAATCGCTAGGGTGAGAATGATAAGTAAGCTGGGTCTGTGCATTTCTGCCTCGAAAAGATTGGCGTGTATCGGGCGCTTCTTTCTAGTGTTTCTTTCTAGTCTTTCTTTCTAGTATTCCTCGCTAGAAAGCAGCGCCGCCCAAGTCTACCTCAATTCTTCAGTGCTGCCAGTAACGGCGGTTGCCATCGAAGTAGCGATCAGGGCCATGCCAGTGTTTGCGCTGCCAGCGGTCGCGTTTCCAGTAACGCGGCGGTTTGCTGTAGTGGCGCGGCGCACTCTTATGCTTGTAGTGCGGTTTAGAGTAAGGCTTATGGTAGCGCTTAGCAGGCTGATGATGAGTTGGTGGTTTTGAGTAGACCTTCACTTCATCAGCGTTGGCGATTGCGGCTATCAATGCAGCGGCGGTGGCGCCCACTATGATACCGGTAATCACTTTATCGCTCTTAGTTGAGGGGCCTGCCAAGGCGGGTGCGGCGACTAAAGAGCCGCTCAGTAGTAGGGATATAACAAGATTTCTCATCGGATGAACTCCTTCTGTTTGCTTTCAAGCTCAGAGTGGTTCGATTCAAAAAGTTATTCAAAAACAGCAGGTTGTTATCCGATAACGGATGCTTTTACAGCGTTTGTTATCGGATAACCTTGCACGAGATAGGTCCGAATGCTTTATTGAGGGCATGAAAGGATCAAAATATTTTACCCTGCTGGGGTTGGTGCTCATGTTTGCGGTGACAGAGGTGTCTGCTGCTGACTGCCTCTTCGCCTACAAAGCCAAGCGCGATAATCCGTTGCAACTGCACTACGGTGTGATCGCTATTCGCGGTGAGTGTAGTGCCAGTGCTGCGAAGCGAGAGGCTAGCGCCCGACTCGCCGCTAACAGCTGGTCGCTTCTTGTGCTGCTGG
>JAHEDZ010000008.1:115156-127629 GCA_024640955.1 Oceanospirillaceae bacterium
AATCCGTTGCAACTGCACTACGGTGTGATCGCTATTCGCGGTGAGTGTAGTGCCAGTGCTGCGAAGCGAGAGGCTAGCGCCCGACTCGCCGCTAACAGCTGGTCGCTTCTTGTGCTGCTGGAGCAGGTCGAGAGCAGCAAACTGAGTCAGTACAAGGAGACGGCCGGTGACTATTTCCTCCGTTACTAAGCCGTTGGTTCTAGTGAAGCGACTAGCGTTGCTGCTGGTGGCTCTGGTGATCGGTCTGTTTGCCTGGGTACTACTGCGATTGCCCGATCCGCAAGTGTTCAACACCAATGTAGAGCGTATCTTCGTGGAGACGGATTTGAGCTCTCAGGCGGAGATCAAGCTGCTAGAGGTCCTTGCCGCCTCGGGTTCACTGTTTGAGGAGTCGATGGGGCTCTATACGCAGATCATTACTGCGCTGTTGGTGCTCTGCTTTGCGCTGCTTCTCGTCGCACTGGGTCTGCTGATACTCAACCTGGATCTGCGAGCGCGAAACCGTGAGGCGCAGGCGCGAACGCTCAGCGTAAACCAGATTCGACTCAATCGGGCCGAGAATTTTGTGCAGATTAACGATCAGCGATTCAAACTGACGGCCTCGAATCTAGAGACCTTAGCCGTGTTGTTGGAGGCGCGTTTGGATGATGAGTACCTGAGCGGTGCGTCGCTCGAAGCGATCGTCTCTGGCAAATCAGAGGCGCAATGCGAGGAGGCGGCGGGTGCAGTGCGGATTAAACGTCTGCGCGATCAGTTAGGTAACCAGCTGGTCAGCGAGCTACTGTTGCGTCACGTATCGGGGCGCGGTTATACCTTAGACGTTCCGGCAACGGGAGTGGAACTCGGGTAAGAGCCAAGAGCACGATTTTCGTAGGGTCGCCACCCCTATCGGGGAGGCTCCTACAGGGAAGCAGCTTACGATCTAGCGCTTCTTCTCAAACAGCATTGGGTCGAGCTCGTAAGGAAGGCCTTTGAAGCTAAGCTCTGTGCCTGACGGAAGCCGTAGCGTTTCGCCGGCATCAATCTGCGCTTGCTGTACAACAGCGAGCAGCTGTGTCTCAGAATCGGTCGATGCGGCCAGAACAACCTCGCCGACAGAAGCTCCCTCGCTGTTCAGCAGCTCGCTACCAGGGGCGACGGCTTCGACGCCAGAAGCACTGAAGCGGTACATCGCCTTCTTCAGGATGCCGCGGTGCTGCAGGCGGGTGACAATCTCCTGCCCGGTGTAACAGCCTTTGTTAAAGCTGACACCATCAACGGCTTGTAAATTGGTCATCTGTGGGATGAAGTGCTCTTGAGTCTCGGCTCGCAGGTCAACTAAACCACGCTCGATATTTGCCAGATCCCAGTGCGATTCAGGCGTGCCTTTGAGTTTTCCAGCCTCGAGACAGGTCAGAAGGATGTTATCCTGTGCCCAGACTTCGTAGAGTGCGGCGTCGTAGACAGCGATTACGCTGTCCTCTTTTACATACAGGGATTTGTGATCTTCTTTAACTTCAAAGCCGATGCAAAGTTTGCGACTATTAGCTGCATCAACGGCGATACCGCTGAGCTCGTCCGCAAACCTTAAGGTTACTTTCGAGAAGATACTATACTTCTTCAGGTTATCGAACGCGCTCTGCGCGATCGATTCGTGCACACGCAACCAGACCTTTCGCGCATCGAGGTAGAAGAGCCTGAATAGGCTAATCATGTGGCCTTTAATGTTGCAGTGTGAGCCGGGAATGTGGCCGACCTCGGCAAGCTGGCGTAGGTCGCAGCTCAGCTGGCCCTGCAGAAACTTCTCGGTATCAACGCCGCTGACCTCGATGATTCTGTAGCTGCTCAGAGCAGTACAGAGCGGTGCGGTGCTATCAAGGTGCTGAGCAAGTCTGTCGTAGCTCTGGTTCAAGATTTAAGCCTCTTCGCTGTTGTCGCTGCTTTCTAAGATTTCAGTAAACTCACCAATCACTTCGCCGAGGCGAACGGGCGTGCCGGCACGAAGGGAGTCGAGCCACTCTACCGCCTGATCAGGGAAGAGCAGAATGACAGTTGAGCCGAGCTTAAAACGGCCCATCTCCGCGCCCTGTTCGAGTATAAGTGCAGTGTCGGCATCTGTGCTGAAGATCTTACGCGCGCTTTTCGGTGGTGGAGCAACCTGGCCGCTCCAGACGGTTTCGATACCCGCCACGATCATAGCACCGACCAGAATCATCGCCATCGGTCCGTGCTCGGTCTCGAAAATCGATACTAGACGTTCATTTCGTGCAAACAGCGAATCTACGCTGTCAGCCGTGGTCTGGTTGACCGAGTAGAGATCGCCCGGTACGTAGATCGACTCCTTAAGAACCGCACCTGCCGGCATGTGCACACGGTGGTAGTCCTTCGGCGATAGATAAATGGTTGCGAAGCGACCACCGATAAAGGGTTCGGCGCGTTTCTCATCGCCGCCGACAAGAGCAGTTAGAGAGTAACCACGACCTTTGGCCTGCAAGATACGCCCGAATTCGATGTTACCAATCTCTGAGATTGCCCCATCCGCAGGTGAGATCAATAGGTGCTCGTCCATTGTGAGTTTACGTGCACCCTCTTTGAGCTCTCGCGTAAAGAAGGCGTTAAAGTTTTCGTAAGCCTCGGGCTCTGGGTTTTTCGCTTCGCTCATGTCCACATTGAAGTGAGCAATGAAGCGCTTTATCAGCCAATTTTTTAGCCAGGGTTGAGTGCACTCAGCCAGCATACCGACAAGACGTGATAGTAGATGTTGTGGCACGACCTGCTGGAACAGAATAAACAGCGTAGTTTTCAACCGGGGCTCCTTGCTGCGGTGATCAATCGTTGGGCTCGATCATACTAGTTTCTGGGGCTGAAGTCAGAGTCCAGCATCGAAAGTAATATCTGTTTGTAGCTGATAAAACGTTGCTCTGAGACAGCACCGCTCTCAAGCGCCTCATCAAAGGCGCAGCCGGGCTCCTCCTCATGTGCGCAGTCGCGGAATTTGCAGTGGCCGATGTAGGGGCGCAACTCCTTGAAACCATCTAGCAAGCGCTCAGGGTCGATATGCCAGAGGCCAAATTCACGAATCCCGGGGGAGTCGATCAAGTCGCCGCCACCGGGGATGTGGAAGAGGCGCGCGGTAGTCGTGGTGTGCTTACCCTTTTTATGGGTGTCTGAGAGTGCGCCGACTTTCATATCAACACCGGGAAGTAGTACATTTACCAGTGAGGATTTGCCTACACCCGACTGGCCAACAAAAACGGTGGTTCGGCCGGCGAGAAACTCATACAGCTCGTCCAAACCATGATTGGTGCTGGTTGAGGCATAGATGATCTTGTAGCCGATCTCGATGTAGGTATCGATCATCGGCAGAATCCATTCGGCATTCTCTTCGTTGATCAGATCGGTTTTGTTGAGCACGATAACCGGCTCAATATCAGACAGCTCGGCCGCCACTAGGTAACGATCAATTAAACTCGCGTGAGCGCGGGGCTCCACCGCAACAACAATCAGAATCGAGTCGATATTGGCGGCGACCGGTTTAAGTTCGCCCTGGCTGTTTGGGCGCTTGAGTTCAGAGGCGCGCTCCTCAAGCGCTACCACGACACCGGCATCGGGGGATTTGCGCCAGATTACACGGTCGCCCGTGACTAGTTGGCCGAGATGGGTGCGCATGTGGCAACGGACAATGTCGCCCGCTTCGCTGCCGTCAGTCGCTTCCACATCAACGAGTTTGCCGTAGTGAGAGATGATGATGCCGTGCTGTTCAGAGCCGAGATCGCCACCCTCAAGCTGGGCATCGATCTGCGCATCTTTGCGCTCAGCGCGCGCTTTGCGCTCGGCTTGGATCTTCTCTATACGCCAGGCTTGACGGCGGTTAACTTTGCGTTTTGCCATTCATTAAACCGCGCAGGCGGTATCCATCAACAGAATTAATAACAATATGATACTCGTAAGGGTGGAGCGGGTCGATCTGAAGGCTTATCCTTAGTGTATGAAAAGGAGAGAAGAATGTCCCGAGATACCCGCCTAATCTGGATCGACCTTGAGATGACCGGGCTTGACCCAGTGCGCGAGCGCATTATTGAGATGGCGATCATCATCACTGACGCGGATCTTAATACGCTGGCAGAGAGTCCGGTTCTGGTGGTCAACCAGCCTGATAGCATCCTTGATGCCATGGATGAGTGGAACACCAAACAACATGGCGGCTCGGGGCTTGTTGATCGGGTTAAGGCGTCGACTCTGTCTGAAGCGCAAGCCGAACAGCAGATGTTGGAGTTTCTGCTTGAGTACTCGGATGCAGGCACTTCACCCATGTGCGGTAACTCGGTGCATCAGGATCGCCGCTTCCTCAATCGCTACATGCCGGCGTTGGAGGATCACTTCCACTACCGCAACCTCGATGTGAGCACGCTTAAAGAGCTTGTGCGCCGCTGGCGCCCGGATCTGATGGCTGGGTTAACTAAGAAGGGCTCTCACCTTGCGCTAGATGATATTCGAGACTCGATTGATGAGATGCGGTACTACCGCGAGCACTTCCTTCGAGTAGATAAGTCTGAGTAAAGAGTTAGAGTGGGAGCGATGCACGCCAATTGCTCCTGCATTAGCTGCATACCGGTCGTTCATGGGTAACAGCACCTACTCCGGTAGGCGCTTGGAACCTGCGTGAATGAACAAGGGCTCAGTTAGCAGCTCATCTTTGCCGGCAAGTTCGTCCAAGGCCCAACGAATATGCTCATCAACAAGGTCCGATACCGCGCCCATCTTTGACCGCAGCGCCTCAATCGCTCCTGGGCTTGCCGGTCCGTTGCCCAGAGCGACGGCAAGGTTGCGCATCCAACCCTCATAGCCGGTTCGGCGTATCGCTGAACCTTCTGTTTTTGTCAGAAACTCCTTCTCGCTCCACTTAAACAGCTCCACTAACTCGCCGTTATCTAAGCCGTGGCGTGGCTTGAAATCATCCTCTGGGCTGCGCTGAGCAAAACGGTTCCAAGGACAGATGAGCTGGCAGTCATCGCAGCCAAAGACTCGGTTACCCATGAGTGGGCGTAGCTCTACAGGAATTGAGCTGCTCTGTTCAATCGTTAAGTAAGAGATACATCGTCGCGCATCCAGCACGTAGGGCTGAGGGAAAGCGTTGGTTGGGCAAACATCCATGCAGGCGGTACAGCGGCCGCAGTATTCGTCCTCTTCAGCGGCATCGACCGGCAGCGCAACGTTAGTGAAGAGTGAGCCTAGAAAGAACCAGGAGCCAGCCTCACGGTTTATTAGCAGGGTATGTTTGCCAATCCAGCCTAAACCGGCTTGTCGTGCTAGGGGGCGCTCGAGCACTGGGGCGCTATCGACAAAGGGTCTGAACGAGACGGTCTCCTCTACTTGCTCGCTAAGCCACTGACCTAGCTGTTTGAGTCGCGAGCGCACCATCTTGTGATAGTCGCGTCCAAGCGTGTAGCGCGCGATGTAGGCTTTGCGTTTGTCTCGCAGAACCTCAGAAATGCGGGTATCTTCGGGCAGATAGTTCATGCGCAGCATGATGATACGCACTGTACCTGCGACGAGCTGACTGGGGTCGATACGCTTGTCGAAATGATTCTCCAGATAGCTCATATCACCCTGGTAACCCTTCTCGAGCCAGGCCTTGAGGTATTCCCTTTCTGAGCTAGCATCGGGCAGCGTGATAGCGCAGGCGTCAAAGCCTAGAGTTCGTGCCTGGGCCTTTAGGCTCAGTGCCAACTGGTGCAGATCTGGGTTCAGGGTGTCTTCAGTCAGACTAGACATTCTATGCCGCGTATAAACTTGCTATGTTGAACGCCACTATACTGAAAACTGAGATCAAAAGTAGGTTTGACGATTTTGGGATTGGAGGTTGGATGATAAGTCGGGATTTGCCACGTACCCTATTCAGCGCCGCCCAGTGTAGGGCGCTGGATCGCCGCGCGATAGAGGCTTTAGGCATCGCCGGTTATGCGCTAATGCAGCGCGCAGCCCAGGCATCTTTGGCGCTCATACGCCAGCGTTGGCCGCAGGTGCGCAGTCTCTCCATCTGGGTTGGTGGCGGCAACAATGGCGGTGATGGTGTCGTGCTGGCGCGTCTTGCGGATGAGCTCGGCTGGTCGGTGCAACTGGTGTTTGCCGACCCTTCTGTTCGCGAGCGTGCTCGCCATGAGGCTGCCTCAGCCTGGGGTGATCTGCCCAGTTCGATACAGACTCAGATTTATGCAGGGGACATGACGATCGACGCTGATCTGATCGTTGATGCGCTGCTGGGTATTGGTCTTAAAGGTGAAGTGCGAGAGCCCACCGCCTCAATGATTGCTGCAATCAACGCCAGTGATCTTCCTGTGCTGGCGCTGGATCAGCCTTCCGGTCTCGATACTGACCTTGGCGTGCCGCTTGGCTGTTCGGTTAGAGCCGATGCGACGTTAACGTTTATCGCGAATAAGCTGGGCTGGTTAACCGCCGAGGGTTCTGCTCATTCCGGTGAGCGTTATTGGGCCAGTCTGGGCATCCCGCAATCGCTGTTCAAGGGGGTTGAGCCCCTGGCCAATTTAACGCAGCAGCAGTGTGTCACATCTCTACTACCGCCGCGCACCCCTTCGGCTCATAAGGGGGACTTTGGTGTGGTCATGATTCTGGGCGGTAATTTGGGCATGGGTGGCGCGGTCATTCTGGCAGCAGAGGCGGCTCTGCGTACTGGTGCCGGGCGGGTGATTCTGCTGACTCGGCCTGAACATGTGAGCGCCTCATTGGCGCGAGTGCCAGAGGTGATGGTCCATGGGATAGATAATCCACCGGAGTTCGCAGCCCTCGTTGAACAGAGTAGTGCACTGGTGGTGGGTCCCGGGCTAGGTCAGGATAGTTGGGCGCGGGGTATGTTAGCGCTGGCGGAAGGTTTTGATGGTCCGCGCCTGTTTGACGCTGATGCACTGAATTTAATGGTCAAAGCTGATCTTAGAGCAGGTGGTCAAGCTATCTGTACTCCACACCCGGGTGAAGCCGCACGAATGCTGGGTATCTCTGCTCACGATGTGCAGCAGGATCGGCTCTCGGCCGTACGCAACTTAGAGCGCAAATATGGTGGCGTTCAGGTGTTAAAAGGGCCGGGAACTCTAACCTGCTCGCAGGGTCAAATAGAGGTGTGTGACCGTGGTAATGCTGGTATGGCAACAGCAGGCATGGGAGACATACTTTCTGGTATCATAGGGGCGCTTATGGCACAGGGTGTAACTCTGGCCGACGCCGCTCGCTGTGGGGTGTGGATTCACGCTCGCGCAGGCGACCTGGCAGCTGCTCGGGGGGAGCGTGGGCTGCTGGCCTCAGATCTGTTGGCGCAGATCAGAGTCGCGGTGAATGATAACGAGATCGACATTGGGGTTTGATAACCGATGGTTTCACAGCTTGATTGGCGTCTGCTTGATGAGGACGGCACCCTAGCGGCCGGCGCGATACTGGCCGCGCATAGCGCGGGTTCTGTGGTGTTTTTGCACGGAAATTTAGGGATGGGTAAAACCACCCTAAGCCGCGGTGTTTTGCGCGCTTTGGGTCATCAGGGCGGTGTTAAAAGTCCCACCTACACGTTGGTGGAGCCCTACGAGCTTGACCAAGGGCGTCGTGTCTATCATTTTGACCTCTACCGTTTGGCGGATCCAGAAGAGCTCGAGTACTTTGGGGTACGAGACTACTTTGACGGCGAATCGCTCTGTTTGATTGAGTGGCCCGAAAAGGGTGAGGGATTTCTACCAACGCCGGATATCGAAATTTATTTAGAAGCTGACCTCCCGGGCCGCAAGCTCTCAGCGATAGCCAACACTGAACGTGGTACGCGGCAGTTGGCAGCGATGAACGCTGATCCCGCTGTTGATTGTATGCAGGGAGGCAGTCAATGAGAACGGTGCAGAGGTTAATCAGCCTATTTCTGCTGGTTAGCACCTCGCTGGTACAGGCCAATACTCAGATTGATAATCTGCGTATCTGGCTCGCACCCGACAATACGCGTCTGGTTTTTGATCTTAATGGCCCGGTACAACATAGCCTGTTTACGCTGGACAACCCTTCGCGCGTCGTTATTGATCTGGAGAGTGCTTCGCTCAATACCGATCTCAGCAAGCTTGATGTGGCCGGTAGCCCGATCAGCAAGCTGCGCTCGGGCAAGCGCGATGATGGGTTGCGTCTGGTATTGGATCTGGCGCAGAAGGCGCAGCCGAGCAGTTTTACCCTACCGCCCAACGATCAGTATGGTCACCGCTTGGTGGTTGACCTGGCTACTAGCGCCCAGCAAGCGCTTAAGCCTGCCGCGGAACCGCTCAGTATTCCGGACACGCAGCGCGATATCATTATTGCGATCGATGCGGGGCACGGTGGTGAAGACCCTGGTGCGATTGGACCGAATCGCCTCTATGAAAAACGCGTTGTCCTGGCGATTGCCAGAGAGGTAAAGCGCCGAATTGATGCTGAGCCAGGCTTCAAAGCTCAGTTGGTACGTACCGGTGACTACTACATCAGCCTGCGTGGCCGTACTTCTAAGGCGCGCACAGCCAATGCCGATCTGTTTGTCTCTATACACGCCGATGCTGCGCGCAACTCAAAAGCGCGCGGGGCATCGGTCTGGGTGCTCTCTAACCGCGGTGCTTCCAGTGAGATGGGTCGTTGGCTGGCGCAGAAAGAGAACTCTGCTGATCTTATTGGTGGCGTAGGCAGTGTCAGTCTTGAGGACAAGGACGAGGCGTTGGCGAGCGTGCTCTTGGATATGTCGATGAACTATGCGCGCACCAGTAGCGTCGATGTCGCACAGCTTGTGCACAACAAGATCGCTAAGTTCGCCAAGATGCACAAGAAACATATTGAGAAAGCGGCCTTTGTGGTGCTCAAGTCACCCGATATTCCATCGATCTTGGTTGAAACTGGTTTTATCTCAAATCCGGGCGAGGCGAAGAAACTGCGTGATCCTGCCTATCAAAAGCGTATGGCCAAGGCCGTCGCAGAGGGTCTGTTGGAGCACTTTTGGACCCGTCCTCCGCCGGGTACCCTGGTGGCGAAGCTCAAAGAGAGCGGTCAGTTACCTAAAGGGATGGAGCGCGAGTACAAGGTTGTTGCAGGCGACAGTCTTTCGCGTATTGCCCAGCGCAATGGAGTGAGTTTGGGCGCGCTTCGCTCCGCCAATAAACTGAAGTCTGACCGTATCCGTGTGGGTCAGGTTCTGCGTATACCTGCAGGTTAATTTTTAATGAGTCGAATTGAGTTACTCTCGCCCCAACTGGCGAACCAGATTGCTGCGGGTGAGGTGGTAGAGCGCCCAGCCTCCGTTGTAAAAGAGCTATTAGAGAACGCCATCGATGCGGGAGCGTCCAAGGTTCAGGTGGATGTGGAGCAGGGTGGCGTCAAGCTGATTCGCATCCGTGATGATGGCTATGGCATTGATCGAGATGATCTGGCGCTGGCGCTGAGTCGTCATGCGACATCGAAAATCAAAATCCTTGACGATCTGGAGGCGGTCGCCAGTCTTGGCTTTCGTGGCGAGGCGCTCGCTTCGATCTCCTCAGTATCACGTTTAACGCTGACCTCGCGTGCTCAGGGCGAAGAGAACGCCTGGCAGGTAAAAGCGGAGGGACGTGACATGGAGACGGAGCTATCGCCTGCGGCCCATCCTCAGGGTACAACGGTTGAGATGCGCGACCTCTTCTTCAACACGCCGGCCCGCCGCAAGTTTTTGAAGACCGAGCAGACTGAATACCGTCACCTGGAAGAGGTAGTGAAGCGTTTAGCGTTGAGCCGTTTCGATCTGCATTTCCAGTTGAGTAACAACAATCGCGTGGTGCACCAGCTTAAACCGGCTGACACCGAAGCGATGCGTGAGCGCCGAATCGGCTCGTTACTTGGATCTGGTTTTATCGAGCAGTCGATCCATCTGGATATCAGTGCTGAGGCTTCGGGCTTGCGGCTCTGGGGTTGGATTGGTCTGCCGACCTACTCACGCAGTCAGGCCGATCAGCAGTACTTCTTCGTAAACGGTCGTGTGATTCGCGATAAGCTGGTGACACACGCTATACGCCAAGCCTATGCGGATGTGCTCTTTAGTGGTCGCCACCCCTGCTATGTGCTTTATCTTGAACTGGATCCTGCACTAGTCGATGTGAATGTGCACCCAACCAAGAATGAGGTTCGCTTCCGTGAAGGGCGTCTGGTACATGACTTTATCTTCCGCACGCTCCACCGGGTGATAGCCGATCAGCGTCCACAGGATAATCCAGCCGGTACCGGCGCTGCGATGCCGATGAGCCCTACCACTCAACCGCAGGACCAGAATTTCGATCAGCAACGCATGTCTCTGCCCCAGGCCCAAGCCCAGTTCCAGCCGGCGAGTTTTGGCGGCGGTGGTGTATCGAACGGAACGCCGAGTGCGAACGGTTTTGGAGCCTACGTGCAGCGTGCAACGCCGAGTTTCTCAGCGGGAGCCGTCCAGGATCAGGTACAGGCCTACGGTCAATTGCATCCGCAAAGCTCGACGCCCGAGACTGCTACTGCGGACTTCAGCAACCTCCCTAAAGAGGACCTGCCGCCCATGGGCTTTGCGTTGGCGCAGTTGCACGGCATTTACATTCTGGCGCAGAACGCCCAGGGAATGGCGCTGGTTGATATGCATGCGGCACATGAGCGGATTGTTTATGAGCGGATGAAAAGCTCATGGGAGTCTGAGGGGATTCGCAGTCAGCCGCTGCTGGTGCCAGTTTCGCTCAATGTGAGTGAATCTGAAGCAGAGATCGCGGTGGAGCAGGCGCAGACCTTTACCAGACTGGGCTTCGCTGTAGAGCGCCTTGGGCAGGAGAGTTTAAGTATCCGCGAAGTGCCGGTGGCTCTGGCGAAGTCTGATGTCAGCGTGCTGGTTCGCGATGTTTTAGCGGATATGCGTACCTACGGCAGCAGTCGTAGGATTGAAGAGAGTATCAACGAGCTGTTGGCGACGATGGCTTGCCACGGCTCCGTACGCGCAAATCGACAACTAACTATTCCAGAGATGAATGCGCTGCTGCGAGATATGGAAGCGACTGAGCGTTCAGGCCAGTGCAACCACGGGCGACCAACTTGGGTACAGCTGACTATTTCTGAGCTGGATAAGCTCTTCCTGCGAGGACAGTAAGTGTCCAAGCCACGCGTTGTTTTTATTATGGGGCCCACCGCTTCGGGTAAGACAGACCTAGGGTTGCGTCTGGCTGATCATCGAGATGTAGCGCTGATTAGTGTCGACTCTGCGCTGATCTATCGGCAAATGGATATTGGTACCGCTAAACCAGACGCCGAGACGCTCAAACAGTACCCGCATGAACTGATCGATATTCTTGATCCGACTGAGTCCTACTCCGCAGCAGATTTTGTTGCGGATGCCACGTGCGAGATTGAGCGTGCGCTCGCACAGAACAAGCTACCGGTATTGGTGGGCGGTACGATCCTCTACTTTAAAGCGCTCGCCGAGGGTTTAGCGAAGCTACCGGAGGCTGATCCTGAGCTGCGGGCACGGATAGAAGCAGAGGCCGCTGAAAAAGGTTGGCCTGCGATGCATGCCAAACTGGCAGAGCTAGATCCTCTCTCGGGAGCGCGCCTCAAACCACTCGATTCCCAACGTATCCAACGGGCACTGGAGGTGGTTTTGCTAACGGGGCGCTCCATAGAGAGCTTTTGGCAAGAGCAAGCTGAAAAGGTGCTGCCTTGGGATCTTCTGCCGCTCGCGTTGATGCCGAAGGATCGGACTGAGTTGCACCGCCGTATCGCTCTGCGTTATGACCTGATGTTAGAGCAAGGTTTTAAGGCCGAGGTAGAGGCTCTGCGCGCGCGGGGGGACCTGCATCTCGGCCTGCCGTCTATGCGCTGTGTTGGTTACCGTCAGATGTGGCAGTACCTGGATGGCGAGTTGACGGAGTCTGAGATGATAGACAAAGCCGTGGTTGCAACTCGCCAGTTGGCCAAGCGTCAAATGACCTGGCTGCGGGGCTGGCAAGGCGCGGTTTGTGTTGATCCGTTGGATAAATCCCAAGATCTTGTGGCACAAACCTTGAGACAAATCTAACCAGCCACTATATACTAATGGACCTTGGCGAGATTTTGTTCCGGAATGGATTCGGCGATAGGGCAGAGACCCGCTTGAGCCAAGCGCAGCACTTAAACTATTACTACAACCTCCATCTATAAGGAGAGGACTATGTCAAAAGGGCAGACCCTACAAGACCCTTACTTGAACGTACTGCGTAAAGAGCGCGTTCCAGTTTCTATCTTCCTCGTTAACGGCATCAAGTTGCAGGGACAGATCGAATCCTTCGATCAGTTCGTTATTCTGCTGAAGAACACAGTAAGCCAGATGGTGTACAAGCACGCCATCTCTACAGTCGTACCCTCTCGCCCGGTTAAATTGCCGGCGACTGAAGAGTAATTCTAGAGGTCAGAAGCTAATTGTTTTTTGAGCGCCCTGAGTCGGGCGAGACGGCGATTCTCGTCCATATTGATTTCGC
>JAHEDZ010000032.1 GCA_024640955.1 Oceanospirillaceae bacterium
GAGAACTCGAACAGCAGGCTCGAGAGTTGCAGTCTAAGGCTCAGTCGGCCGCTGGTGAGGATGCGCAGCGTGCGCAATTGCAGTTCGCGAAGGTGTATCAGCAGTTTCAACAACAGGCGCAGGCGTTACAGCAGCAACGGGCTCAGCGTGAGCAAGAGTTTATTGCGCAGATGCGTCCGAAGTTAGACAGTGTCATCCGCAAACTCATTGAGGAGCGTGATATTTCAGTTATTCTCAATCGTCAGTCGACTATTTACATGGAGGCTGGCGTCGATATTACGCCCGAGGTTGTGAAGCGTCTTAACGCGCTCTAATACTATGCCCGTTTCAACTTACTCTGCCGCCTACCTTGCTGATTTCGTTCAGGGCGAGCTACTGGGGGATGACTGCACCATTAGCGGGATAGCGTCTCTTAAAAACGCTAGCGGTAGCCAAATCAGCTTCCTCTCAAACAGCCGCTACCAGAGCGAACTTGAGTCTTCGAAAGCGGCGGTTGTTCTGCTCAAACCGGAGATGGCAAGCTCTGCTCCAAGAGCAGCTATCTCTGTTAATGATCCATATTTGGCTTATGCGCAGATCAGCCAGCTGTTCGTCTCTGTCTTACTGGATGAGGGTATCTCCAAAGCTGCTGAGATAGCGCCGACGGCGACTGTATCGAGTAGTGCTCGGATAGCAGCAGGAGCCGTTATTGAAGCTGGTGCAACGGTTGGCGCGCATGCCGTCATCGGTGCAAATTCGGTAGTCGGCTCGAATGCTTCAATTGGAGATTACACTCAGCTCGCAGCGAATGTATCGATTGGTTACAACATCAGAGTCGGAGAGCGCTGTATCATTCATTCCGGCGCTGTGATTGGCGCTGATGGTTTTGGATTTGCGCCGAGTCGCGAGGGCTGGCATAAGATTGCTCAACTCGGTTCGGTTGTGATTGGTGATGATGTCGAAATCGGAGCCTGCACCACTATTGACCGTGGTGCACTTGAGGATACTCAGATCGGAAACGGGGTCAAACTCGATAATCAGATCCAAATTGCCCACAACGTTGTGATCGGTGAGCATACCGCGATTGCTGGAGGTTGCGCCATTGCCGGTAGCACTCGCATTGGCAAGCGGTGTACTATCGCAGGTATGAGCGGTATCACTGGGCATCTTGAGATTGCCGATGGTACTCATGTGACTGCTATGTCGCTGGTTAGTCGTTCGATTAAGGAGCCGGGTGCCTACTCCTCGGGCACTGCGATCGAACCGCACAATTCCTGGAAGCGCAATGCAGTGAGGTTTCGTCGATTGGACGAGATGCACAAACGGATATTAGAACTCGAAGAGCTCGTAAAGAAGCTCGCCGCAAAAGGCTAAAGAAAGATGATGGATGTAAACGAGATTCGCAAATACCTGCCACACCGATACCCCTTTCTTTTGGTGGATAGGGTGGTGGAGCTTATCCCAGGCGAATCTATCGTGGCTTACAAGAATGTAACAGTGAATGAGCCGTTTTTTAATGGTCACTTCCCCGATCACCCAGTGATGCCGGGTGTGCTTATCGTTGAGGCGATGGCCCAGGCTGCAGGTATCCTTGGTTTCAAAACGATGGATAAGACACCTCAGGATGGCTCTATCTACTACTTTGTGGGTTCCGATAAACTGCGTTTCAAACGCCCTGTAGTACCCGGTGATCGTCTACAATTAGAGGCGAAGATAGTTTCTGAGAAACGTGGTATCTGGAAGTTTGACGTTAAAGCAACGGTTGACGGTGATACCGTGAGCTCTGCAACCATTTTGTGTGCTGATCGAAAGGTGTGAGTTTGATTCACCCCCAAGCAATAGTTGATCCCTCTGCAAAGCTAGCAGATGACGTAGTTGTCGGCCCCTGGACACTCATTGGCCCTGATGTCGAGATTGGTGCAGGTACCCGCATCGAGTCCCATGTAGTGATTAAAGGGCCGACAAAAATCGGCGCCAACAACCGTATCTTTCAGTTTGCGACTGTTGGTGACGAGTGTCAGGACAAAAAGTACGCGGGCGAGCTGACGCGGCTTGAAATTGGCGACAACAATATCATTCGCGAGGGCGTCACGATTCATCGCGGCACCGTACAGGATGAGGGTATAACCCGAGTGGGCAGCCACAATTTGCTGATGGCTTATGTCCATGTTGCACATGATTGTCGTATCGGTGACCACGTCATCCTCGCTAACAACGCAGCCTGTGCCGGACACGTGCATGTGGGTGATCACACTATTCTTGGCGGCTTTACCGCTGTGCATCAGTTCTGCAAGATTGGTGCTCATGTAATGTGTGGCGCGGGCACGGTTGTATTGCAAGATATTCCGGCCTATACCTTGGCAACGGGTAACCCTGCTAAACCCCATGGTATTAATGCTGAAGGCCTGAAGCGTCGTGGTTTCTCGATTGAAACTATCCGTATCCTCAAGCAGGCATACAAGGCGATCTATCGCCAAAACCTCTCTTTAGCCGATGCACTAGTACGTCTGTCGGAATTAGTAGAATCCGAAGCTCAGGTGCAGCCAATGATCCATTCTCTACAAGCTTCGAGTCGCGGTATTATCCGCTAACCACCCATCTATGAGTGCATTGCGTATCGCCATTGTGGCCGGAGAGGAGTCGGGGGATATTCTCGCCTCCGGCTTGATGGCGAAGCTTAAAACGCGCTACCCCGATATCCAGTTTGAAGGTGTAGGTGGGCGTCGTATGCAGCATGAGGGTCTGCACTCAATCTTCCCGATGGAGCGCCTATCAGTTATGGGGTTGGTTGAGGTTCTTAAACGCTTACCGGAACTGCTCAAGCGCCGTAAAGGGCTTGTGAGAGCCTGGCTCAATAGTCCTCCCGACCTTTTTATCGGTGTGGATGCCCCAGATTTTAATATTGGTCTAGAGCGCAGCTTAAAAGAGGCGGGTATTCCTACCGTTCACTATGTCAGCCCGTCTGTCTGGGCGTGGCGTGAAAAGCGTCTGCAGAAGATTGTGAAAGCGGTCGATACCATGCTCTGCTTCCTCCCTTTTGAGGCTAAGTTTTACGACAAAACTCCTGTAGACGCGCAGTTCATCGGTCATCCGCTGGCCTCCCAGTTGCCACCAGCGATTGATCAAGTGACCGCGCGTATAGAGTTGGGACTCGACCCCAAACGGCCGGTTGTCTGTTTGATGCCTGGAAGTCGTGGTTCTGAGGTGGCTAAGCTAGCGCCTGATTTTCTCGAAACCGCGACCTGGCTGAAACAGCGCCGCTCTGAACTTCAGTTTGTTCTGCCCGCCGCCAACCAAGCACGTTTTCAGCAGCTCTCTGAGCTCCTGGCGCCGCGCGGTGAAACCCTAAAAGTCTCGCTGATTCAGGGGCGTTCGCATACGGCACTGGTGGCGAGTGATGCGGTGCTGATCGCCTCGGGGACGGCAACACTAGAGGCGATGCTCTGTCGCACACCGATGGTGGTCGCCTACAGGATGGCGGGCTTGACCTACGCGATAATCTCCCGGCTGTTGCGTACACCCTATGTTGCTCTGCCCAACTTGATGGCCAATGATGCTCTAGTTCCAGAGATCTTTCAGGATCGCGTTAAAGCAGAGGTGCTTGGGCCACTGATAATGCGTACATTGGATGATCGAGCCTACCGGCACTATTTGCAGGATAATTTTCAACAACAGGCCGAACGGCTGAGGTTAAATGCTGATGATCGTGCTGCCGAGGCGGTCATAGCGCTGTTGAAAAAGAGAGCTAAGCAGTGAAACCGCAAATACTCGACTTCACTCCGGCGGGCCTGATTGCCGGGGTCGATGAGGTGGGTCGTGGCCCCTTGGTCGGCGATGTTGTTGCCGCAGCAGTCATATTGGATCCGGCAAATCCTATTCAGGGGCTGACCGATTCAAAAAAGCTCTCTGAGAAACGCCGCCAACAGTTGTCTGAAGAGATCAAAGAGAAGGCGCTCGCGTGGTGTATCGCCAGCGCTTCGACCGACGAGATCGACCAGATCAATATCCTGCACGCCAGTATGTTGGCGATGCAGCGCTCGGTTGAGGGGCTAACCCCCCAGCCTGATCATGTTAAGGTCGATGGAAACCGCTGCCCAAAAATTGGCATCAGCGTCGAGGCGATTGTAAAAGGGGATGCTAAGGTGGCCGAAATTGGTGCTGCATCAATTATTGCCAAGGTCTTTCGTGACCAGCAGATGATTGAGCTCGATAAGGCCCACCCAGAGTACGGCTTTGCAAAACACAAAGGCTACCCTACTGCCGAGCATCTGAAGCTATTGCAGCAGCATGGAGTTCTGCCACAATATCGTCGTTCATTTGGCCCCGTTAAACGTCTACTTGAGGATCAGGATTAATGTCTGAGGCACAGTTTGTCCATTTAAGAGTGCACTCAGAGTTTTCCTTGGTTGATGGCCTGGTGCGTGTCAAAGAGTTGGTGAAAGCCGCGGCCCAGTATGGCATGCCGGCGGTGGGCTTGACTGATCAGACTAACTTTTATGCGCTGGTGAAGTTTTATAAAGCGGCGCTGGGTGCTGGTGTTAAGCCGATCTGCGGTATCGACTTTTTTGTGGTTGATGATGAGAATCCAGACCTGCCACCTTTCCAGTTGACACTGCTTGTTCGCACAGGTCAGGGCTATCGCAATCTGATGGAGCTGGTTTCGCGCGCCTATGCTGAAGGGCAGAATATCGACCTTGAGCGTGCTCTTATCTACAAGAGTTGGATTGCCGAGAAAGCTGAGGGTCTGATTGCGCTCTCTGGCGGTCGTCGTGGTGAGTTAGGGCGCATGCTATTGGGCCAGCATCCTAAGACTGAGGCCTGTCTGCAGCAGTGGCTGCAGCTCTTCCCTAACAGCTTCTACCTCGAAGTGCAGCGCACGGGTCGCCCTGATGAAGAGACGCTGCTGCACAACACCGTTGAACTCGCTCGCAAAGCGAATTGCCCGATCGTCGCGACTAATGAAGTGATGTTCATCAAAGCAGATGACTTTGAAGCGCACGAGGCGCGTGTCTGTATCAATCAGAGTCGTACGCTCGAAGATCCTGCGCGACCTCGTGACTACTCTGAGCAGCAGTATTTCCGCTCCGCTGAGGAGATGGTGGAGCTCTTTAGTGATCTGCCTTCTGCGCTTGCGAATACGGTTGCGATTGCTCAGCGTTGTAACATTGAAATCGAGCTTGGTACCTACTACCTGCCGCGCTTTCCGATTCCTGATGGCGTGTTGATGGATGACTACTTCCGTCATGTCTCTAAGCAGGGCTTGGAAGAGCGTCTCGATTTTCTGTTGGATCGTTCAGCGCCCGATTTCGAGGAGAAACGCAAACCTTACGATGAGCGTCTGGAGTTCGAACTCGACATTATTATTCAGATGGGTTTCCCGGGCTATTTCCTGATCGTAATGGACTTTATTCAATGGGGTAAGGATAACAGTATTCCTGTTGGCCCCGGGCGCGGTTCGGGTGCCGGTTCGCTGGTCGCTTATGTGTTAAAGATCACCGACCTGGACCCACTCGAGTATGACCTGCTGTTCGAACGCTTCCTTAACCCTGAACGTGTCTCGATGCCTGACTTCGATATCGACTTCTGTATGGATAACCGCGACCGGGTTATCGACTATGTTGCACAAACTTATGGGCGCGATGCGGTATCACAGATCATCACTTTCGGTACCATGGCCGCGAAGGCGGTAGTGCGAGATGTAGCGCGCGTGCAGGGCAAGGCCTTTGGTTTGGCAGATCGTCTCTCTAAGCTGATCCCGTTTGAAGTGGGTATGACGCTCTCCAAAGCCTGGGAGCAGGAGGAGCAGTTGCGCGAATTCGTTGAGAGCAGCGAAGAGGCGCAAGAGATCATGGAGATGGCCTATAAGCTTGAGGGTGTTACCCGAGGTGTAGGTAAGCATGCCGGCGGTGTGGTAATTGCTCCGACTAAGCTGACCGATTTCTCTGCTACCTATTGTGACTCCGAAGGTCAGGGTCTGGTGACTCAGTTCGATAAAAATGATGTCGAAGAGGCGGGGCTGGTGAAGTTCGACTTCCTGGGTCTACGCACGCTAACCATCATCGACTGGGCGCTGGAGACGATCAATAAGGTTAAGGCTGAGGAGGGTGAAGAGCCTGTCGTCATCGAAGCGATTAACCTTGAGGACCAGAAGGTCTACGAGCTGCTCAAACGTGCCGAAACCACGGCGGTATTCCAGCTTGAGTCCAGCGGTATGAAAGACCTGATCCGTCGTCTGCTACCGTCGCGCTTCGAGGATATCGTCGCACTGGTAGCGCTGTTCCGCCCGGGTCCGCTGCAATCGGGCATGGTGGATGACTTTATCAACCGTAAGCACGGTCGAGCCGAGATGGCCTGGCCGCATCCAGATTATCAGCTCGATTCACTGCAGCCGGTACTCGAGCCAACCTACGGCATCATTCTCTATCAAGAGCAGGTTATGCAGATAGCTCAGGTAATGGCTGGTTATACTCTGGGTGGCGCGGACATGCTACGCCGTGCGATGGGTAAGAAGAAACCTGAAGAGATGGCTAAGCAGCGCCACCTCTTTATCGAAGGTTCTAATGCGCAGGGGATCGACGATAAGCTCGCGGGTAATATCTTTGATCTGGTAGAGAAGTTTGCCGGCTACGGCTTTAACAAATCGCACTCGGCAGCCTATGCGCTGGTCTCCTATCAGACCGCTTGGTTGAAAACGTATTACCCTGCGCCGTTTATGGCGGCGGTTATGTCCTCCGATATGCAGAATACCGACAAGGTGGTGATCTTCATTGAGGAGTGCCGCCAGATGAAACTCGAGGTGCTGCTACCGGATGTGAACCTCTCTGAGTTTAAGTTCACAGTCAGCCCCAGCAATCAGGTGGTCTACGGTTTAGGCGCGGTAAAAGGTGTGGGCGAGGGCCCGGTTGAAGGGATCGTTGAAGCGCGTGCACAGGGACCTTTTGTTGATCTGTTCGACTTCTGTAAGCGGGTCGGGACCAAACGCCTGAATAAACGCGTGCTTGAGTCACTGGTGAAATCGGGTGCGCTCGATAGGCTTGGGCCGAATCGCGCGGTGCTTTGGGCCTCCATTGGTGACGCTCTGCAGGCGGCTGATCAGGATGCGCGGAATCAGGATGCCGGTATGTTTGACCTATTTGGCGGCGAACCTGAACCTGAGCATGCGTACCCCTATCAACAGTATCTCAATGCACGAGAGTGGAGTGACAAAGAGCGTTTGGGCGGTGAGAAAGATACCCTCGGTCTCTATGTTACCGGCCATCCGATTGATGAGTACGAGAAGGAGTTGCGCAACTTTGTCAGTCGCAAACTGGTCGAGTTGCAACCAGCGCGCGGTCGCTCGCAAAAGATGGCAGGCCTGATCGTGGATATGCGTTTGAAGAAAACCAAGCGTGGTGAGACGCTCTGCTTCGTCACACTTGATGATCGCTCAGCGCGTATTGATGTGACGCTATTCGGTGAGGCTTATGAGAACGCTCGCCGCATGATCGCTAAGGATCAAGTGATTGTTGTAGAGGGTGAAGTGGCTCAAGATGACTACAACGGCGGTTTGAAAGTGCGAGGGCAGTCGGTACTAAGCGTGGCTGAGGCGCGGACTCGCTATGCTGAGAAGTTGGTCATTAGTTGTGAGGATCAGCAGCTCAAGCCGCGTGATTTGAAGCGCCTGTCCGAGACCTTGGCGCAGTTTAGGCCGATACAGCGGGGTGTCTCGATTGAGCTAGTTTACAGTTGTGATGCCGCCCGAGGTCGCTTGAAACTGAGTGACCAGTGGGTGGTGAATCCGAAGGACGAGCTTATTTTGGCGCTCAAAGAGCAGTTCGGCAATCCCGCAGTTTCGCTCGAGTACGCTAGTTAAAGCGCCTCGTCCTCTGGTTTCTGAGGCGCTCAAACGGTAGAATCTTTGCCCATTACCCGTAGCTCAAGTAGAAGTAGCTAGTATGAATCCGAATTACCTAGAGTTCGAGCAGCCGATCGCTGATCTCGAATCCAAGATCAACGAACTGCGCCATGTTGGCGAAGATAACGCTGATCTAAACCTGTCAGAAGAGGTTTCTCGTCTACAGGAAAAAAGTAAAACACTGACTGAGTCGATCTTCTCTGATCTGACCGCCTGGCAGGTCTCGCAGTTGGCGCGTCATCCTCAGCGTCCGTACACCCTCGATTATGTCAGCATGATCTTTGACGAGTTCGAAGAGATTCACGGTGATCGTCACTTTGCTGATGATCAAGCGATTGTGTGTGGTATTGCGCGTTTGGACGGACAGCCGGTTGCAATTATTGGCCACCAGAAAGGTCGTGAAGTCAAAGAGAAGGTGCGCCGCAACTTTGGTATGCCACGCCCTGAAGGTTACCGCAAAGCGCTGCGGGTTATGGAGATGGCTGAGCGCTTCAACATGCCAGTTCTCACCTTTATCGATACACCTGGGGCTTACCCGGGTATCGATGCAGAAGAGCGTGGCCAGTCTGAAGCGATTGCCTTCAACCTAGCGAAGATGTCTCAACTGAAAACTCCAATCATCGCGACTGTTATCGGTGAAGGTGGATCTGGTGGTGCCCTGGCGATTGGTGTTTGTGACGAGCTGTTGATGTTGCAGTACTCAACTTACTCGGTTATCTCGCCTGAGGGGTGTGCGTCAATCCTATGGAAGAGTTCTGAGCGTGCGTCGGATGCGGCGAAGGCGATGGGTATCACCTCGGAGCGTCTGCATGAGCTCGGTCTGGTAGATCGTATCGTATCGGAACCTCTTGGTGGTGCTCACCGTGACCCTGCTCTGATGGCAGCAAGCCTGAAGCAGCAGATCAAAGAGGTGCTCGATACGCTTAAACCGCTTGAGACTGATGATCTACTGGAGCGTCGTTACGAGCGTGTCATCTCTTACGGAGCGATCGGTCGCGAATGATCGCCAAAGCTGTCGCAGAGACGCAAGAAGCACTGCGACAGCTTCTGTTGCAACACCCTGAAGTTAGCACCATCTGGGTTGGCTTCAGCGGTGGTTTAGACTCTACCGCACTTCTCTGGCTGGCTAGCCGAATTGTCCCTGAGACTCATCCTTGTGCGCGCTTTCATGCGCTACATATCGATCATAATCTGCAGGCCACCTCCTCTGATTGGGTCGAGCATTGTCGCTCTGCTAGCGAGCAGCTTGGTATTGAATTTCATACGGTTTCGGTAACGCCCCACTCCTCCTCTGAAGAGAGCGCCCGCGAAGCGCGGTACTCGGCTTTTGAGCACTGTCTTGAGTCGGGGGATCTGCTGCTGCTTGCCCATCATCAAAATGATCAAGCTGAGACATTTTTGATGCGGCTGTTTCGAGGGGCTGGAGTTCAGGGGCTGTCTGCAATGCCACAGTCTCGTAGGCTGGCTCGGGGTACGCTTCTGCGGCCACTGCTCGGCTGCACTCGAACGCAACTTGAAACTGTAGCAGCAGAGTCAGGCCTCAAGTGGATTGATGACCCCTCTAACAGCCAAACAGTTTATCTGCGAAACTGGATTCGTGCTGTTTTAGCGGCTCAGTTGAGCGAGCGCTGGCCGGATTGGGGCCAGAAGTTAGCCGCGACCGCACAGAGCTGTGCCGATGCTGCGCAGTTGAATCTGGAGCTCGCTGAGCTTGATGCTGGCGGAGCGTTTCAAAATCCACTTACTGTGAAATCTGAGTGGTTTGGCAGTGAACTGCGTCTTAAAAATCTGGTATTTCACTGGTTGCGTGCTCAGGGGTTGCAGCCGGCAAGTCGCACTCAGTTGGATGATCTGATCGCTCAGGTCCGAACCTCCAATACGGGGTGTTGGAAAATAGCGGGCTCTGATGTGCACTGGTATCAGCAGCAGCTTTGGGTTGCTGAGCTCGTCATGCCGCAACAGCAGATCCAAGTTGTGCTGCGCGAGGGTATGCAACAGCTCTCGAGCGGCATGCTTTTCAGTGCCGCAGCCGCTAAGGGTTTACCATTTGGGCTAACCGCCACTCTACGCGCGCGCACAGAGGGTGATGTTGTGAAACTTTCAGGCGGTACGCAAAGCGTTAAAAAATTCATGAATGCCAGAAAGATACCTCCTTGGCTACGCGATTCTTGGCCATTGCTAGAGGTCGAGGGTGAAATCATCTCAATTGTGGGGCACTGGAGTGCAGACGCCTGGCTGGTTGAAGGTGGTTTGGCGCTAAATTGGCAATGTTGAGAATTGTTAGATTGGGGCGCTTTTGGTAGACTGCGCCCCCATCTTGAGTGTAAAAACTTCCTCGAAACTTTAACCTTACAGGTTCTGCATGACGCGTTATATCTTCGTCACCGGCGGTGTTGTGTCCTCATTGGGCAAAGGCATCGCATCCGCATCACTTGCGGCTATTCTTGAGGCTCGCGGCCTTAAAGTAACCATGCTTAAGCTGGACCCCTACATCAACGTAGACCCGGGTACGATGAGCCCGTTCCAGCACGGTGAAGTGTTTGTGACCGAGGATGGTGCAGAAACTGACCTCGATCTGGGTCACTACGAACGCTTCATTCGTACGACGATGAGCAAGCGCAATAACTTCACAACGGGCCGAGTTTATCAGCACGTATTGAAGAAAGAGCGTCGCGGTGACTATCTAGGTGGAACCGTGCAGGTTATCCCTCACATCACTGATGAGATTAAACGCCGTGTGATTGAAGGTGCGGGCGATGCTGATATTGCACTCTGTGAGATCGGCGGTACCGTCGGTGATATTGAGTCCCTGCCGTTCCTAGAGGCAGTGCGACAGTTGAAGGTTGAGTTGGGCTCGAACCGCGCACTGTTCATGCACCTGGTTTTGGTGCCGTACATTTCTACGGCGGGTGAGACGAAGACTAAGCCGGCGCAGCACTCGGTTAAAGAGCTGCGCTCGATCGGTATTCAGCCCGATATCCTCGTCTGCCGCTCAGAGGCACTGATGCCAGAGTCCTCGGCGCGCAAACTATCGATGTTTACCAACGTTGAAGAGCGTGCGGTTATATCACTCCCGGATGCGAATACTATCTACAAGATTCCGGCGATGCTCGAAGCTCAGGGCCTGGATGAGATCGTTGTCGATCGTTTCCGTTTAGATTGCCCGAGAGCCGATCTCTCTGAGTGGGAGTCTGTGGCAGATGGTTTCCTTAACCCAGAGGGTGAAGTGCAGATCGCCATGGTGGGTAAGTACATGGAGTTGCTGGATGCTTACAAGTCACTGATTGAGGCGATCTCGCATGCCGGTATCGCACTGCGTAAGAAAGTTAAAATAGATTACATCGACTCCGAGCGCGTTGAACGCGAAGGTGTCGATATCCTCAAAGGCTACAGCGCTATTCTGGTTCCCGGAGGCTTCGGCGAGCGCGGTGTTGAGGGTAAGATCTCCGCGGTTCGTTTTGCGCGCGAGAACAAGGTTCCATACCTGGGTATCTGTCTGGGTATGCAGGTTGCTGTTATCGAGTTTGCCCGTCATGTGGCAGGTCTTGAGGGAGCAACCTCAACAGAGTTTGATCAAGGCACCAAGCATCCGGTTATCGGCCTGATTACAGAGTGGATTGATCACACAGGTGAAGTTGAAGTTCGTGATGATGCATCTGATCTGGGCGGCACTATGCGCCTGGGTGCGCAGATCTCGCACCTTAAGCCGGGCTCAAAAGTGGCTGATGCTTACGGTAAAACCGAGGTCAACGAACGTCATCGTCACCGTTACGAAGTCAATAATAACTACATTGAGCAACTCGAGGCCGCAGGTCTAGTTATCTCGGGACGCTCGACTGATGGCGAACTTGTCGAAGTGGTTGAAGTAAAAGACCATCCTTGGTTTGTCGCCTGTCAGTTCCATCCGGAGTTCACTTCAACTCCGCGCGATGGTCACGGCCTCTTTAAAGGTTTCATTGAAGCAGCTATCGCCGAGCAGGCGAAAAGCTAATTTAGGAGAGTTTACTCAATGTCAAAAATTGTAGAGATCAAAGGACGCGAAGTTCTCGATTCTCGCGGTAACCCAACGGTGGAAGCGGACGTCATCCTCGAGGGTGGTTTCTTCGGTACCGCTTGTGCTCCATCTGGTGCGTCAACAGGTTCACGTGAAGCGCTTGAGCTGCGTGACGGTGATAAGAGCCGTTACCTAGGCAAAGGTGTACTGAAAGCTGTGGGTGCGGTTAACGGTGTTATCCGTGATGCCCTAATCGGTATGGACGCGACAGATCAGCGCGCGCTTGATAACAAAATGCTCGAGCTCGATGGTACAGAGAACAAGGCGAACCTCGGTGCCAACGCGATTCTTGCGGTCTCACTGGCAGCGGCGAAAGCAGCGGCGGTAGCGAAAAACATTCCACTCTACCAGCACATTGCTGAGATAAACGGTACTCCTGGTCGTTACTCTATGCCTGTGCCGATGATGAACATCCTCAACGGTGGCGAGCACGCAGACAACAACGTGGATATCCAAGAGTTCATGGTGCAGCCTGTGGGCGCACAGAGCTTTGCAGAAGCTCTGCGTTGTGGCGCGGAGATCTTCCATGCACTTAAAGCTGTTCTCAAGGCACGTGGCTTGAACACAGCAGTCGGTGATGAGGGCGGTTTCGCACCTAACCTGGCATCGAATGAAGAAGCGCTAGTCGTTATCCGTGAAGCGGTGGCAAATGCAGGTTACGAGCTGGGCACTAACGTCACTCTAGCACTTGACTGTGCAGCATCTGAATTCTTTAAAGATGGCAAGTACGACCTGTCAGGAGAAGGCAAGGTGTTTGACTCTGAAGGGTTCGGTGACTACCTTGCCGCTCTGACTGAGAACTACCCGATTGTCTCTATCGAAGATGGTTTGGATGAGTCTGACTGGGACGGATGGGCGAGTCTGACTCAGAAGATTGGCGACAAAGTGCAGTTGGTGGGTGATGATCTGTTCGTGACCAACACTAAGATCCTGACTCGTGGTATCGAAAATGGTATTGGTAACTCGATCCTGATCAAATTCAACCAGATCGGTTCGCTGTCTGAAACTCTCGATGCCATCAAGATGGCGCAGGACGCTGGCTTTACAGCGGTCATCTCGCACCGTTCAGGTGAGACTGAAGATACCACCATCGCTGATCTGGCAGTTGGTACAGCGGCGGGTCAGATCAAGACCGGTTCCCTCTGTCGCTCAGACCGTGTTGCTAAGTACAACCGTCTGATTCGTATCGAGGAAGAGCTTGGTGCTGCAGCGATCTATAAGGGTCGTTCAGAAATTAAAGGTCAGGCATAAGCCTGAGATATGTTAAAAAAGGGGCGCGAGCCCCTTTTTTGTTTCCCAGTTGATGGAGTCACGCGTGCGCTGGATTTGGAGCATTTTGATTCTGCTGTTACTCGGTCTGCAGTACCGCCTTTGGTTTGGTGAGCCTAGCTTGCCCGATGTCTGGCAGGTAAAAGAGGATATTGCCGAGCAGAAGCGGATTAATCAGGATTTGCTGGAGCGTAATCGTCGCCTCGAAGCTGAGGTCCAAGATCTTAAAAAGGGTCTCTCCGCGCTAGAGGAGCGTGCTCGCTCAGAGATGGGCATGATTGGAGAGGGCGAGACCTTCTTCCAAGTGATCCCAGAGCAGGAGCCCAAACGTGACTGATATTCTCGATATGGCACTGCCTTGGCTCTACTCAGAGCCGAAGTCGCAAGGGCAGATACGTACCGAACCTGCAGATTTCATCGTGCAGGAGGACCTTGGTTACGAACCTGAAGGGGAGGGTGAACATCACTATCTCTATATTCGAAAAACCGGCGAAAATACCGATTGGGTCGCTCGTCAACTAGCTAACTTTGCTCAAGTTAGCCCGCGAGATGTAGCCTACGCTGGCAAAAAAGATCGGCACGCTGTAACTGAACAGTGGTTTAGTGTGCATCTGCCGGGTAAGCGTAAATTGTTGAACTGGTCGATGTTTGGTGGCGATACAATACAGGTGCTGAAGCAGGACAAGCACCGCCGCAAGATAAAATTGGGTAATCTGCGAGGCAACCGCTTCAAATTGCGTATCCGTTCGGTTACCAATCAAGCTGACTTTGCCGCCCGAACTCAGCAGATCGGGCAGGGTGTGCCGAACTATTTTGGTGAGCAACGTTTTGGTCAGCAGGGTAATAACCTGACTTCGGGTCTTGCGATGCTCAACGGTGAGTTAGAGGAGCGTCAACGCGTGAAGCGCGGCCTCTATATCTCGGCAGTACGCTCGCAGTTGTTCAATAAACTATTGGCGGCGCGCCTCAGAGAAGATTTGTGGGATAATCTGCTCGAAGGTGATGTGCTGATAGAACCCTATACCCAGCGTTGTCAGTTGTGGGATCCGGAAAATGAAGCACAGAAACAGAGTTTTGTGCAGAACGATCAAGTATTAAGCGCACCGCTTTGGGGGCGAGGCGAGCTCTACTCCCAGTCTAGCGCGCGCCAATTTGAGCAACAGCAGATGTTCGTTTACTCGAGCGTCTGTCGGCAGTTGGAAGAGCTTGGCCTCAGGCAAGAGCGACGTGCTGCACTCCTGGTGCCGCAGGGGCTTGAGTCGAATCAGGTTGCTGATGGAGAATGGGAGCTGGAGTTTTCGCTGCCCTCCGGTAGTTTTGCCACAAGTGTGTTGCGGGAGTTGTGCCACTGGTCGTAAACAGTGAGCGAAAACCAGCTGTGCTGAATCAATATTTAAGTTCGAACTGATGAATATCTTAATATCTAACGATGATGGTGTTTACGCTCCGGGTTTAGCGGTGTTAGCGAAGGAGTTGATGGCCGCCGGCCACAACTGCACTGTTATTGCGCCCGATCGTAACCGAAGTGCGGCCAGCAACTCTTTAACGCTAGACAGGCCCTTGGAAGCGATCAAGCATTCGAGCGGGTTTCTTGGCGTGAATGGAACGCCGACTGACTGCGTGCACTTGGGCGTGTCAGGAGCGTTTACCGGGGGTGTTGTTCCCGATCTTGTTGTTTCGGGGATCAATGCTGGCGCTAATTTGGGTGATGATGTCATTTACTCCGGCACTGTGGCCGCTGCCATGGAGGGGCGTCATCTAAGCTTGCCGGCCATCGCCGTTTCCACGGTCGATTTTCACCCGCAGCACTACCAAACGGCCGCGCGTGTCGTTGCTCAATTGCTGACGCAGATCGACAGGCTCGATGTGCCCGCCCGGACTGTACTGAATGTTAACGTGCCCGATATACCCTTTGATGAGCTCAAAGGAGTACAGGTTGCTCGTTTAGGTCACCGTTTTGCTGGTGAGCCGCCTATCTCGGTGCTCGATCCAAGGGGTAAAGAGCGTTATTGGATTGCCGCTGTGGGCAAAGCGGCTGACGCGGGTGAGGGTACAGACTTTCACACTATCGCTAAAGGTTACGCATCAATTACGCCGCTGCAGATCGATATGACGAACCACGCCAGTCTGGCAAGCCTGACGGATTGGATGGAGTCTAGTGCCAGTGAATGACGTTATTCGCCAAGGGATCGGTATGACCTCCAAACGCACACGGGACCGCTTGATAGCCCGACTGCGTGAGCAGGGCGTACGAGATGATGCGGTACTGGAGGTGATGGCTGAAACACCTAGGCATCTCTTTATCGATGAGGCGTTGTCGCATAAGGCTTATGAAGATACCGCTCTGCCAATCGGCTTTAACCAAACGATCTCTCAGCCCTACATTGTTGCGAAGATGACTGAGTTGCTGCTGGCCCAGGGGGCCCGTGATCGTGTGCTTGAGGTCGGTACAGGCTCTGGCTATCAAACCGCCGTGCTGGCGTTGTTGTGTCAGCAGGTTTTTAGTGTTGAGCGCATTTTGCCGCTGCAGCAGCGTGCCGCTGAACGGCTGACACTGCTGCAGCTAGACAATGTTGAGCTCTACCATACTGATGGCGGAATGGGGCTTCCGATGAAGGGGCCGTTCGATGCGATTATGGTGACCGCGGCGCCTGAGACTGTCCCGGAAGAGCTCAAGCAGCAGTTGGCAATTGGCGGTGTTATGGTGATCCCGGTGGGTGGAGATGAGCAACGTTTGATGCACATAGAACGGCGAACACAGACAGGTTTTGATACAAAGATTGTTGAGTCGGTGCGATTCGTACCTTTACTGCAGGGAACTGTTCATCAATAGCATGGAGAAAGGTGTGCAACAGCGATCAGTCTGGGGCTATGTAAGGCTTCTACTTAAAGGCGTTTTAATGGGTGCTGCGGATGCAGTGCCTGGTGTGTCTGGCGGCACGGTTGCATTTATTACCGGCATCTACGAAGAGTTGATTCACTCTATTCGTCGTTGCGATCCGCAAGCGCTGCAGGTGCTGTTCAGGCAAGGCGTTAAAGCGTTTTGGCAGCACATTAATGGTAACTTTCTTTTGACTCTGCTAGCCGGGATCGGACTGAGTTTGGCGACCTTGGCGCATATCGTTCTCTATCTATTGGATCAGCATCCTGTGCTGCTCTGGGCATTCTTCTTCGGCCTGATTTTGGCATCGGTCTGGTCTGTTGCGCGTCATGTCGGAGAGTGGACATTGATTCGTACTCTCACCTTTTTTGCGGGCGCCTTTTTCGCTTATCTCGTTACCAGTTTGTCACCCGCCGCGGTCGAAGTGACCCCGATCTTTGTGGTGGTCAGTGGCATGATTGCGATCTGTGCAATGATCCTTCCAGGTATCTCGGGCAGCTTTATTCTGCTGTTGTTGGGAATGTACTCAACTATATTGACCGCGGTTAAAGAGTTGCAGCTTGTCACAATGGGGCTCTTTGCTTTCGGTTGTGTTCTTGGCCTCCTCAGCTTCACTCGCGTACTTAGCTGGGCTTTCAGCCGTTATCACTCCCTCACGCTCGCCTTGTTGGGTGGTTTCCTGTTGGGTTCGCTTAACAAAGTCTGGCCTTGGAAGTACACCCTCTCCTATACGATAAATTCAAAGGGTGAGAAGGTGCCGTTGGTTGAGCAGAATATTACCCCTCAAGCTTTCGCTGATCTAACAGGTGTTGATCCGCAGACATTGGCCTGTGTGATATTGGCTATTGTTGGAGCGCTTTTGGTGTTCGCGCTCGATCGCAACAAGGTGGCGAATACATCAGAGGCTCAGGCATAGATGATTAGAGCGGTCGTTGTCACTGTATCGCTGTTGCTAACCGGATGCAGTGGGGGGTATGCGCCCGTCTTTGATCAATCTCTGGGCGCGCGGCCCGAACCAACTCGTTTAGCGCCGGGCGAGTACCGTGTTCAAAGTGGTGACACGCTATTCGGTATCGCATTTAAGTTGGGTGTAGACCCGCGTGAGTTGCAACGCACCAACAATATTCGTGACAAGAATCGCATCTTCGTAGGGCAGGTTTTAAAAACTCAGCCTACTCCTAGATCTCAAAAACTAGTCTCGCAACAATCAACCCCCACAAAAGCCAAGAAAAATTCTGAAAATGTGGTGGGTTCTAGGGCTGAGACTACTGCTGGTACAGGGGTTTTAGCTGCGGCGACGAATATTAAGTGGCGTTGGCCTCATGATGGCAAGGTTCTTGCTAGATATTCGTCCGCGGAAGGCGGAAACAAGGGTCTGGATATCTCAGGTAAGATAGGAGATCCCGTTGTTGCTGCAGCTGAGGGTACGGTGGTTTATGCCGGTAGTGGCTTGCTTGGGTATGGAAACCTTGTCATTATCAGCCATAGCCAAGAGTTTTTGAGTGCTTATGCGCACAACAGCCGTATCTTGGTACGCGAGAATCAAAAAGTTAAACAAAGCGAGCTTGTGGCCGAAATAGGTAATACGGGAGCAAGCGTGCCAATGTTGCATTTTGAGGTGCGCCGCGATGGACGACCGGTAGACCCGCTGAGGTATCTACCGAAACGATAGGAATTCAGATCTGATTTCGCCAAGGAAGGTGTTCAGACTTTGCGCATGCACATTTGAGGCAGATAAAGATGAACTCAAAAACCAAAGCCGACTACGATGAGGATATCGAGGTAGTTGACGAAGACGATTCGAGCGATGACGCTGAAGAGAACGATGCCGAGGAGTCTGAAGAAGGTTCTGCTAAGTTTCTGAACTCAGGGCGGGGTCGAGGCAGCATGGCACACCAGGATCTGGTGAATGCTAAGTCGCTTGATGCCACTCAGCTATATCTTAATGAGATCGGTTTCTCACCTCTGCTCTCTGCAGAAGAGGAGGTTTACTTCGGTCGCTTAGCGCTCAAGGGCGATGTACCTGCGCGTCAGCGCATGATCGAGAGTAATCTGCGCCTTGTTGTTAAGATTTCGCGCCGGTACATCAATCGCGGTCTATCACTCTTGGACCTTATCGAAGAGGGTAACCTGGGTTTGATTCGCGCAGTCGAGAAGTTTGATCCAGAGCGTGGCTTCCGCTTCTCTACTTACGCGACCTGGTGGATTCGCCAGACTATTGAGCGCGCTATCATGAACCAGACGCGCACCATTCGTCTGCCGATTCACGTCGTCAAAGAGCTCAACGTTTACTTACGCGCCGCACGTGAGTTGGCACAGAAGCTTGATCATGAGCCTACACCGGAAGAGATTGCAGAACACGTTGGCAAGCCGGTGGCGGATGTCGAGAAGATGTTGGGTCTTAATGAACGTGTCGGTTCAATCGATATTCCACTTGGCGGTGACAACGAAAAGTCGCTCGTCGAAACTATCGCCGATGAGGATGGCCGCGATCCAGAGCAGCGTCTACAAGACGACAATATCACCGGTAACCTCAATAAGTGGCTAGACATGCTGCCGGAGAAGCACGCTGATGTTTTGGCGCGTCGCTTCGGTCTGCGCGGGCATGAAATGGCGACGCTAGAAGAGGTTGGACGCGAGATTGGTCTAACGCGTGAGCGTGTGCGTCAAATCCAGGTTGAGGCGTTGAAGCGACTCAGAGAGATATTGGAAGAGAATGGGTTGAATGCTCAGGATCTCTTCAGTCTTTAAATTCAACAGAGCTTGATACCTAACGCCGGCATCTACGCCGGCGTTTTTGTTTTCTGTCAGTCCGCAGGAGTGGTTTTGGGGTTGTTACTCACACAACCCCTGCAGCGAATAACTGGCCGGTTCGTTATCGTTCCAAAAATTGTAGTTTGTCCGGAACGTCCTGCCACTTGTCGGCATCGGGGAGAGCGGGTTTGCTCTTATTTATGTTGGGCCAGAGTTCTGCGAGCTCCTGATTAAGCGCATAGAATTTGTCCTGCTCGGGGGTGAGGTCATCTTCGTGTAGGATGGCGTCAACAGGACACTCGGGCTCGCAGAGACCGCAATCGATGCACTCATCGGGGTGGATGACGAGGAAGTTAGGTCCCTCATAGAAACAGTCGACTGGGCAGACGTCGACGCAGTCGGTATGTTTGCAGCGGATGCAGTTCTCAGTTACTAAGTAGGTCATCTACACCCCCTTCCAAAAAATAAAAACTACTCTCTGCTTAAACGTTTCAACTCATAGAGTAGTTCAAGTGCCTGCCTTGGAGTCAGGTTATCAGGATCAATCTGTGCCAGGCGGTTATCCGACTCGGATGGCACGGGTGTGATGAATAGGTCAGCTTGGGGGCTCATCGGGGCTGCAGGCTCTGCTGGGCGATGCGGGCTGGCCGTTGAATCCTGTTCTAGTTGCTTTAGGCGTGCTTTCGCAGACTGTATAACGTTGCGTGGTACGCCGGCAAGCTGGGCAACTTGTAAGCCGTAGCTCTGGCTGGCGGGCCCTTGTTTTACTTCATGCATGAAGACGATATGGTCATTGTGTTCCACGGCACTGAGGTGGACGTTCTCCACGCTGAGGTTCTGCTCGGCTAACTGCGTCAGTTCAAAATAGTGGGTAGCGAAGAGTGTCAGTGACAGGCTCTTCTGTGCAAGATGTTCAGCCGCCGCCCAGGCGAGTGATAGGCCGTCAAAGGTGCTGGTGCCGCGCCCGACCTCATCCATCAGAACCAGCGAGCGGTCTGTAGCGTTATGCAGAATATTGGCGGTCTCAGTCATCTCTACCATGAAGGTTGATCGCCCACCAGCGAGGTCGTCCGAGCTGCCCATGCGCGTGAAGATCTGATCGGTGAGGCCGATCTGTGCTTGCGTTGCCGGTACGCAAGAGCCAATCTGTGCCATCAACGTAATCAGGGCAATCTGGCGCATGTAGGTCGATTTACCGCCCATGTTGGGTCCAGTAATCACCAGCATGCGCTGTTCACTGTTCAGGCTAATGTCGTTAGCGACGAATGGGCTATCAAGAACGCGCTCAACTACAGGGTGGCGTCCGCCGGTGATTAGAATTTCAGCCTTGTCGACCAGCGTAGGGCGCGCGTAGTCAAGTGTCGTTGCTCGCTCTGCTAGGTTCTGGAGTACATCAAGCTGCGCCAGTGCTTGTGAACTGAGCTGCAGTGGGCCTAGTTGCGCTGCGAGTATCTCGACGAGCTCGTCGTAGAGTGCTTTTTCGCGCGCCAAAGCACGGCTGCGCGCGCTCAATGCTTTGTCCTCAAACTCCTTGAGCTCTGGTGTGATATAGCGCTCAGCGTTCTTCAGGGTTTGCCGGCGCTGGTAGTCGATGGGCATATCGACTGCTTGCACTTTGGTCACCTCGATAAAGTAGCCGTGGACGCGATTATAGCCGACCTTCAGGGTGCTAATGCCTGTGCGTTCCCGCTCGCGCTGCTCCAGTTCCAGCAGGTAATTACCCGCATTCTCGCTGAGGTTGCGCAGCTCATCTAGCTCCGCATCATACCCTTGTGCAATAACTCCACCGTCGCGGATAACCACCGGGGGGCCGTCAATCACGGCGCGCTCTAACAGGGTTGCGAGTTCTGGGAACTCTGAGATCTCAGTGGCAAGGGTGTGCACGCGCTCGGTCTCAGCATCCTTCAGGATGCTCTGGATATTTGGCAGTTGTGCCAGAGCATGTTTGAGGCGTTCAAGGTCGCGCGGTCGAGCGGAGCGTAATGCGACGCGCGATAGGATACGCTCCATATCGCCGATCGCTTTCAGGTTTGGCTGCAGATCTTCAAAGCGGTAGTCGGTGCGTAGCCACTCGATTGCACCCTGACGCTGGAGTAGCTCGTTGCTGGCGCGCAAGGGTTGATGGACCCAACGGCGCAGCAACCGGCCTGCCATGGGGGTTTGGGTGCGATCCAGCACTGAGATCAGGGTGTGATCTGTACCGCCTGTGAGATTGGTATCGAGCTCTAGGTTTTTGCGTGTCGCTGCATCAATGTGAACGGCTTCGGCTGCCTTATCGACCATCAAACGGGTGACATGCGGCAGTGCACCGCGTTGAGTATCCTTGGCGTATTGCATTAGACAGCCGGCGGCGGCAATCGCCAGCGGCATCTGTTCGCAGCCAAAGCCGCTCAGATCCCGAGTCTTAAACTGCTCGTTGAGCAGTCGTTCACAGGTCTCGGGTTCAAAGGCCCAAGGTGGCTGGCGACGAATGCCGGTGTGCTTCAGGTTGTCGACCCAGTCTGCGTTGGAAAGTTCATCTGGTAGCAGTAGCTCAGCTGGCTTCATGCGCTCGAGCTCGGCTACCAACTCACTCTCGGACTCCAGTTCGGACACAACAAAGCGTCCAGCGCTGATATCTAGAACACCTATTCCATAGCGACTATTCTGCGTGTAAATGGCGACCAGTAGGTTATCGCGACGCTCGTCCAGCAGAGCCTCATCCGTCAAGGTTCCGGGCGTTATCACTCTGACCACCTGGCGCTCGACTGGCCCCTTGCTAGTCGCTGGATCGCCGATCTGTTCGCAGATCGCAACTGACTCACCGGCTCGCACGATCTTGGCGATATAGTTATCAGCAGAGTGATGAGGGATGCCTGCCATCGGGATCGGTTCGCCGCCAGACTTGCCGCGCGCGGTTAGTGAAATATCAAGAATATGCGCTGCGCGCTTAGCATCATCGAAAAAGAGCTCGTAAAAGTCCCCCATGCGGTAAAAAACAAACTCATTGGGATGCTGAGCCTTAATTTTAAGATACTGTTGCATCATTGGAGTATGCTGGCTGAGATTGTTTGTATCGGTCATCGGCTTAACTTGGACAGCTTATCTTTTGTTGGATTAGGTGGCAGCAATTCTACGCTAAATGAGAGGGGAGTGAAGGTGGATTTAGAGGCGATTGCACAACAGTTGGGAGCTCAGTTGATGGCTGAAGGTGCGATGCTGGCGACAGCCGAATCCTGCACCGGTGGTTGGGTGGCGCAGACGGTGACTGCTTTGGCAGGCAGCTCGAACTGGTTTGATGCTGGATTCGTTACCTACTCAAACGGTGCCAAGGAGCGGATGCTGGGTGTACAAGCACAGACGTTGATTGAATATGGGGCTGTGAGCGAAGCGGTTGTATTGCAGATGGCTGAGGGGGCTTGCATTAACTCTAGCGCCTCCTACTCTGTTGCGATTAGTGGTGTGGCGGGTCCGGGTGGCGGTTCAGACGATAAGCCGGTGGGCACTGTTTGGATCGCTTGGATGACGCCTGATAAAACCTCGGCAGAAAAATTTTTGTTCGACGGTGATCGTAAATCTGTTCGTAAACAAGCGGTTGCTGAAGCTCTTCAGGGGCTGTTGAAAACAAATTAACAAGCATTCCATTCTGGCGGCTTGCATTATCTCAGAGATCTGGTTTAATACTGTTTATTAATACAGTACTTCTTCAGTGAGGCCCGTTATGGATCAGAATAGACAAAAAGCCCTAGACGCAGCACTTTCTCAAATTGAGCGTCAGTTCGGTAAAGGCGCCGTAATGCGCATGGGCGAGCAGCCGCGTGAAGCTATTCCCGCTGTTTCTACAGGTTCCCTGGGTCTCGATATCGCACTTGGCATTGGGGGTCTTCCCTACGGTCGTATCGTAGAGATATACGGCCCTGAGTCCTCGGGTAAAACAACCCTCACTCTGCAGGTTATTGCGCAAGCGCAACGTCAGGGTAAAACCTGTGCCTTTGTTGATGCTGAGCACGCTCTGGATCCAATCTATGCTGAAAAGCTCGGTGTCGATGTCGATAATCTGCTGGTGTCGCAGCCTGACACAGGTGAGCAAGCGCTTGAGATTACAGACATGCTAACCCGCTCCGGCGCAGTTGACGTGATTGTTGTTGACTCGGTTGCCGCACTGACGCCGAAAGCTGAAATTGAAGGGGATATGGGTGACTCGCATGTTGGTCTGCAGGCACGTTTGATGTCTCAGGCACTGCGAAAGCTGACGGGTACAGTGAAACAGTCCAATACGCTACTGGTGTTTATCAACCAGATTCGTATGAAGATTGGTGTGATGTTCGGTAGCCCAGAGACTACTACCGGCGGTAACGCGCTTAAGTTCTACTGTTCTGTGCGTCTGGATATTCGCCGTACTGGAGCCGTGAAGCAGGGTGACGAGATTATCGGTAATGAGACTCGCGTGAAAGTCGTTAAGAACAAAGTCTCACCCCCATTTAGGCAAGCTGAGTTCCAGATCATGTATGGTAAGGGTATTTACCACATGGGCGAAGTGATAGACCTAGGTGTACAGCAGAAGCTAGTTGAGAAAGCTGGTGCCTGGTACTCCTACAAGGGAGATAAAATCGGCCAGGGTAAAGCGAATGCGGCCAAGTTCCTCGAGGAGCATCCAGAGATTGCCGACGAGATTGAAACTGAGATTCGCAAGCAGCTGCTCTCTGTTCCCGTCAAAGAGCAGTCGGCAGATAAGGACGCGAAAGAGTCCAATGCAGAGCTGGACTTCTAAGGTAAACAAGCTAAACAGGGGGCTCATAGAGCCCCCTGTTTCGTTTAGCGCCGCACAAGTTGGTGAGCCTCTATGACGATGTCGAAGCGATCAAAAGCCTCCAGAACAATCGAGTCAGGGAGCGATGCTCGCTCCTATCTTTTCGATCTTTTGGCGCGCAGAGACTATCCCCGAGCTCAATTGGCGCAGAAATTAACCCAAAAAGGGTGTCCGCCAGAGGTCGCAGCCAGAGTGCTGGATCAGTTTGAGCTGGATGGTTATCTCAGTGATCAGCGTTTCGTTGAGTCTCAGATGCGTCAGCGCTTTGAGCAAGGACAGGGGCGCCGCAAGATCGAGTTTGAACTACGGAAGAAGGGCATTTGTACTCAATTGATTGAGGAGGTGCTAAACGCGGCCGAAGTTGAACCCAAGCAGATAGCGCTAGATTACTACCGCAGACGCTATGGAGAAGAGGCCGCAAAGGATCTGAAAGAGCGGGCTAAGCGCATGCGACATATGGCCGGTCGCGGTTTTGGGTTTGATGAGATTAGTTACGCGATACGCTATCAACTGGAGGATCCAGAGGAGTTTTAGGCGCCAAATCCTGCAATTAGGGTATTCGAACGAAAAGCATAGAGGTGTATACTATTGCGCCATTTTATGAATCCACATGCAGGAACTCGGTTTACGCTATGAAACAGATGAGCAGTGCTGAAATTCGCAACGCCTTCCTCGATTTCTTTAAATCACAGGGGCACGAAATTGTTGCATCTAGCCCCTTGATTCCGGGGAACGACGCCACCCTTCTGTTCACCAACGCGGGCATGGTTCAGTTCAAGGATGTGTTCCTGGGAACCGACAAGCGTAACTACAGCCGCGCGACAACATCTCAACGCTGTGTACGCGCAGGTGGTAAGCATAATGATCTTGATAACGTCGGTTACACCGCGCGTCACCACACCTTCTTTGAGATGCTCGGTAACTTCAGTTTCGGTGACTACTTCAAAGAGGATGCGATTCGCTTTGCTTGGAGCTTCCTTACCGAGACTCTAGGTTTGCCCAAAGAGCGCCTCTGGGTAACCGTGCACCACAGTGATAGCGAAGCTGAAAAGATCTGGAAAGAGGAGATCGGAGTAGATCCCGAGCGTTTCTCTAAACTCGATGAAGATAACTTCTGGGCCATGGGTGATACCGGTCCTTGTGGTCCTTGTACTGAGATCTTCTTTGATCACGGACCTGAAGTCTGGGGTGGCCCTCCAGGCAGCCCGGAGGAAGATGGTGACCGTTACATCGAGATCTGGAACGTTGTATTCATGCAGTACAACCGCTCAGCTGATGGTGAGATGGCTCCCCTTGAGCGTCCATCTATCGATACCGGTATGGGTCTAGAGCGTATCGCCGCTGTTATGCAGGGCGTGCACTCGAACTACGAGATCGACCTTTTTCAGAATCTGCTCAAGGCTGCGGCACAAACCATCGGTTTTGATGATCTGTCTAACAAATCACTTCGGGTGATCGCCGATCACATTCGCTCATGCTCCTTTCTTATCACCGACGGCGTTACTCCCTCGAATGAAGGTCGCGGCTATGTTCTGAGACGTATCATGCGCCGTGCGATCCGTCACGGTAACAAACTAGGTGCGACCGAGCCGTTCTTCCATAAGCTCGTCGCCCCGCTCGTGGCAGAGATGGGTGAAGCCTACCCAGAGCTGGCAAAAATGCAGGATCAGGTTGAACGTGTCCTTTTGAAGGAGGAGGAGCAGTTCGCTCGTACTCTGGATAAGGGTATGGCGCTGCTGACGGATGCGATCGTCAATCTGAGCGATAAAGTCATTCCTGGCGAGACCGTGTTCAAACTCTACGACACCTACGGTTTCCCTGTGGACCTGACCGCAGATGTCGCGCGTGAGCAAGAGCTGACTATTGATATGGACGGTTTTGAAGCTGCGATGGCGGAACAGCGTGAGCGCGCGCGAGCATCAGGCAGCTTCAGTGTCGATTACAACGACTCGATTAAACTTGATGGCGAGACTGAGTTCTCAGGTTACGAGCATCTAGAGGATCGCGTTGAGGTTGCTGCGCTTCTCTGTGAGGGAGAATCGGTACAGCAGCTCAGTGCGGGGCAAAACGGAATCATCGTACTCAAGCGCACACCGTTTTACGCGGAGTCCGGCGGACAGGTGGGTGATACGGGTTCACTGAGTTGGGATAAGGGACAGTTTGCCGTGGCTGACTGTACTAAAGAGGGTCGCAACCACCTGCACCAGGGAACAGTAACTGAGGGTGTTATCGAAGTCGGTGCAACACTCGTTGCTTTAGTTGATAAACAGAAGCGACAGGCCGCTGCACTTAATCACTCTGCTACTCACTTGCTACACGAGGCGTTACGTCGCACGCTGGGCGATCATGTACAGCAGAAGGGGTCTCTCTGTGATCCAGAGCGTCTGCGTTTTGACTTTTCCCATTTTGAAGCGGTTACCGCGCAAGAGTTGGCGATCATCGAAACGATGGTCAACGACGAAATCCGTAAGAACTCAGCGGTAACCACTGAAATCATGGAGCTTGAAGCGGCTAAAGCCAAAGGTGCAGCAGCACTTTTCGGTGAAAAGTACGACGACATGGTTCGTGTTTTGGGTATGGGTGATGGTTTCTCAACTGAACTCTGTGGCGGCACACACGCCAAACGCACGGGTGATATCGGTTTGATGAAAATTGTCTCTGAGAGCGGTATTGCAGCCGGCGTCCGTCGTATCGAAGCGGTGACAGGTGAAGCGGCAATGCAGTGGTTTAGCCAGAGCGAATCTCTACTGAGCGAACTGGGTGGTCTAGTTAAAGCGGGTCGTGACTCGGTCGTCGACAAGTACCGGGCACTTAACGAGCGCAACCGCTCGTTGGAGAAAGAGATTGAGCGACTCAACGCTAAGTTGGCAAGTGCTCAGAGTGGCGAGCTGATTTCATCGGCGATCGAGATCGATGGCATTAAGTTGCTTGCGACCAAGATTGAGGGTGCAGATGCTAAGTCCCTGCGCGATATGCTCGACCAGCTGAAGAGCAAGCTTGGCTCGGGTGTGGTTGTACTCGGTGCTGAGGATGGCGAAAAAGTGAGTTTGGTTGCTGGTGTAACTAAAGATCTGACTGATCGTGTCAAAGCGGGCGATTTGATTCGCAGTCTGGCGGCGCAAGTTGGCGGTAAGGGCGGTGGCCGTCCGGATATGGCGCAGGGCGGTGGTACAGACCCAGCAGCGCTGCCAGCAGCAATTGCCAGTGTTGAAGCGCTTGTGCGCGCAGCAGTTTAACGACCGAACAGCTGAGAAGGAATTTTAGGTAATGGCTTTATATGTACAAAAATATGGTGGCACCTCGGTCGGTACGGTTGAGCGAATTCAGGCGGTAGCCGAGAAAATCAAACGCTTCCGCGATCAGGGTCATGACATCGTTGTTGTGGTTTCAGCGATGAGCGGTGAGACTAACCGCTTGATCGGTTTGGCGAAAGAGATTCAGGAGACTCCTGATCCGCGCGAATACGATGTGTTGGTATCAACTGGTGAGCAGGTAACAATCTCGCTGTTGAGTATGGCGCTGAAGAGTCTAGGCCTGGATGCGCGCTCTTACACCGGTGCGCAGGTGCGTATCAAAACCGACAGTTCACATACCAAAGCACGTATTGAAGATATTCAAACGGACCTGATGCGTCAGGACCTAGGTGCAGGCCGCGTCGTCGTAGTTGCAGGCTTCCAAGGCATGGACGACGACGGGAATATTACGACTCTTGGTCGCGGAGGTTCAGATACGACGGGTGTTGCGCTTGCAGCAGCCTTAAAAGCCGACGAGTGTCAGATCTACACCGATGTGGATGGTGTTTACACTACCGACCCGCGCGTTGTTGAGAGAGCACAGCGCCTAGATAAGATCACTTTCGAAGAGATGCTTGAGATGGCAAGTCTTGGTTCGAAAGTGTTGCAGATTCGCTCAGTTGAATTTGCCGGAAAATATAAAGTACCCCTGCGAGTGCTCTCGAGCTTCCAAGACGGTGGCGGTACGCTGATTAGTACAGAGGAAGAAGATACAGTGGAAAAGCCAATAATCTCTGGTATCGCGTTTAACCGCGATGAAGCGAAACTGACCCTGCTGGGCGTACCCGATCTGCCGGGGGTTGCGTCGCGCATTCTGGCACCGGTTAGTGATGCTAATATTGAAGTGGACATGATCGTGCAGAACGTTGCGGCTGATCAGACCACTGACTTCACCTTCACGGTACACCGTAATGACTACGACAAAGCGTTTGCGATCCTCAAAGAGATCAACGCGATGCTGGGTGGCCGCGAGTGTGTAGGCGATAACAAGATCGCTAAGGTTTCGATTGTCGGCGTGGGTATGCGCTCTCATGCGGGTGTTGCGAGCAAGATGTTTACGACGCTGGCGGATGAGAACATCAATATCCAGATGATTTCGACCTCTGAGATCAAAGTCTCTGTCGTAATGTCTGAGAAGTACATGGAACTGGCGGTGCGTGCGTTACACTCCGCGTTTGATCTCGATAAATCCGACACTGTCACTGGTTAAGCATAATTCGCAGACTGGTCTATATTGTATATCAGTCTGCAATTACTTGGGATTGAGCTAGGATTTCACGTAGGAAGAGTGAACTCGAACGTTGATGCTAATCCGCAGTTTGATTTAAACGGAATTTAAGGAAGAGATCATGTTAATTCTTACGCGTCGCGTCGGAGAGACCCTTATGGTTGGTGATGACGTTACCGTGACTGTCTTGGGTGTTAAAGGCAATCAGGTTCGTATTGGTGTTAACGCACCCAAGGATGTCAGTGTCCATCGCGAAGAGATCTACCTGCGTATTCAGGAGGAAGCAGAGTCTAACGAGGCTTCATCTTAAACTTTTCCCGAGTTTTCCTCAGTTTTCGAGAGTAAGTGCTTTAACTTTCCAAGACGGTCTTGTACTATACGCGCCGTTGATGTGGAGCGGTGGCCGAGTGGCTGAAGGCGCACCCCTGCTAAGGGTGTATACGTTTACGCGTATCGAGGGTTCGAATCCCTCTCGCTCCGCCAGCAAGATTAAGCGCCCGTAGCTCAGCTG
>JAHEDZ010000012.1:0-24809 GCA_024640955.1 Oceanospirillaceae bacterium
AGATTACCCTTAGTCTCCAACCAACTCTTACGATCTGCTGCGCGCTTCTTCGCCAGCAGCATATCAAGCATCTCGGCCGTGTCATCACCTTCACTCAGGGTAAGCTGCACCAGACGACGTGTATCCGGTGCCATAGTGGTTTCGCGAAGCTGCAGCGGGTTCATCTCGCCCAAGCCTTTGAACCGCTGCACGCCGATCTTGGCGTTTTTACGTTCGGCACGTAGACGCTCGATGATCGCATCCTTCTCGGACTCATCCAGCGCGTAGTGCACCTCTTTACCCTGGTCGATGCGGAACAGCGGTGGCATGGCGACATAGACATGACCTGCACGTACTAGCGGACGGAAGTGTCGCAAGAAGAGCGCACAGAGCAGTGTGGCGATATGGGCACCATCGGAGTCGGCATCGGCCAGGATACAGACCTTGCCGTAGCGCAGACCTGCTAGATCATCCGAGCCTGGATCTACACCAATCGCGACAGAGATATCATGGATCTCTTGCGAGGCCAAAATCTCACCCGACTCGACTTCCCAGGTGTTGAGTATCTTTCCGCGCAGCGGCATGATCGCTTGGAAATCGCGGCTACGAGCCTGCTTTGCAGAGCCGCCCGCCGAGTCACCCTCGACCAGAAAAATCTCCGACTTCATTGCCTCAGCGCCGGAACAGTCAGCTAGCTTGCCAGGCAGTGCAGGGCCCTGAGTGACCTTCTTGCGCACAACCTTTTTAGCCGAACGCAGACGGCGTTGAGCGTTGGCGATAATCATCTCCGCCAGCGCTTCACCCTCTTCTACGTGCTTATTAAGCCAGAGCAGGAAGGCGTCTTTCACTGTGCCGGATATAAACGCAGCAATACCGCGCGATGACAGGCGCTCTTTGGTCTGACCTGAAAACTGCGGATCACGCATCTTCGCCGACAGGATGTAGCAGGCACGCTCCCAGATATCCTCAGGGCTCAGTTTGACGCCGCGCGGTAGCAGGTTACGGAACTCACAGAACTCGCGCATCGCCTCTAACAAGCCGGTGCGCAGGCCATTCACATGAGTACCGCCCTGCGCGGTGGGAATCAGGTTCACGTAGCTCTCAGTGGTCATCTCGCCACCCTCTTTGAGCCACTGTACCGCCCACTCTACGGCATCCTCTTCACCCTGAAGACTGCCGCTAAACGGCTCCTCAGGCAGAGTCTCAAAAACCTGAGTGTTACCCTTGAGGTAAGCGACTAGGCCATCTTCGTAGTACCACTCCTCTTTCTCTTTTTTGCCTTGGCTAAGGTCGAGGAAGGTGACACGCAGACCAGGGCATAAAACCGCTTTGGCGCGTAAATTGTGTCGCAGACGACTGACGCTGAATTTAGGTGAATCGAAGTATGAGGCGTCTGGCAGGAAGCGAACAGTCGTACCCGTATTGCGCTTACCGCAGGTGTCGATCACCTCTAGATCAGAGATCTTTTCACCATCAGCAAAGCCAATACGGTGAATCTGACCATCGCGCTTAATCTGCACTTCCAGCATCTTTGATAAAGCGTTAACAACAGATACACCTACCCCGTGCAGACCGCCCGAGTAATTGTAGTTGTCGTTATTGAACTTACCCCCCGCATGAAGACGCGTCAGAATCAGCTCAACCCCTGGCACACCCTCTTCAGGGTGAACATCCACCGGCATACCACGGCCATCATCACTCACAGAGAGGGAGTTATCGGGATGCAGGATGATATCGATCTGCTTCGCATGGCCCGCAAGCGCCTCGTCGACAGAGTTGTCGATAACTTCCTGCGCGAGGTGGTTGGGACGATCCGTCTCGGTATACATGCCCGGACGGCGGCGTACCGGATCCAGACCACTGAGAACCTCTATCGAACCGGCGTTATAATCCTTGGCCATACGTTTATTAATCTCCTAGTTCCGCCGGCTGATGTGTGAACCTTGCGGTATCAATCTGTCTTGCAGCAAATTCCATAATCAGTGGCAGCACTGTGTCGAAATTCTCGAAGGCGTGGCTGCCACCCGGCTGCACTATCTGAGGGCTTGTCTTGTAATACCCAACTGCGTCTCTATAGTCCAGCGTTTCATCCCCCTCCTGCTGCAGAAGAAGAAGCCTGTCTGGGTGTGTAACCTCTGACAGGTAGAGCGCTTTTAACTGATCCATGTGACTCTGAGTAAGCTCATAACGCTCACCGCTGTAATAGTTCTCAGTAACGCCCAGCATACTTTCAAGTAACTTATGCGGCGCCACGGCTGGATTAACTAGCACCGCTCGAGTCCGGGCGTAGTGCTCGGTCAGCCAGGTTGAGTAAAAGCCACCGAGAGAGGAGCCAATAAGTAATGCACGCTCCGACGCTTCGACGAGCTCTTTAAGCTGTACCATAGCCTCTGCCGGAAAGTGCGATAGCTTCGGGATTGAGAGCTGATCCTCTGCATCTCGCTCTCTGAACAGCGCCCGCGTCTGCTGAGCCTTGAAACTTTGCGGGGAGGAGTTAAAACCGTGTACGTAAATGAACTGAGTGCCTGCTGGGATCTGCATCGTCTCTGCTTTTAGCCTGCAACCGAGACAGGCAGTAGCGTCTCTCCGCTAGCAAGACAGTGACTCAGCCACTCGGCAAGATGCTGGTTGAGCTGAAACTTCTCATCCGGCTGATGCATCTGGGGATTCGGGTACTCGTAACGGCCATCTAACTGCTTACGTTTCTGCAAGCAGACCACTTCGGCCATGCGCGCATCGTGGTAAAGGCGCACAACAAACGTCTGGGGGTTGAACCAAGGGGTCGCACTCTCAGGCCAGTAGCTGACCACCAATGTTGAGGTGTAGGCGAACTCCTCATCCATACGAATAGAGACGCGATAATCAGAGCGGTGCCAGTCAACGCGGTACTCGCGCTGCTTTTGCCCTGTCGGGAGCAGACGGCGAAGGCGTGCATAGTTGGCCTCGCAGATGGCGCTCTGCTTGATCAAATCGGGCACATATTTACGCTTTGCTCGCTGCATCTCGAAAAACTTCCTATCGTTTCAGCCGGCTTCTGTTCAATTCTAACCACTGGAGTCCAATGATGGCAGGCGATGAGTTAATCGCACCTGAAACCACCAAATCAAAAGCCTCTTGGGCATCCAATACATGTACCTTAATGTCTTCACCTTCGTCTGCCAAGCCGTGCAGGCCTTCAGCGCTGTTACTGTCGACCTCGGCATACATCAGGTCAATCCACTCATCACAGCCTCCACCGCTCGGCAAGAAACGGCTAATCGGCTGCACCTCGCCGAGCGTTAAGCCCGCCTCTTCTATCGCCTCGCGCCGTGCTACATCTTCGGCTGTTTCACCGGGCTCAACGATGCCCGCGACTACCTCTAGCATCCATGGGCTCTCAGCGGCCAGCGCACCAACTCGAAACTGCTCAACCAGCACAACTTTGTCCTTTTGCGGGTCATACAAAAGCACGCAGACCGCATTGCCTCGTTTGAACACCTCGCGGCAGATTTCGATGGAGTCACCCGCAAAGGTCGCGTGGCGAATGGTGAGTCGATCGACACGAAAATAGCCTTGAAAAGCACTTTCGGCGTTTACAATTTTTGCGTCAGACGCTCTGAAGGCAGGTGACCAACTCACGCGTCAGCCCGCTCTAACTGCTTCTCTCCAGCAAAAGTTCGCAGTTGCTGAATCTCCTGATCCCAGATGGTCTCATCGATGGTTTCCAGGCAGAGTGGCACACCGCGGAAACGATCATCCTGCATAATGTACTTAAACGGTGCCCAACCGATCTCACCCATGCCTAGGCTGTGGTGACGGTCTACGCGACTGCCGAAAACGGACTTACAGTCGTTGATATGCATGCCGCAAAGCTTATCGAATCCGATCAGACGTTCATAATCACCGAAGCTCTGCTCACACACCTCTTCGGTGCGCAGGTCATATCCTGCGGCGAAGATATGACAGGTATCGATACAGACACCGACACGTGATTGATCCTCAACCTGATCGATAATTTGCGCCAGCTCTTCGAAACGCCAGCCTAGATTTGTACCCTGCCCTGCGGTCGTCTCAAGCACGGCAGTCACACCCTCCGACTCCGCCAGTGCAATATTGATAGACTCGGCGATACGACCCAGACAAGCATCGATATCGATCTTCTTTAGATGGCTACCGGGGTGGAAATTGAGATAGCAGAGACCCAGCTGCTGACAACGATGCATCTCGTCTAGAAAAGCGTTACGTGAGCGTTCAAGTGGTTCGGCTTCAGGGTGCCCAAGGTTAATCAGGTAGGAGTCATGTGGCAGAATCTGCTCCGGCAGAAAGCCCTCGGCCTCACAGTTCGCTTTAAACTCTGCAATACCTTCAGGTGTTAGTGGTTTAGCATTCCATTGACGCTGGTTTTTGGTAAACACTGCAAAGGCATTAGCGCCGATCTTCGCTGCATTCAAAGGCGCATTCTGGACGCCGCCAGCCGCACTTACATGCGCACCGACGTAGTAGGGCTTCTTGGCAGAACTCACAGCTTACACGCGCCTCCAGCACAGTCATCAAAATCCATAGACTCAAGTTCTAGGCGCTCTGAGTGGGCCTGTTCAATCTGCTTACGCAGCGTACCTTCGGCGGTGCCGTCAGCGGCAACCCCTGCACGCTCAAAGACATCAACTAGAATACCCAGTTCAGCGGTTGTCAGGTCATTCATACCCATCTCCTTGTTCTAATTCTTGCTACGAGTTTGCCCGTTTAGGCAGGTTCCAGCCAATCCACCATCAACTGTAAATTACGCTGACCGCGAAACTCATTAACGTCCAGCTTGTAGACCAGTTGGACCCGTTGGATATCGGTGTTTGGCCAGACTTCAGTATCCACATTAAAGGCGATCGCATCCAGCGCCAAACCCGTTTGCGGCTCCTGCAGGACCATCTTCAGATGGCGTTGCCCGACAATACGCTGCTGCAGCAGACGGAATTCACCGTGGAAACTGGGCTCTGGGAATTGGTGTCCCCAGGGGCCGGCATCGCGCAGTGTCTGAGCGAGATCCAGTGTGAAGTCACGTGGGTTCAACTGACCATCTGTCAGCAGCGAACGCTGAAGATCCTCGGGTGCCATGACTTGTAGAACTTGCTGGTCGAAAAGAGCAGAGAAACGCTCGAAATCCTCAGCCTTTATGGTCAATCCAGCCGCCATCGCATGGCCGCCAAACTTGGCAATCAGACCTGGATTCTTTGCAGCGATCGCGTCTAGTCCATCACGTATATGGAAGCCTGAGATTGAGCGTGCGGAGCCTTTGACCTCACCCTCATCGCCCGGCGCAAAGACAATCACTGGTCGGTGGAAGCGCTCTTTCAGACGCGATGCTAGGATACCAATGACGCCTTGGTGGAAATTAGCATCGAATATAGCCAGCCCGGTTGGCATTTCAGACTCATCAAGGCCGATCTGCTCGAGCGCCTCAAGCGCATCGCGCTGCATCTGCTGCTCAATGCCACGACGATCGCGGTTCATCTGATCTAGCTCTCGTGCGAGTTCTAACGCTCGCTCAGAATCATTCGTTAGCAGGCACTCGATACCCAGACTCATATCGTCCAAGCGACCTGCTGCGTTAAGACGCGGTGCCACTGCAAACCCTAGGTCAGATGCAGAGATGCGCTCGGGCTGACGACCAGCGACCTCTAACAGGGCCAAAAGCCCCGGACGTGCACGGCGGCGACGAATTCGCTCCAAACCCTGATAAACCAGGGTGCGGTTATTAGCCTCTAACGGCACAACATCGGCAACAGTACCGAGCGCCACCAGATCCAACAGCTCACCGAGGTTTGGGGGCTTGGTTGCGCTGCGCTCAAAGTAACCGCTCTTCTGTAGTCGGCGGCGCAGCGCGATCATGACGTAGAAAACTACGCCAACTCCGCAGGTCGACTTGGCCACAAAATCACAATGAGGTTGGTTCGGATTAACGATGGCACAGGCATCAGGCAGCTGATCGCCCGGAAGGTGGTGGTCGGTTACAATCACATCTATACCTAGTGCTTTCGCTGCCGCTACGCCTTCAATACTCGAGATACCATTATCAACCGTTATAATCAGTTGCGGCTGACGCTCAGCAGCAACGGCAACTATTTCAGGGCTGAGTCCGTAGCCAAACTCAAAGCGGTTGGGAACCAGATATGAGACTGTGTTGAAGCCAAACTGGCTCAACGCCAGATAGGTCGTTGCGGTACTCGTAGCACCGTCGCAGTCGAAATCACCCAAAATTAACACTGACTGCTGCTGCTCGAGCGCTTCAACCAGACGATCTACCGCGGCATCAACGCCTTTCAACTGGGCATCAGGCAAGAGTTTATCGAGGCCTCGGCTGAGTTCAGTATCGGAACTCAAACCGCGACCTGCATAAATCCGCGCTAAGACCGGGTGCAGGCCCTGAAGGCCCGCAGGAATGGTGCTAACAGGACGTTCGATGATCTCTACTACATCAGTCATTGTTGGGGCCCGGTAAAAATTCGCTAGTTTTATCTGTGTAGTAGTAAACGGTTAAACCAATCCATTCACGTACAGCGGTGTGCAGATCACGTAAGTTCTGCCAGAGTTTAGGATCGTTTCTTAGCCCTGTTGAAGTCAGTGAGTAGTAATCGACAGGATAGGCTGTCACGTTCCACCCCTGCTGGCGGAAGATACCCACCGATCGCGGCATATGAAAAGCAGAAGTGACCAACAACCAGTCACCTTTCGGCACTCCACCCAGCTTTTTGGCCGAAAATAGCGCATTTTCGTGGGTATTTCGGGAATCGGACTCCAAGATCACACGATCTCGAATACCCAGTTGCTGCAAGTAAGCATCAACCGCGTCCGCACCCTTAAAAGCGGGCCGCAAAGCCGAACCACTGCCGCCGGTGAAAACCACCTTTGCCTCGGGAAACTGTCGCGCAAGTACAGGTATTGCCATCACTCGCTCAGCAGCAGCATTAAACTGCGGTGCACTCCAAACAGCACTCTCCTCGGCAAGCTCACCACCACCTAAAACAATAATTCCCTCTACATCCAGTTGAGACAGATCAGGCTGCGGAAACCGACTCTCAAGCGGGCGCAACAGAGCATCACCCAATGGCATAAAGATGAGCGCGAGCCAGAGCAACAGGTTGATCGTCAGCAGCGTTCCACCCAGCTTGCGCCAACCGATCCATAGAGCGAGAAGCGCAAAGATCAGCATAAAAACCATCAAGTGGTCGGGTGCGGCGAAAAACCAGAAGATTTTGGAGAGGCTGAAGAAGCTTGGCATCGACTTACCTCAGGGGCGTTTTAAATAGACAGGCACTGCCCTGCTCTGCAGGGCAGTACGGTGCTAAAAGTGCCATATACGTTAAAAGCCGCGAAAGGCAGCGAACCGGAACAGTGAATCATTTCCGAGCTGCCTGACAAAGCAATTGGTGCTTTTAGCTTCGGTGGCAGTGTTCAGCCACGTACCGCTGCACTACCTTCAACTCATTATCGAGCACCTGCAGACGCTCTTCACGTTCAAACAGGTCAGTCATATGAGCTGGTAGCTGTGGCGATTCCAGACCCGCCTTCACAACTGGATCTGGGAACTTTACCGGGTGTGCAGTCGCCAGAGTGACCATAGGTACTGAAGCACTACGACGACACTCACGTGCAGCTTTCACACCAATCGCTGTGTGTGGATCTAACAGATACTCAGTCGCTTTGTGGACCTCTGTAATCACTTCACAGGTTGTCTCGTCATCCACGGCGTAACTGGCAAACAGCTCACGTACTTTGTGCCATTCACCGTCACCCAGGCTTACAGACTCTTTCTTAAAGCGTGCCATCAGATCAGCAACAGCTGCGCCGTCACGACCGTAGACATCAAACAGCAGACGCTCAAAGTTAGAAGAGACCATGATATCCATCGACGGCGACAGTGAAGGCTCCAGTGTGCCTTTAGACATGTCGTTACCGCTAATTACACGGTGCAGAATATCGTTACGGTTGGTCGCCACAATCAGCTGATCGATTGGCAGACCCATCTGCTTCGCTAGGTAACCTGCAAAGATATCGCCGAAGTTACCAGTGGGTACAGAGAACGAGACCGGGCGATGCGGACCGCCAAGCGTCAGTGCTGCCGAGAAGTAGTAGACGATCTGGGACATGATACGTGCCCAGTTGATCGAATTAACCGCGCCTAATCTCATTCCGCCAAGGAAGCCCTGATCTGCAAAGCTGTCCTTCACCATCTCCTGACAATCATCGAAGTTACCTTCCAGCGCGATGTTGAAGACGTTATCGGCCAGCACGGTGGTCATCTGACGGCGCTGAACTTCAGAAACGCGGTTGTAAGGGTGCAGGATAAAGATATCGAGGTGATCAGAGTGACGACACCCTTCGATTGCGGCAGAGCCTGTGTCCCCTGAGGTTGCACCCATGATAACTAGACGCTCGCCGCGCTGTTTCAGCACGTGGTCCATCAAACGACCCAGTAACTGCAACGCAAAATCTTTGAATGCTAGTGTTGGACCGTGAAACAGCTCAAGCACAAACTCGTTGCTATCAATCTGCACCAAAGGTGCGACTGCATCATGTTCAAAGACAGCGTAAGAGTCATCAATCATCGACTTAAGATCTGCATCTTCAATACAGTCATCGACGAAAGGCTTGATCACTTTGAATGCGAGGTCTGCGTAGCTAAGACCTGCCCAGCTTGCGATCTCCTCTTTTGAGAACTTCGGCAACTCTTCAGGTACGTAGAGGCCACCGTCAGAGGCTAGGCCTGCCAGCAGAACGTCCGCAAAGTTGAGTACCGGCGCATCGCCTCGAGTCGAAATGTAACGCATATCTATATCTCCTTACTGAGCTTTACTGACCGAGGTGTTCGACGCGGATGCGCACCACTTCACCGACGATGTCGGGCAGGGCTTCAATCTCGCGGATCGCCTGGTTCATCTTCTCTTCCTTGACGCTCTGAGTCAGCAAAATAACCGGCACCTGAGCCTCTTCTGTCTGCTTCTGAGTGATCGCTTCAATGTTGATGCCTTTGTCACCAAGGATACGTGTAATGTGCGCCAGCACTCCAGGACGCTCAACCGCCATAATGCGCAGGTAGTAGCCCGACTCAATCTGATCAACCGGCAACACTTCAGCATCGGAAAGCTCGCCCGGCTGGAACGCCAGATGCGGAACGCGGTTGTCACGATCTGCAGTCAGCGTACGAACAACGTCAACAACATCAGCAATCACTGCCGAGGCAGTCGGCTCGGCACCCGCACCTGGCCCGTAGTAGAGCGTCTGACCAACAGCGTCGCCATCAACCAGAACGGCATTCATCACGCCATTGACGTTAGCGATGAGTGCCTGCTGGGGAACCATTGTCGGGTGTACACGTAGCTCGATACCCTGCGCAGTGCGACGGCTGATACCCAGATGCTTAATACGATAGCCAAGCTCTTCTGCGTACTTCACATCTTCCGCAGTGATGCGGCTGATGCCTTCGGTGTACGCCTTATCGAACTGCAGCGGAATACCGTAGGCGATTGAGGCAAGAATGGTCAGCTTGTGCGCCGCATCGATACCCTCAACGTCAAAGGTTGGATCGGCTTCGGCGTAACCCAGCGCCTGGGCTTCAGCCAGTACATCCTGGAAGTCCCGCCCCTTTTCACGCATCTCAGTCATGATGAAGTTACCGGTGCCATTGATGATGCCGGCCAGCCAGTTGATCTTGTTGGCAGAGAGACCCTCGCGCAGCGCTTTGATAATTGGGATACCGCCCGCAACAGAGGCTTCGAACGCAACCATGACGTTCTTCTCCTGCGCGGCTGCGAAAATTTCGTTACCGTGCACAGCGATCAAAGCTTTGTTGGCTGTAACGACGTGCTTACCGTTTTCGATCGCCGTCATCACCAGTTTGTAAGCAACGTCGTAACCTCCGATCAGCTCGATCACAATATCGATCTCAGGGTTAGTGGCTACTTCAAAAACATCGGCAGTGACATGCATACCCTTGGTATCACATGCCGGATTTGGACGACGCATACCGATCTGTTCAATCTGAATACGGCGGCCCGCACGGCGAGCAATCTCAGCCGCATTGCGTTGCAACACATTGAATGTACCGCCACCGACAGTACCCAGACCACAGATCCCAACTTTTACCGGTTTCAAAACCTTACCCCGTTTAGCACAGTTACGCAGATACGCTTGAGCTGCTCGCTTTTTCAGCCCTTCACAGCGCGCGAAAAAAAATGGCGCTTAGTATAGCGAAAAGGCGGTTGCTACTCCACGCAACAGCCGCCTCAAATTGATGTTTTTCTGATGTTTTGAGCGTATCTGGTTTAGAGCTGGAGCATCTGTTTCAGACGGGCTGCGGGCACATAGCCTGGGACTAGCGAACCATCTTCAAAAATCAGTGCTGGCGTACCGGTTACGCCCACCTGCTGACCCAGCACAAACTGGTCGATAACGGCGTTATCACAGTTTTGCAGTTCGTTCTCATCGCCCGTTTTGGCACGATCCATAGCCGCCAGACGTTCATCACCCTGCTGACACCAGATCGCCTCCATCTTTTTAGCTGTTGGCGTATCAGGCCCCGAACGCGGGAAGGCTAGGTAGGCCACTTCGATTCCCATCTCATTGAGCGTTGGCACTTCGTCGTGCAGCTTACGGCAGTAAGGGCAATCGATATCAGTGAACACGAGTACACGCGCTTTGCGCTCACCCTCTGCAGGGTAGATCACCATATCTTCATCTAGCACAGCCGCCATCGCATCTTTGCGTACCGTTTTAAGACTCTCCTCTGTCAGGTTGACCAGACCTCGCTCAGACACCTGATACAGAGTTCCAGACATGATGTACTGCAGGTCGGTACTCACGTAAAGCATTTCACCAGAACCCAGAGTCACGGCATGAAAACCACTCGTCGCCTCCGCCGCAATCGCTTTAATCGGAATGTTTGGGTCGAACTGCTTAAGGCGCGCAGTAATCTCCTCTTCAATACCGGCGACTGCACTTATCGACAAACTCAGCGCCAGCGCGCCTATCAACTTTTTCATCACAAACCTTATGACTTAACTATCAAATTAAACTGCGCCCAGACTAACGCACTCTCCCACTAAACGCACTAGCCGCGCGGATGGTACTGCTGGTGCAACTGCTGTAGACGGTGGGTCGCTACCTGAGTGTATATCTGCGTGGTCGAGAGATTAGCGTGTCCCAATAGCATCTGTACTGCTCGCAAGTCAGCCCCGTGATTCAGAAGGTGGGTCGCAAACGCGTGGCGCAATACATGCGGCGATAGGGGTTTATCGATTCCGGCCACCTGAGCCCAATGACGTATACGGTGCCAGAAGGTCTGACGGGTCATCTGTACGCCGCGCTGACTCAAAAACAGCGTGGCCGGATTAGTTTGCGATAACAGCAACGGACGGCTCTGTTTGAGATAGCGTGCTAGCCAATCCACCGACTCATCACCCAGAGGCACTAGCCGCTCTTTATCGCCCTTACCGACCACTCGAATCAGCCCAGAGCGCAAACTCATCTGCTCCTGCTCTAAACTGATCAGCTCCGAGATACGCAACCCCGAGCCATAAAGCAGCTCCAACATGGTGCGGTCACGCAACCCCAGCGGGCTATCAATATCAGGCGCAGCTAGGAGCGCATCAACATCTGCTTCACTAAGACTCTTAGGGAGAGCACGGCCCGCTTTAGGATTGGTCAGGTTGAGGGTCGGATCGACGTCGATCAGATTATCTCGTAGCAGGTAGCGGTAAAAACCACGCAAACAGGAGAGCTGACGCGCGGTCGAGCTTGCCCGTAGCTGCTCAGCGATGCGCCAAGCCAGGTAGGTCTGCAGCTCTAATGCATCTGCTTTTTCAAGCTGCAAACCCCGGTCATTCAGCCAGCAGGCAAACTGATTCAGATCACGCTTGTAAGAGGCTTGGGTGTTCTCACTTAGGCCACGCTCCATCCATAGCGCTTGAACGTAGTCGTTGATTAATGCCTGATCCTCTTTTTGCGGTAAGCGGGCCCTAAGACGCCGATCGGTCACTAACGCATCACCTCAATCACCTCGAGCTTGGACCGATCTACTGGATAGACCGCCATACCCTTGCCAACACGGTGGAGAATCTTGATATTGTCGCCGTCAACGGCCTCAAGACGCCCCTCTACACGGTTGCCATAGTAGGTGAAAATACGGATATCTGAATAGAGGTAATTTAGCAGGTCATCAAAATCAGTGCGGCGAAACTTAACCCCAAGTGCCGGCTGAGGCTTGGGGGCCATACCGGGAAACTCAACCATCGCAGCTTGTTCGGAGCCGTCCGTTTCGGTGTTCTCTATGCCTGAATCATCTCCTGCCTCGGCCACCGCAGTGACTGCCTGCCCTGAGCTCTCAGAGTCATCACTGCTGTTGTCTGCCTCACCCACAGTAGAACTTGGTGCGCGTATCGCTGCCTTTGGGGCCGGCATCAGAGCTAACCAGTCCACCTGATTAAGATCGACCGGTCGATTATTAATTTCGACATGCAACCTTAATCGATCGATCAGCTCAGTGGGCGCATTCAGTGCCATCATCACTTCAGCCCCAAGGCCGCCTATTGGGTTCATGCCGAAGCTCACATCAGTGCCTTTGGCATTGCTTTCCGCATAGGCCTGCCAGAGATTATCAGGGACCAGCATACCGAACAGAGCCGCCCGCTGCTTTACTAACTCTAAATGATTGGCTCGGTACTGCGCCTCATCCACTCCAGCATTACCGGCGCAGAAACGATCACGCTTGGCGTAATACCCGGTATCGCGATACTTAACTTCAAGTGATTTAAGTCGAGGGTTTGCAGCGGCAAAGGTTGCCGGCTTTAAGTACCCGGCAGCAAATGTAAGTGAGAGGTCTGCACTGACTGCACCGATCCCGGCGGTATCTGTCTCGGTAAAGAGATCGAGAGTACCTCTATCGTTGTTAGCACGCAGCGTGATGGCGATATCTGATGAGAGGCGACCGATACCCATGCGTCCCCACACTTCCGGTGTGAAGGCCAATATGTCCTCACCACAGCCGAGCGCCTCCAGCTGAGGCTCCCGCATGTGCATTAGCAGATCAGCCTGACTTAGCTGCAGGGCTGTAATAAAATCAGCTTGGGGATCGAGCGTCGCACCATCGAAAGCGATAGATAGAAATTCAGGGTACTCACCACGTTCAAGGCGCCCCTGAGGGTCGAGGAAAAAGAGCGGATCATTTGAGCGCAGACTAACCGAATCAACATCAACTGGCGCCCGATAGCCGTTCGGTATAAATTGGATACCATCGACTCGGATCTCACCCAGCGGATCGACTAAAAATTTCTGATAGCTCACCTGCCCTACACTGGAAGCAGCCACAACTTGCTGGTCGAGGAAAGTTTTCGTGCTGTACCAGACATAACCGTAGGCGACACCCGCCGCCAATAACAGGAAAAGAATGCCACCAAAAATTCGCTTTATCGCTCGCATCTTTCTCTACGTTTGCAATCTATTTTTACGATTCCAGTTTAGGCTAAGAACTGTTTTTTTGCTTATGTGGCCGTTTTTTAAACATAAACGAGCCCAAAAACAAAAAAGCGACCCGAAGGTCGCTTTATCGCTCAAACAGAAGAGGCTTAGGCGCCCAGCTTCTCTTTGATACGTGCAGATTTACCGCTGCGCTCACGCAGGTAGTAAAGCTTAGCCTGACGTACGTCACCACGGCGCTTAACCTGGATCTCTTCTACAGTTGGGCTGTAGGTCTGGAAAGTACGCTCAACGCCAACACCGTGAGAGATCTTACGGACAGTGAATGCAGAGTTTAGGCCGCGGTTACGCTTGCCCAATACTACGCCTTCAAATGCCTGCAGACGGCTACGGCTACCTTCTACTACGCGAACCTGTACAACGACAGTGTCGCCTGGACCAAAAGTTGGTACTTCTTTACCAGTCTGTTCAGCTTCGATCTGCTGAATGATTAAGTTTTTGCTGCTCATCGCTCGCTCCTAACTTTTTCAACCGCGGACTCTACTGAGTCTCGCTGATGTATTCTTGTAACAGCGCCTGCTGCTCCGGGTTCAGATCAATTTTTTCCAGCATGTCCGGGCGCCTTTCCCAGGTCCGCCCCAACTGCTGCTTCAGCCTCCAGCGTCTGATCTCAGCGTGATTTCCGCTAAGCAGCACAGCTGGTGCCTGCATATCATCCAAAACCTCTGGTCGCGTGTAGTGTGGGCAATCGAGCAGCCCTTCTGCGAAGGAGTCCTCTTCAGCTGATGCCTGATCACCTAATACACCCGGAATCTGCCGGGCGATGGCATCTAACATCACCATTGCCGGGAGCTCGCCGCCGCTGAGAACAAAATCTCCCAGCGACCACTCCTCATCGATCTCTGTCTCGATCAGGCGTTCATCAACGCCCTCATACCGACCACAGACCAAGATGAGTCGCTCCTGCTTCGCTAGTTCCAACACCCCAGCCTGGTCAAATTTGCGCCCTTGGGGCGACAAATAGATCACGCGGGCATCACCGCCAGCGGCAGCTTTCGCTGCGTGAATCGCGTCTTTCAGAGGCTGAACCTTCATCAGCATTCCCGGACCACCGCCAAATGGGCGATCATCAACGGTACGATGCTTGTCGTGAGCAAAGTCTCTAGGACTCCAACTCTCGACCTGGACCAGTCCCCGTTTTACACCTCGTCCTGTTACGCCGTAGCGGGTGACCGCTTCAAGCATCTCAGGAAAGAGAGATACGATTCCAAACCACACAACTCAGGACCCAAAACTCAATAGTCTGAGCCCCAATCAACCCGAATTGTCTCGGATTCTAAATCAACCATCTTAACCACCTTCTCTGGAACGTATGGGATCAATCGTGTTTCACGATCAACACTCTCTGCGTCCCCTTTGACAACCAACACATCATTTGCGCCGGTCTCTAGTAGGTGGTCAACCCGACCCAGCAACTCGCCGGATTCGGTAAAAACCTTTAGGTTCTGTAACTGACTCCAGTAGAAGTCACCTGCATCAAGATTCGGCAGAGCCGACTTGGGAACTGCAATTTCCACTTCGCAGTAGAGGCGTGCAGCTTCAGGTGTATCTATGGTGTCAAGCTTCGCTATCAGACCCTTGCCCTGCTTCTTAACGGTCTTAACCTTTACCGGTTGCCACTCGTTTTTCAGCTTAATTAGCCAAGGTTTATAGCTCTGTATGTTCTCCATCGGCTCAGTGTATGAGTAAACTTTCACCCAACCCTGAATACCAAAAGGTGAGTTAAAACGCCCGAGGACAACAACATCCTCTGCATTAAACTCTGACATACCCTTATCGAACCTTACTGCGCTTTACGTGCTTCTTTAACCAACTGGCCGACACGCTCACTCATCTGAGCGCCTTTGCCTACCCAGTAATCAACACGCTCCAGGTCAAGACGGAGTTTCTCTTCCTGACCACGCGCTACAGGGTTGAAAAAGCCCACCCGCTCAATAAAGCGGCTGTCGCGTGCAAAACGCGAATCTGCAACAGTGATGTGATAGAACGGCTTCTTTTTAGCGCCGCCACGAGACAAACGAATAGTTACCATGCAAGGTCCCCTTTACTTCGCGGGATGGGTTTTGAGATCGCCCATCGTTGTTGTTTCTCCGCCCACTTAGGTTATTTAATAAATAACTCAGGCAGACGCAGGCCAAAATTAAACAGGGCGTGGATTCTACGCGAAGTCCACGCCCGTTGAAAGTCTTTTGTATAGATTTTAGACAGTTACTAGCCGGCTACTGAAAAACGGTCAGAAACGCGGGAAACCGCCGCCACCGCCCATACCCGGTGGTAGCATACCCTTCATGCCACCCATACCGCGCGCTAGCTTTGCCATACCGGACTTGGAGCCAAACTTCTTCATCATCTTGGCCATCTGCTTATGCTGTTTTAGCAGCCGATTAATGTCCTGAATGCTTGTACCTGAGCCCGCTGCGATACGACGCTTACGTGAGCCCGAGATGATGTCTGGATTGCGGCGCTCTTTCATCGTCATTGAGTCGATAATAACGGCGAACTGTTTCATACCCTGCTCGGCCTGAGCAGACTGCGCAGCCTGCGCCAGCTGCCCCATACCGGGTAGCTTCTCCATCATGGACATCATACCGCCCATGTTGTTCATCTGGTTGATCTGATCGCGAAAATCCTCCAGATCAAAGCCTTTGCCTTTCGTGACCTTCTTCGCCAGCTTAGCCGCTTTATCTTTGTCGATCTTGCGCTCAGCTTCTTCGATCAGCGAGAGCACATCACCCATACCCAGAATTCGCGACGCTACACGATCTGGGTAGAAGGGCTCAAGGGCATCAACCTTCTCACCAACACCGAGGAACTTGATCGGCTTACCGGTGATATGACGCACCGACAGGGCTGCACCGCCTCGCGCATCACCGTCAGTCTTTGTCAGGATCACACCCGTTAACGGCAGCACCTCATTAAAAGCACTAGCCGTGTTGGCGGCATCCTGACCGGTCATCGAGTCGACAACAAAGAGCGTCTCAACCGGTTTAACAGCTGCGTGCAGCTCTTTGATCTCAGTCATCATCGCTTCATCAACGGCGAGACGACCTGCGGTATCGACTAGCAGCACATCGTGATGCTGAATACGGGCGTGGTTGATCGCGCCATTTACAATGTCGATAGGCTTCTGTTCAGCGGTTGATGGGAAAAAGTCGACCGCAACCTCAGTAGCCAGCGTCTCCAACTGACGAATTGCCGCCGGGCGGTAGACGTCGGCCGATACAACCAGGACCTTTTTCTTCTCGCGCTCGCGTAGGAAGCGAGCTAGCTTGGCAACAGAGGTGGTTTTACCAGCACCTTGAAGACCTGCCATCATCACTACGGCAGGCGGCTGAGTTGAGAGATCAAGCTTGGCATTGGCCTCACCCATCACCTTAACCAACTCTTCATTAACAATCTTAACGAAGACCTGCCCTGGGCTTAGACTCTTGGCAACTTCCTGGCCAACGGCACGCTCTTTAACAGCACCGACAAAGGCTTTGACAACGGGCAAAGCGACGTCTGCTTCAAGCAGCGCCATACGCACTTCACGCAGCGTATCCTTAATATTGTCTTCGGTGAGCTTGGCTTGGCCAGTGACTGAACGCAGCGTACTGGTTAACCGTTCCGTAAGATTTGCAAACATATCTATCCTTTCTGTGTCGGCAAAACCGACACCAATAAAACTCAATTATCGTCGATTATACCGCAGCGCCCGCCTCGGATTCACCCGTATATTTCCCGCAGCCTCTATTTGTGCCAAACTCTGGCACACGAAAACCCTAATACTGATCTAAATATCAACTATTTATCGGCCAGGAGTCTGGAATGCTGACGCTGCTCTCATTAGTCGCAATCGTGCTGTATCTATTTGCAGCCGTACGCCAATGGCAGCGCCTGGGCTCGAGCAGCAGTAATAGCGCTGGACTGCGTGGGCAGATACTTGCAGGCGGCACTCTAGCCTGGGTATTACAGATCAGCGTCACAGCGCAACTTCTAGTTCAGCAGGACACGCTAAACCTGAGCATCTTCCCGACAGGTTCACTGATCGCTTCGATTGTTGTCTTGATTCTTCTCTTAAGCAGTCTGCGCCAGAAGCTCGACAACCTCTTTATCGGGGTTTTCCCAATGGCGGGTTTGACGCTTCTGGCCACCCTAATCTCATCGGAAAGTGCAGGCTCAAAAATCTACAGCCTAGGTGTCATTGCGCATATCCTGCTATCGATCACCGCCTATTCCGTACTGACACTCGCTGCCTTTCAAGCCGTCCTACTGTCACGCCAAGAACGCGCGCTGAAGCAGCACCATACCCGCGGGTTGGTTAACAGCTTGCCGCCACTGCAGGTGATGGAGCGTCTGCTTTTCGAGATGATCTTTGCGGGCTTCTTGCTGCTCACTGCGGCACTTATAACCGGTGCTCTCTTCACTGAGGACCTCTTCGCTCAGCATCTGGCGCACAAGACGCTACTGTCCATTATCGCCTGGGTGGTATTTGCTATTCTACTAGGGGGACGGATGCTGCTGGGGTGGCGTAGTCGCACTGCGCTGCGCTGGACACTTGCAGGCTTCATTCTACTGATGCTCGCCTTCTTCGGTTCTAAGGCCGTGCTCGAGCTGATTTTGGGAAGCTGATCAACGCTTGACAGCTTTGAGCGGAGTCCAGAGAATGTCGACTCATTCATAACACAGGCCTACCACATTGGAAGACGCGTCGATAAGCTCGCTCTCGATCCTTCTTTGCATTCTGATCTTCTGCTCCGCTTTCTTCTCTAGTTCAGAGACCGGAATGATGTCACTCAACCGCTACCGGTTGAAGCACATGGCGAAAAACAAGCACCCTGGCGCCCGCAACGCCAGTCGCCTGCTGGAACGGCCAGACCGCCTGATTGGTCTAATTCTGATCGGCAACAACTTCGTCAACATCCTAGCTTCGGCAATCGCTACCGTGATCGCTGTGCGTATCTGGGGTGACGCTGGTATCGCTATCGCAACCGGCGGCCTGACTTTAGTGGTTCTGATATTTGCTGAGGTGACTCCGAAAACACTGGCTGCGATGTACCCAGAGAAGGTAGCCTTCCCTGCATCCTATATCCTCGTCGTGCTGCTGAAGGTCTTCTATCCCCTGGTATTTGCAGTAAATCTGATCACTAACGGCATTTTCCGCTTACTCGGCATCAAAACCACCGGCGATGATGCGCACAATTTAAGCACCGAAGAGCTACGCACAATCGTTAACGAAGCGGGAGCGCTGATACCCGACCGTAACCAGTCGATGCTGCTCGGCGTCCTTGAGCTCAATGATGTCACGGTCAATGATATTATGATCCCGCGCAACGAGGTTGAAGGGATCGACCTAGATCAGGATATGGAGCAGATCCTCGACCAGTTGGCACATACTCGGCATACCCGTTTGCCGGTCTACGAGGGCGATATCAACCAGATCTGTGGTGTCCTACATATGCGTAATCTGGCGCAGCTAATCCAGCAGGGTAAATTGACTAAAGCGGCGATCACGGCGGTGGTACACGAGCCTTATTTCGTTCCGGAGAGTACTCCACTGCACACACAGTTGCTCAACTTTCAAAAGCATAGCCGCCGTATCGGCATCGTCGTTGATGAGTATGGCGATGTTGAAGGCGTGGTAACGCTTGAGGATATTCTCGAAGAGATCGTTGGCGAGATGTCTCATAACGAAGCGCAGATCAACCAGGATATCCACCCTCAGGATGATGGCAGCTTCATTATTGATGGCCAGGCTTACATTCGCGAAATCAACAAATCACTCAACTGGGATCTTTCGACTGAAGGCCCTAAAACGCTTAATGGCCTGTTTCTAGAGACACTAGAGTCGCTACCCGAGGCCAATGTCTGCATGCAGTTGGAGCACTACCGTATGGAGACACTACAGATCAGCGACAACACCATCAAGACTGTACGCGTTATCGCACTGGAGCGCGAAGACGAGGATTAATCCTCACGCTCTCCCGCCTCACGTTCACGAATACGCGCCCAGACGGCGCGTTTTTCATCTTCGGTGAAGAAACCCCACTCAGCGATCTCCATACCTGAGCGCGTGCACGCGATGCAGAGGTCGCGCTCATCAAGCTGACAAATACCTAGGCAGGGGTTGGGTATAGGCTTATCCGGCTCGCTCATGCAGTGCGCTCCGGCCGCGGTCGAGTTGGAATTCCGGCATCCAAACCTACATTGAGCAACTCTGCTAACGCCCAGGCCGTAAGGCCCCAGATCTCGTACTGCTGATACTGCCAGGAGGGGACAAAGCGGGTGCGCCCATCAACCATCGCAAACTTATCCATGCGAGCATTATCTTGGTTCATCAAGAAACTGAGCGGGGTCTTAAAAATAGCGGCGATTTCGCCGGGATTAGGCCGAAGGTCAACGTCAGGACTCACGACCCCGACAAAGGGGGTAACGGCCAACTTATGCAGTGAATAGATCTGGCTCAGCTCGCCCAATAACTGTACGTGATCTGGCTCAACGCCAACCTCCTCATGCGCCTCCCGCAGGGCGGTCGCGAGTAGGTTCTCATCCTCGGGGTCACGTTTACCGCCGGGAAAGGCAACTTCTCCTGCATGAGTCGACAGCTGTCCGCCCCGCTGGGTCAGAATCACCTGCGGCTCCGCTTCATCCGTTAGCAAACAGATTACGCCCGCCTCTGCGCGCGGTTTTAGGTCGCCGCTAAGCCGCCAGGGGCGATGCTGCTGAAGTCGGGATTGTAGCTGATCTAACATACCGTTAATCGTACACCCATTAGGTTTCAAAAACAGGCATTTAGGCTTGTTACTCGCACATGCACCTGCCTAAAATGAAACCACCACAAACTAATAAGAAGTGACCCATGAATTACTGTAGCGAGTGCGGCAACTCCGTTGAGTTGCGCATCCCTGAAGGCGACCACCTTCCCCGTCACATCTGCACCGTCTGTGAACTGATACACTACTCAAATCCACGTATCATCGCTGGCTGCCTACCGGTGTACGGCGATAAGGTGCTACTGTGCAAACGTGATATCGAACCACGCCTCGGTTACTGGACACTGCCGGCCGGCTTCCTCGAAAACGGGGAGACGACTGAACAGGGCGCCATGCGCGAGACCTGGGAGGAGGCACTAGCGACTGTTGAGATCCTCTCGCTCTATACCATCACATCGATCGTGCACGTTAATCAGGTGCAGATGTTCTACCTTGCACGTCTACTCAAGCCCGAATTCGGCTCTACGAGTGAGTCCTCGGAAGTACGCCTGTTTAGCGAAGAGGAGATCCCTTGGGATGAGTTGGCGTTTCCAACCGTGGTTAATGCTCTGCAGCGATTCTTCAACGATCGACGCGAGTCAGGGCGCTACCCACTCTACCGCATCAGCCTTAATCGGCAGGATCCGGAATCTAACGAGCTACTGAGCCAGAGCGAGGTGGAGCTATGAAAGACTCAAAGGCCGCCAAAGCGTTTCAGCGAAAACTGCTGATCGCTTGGTGTATCGGTCAGCATGCCACCAACCTGACCGGCCTGCAGAAAATTACCGGCATGCCACGCCGAACACTGCAGGACTGCATCAAGGATCTCGATGATGTCGGCATCATCTGCCAATTTCATCAGAAGGATGATGCACGCAACAATCAAGGCGAGTATCGGATAGAGAGCTGGGGACCGATAGAGCCTAAGTGGATCAATAACCAGATCGATGCTATTGCCAAATCACTCGGTGTAGAGCTCCAGGCGCTCAGCGACTAATGCGATAGAGCCCACCATCGGGCGCGTCACTCAGCACTAAAACACTACCATCACGCGCCATCTCTACATCACGTACGCGACCAAAATCGCCATCAAACAGCCGCTCATCAGCTACTGGCCGATTGCTTTGCGGATCGAACTCAACCCGGTAAACACTGGTAAACTTCAACGCGCCAACTAAGAGGTCGCCCTGCCACTCTGGAAACATATCACCGGTGTAAAAAGTCATACCTGAGGGCGCGATACTGGGGTCCCAGATCCACAGCGGGTCTTTGAAACCCTCGGGCGAATAGTCTAGGCCAATATCACCACCGACATACTCCTTACCGTACGAGACCAACGGCCATCCGTAGTTGGCATTTTGTTCGATCAGATTAATCTCATCACCACCACGAGGCCCATGTTCATGCGTCCAGATCAGGCCTGTCTCAGGCTGTAGCGCCATGCCCTGAGGATTGCGATGCCCGATGGAGAAATGTTCAGCCAACCACTCGTCACGGCTGTTAGCCCGCTCTGGCGACTGCAAGTTAAAGCGCAATATCGAACCTGCATGGTTCGACAGATCTTGAGAGTTATCTCGATCGCCACGATCGCCCAACGAAGCGAAGAGATAGTGACCGTCCAGTACAAGGCGACAGCCAAAATGGGCACCCGAACCGGAGCTGTGATTCGAAACAAAAATATCCTCCAAACCCTCAAGTTCAGCCCCTACGAGCTTACCTGACGCAATCGCGAGGCCGGCGCCACCAGGGGCCGGTTTGCTGTAACAGATGTACGCCATTTCGGTTGTTGCATCATAGGCTACATCCAGCATCCCGCCCTGACGGAAACTGGCAACTCGCGGCGCCGGCTTTACCCCACGCTGCAAGCCCGTTTCGAGGTTGATGCGCAGAAGCGCGCCAGCCCGAGCGGTGACTAGTACCTCGGAGTCGCTTATCTGAACCACACTCCAAGGGTGAGAGATATCGCCGCCGATCTTCTCAATCGTGTAGGCCTGAGCTTGAATGATGGCCGAAGAGAGCACCAGAGCAATGAACTTCAACATGCTTACCACCTCCAGGATTCGGAACGCTGAGTCTTAGAGTTGTAGAGCACAATACCGCCGCTCGGCGGTGAAATGCCTGTCGCTGCAGATATCACCACCTGATGCGTTACTAGCACCACGAGCTCACTGCCAGACAAGCTGTTTAAGTAGACGTCCAATTTCTCTAACGTCTGCTCGCGATCAGCATAGCCCTGAAAGAAAGAGTTGAGCCCAGAGAAGGTCGACCAGTGTCCTAGATCGAGCAGATCTGCAGTTTCAGCACAGCGGCACCACTGGCTGGAGAGCACCTCATCAAAATCGAGACCTGTCGTTTTGAGCTTGGTACCGATATCACGCGCTTGGGCGCGCCCCTGATCATCAAGGTTACGCTGAGTTTCACAGCGTTCGATATCAAAGTTATCAGGATCGCCGAATCCCGGCGCTAGCGCATGACGCATAAAGATTACGTTTGCCCCCAAACTCTCAATACGTTCATTAAGGGTGGCCGCCTGAAGCGGGCCGGATAGCGGCAGTGCAAATAACACTAACTTAAGCAGTAGATTGCGCATCGAACTCTCCAACTCATCCTTTTTGTGGCTACGTGTAGAGCGGGAGCTTCGATTAATCGTTGATCAAACTCGGTTAATCAAAAGAACAGGGGTCAACGAGTTGGACAAGGTCATAGGCAACCTCTTCATAGGGGTGGGAAGCTAGGAGCGCGGCTATAGCGGGCTTAATTTTGTCACTCTCACAAATCATCTCAACGCGCCACTCACTCACTTTCTCAAGTTGACCGATCGAGCCAATGGCTGGCTTGGCATTATCCATAGGCCTAAACTGCCCAGTTCCTAGCGTTTGCCAGCAGCACTCCTGATAGTCACCCTGACGACCAGCTCCGGCGGCAAAGAGAGCGCTTTTGACGGTCTCAAGATCCGCTTCAGGCACAAAGAAACTGAGTTTAAGCATAGGACCATCAAGCGATAACAGTCGGTGTAGCTTCGGCGATATCCAGCATAGGTGACGCATCTATCGCTTCGGCGTCCATCATCTGAGCCAGTTTGCCCAGCGTATCTACCAGGCTCTCCTGTTCTACGATTGGGAGCTTATCGAAACGCTCAATAAATCGCTCATGTAAGAGTGCGGGAACAGATTGCAGCACTACCTCTCCATCAGGCAGAAGCTGAGCGTTAACAACGCGCTTGTCTCGCGCAGAGCGCACGCGAACAACTAGACCACGTGCTTCAAGCCGGTTGAGGATCGTTGTTACCGTCGCCTGACTCAACGAGACCTCCTCAGCCAAGCGTTTTACGGTGACATCCCCAAGCGAGCCGATAGAACGCAACACCATCACCTGTGGAATGGTTAGCCCAGAACTCTTAGCGATCCGCTTCGACTGAATGTCAGTCGCACGGATAATTCGTCGCAATGCAACGAGTACGTCCTGTGCTTGATATTGATGCGTCATGTTCTGCGCTACTCCAAAACCCTAAAAACCAAAACCTTACCGTTGAGGCAACATGATTAGAGCACAAATATTTAGAACTATAAAGATTTGAATTCTAATTATTAGACCTGTTAATATCCCTCTACACTTTATACATGTGTCCAAGAGTCGCCATCAGACTTGGGCCGAAAGAAGAACAAATCAAACCATTGAAATAACTGGAGCAACAATGAAAAAGCAGATTCTTGCCGCATCACTCCTCGCCGCTAGTACAGGCGCCTTTGCAGGTGGTCATGCACCTTGCGGTGACGTCGTAATTGGTGAAATGAACTGGGCCAGCGGTGAATTCCTCGCTCGAGTTGACGGTCTCATCATGGGTGAAGGCTACAAGTGTAATGTTGAGTACCTAACCGCAGGTACCGTGCCGCAGATCACCTCGATGACTGAGAAAGGCACACCCGACATCGCATCTGAGCTTTGGGCTAACGCTGCAGCAGTTGCTATCGATGCAGCCGTTGCTGAGAAACGCTTAGTTAAACTTAACCCGGCTCCAATCACCGGCGCTGGTGAAGGCTGGATGGTGAGTGCTGCAGCAGCTAAAGCACACCCTGAGCTGAAAACAATCGACGACATCATTGCGCGTCCTGATCTCTTCCCACACCCAGAGGATCCATCCAAAGGTGGTCTGCATAACTGCCCTTCAGGTTGGGGTTGTCAGCTATCGACAGCTAACCTTTTCCGTGCTTTCGATATGGAAGCCAAAGGTTGGAAACTGATTGACACAGGTTCAGGCGCTGGCCTTGACGGTTCCATCGCTAAAGCGAGCGAGCGCGACCAAAACTGGCTAGGTTACTACTGGGCGCCAACAACACTGGCGGGTAAGTACAACCTGAAGTTGGTTGATTTCAACTCAGGTTTTGACCAAGACCATTGGGATACCTGTATTGTTAAGCCAGTAGAAGAGTGTGATTCACCGAAACGCAGCACTTGGACTGTCTCTGAAGTGGTTTCACTGGCACAGGTAGACTTCACTGAGCGTGCTCCAGCTGTCGCTGAATACGTGAAAGCACGTACTTTTGACGCTGATCTGCTGAACAAGTACCTGACCTTCATGTCCGACAACCAGGCGTC
>JAHEDZ010000012.1:24909-116247 GCA_024640955.1 Oceanospirillaceae bacterium
ACTATTATGATGTCGCTAGCGATGGTCGTTATCGCATCGATGATCGGTGTAACCGGACTTGGACAGCCTGTACTTAAAGCGATCTCAAACCAGTATCTAGCGATGGGCCTGCTAAACGGATTGGCAATCGTCGCACTGGCAATCATCTTCGACCGCATTAGCCAGAGCTACGGCAAGCGTCTACAAAACTATCGCGGTGGCCACGATGAGTGATATGGAAACCAAGATCGAAATCAAAAACCTCTACAAAATCTTCGGCGATAATCCGCAATCCATGATGGAGAAGGTGCGTGGAGGCGTTACTAAAGATGAGCTAAACGACCAATATAACCACGTGCTGGGCTTGAGTGATATCAACCTGAAGATGCCAGCTAAGGGTATTCAGGTTGTGATGGGGCTCTCGGGCTCGGGAAAATCGACGTTAATCCGCCATATCAACCGCTTGATCGAGCCTACCGCCGGTGAAGTTTGGATAGACGGTGAAAACGTTCTGGCAATGAACGAGAAGCAACTGCGTAACTTCCGTCGTAATCGTGCGTCGATGGTATTTCAAAAGTTTGCCTTGCTACCGCACAGAACCGTGATGGAGAACACCATCTACGGACTAGAGATTCAGGGCATGCCGGAGAAAGATGCCAAGAAGCAGGCCGCGTACTGGATCGATCGTGTTGGTTTATCCGGTTACGAAGAGAACTACCCTGGCCAATTGTCCGGCGGGATGCAGCAGCGCGTCGGCCTGGCACGTGCGCTGGCGACAGATGCAGATATCTTGTTGATGGACGAGGCGTTCAGTGCACTCGATCCTCTGATTCGTACTGATATGCAAGATATCCTTCTGGATCTACAGCGAGAGCTTCACAAAACGATCGTGTTCATCACGCACGACCTTGAAGAGGCTCTGCGTATCGGAGATCAGATTGCGGTTTTACGCGATGGCCAGGTTATTCAACAGGGCACCCCTCAGCAGATAGTTCTCAAACCAAAAGATGGCTACATCGCTGACTTCACAAAGGACATTAACCGCGGTCGTGTCATCCAGTTGAAGACCATTATGCATGCGCCAAACGACAAACCGGGCCCAGAGCTGTCAGGTGACATGTTGGTTGAGGATGCAGCGCAACTGGTTACAGAGTCGCCATCGTCCCAAGCTCGCGTCACCAACGACGCTGGTGAGGTCGTAGGGGTCGTTGGTATCAATGATTTGATTCGAGCCATGGCTCGTCCAGATCTTGAATCTCGACTCTAAGCAAAAACTCGCCTTCAGACAAAAGCCAGCGCTCGAGCTGGCTTTTTTGTATTGATCAGTTACGAGACGAGAGCAGCACGCAACGCGTATTGCGCGACCGACATCGGCACTTAGACGTCATGTAATAGCCTCGCTCAGCTTCGCCTCACAAGCCGCCCAAGAGTTCTTTCGGAGGGTTATGCGGCGCAGCCGGATGACGCGACAAGGCTGCTTTGGGTCGGAAACGCCAGTTCAGCCCGTACGACGCATGCAGACATAGCTGCTTCACATCGAATCAATAAAAGTTGCTGGGGGCGCGGGAACTCAACACTTTGGCTCTCAGCTCATCAAGGCGGTCTAGATTCTTTTGAAGGTCGGTGAGCCAACGCTGACGGCGTTCCATTGCCTGTACAGCAAAGTCGCGTGCGTGCTCCGCGTCCATAATAGATTTATGTTTGTTCGTCATTTTGATTTAGCTTCCGTTGCTTACGACTCTGTGTGATTACGCAGAATGACTCGTTTATTAAATGAGTATATAGGAATAAAAATTTTAATATATATAATTCTTAGAAATATAGAGCACCAACTTTTATCTAACGGAAACACTAGGTGCTGATTGTCAAAACTTTAAATTCACTGGAGATAATGAATCCGGCCTCAGTTCCTATCGTCCTGGGGTGCAAGCCTTGTCTAATAAGAGAAACCAAAAGTTTCGATGAAATTTGCGTGAGAAATGACAGCGAAGGATCGATAGCAACGGAAAAACTTTCCTGCATCGCTAGCGTCCAAAATTTAGCGAGCCATTTGCCCCATGAAGATTGCATTCGAAGCAGACATAACCACGGGGTAGAAGATTGAAGAACAGTTCGAATCCGATCCAAGCTGCCAGCTGTATCATCAAAGATGAATTTGACCGCATGCTGCTGATTAAACGTGCTAACTCGCCCCAAAAGGGTCGATGGTCTTTGCCCGGTGGGCGTGTAGAAGAGGGGGAGTCACTAGAGGCGGCAGCTATCCGTGAAGTCAGCGAGGAGACCGGCCTGTACGTAAAAATTGTTATGAGGCTAGGATCTGCAAACCTTGGCATCGACGAGGGTTATGACTATCAGGTTCACCATTTTCTTGCGCAGGTACTTTCGGGAACCTTGCAAGCCGGGGATGATGCGGCGGATGTACGCTGGTTCTCGACGGAGGCATTAGGTAGTCTCGAACTGAGCACCGATTTACTGAAATACCTCGCTCACTATCGAGTGTTGTGAAGCTGTCACGAACTGTGGGAACTAATAGCTGTGCCCTATGTACGACCGAAAACAAACCCGCCGCGGTCTCCCGGGGCGGGTTCTAAAAAGGAACAACAACCCGTCTATACTACCTCAAACTGAGGACATCTTGCATATCATATAGACCGGTTTCGTGATCTTTTAACCAGCCCGCTGCACGAACCGCACCTTTAGCGAAGGTCATGCGGTTGGACGCCTTGTGAGTTATCTCAATGCGCTCACCCTCTGTAGCGAAGAGGACTGTGTGATCGCCAACAACATCGCCTGCACGAATAGTTTCGAAGCCAATCTGCTTCTCAGGACGCGCTCCGGTCTGACCTTCACGGCCATAAACGGCACACTCTTTGAGATCTCGACCCAGCGCATCGGCAACCACCTCACCCATGCGAAGAGCTGTACCTGAAGGTGCATCAACCTTGTGACGGTGGTGCGCTTCAATCACCTCAATATCGTAACCACCATCATCGCCAAGCGCTTTAGCAGCTACCTCAAGCAATTTGAAGCAGAGGTTTACGCCCACAGACATATTCGATGCGAACATAATTGCGATCTTATCCGATGCCGCTTGAAGCTCCGCCTTCTGCTCATCAATAAGACCAGTGGTACCGATAACCATCTTTTTGCCCGCCGCAGCACAGGCTTTCAGATTCGCCAGCGTCACTGCAGGCGCAGTAAAATCGATCAGAACATCAAAATCGTTAATAACCGCATCCAGAGAGTCGCTTAGCGCAACGCCCAGCTTGCCCTGACCTGCCAGTTCACCCGCGTCGGCACCCGCCAGCGAGCTACCCGGCTCAACAATCGCTGCGCTCAACACCAAACCCTCGGCTTGGTTTACAGCTTCAATGAGGGTACGCCCCATACGGCCGGCTGCACCGGTCACTGCTACACGAATCATCTGTAATTCCTATGAAACCTAAACTCTATTCGACGGCCGAACCGTTCAAACCCTGATCCATATCGAGCGCCGGCATCTCCGACTGTGTACAAGCAACCACTTTAGCGGGTACACCAGCTACGGTGGTATGAGGCGCAACAGCCTCCAGAACAACACTGCCAGCCCCCACTTTCGCACCGGTACCAACTTCAATGTTGCCGAGAATCTTAGCACCCGCGCCAATCAACACACCCGCTCTAATTTTTGGGTGACGATCGCCCGACTCTTTGCCGGTGCCGCCAAGGGTAACCGACTGTAGAATCGAGACCTCGTCTTCGATAACACAAGTCTCTCCCACCACAATGCCAGTGGCATGATCGAACATCACTCCGCGACCGATATGCGCCGCGGGATGGATATCCACTTGCAGCACTGCACTCATACGACTCTGAATATACTTAGCCAATCCCTGCCGGCCGACGCTCCACATATGATGTGCTACGCGATATGCCTGCAGCGCATGAAAGCCTTTGAGGTAGAGCAGCACGGTGCTGTAGTCATTGACGGCAGCATCCCGCGTGTAGACAGCAAGAAGATCTGCACAAGCGCATTCAATCAGTTCGGGCCGACTGTCGTATGCCGTCTCAAAAATCTCACGCATCGCCACAGCAGAGACCACCGCATCTGATAGTTTCTCTGCCAACAGGTATGACAGAGCCGCACGCAACGAAGCGTGACTAACGATCGTTGCATGATAGAAGCTACTTAAAAGAGGCTCACGCGCCATCTCTGCCCGCGCTTCATCCTGAAGCGCTTGCCAAACGCGAGCTACGTCTGCTCCTACCACTGGCTCTGCTGCTTGCTGCATACTGACCTCAGGTCATGTCTTCAAAAAACTTCTTCACTGAATCGAAGAAACCGTGCGATTTGGGCGCGTGCTTCTCGTGCCCTTTGGTTTCGGACTGGAACTCTTCCAGCAGCTCACGCTGACGCTTCGTCAGGTTAACCGGTGTTTCAAGTACCGCTTTGACCATCAGATCGCCTATGGCCCCACCACGAACTGGCTTGATGCCTTTACCACGTAGGCGGAACATCTTACCGGTCTGCGTCTCAGCCGGGATCTTCAGTTTAACGCGGCCATCTAAAGTTGGCACATCAAGCTCGCCACCGAGAGCTGCATCGACAAAGCTAATTGGCACTTCACAATACAGGTGTTGGCCATCACGTTCAAAGATAGGGTGCTGGCGCACATTAACCTGAACATAGAGGTCACCTGCGGGGCCACCATGGCTCCCTGCTTCACCTTCACCCGAAAGGCGGATGCGATCACCGGTATCTACACCTTCTGGGATCTTAACCGAGAGGGTCTTCGTTTTCTCGACGCGGCCCTGGCCATGACAGCTGTTACACGGATCGCTGATCACCTTGCCTTCGCCACGACAGGCAGGACAGGTCTGCTGCACAGAGAAGAAGCCCTGCTGCATACGCACCTGGCCGACACCGCCACAGGTACCGCAAGTTTTGGCATTGGTGCCAGGCTTAGCACCCGAACCACCACAAGGCTCACAACCAACATAGGTTGGAACCTTCAGCGTCTTCTCACAACCGCGAACCGCCTCTTCGAGAGTTAGATCGAGGTTGTAACGCAGATCGGCGCCGCGACGTACATTCGAGCGACGGCGGCCACCGCCACCTCCCCCGAAGATATCGCCAAACACATCACCAAAGATATCCGAGAAGCCGCCCTCAAAGCCGCCACCACCGAAGCCACCCTGGCCATCGACACCGGCATGGCCGTACTGGTCATAGGCTGCTTTTTTCTGGGCGTCAGAGAGTACTTCGTACGCTTCGCTGATCTCTTTGAACTTCAACTCGGCATCTTTGTCATCCGGATTGCGATCGGGATGGTACTTCATCGCCAGACGACGATAGGCCTTTTTAATCTCAGCATCCGATGCGCCTTTTGACACACCCAATAACTCGTAATAATCCTGCTTATCCATAATCCGTGGTCATCCGGTTTGGTTAAAACTTTATGGCTCAGATATGACAACGCGGGAGCTCTCGCCCCCGCGCTGTAACATCGGTCAAAAGCCGGGGCTGAATTACTTCTTGTCGTCTTTGACTTCTTCGAACTCGGCGTCCACTACGTCGTCGCCTGCATCGCGCGGTGCCTCTTCTGCACCTGCTTCACCGCCTTCGGCCGCAGCAGCTTCAGCGTACATCTTCTGAGCAACACCTGAGATCGCTTCGGTCAGCGCTTCAGTCTTCTGCTCAATCGCCTCTTTGTCGCTACCTTTCAGAGCCTCTTCAAGCTCAGTGATTGCAGTTTCGATCGCCGCTTTCTCTTCATCAGACGCTTTATCTTCAGCATCTTTCATCGTCTTGCGAGCGGTGTGAACCATCGCGTCACCTTGGTTGCGTGCAGCGGTCAACTCTTCGAACTTCTTGTCCTCTTCAGCGTGCGCTTCTGCATCCTGTACCATCTGGTCAATCTCATCATCGCTCAGACCTGAAGAGGCCTTGATCACGATAGACTGCTCTTTCCCAGTCGCTTTGTCCTTCGCTGATACGTTGAGAATACCGTTCGCATCGATGTCGAAGGTTACTTCAACCTGGGGTACACCGCGTGGTGCTGGAGGGATATCAGCCAGGTCAAAACGGCCCAGAGATTTGTTCTGCTGCGCTTGCTTACGCTCACCCTGTACCACGTGGATAGTTACTGCAGTCTGGTTGTCATCTGCTGTAGAGAAGACCTGAGACTTACGTGTTGGGATCGTAGTGTTCTTGTCGATCAGCGGTGTCGCTACACCACCCATGGTTTCGATACCCAGAGTCAGTGGAGTTACGTCCAGAAGAAGAACATCTTTAACGTCGCCTGACAGTACCGCACCCTGAATCGCTGCACCCATCGCAACCGCTTCATCTGGGTTAACGTCCTTACGAGGCTCTTTGCCGAAGAATTCAGCAACTTTCGCCTGTACCATTGGCATACGAGTCTGACCACCCACCAGGATAACGTCCTGAATCTCAGAGGCTGAAAGACCCGCGTCCTTCATTGCGATGCGGCAAGGCTCCAGTGAACGCTGCACCAGATCTTCAACCAGCGACTCCAGCTTAGAGCGGCTCAATTTAACGTTCAGGTGCTTAGGACCTGTAGCGTCAGCTGTGATGTATGGCAGGTTTACGTCTGTTGACTGTGAAGTCGACAGCTCAACCTTCGCCTTCTCACCCGCCTCCTTCAGACGCTGGAGCGCCAGAGGGTCGTTGTGCAGGTCGATACCAGACTCTTTCTTGAACTCGTCAGCCAGGTAGTTGATAACCGCAAGGTCGAAGTCTTCACCACCGAGGAAGGTATCACCGTTGGTAGCCAGTACTTCAAACTGGTGCTCGCCGTCGACATCGGCAATCTCGATGATTGAGATATCGAAGGTACCACCACCGAGGTCGTAAACTGCGATAGTGCGGTCACCTGCGCCTTTGTCTAGGCCGTAAGCTAGGGCAGCCGCAGTTGGCTCGTTGATGATACGCTTAACTTCAAGGCCCGCGATCTTACCGGCATCTTTCGTCGCCTGACGCTGTGAGTCGTTGAAGTAAGCTGGAACTGTGATAACCGCTTCGGTAACAGTCTCACCGAGGAAGTCTTCAGCTGTCTTCTTCATCTTTTTAAGCACTTCAGCAGAGACCTGCGGTGGTGCCATTTTGTTGCCTTTCACCTCAACCCAAGCGTCGCCATTGTCCGCTTTAGCGATTTTGTAAGGCACCATTTTAATGTCTTTCTGTACGACGTCATCCTCAAAGCGACGACCGATCAGACGCTTGATCGCATACACTGTGTTGTCGGGATTAGTAACCGCCTGACGCTTTGCAGACTGACCGACCAGAGTCTCACCGTCGCTGGTGTACGCGATGATTGATGGTGTGGTGCGATCGCCTTCAGCGTTTTCAATAACGCGAGTCTTTTCGCCGTCTAGTACTGCGACACAGGAGTTGGTGGTACCCAAGTCAATACCGATAATCTTACCCATGTTTATCTCCAATCTTTACTTTATCTCTGGGGCTGCCAGAGCGATAAATGTTTAACCTTAAACCCTATATGGGTATGCAAACTCGAACTTCAAGTGGCGCAATTAACCTTTTGCCACCATCACCATCGCCGGGCGAATAAGGCGACCATTCAACAGGTAGCCTTTCTGCATAACCGCCACGACAGTGTTAGGCTCAGCATCTCCTGCATCGACCATAGACATCGCCTGATGATGCTCGGGGTTAAATGCTTCACCCTGAGGGTTCAGAACTTCAACGTTGAATTTGGCAACACCGTCGATGAACATCTTGTGCGTCATCTCAACGCCTTCGCGCAAAGTTTTGACCGCCTCATCTTCACCCGTTGCAGCTTCAATCGCTCGTTCGAGGCTATCAACGACGGGGAGTAGCTCATTGGTGAAGCGCTCCAGCGCAAATTTACGCGCTTTCTCAACTTCCTGCTCTGCACGACGGCGCTGATTGAGGATCTCAGCCTGGGCGCGGGGCTCAAGCTCAGCCAGCTGTTTTTGCAGTTCATTGATTGTTGCTTCGGCCTCTGCCAGTGCTTCAGTCAACGACTCCACAGTCGGCTCCTCAATCTCTACTGAGTCAGTCGCCTCAGCTTCGAGTTCTGCACCAGCTTGCTCTTCGAGTTCTACCTCTGGGGCTTTTTGCTCTTCATTGGACATGCCAAGTCTCTCCGAATTCGTTTCAAACTTGACAGCTATTTGGGGATAGGAGCCGGTTGATTCAACCCTGGAGGGTAAATTTTTTAACTGTATACTTGCACAGTGGTGCGCTTTGGATTAAAACTATATCACTGTATAAACCCACAGGTATTGACCATGTTAACGCTGCTGAGCATTCGCAACTACGCCATCGTATCCAGCCTCGATCTTGAACTGAAAAACGGTATGACTGTGGTCAGCGGTGAGACGGGTGCTGGTAAATCGATCATGCTCGATGCTCTCGGACTGGCGCTCGGTAAACGCGCCGAAAGTGATGCCGTTCGGGCGGGTGCCAAACGCGCAGAGATCAGCGCCGTATTTGATATCACTAATCTTGTCGAGGCGCAGCAGTGGCTGGCAACCAATGAACTAGAGGCCGAAGATGAGAGTGAGTGCCTACTACGCCGAACACTGACGGAAGACGGCCGTAGCCGTGCCTACATCAATGGCCACCCCTGTCCGCTTGCACGCGTGCGCGAAGTCGGCGAACTGCTAGTCGATATTCATGGCCAGCATGAGCATCAACGACTTCTGAAACGCGACTATCATCGTCAACTACTCGATGCATTCGCCCAGTGCGAGAATCAAGCAGCAGAGGTGCGCTCGCTATACGCAACTTGGCAGAACAAATCTGCAGAGCTCAGTCGCCTGCAGACGCTTAGCGAAGAGGCTAGTGCTCAGTTACAACTTTTAAGTTACCAGACTGACGAGATCAACCAGCTCAACCCAGAAGCTGGTGAAATCGCACTGCTCGAGCAAGAGCAGAAAGAGCTAGCAAACGCTGGCGCAATTCTTCAACGCGGACAACAGGTAAGCCAACTACTTGGCGAGGGCGATAACGATCACGCTAGCTCGCTGCTTAATCACGCGCTGCAGTTACTCGGCCAAATGGAGGGCAACTCACCCGCCATTCGCCAAACCGAGGAGATGCTTAACTCAGCTCTGATCCAGGTTGAAGAGGCGCAACGTGAAATTGAATACTACCTACAGGGAGTGGACCTGAATCCCGAGCGCCTCAACGGAGTCGAGGAACGACTCTCTGCACTCTACGACCTAGCACGCAAGCATCGCGTCGCGCCAGAGCAACTACCAGAGTTGATGCAGGAGCTGAACGACCAGCTGGCTAAACTGAGCCATGTCGATGAGGATCTAGAGCACCTCGAAATTGAAGTCGAATCGGCGAGAGAGGCACTACTAGTGAGTGCTCGCAAACTCAGCAAAGCACGCGAAAATTCAGCATCCAAGCTCAGCAATGAAGTGAACAAACAACTTGAAATGCTCGGTATGAATTCAGCGCGTTTCACAGCGCAACTGAGCGCCGTCGATGCCAAGCACATCAGTGCACAGGGTCTTGAAGAGGTCGAATTCCTGATTAGCACTAACTCAGGCCAAGGTGCCAAGCCACTCGGGCGCATCGCATCGGGCGGCGAGCTCTCTCGGGTAAGCCTGGCTATTCAAGTGGTGACTGCACAGGTAACCGAGACTCCAACACTGATCTTTGATGAGGTCGATGTAGGCATAGGCGGCGGTATCGCAGAAGTGGTAGGCCGCCTGCTACGTCAATTAGGCCAGCGCGCCCAGGTGCTCTGTGTAACACACCAGCCTCAGGTTGCCTCTCAGGGGAACCAGCACCTGTTCGTCAGCAAGAGCGCGGATAGCGGTAGCACAGAGACTCGTATTGCACAGCTGACGGACAACCAGCGGGTAAATGAAGTGGCGCGTATGCTCGGTGGTATTGAGATTACAGAGAAGACACTAGAGCATGCTCAAGAGATGCTGACCAGCGCTGATTAACGCAGTTTATTGCAAACTTACTTCTATTAGTTATTCGAAGTGAGATCCTTAGGTTCAGGATTGGGCTTAGGCTTCGTCGCAGCCGTTAGCGCAGTGACCGTAGAGGTAGAGTGTGCGATCGCTGATCACGATACCCATTTCATCCGCAATTTCAGCCAGGCGCGCGCTCAATTGCTCGTCATTGAACTCACGTACCCGACCACACTTCACACAGACAACATGATCGTGCTGCTCATCGCGTGACAGTTCGAATACTGAGTGTCCACCTTCGAAGTGATGACGCATCACCAATCCAGCGGCCTCGAACTGAGTGAGTACTCGGTAAACCGTCGCCAGACCAACATCCTCACCCTGCTCCATCAACAGCTTGTAGATATCTTCAGCCGAAAAGTGATCGCCTTCGCCTCCCGCTTCGAGGATCTGATAGATCTTAACTCGCGGTAGCGTCACCTTAAGGCCAGCTTTGCGAAGTTCCTGATTTTCGAGCGGCATAGATACTGTCCTGTCTCTCGGAGTAATGTTGGCAGGTTGGGAATCTGTGGCACAGCTTCCCAACTCAATGTTAGACTGGATTATCAATTGTAACGGACAAAAGTGGAAGCTTTTAACCCATGCGCAAGCAACTTCTCGTCGCTCTGACTCTGATTAGCCTTTCCGGCTGCACAGCTTTTCCTGGTGTTTACAAAATGGATGTTGCGCAAGGCAACGAAATAACCCAAGAGATGGTTGATCAACTTCGTCCTGGAATGACGCAGTCTCAGGTACGCTACGTGATGGGTACACCGTTGCTGACTGATACCTTCAATCAGAACCGTTGGGACTACGTCTATCAGATGGTTGAAGAAGATGAGCGTACCGAAAAACGCCGCGTCACTCTCTACTTCGAAAACAACCGCTTAGTTCGTTTAGAGGGAGACCTACGCCCCGGCGCACAGTAATCTCGGCTGACACCAAACCAAGATACGCAGAGCTAAGGCAAAGTGAGCTTAGCTGAGCTGGGCACTACTCAACTGAGCTCCAATCGAAGAGTTCTAGTCCGCGTCGCCACCCTGCTCCTTCTTCTTTTTAGCTTTGGCAGCCCTGGCAGCACGCGCATCTTTAGGGTCGATAATTAATGGACGATAGATTTCAACGCGATCACCCGAATTGAGCACCTGAGTCTTCGGATCCTTAATCGCTTTACCAAAGATACCCATCGGATCCGAGTTGATATCTATCTGAGGAAAGAGCTCAGCGATACGTGAACGTGCCACCGCCTCAAACGCAGTTGAGCCCTCTACAACTTGCAGAGCAACAATTTTCTGCTCTGTGGGCAGGGCATAGGCTACTTCAATAGTAATCATAAATACCTCAGGTATAGACCTGGTCTGAACGGGCTACGAAGGCATCCACGAGCGTTGTAGCGACCTGATTGAATACTTTAGACATAGCAAGACTAGTCAGCTTGCCGGCAAACTCAAAACTGAGATTGAGTTCCACCTTCGACGCTTCATCGCTCAGCGAAGTGAAGGTCCACTCACCTTCGAGGGATTTGAACGGCCCCTCTACTAGCGTAATCCGCATACGCGTAGGACGCTCTAACTGGTTACGCGTCGTAAAACTGTACGTCAAACCGCCTTTTGAGAGATGAAGAGTTCCTTCTATGTGATCCCCCCCCTCACTGATCACCTCTGTTTTGCTGCACCAGGGCAGAAACTCGGGGTAGCTACGCACATCGTTAACGAGATCAAACATCTCTTCAGCGGTATGCAACACTAGCGCCGTGCGGTTAATGATAGTCATCAATCTCTCAACTATAAATTTGTTACTGTCTCTATTTTCTCGTTTCTAATCTTTCGAAACAAGGGCAGTGTGGCCGCTACTGCCGAGGCACTTGGTTTGTGCTTTCAAAGCATTCGGGCGCTCTATATAATCCGCGGCTATGGTAAAAAAGAAAAAGTCTCCCGGCGGCAATATGATCTGCCAAAACAAACGCGCTCGCTTTGAGTACACCATCGAAAACAAGTTCGAAGCTGGACTTGTGCTCACAGGATGGGAAGTTAAAAGCCTGCGTGACGGCCGCGCTCAACTTGTTGAGTCCTATGTGGACTTCAAAAACGGCGAAGCATGGCTGCTCGGAGCACACATCACCCCTTTAAAAACTGCATGCACTCACGTGGTGGCCGATCCGCTTCGACCACGCAAGTTGCTAATGCACCGCAGTGAACTGCTGCGCCTCGAAACCGCAGTAGCAGCGAAAGGCCAAACCTGTGTCGCACTCGCACTCTACTGGAAGCAAGGTAAGATCAAGTGTGAGATCGGGCTGGCGAAAGGTAAGAAGCTGCACGACAAGCGCGCAACTGAGAAAGAGCGCGACTGGAACCGCGAAAAAGCACGTGTTCTCAGCAAAAACCAGTAAGTCGAAGCGATAGCGCTGTTGTTAACCCCCAGACTCAAGTTATACTTGCTTCACCCGGGGGTGACTTGGATTCGACGCTGGTTGCGAACCCTTAGGTGCATGTCGAGAATGTGATGATTCTCGTTAATCCCTCATCACACAGTTATAGTTGCTAACGACGATAACTACGCACTAGCAGCATAAGCCTGCTACGCTGCCCTCTCAGGTGTCTGTAACTAAGAGTTTCGGCAGTGTCATATGAGACAGAATCGCCCCGCGCCTTCGCCTTAAGTCAACGGGTTAAAACTAAAAAGGCTCGCCTATAGCTCCCTGGCTCTCGGGACGCGACGGGTTAATCTAATAGAGAAGCCTAAGCATGTAGATCTTGAGGCAGAGGATTGGCGGACGCGGGTTCGAAACCCGCCACCTCCACCAAACACCGATATAAATTAGGGGCTTAACAGCCCCTTTTTTATTTCTCCCACAATAGCTCCCACATAAATTCAAACGCTCAAAAATAGAGTGAGTTCCGATACAACTTAACGGGGTGAATCGCCACTAGTTTGCTAGATACCTTCCTGTCGCACAAAATAGCGATAGAGAGGTAAAAAATGAGCAGACAGCGATACCCCGAAGAGTTCAAGATTGAGGCTGTAAAACAGGTCACTGAGCTGGGTTATGGAGCCTACGAGGTTGCCCAACGGCTCGGTATAACGACCAACAGCCTGTACAATTGGATTAAGCGTTACGGCCCAGATTCAAGCGCTCATCAAAAAGCTCAGGCGGAAGCCGATGAGATCAAGCGGCTTAAGAGGGAACTCAAGCGCGTCACGGAAGAGCGAGACTTGCTAAAAAAAGCCGCGGCGTACTTCGCAAGCCACCCCGAGTGAGATACGCCTTTATCCGCGATCATTCAGAGAGGTTGGCTATTACGGCGCTCTGCTCTCTGTTTGATCTGCATCCCAGCGGGTATTACGCCTGGTTAAAGCACCCTATGTCGGATCGGCAGCTTCAGGATGAGAAGCTGTCGGGCTTAGTAAAGCAGTTCTGGCTGGAGTCAGGAGGCATCTATGGCTATCGAAAGATCCATCGTGACCTCAGAGACACAGGTCAGGTATGCGGAATCAATCGTGTCCATAAGTTGATGAAGATTGAGGGTCTCAAGGCTCAGGTAGGTTATCGAAAGCCCCGCCACAAAGGCGGCGAAGTTCATGTAGTGACGCCGAACACATTGGCACGAGAGTTTAATCCAACCCGACCCAACCAATCATGGGTGACGGATATTACTTACATCCGAACGCATGAGGGGTGGCTCTTCCTCTGTGTTGTTATGGATCTGTATTCGCGACGGATCATAGGCTGGGCAATGGCACCACGGATGGTCAAAGAGTTGGTTTTAGACGCGCTATTAATGGCGGTCTGGCGACGCAAACCTGACACTGAGGTCATCGTCCACTCAGACCAGGGCAGTCAGTACACCAGCTATGAATGGGGTGACTTTCTGAGTGCTCACGGACTTGAGGGTAGCATGAGCCGACGAGGCAACTGTCATGACAACGCAGTCGCTGAAAGCTTCTTCCAGCTTTTGAAGCGGGAGCGAATCAAGAAAAAGATCTACTCAACCCGTGAAGAAGCACGGCGAGATATTTTTAACTACATCGAAATGTTTTATAACTCGGTACGTCGTCATACGGCGAACGATTTACTGTCGCCTGTGGAGTTCGAGCGACGGTCTGGTATGCGATAGGAAAGTGTCTACTGAACTGGTGGCGATTCACTTCACCACCACGTCCGCAAACGAACACGACCTCAACCAAGCGGGTAATCTATTGCATGGTGATGAAGCCTTTATCTTTGCTGACGCTGGATACCGAGGTGCTGAAAAGCGAGATGAACTTCGGGATGTTCAGGCTGACTGGCATATTGCCGAGAAGCCAGGAAAGATCCGCGCTCTCAAGAAGCAGCCCAGAATCAACAAGACGAAGATACGCACCGAATATTTAAAAGCCAGTATCAGGGCTAAAGTTGAGCATCCGTTTAGGATCATCAAATGCCAATTCGGTTTTGTGAAGGCTCGCTACCGAGGTCTTCAGAAGAACGATAGCAAGTTGGCGATGCTATTTACTCTGGCGAACATTGTGCGCGTAGATCAGATGTTACGGGCGCAATAGCAGGATAAATCCGTCTGGAGGCTGTGAAATCGGCATCCAGGAAGCAAAAATCGGGGACGTTTTGGCCTAAATCCGTCAAAAAATCGCATGTGGCGCCAGATTTGTTGACCGAACCAAAAAATGACTGCTTAATCGCAGGCTCCCTAACTGATCGGAGCTGTTGCTTCTCTCACTGGAACGACCGAAGCGACTCCGAAGTAAAGAAGCTAAACGCAGCTCCAAACGTTAATTTTTAGACCGCTCGACAACAAGATTCTGCTGCATGGATAACACCATCTGCTTGAGCAGTTCAGGGTCATTTGGCAAGGAGTCGGCTGCCATTTTCATAGGCGAAATTATACCAGAATGTCGCCTGAAAGCCCCGTATTAATTGGGTTTAAGCTGATATAGCTGGGCAGCTGAAACCAAGAAATGACGATCAGTGCAAGATTTTCTTAACTTTTTCCCGCCAAATTGTTTTGTAGTTATTAAGTTTTTCGATACCAGACGGAGATAGCGCCGCTACCTCACAGAAACTCTGACTATACGCACTCCGGATCTGAGGTAGCAGGATCGCAGCCCCAAGGGTGGTGCCTGTACTGTCGCTGCTAATCCGTAAGTTTTGGCTAGGTCGTAATGCCTGAAGGACGCTTGTAAATGAAGGGTTGTTAGTGAAACTACCTTCGAGAAAAAGTGTTCCTGCACTCCCCAAACAATCAAGGCAATAATCGGTCATCAGGGCTAGGTACAGCGAGGCCAGTGCACTCTTTTGCCCCTCGCTTTCAAGCTTATCCAAGCCATCTACATAGCCTTGATACTCCCTGAATGGTCCACCCTGACTGGCAAAGCTGGGAATAACGTAGGGTTGATGCTCTAGCACTGCTTTTAGATCGACTTCACTAAACGCATCAGTTCCTTTCAACAGTTCCCATTCACGGCCTCCCATAAAGCGCATACAGGCGACCGGGTCCCCAAACGCATTGACATTAAAGAGCATATCAAGCTCTTCAACCATCTCTGCTGATGCAGACCCAATGGCCGCTGCGACTACCCAGGTGCCGGTTGATATGACGCTAAACGGCTCGCTCTCCGTTAATAAGTAGGGTACCAATGAGGCGTTGGAATCATGAATCCCATTCAGAACTTTGCAATCTTGCGGTAACCCCAATTCGTCCGCTAGTTCGGTACGGATAGGCCCAAGCTCAATACCAGTCGGGGCGACTTCTGGAAATAGCCCAGCCCAGCCAAGGGATCTTACCATCGATGAAAAATCCCGAGCTTTTGGACTCCAGAGATCGGTATGGCATCCCAATGAGGTGATCTCAGAGCACTTTACTCCAGATAATAGCCAGCACCAGTACTGCGGATACAGGAGCACTGTATCGCACTGACTGAATTGTTCGGAAAATGCTTTTGATTGCCAGAATAGTTGACGCCCTAAGTTCAAGCCAAATCCCATGGCAGGTGAGCCTGTCTCTGCGAACGACGGCCGAAACTTAGAATACTCTGCGTCATAAACTTCACAGGCAGCGTGCTCGTAATCCAGTACCGGCAAGCAGATTTCATCACCTGCCAGACATACTGCTGTCGCTCCGTGAGTGGTACAGGTTATGAATTTCACTGTATAAGTCTTGGTGAACTCACTCAACTGCGTCTTAAACCAACTCCATATTGCGTCAACATCGGCATGTGTATAGAGCCCTGTTCTGACAACCTCATTTGGCCTGCGCACAACAGCAAGACACTCCCCTGAATCCAAATCGAGAGCGCTCGATTTAATATTGGTTTTACCAATATCGAGAACGACAATGACTTCGGCCATGCTCATGCCATGTAAAACACTGGGCGAAGCGCCACCGACTGTGGCTCAGGTGAGTCCTCACGCGTCGCCATCAGAGGCTCCATGTAGTCCCACCATTTGAGCATAACCGGCTCGCGCTTGAGCGCTTCACCATCAAAATCCTCTGGCACGTCAAAACTTCCGAATAGCTGCAGCGTCTCTGGGTGCAGAAAAATGTGGTAGTTGGCGATGCCGTACGATTTCAGTAGCGCATGCAGGTCGGGCCAGAGCTCATCATGACGTCGCTTGTACTCCTCCTCAACTCCCGGGAAGAGCTGCATAACAAATGCCTGGTGCATCAACTTCTCCTCTGCTTGAAACGTCTCAACAGAATCGGCATAGCGATTACAGCTATCAACATCAGACCGATAATAATCGACATAACGATACCGGGGACGTTTAGCAGCCCGAGGCCGAACGTCACCATTCCCATTAAGAAGACAGCAATCACCACGCCTGAGATTGTGCCACTACCGCCTAGGATATTTACTCCACCGAGAACAACCATTGTGATAATGCTGAGTTCCCAGCCAAGAGCGATGGTAGGTCGGGTACTGCCCAGACGTGAGGTCAGCATCACCGATGCCAACCCACAAAATAGCCCAACCAGACAAAAGAGAATTAGGCGGTGGCGCGCAACGTTGATTCCAGAATAGAACGCGGCTGTCGGATTATTGCCAATTGCGTACGTTCTGCGTCCGAAATTTGTTCGATGAAGCAGAAAGTAAAAAACAGCAGCCAGCACCAAGAAGCTTACAAACTCAAAGCTGAAAACCCAATAAACATAACCTTGCCCAAAGTACTCGAAGCCACTGGGATAGCTCTTCAGAGCGGTATCTCCAAGAATGATGTATGTGATACCGCGGAACAGGCTCATGGTACCGATCGTGACAACAATCGAAGGGATATCGAACCGGGTAACAAGCACGCCGTTCAGAAGACCACATAGGGTACCGGCTATCAGAGAGCCGAGCACTAGCAACGGAATCGAAAACCCTGCTTCCGCCAGCAGCCCCATCACAACCGAACACAGCGCAATAATTGATGCCACCGAGAGATCAATCTCTCGGCAGATAATCAAAAGCGCCAAAGGTAGAGCGACAACTGCCTTTTCCGTGAAATTAAAAGTTGCATCCGATAGGTTCCAAGGATCTAGAAAGTACGGTGATGCCAGCGTATTCAGCACGAATACCGCTGCAGTGATTAACAACAGGAACGCTTCCCAAGTTTTGAAACGGGACGTCCAGCTTACGCCTGTGGTGGCTTTGGCTTGAGTAGTCTGAGACATAATTCCATCCATAAAGCGAACCCCCTAGCCCCGAGCCAGAGTCGCTTTGCGCAATATAATTCGACCAACTTTTCGTTCGGCACGTGAGTTTGCGATAACTGCAATAACGATAACGCTACCGGAGATTGCCATCTGCCAAAAAGGCGATATCCCAATCACAGGCAATGCGTTATTAATAACACCCAGGAAAAGCGCACCTAACACACATCCCAGCACAGTCCCGATACCGCCCATAATGCTGACGCCACCAATTACACAGGCGGCTACAACCTGAAGCTCAAACCCGAGTGCTACGTCAACGTATGCAACCGCATAACGCGATATCCAGAGGTACCCGCAAAGGCCAGATAGCATGCCTGAAATAGTGAACGCCCAGAATTGAGTTCTTCCAACATCTATGCCGGTGTAAAAAGCGGCTGTTGGGCTGTTGCCTGCCGCATACATTTCACGACCCAGCGGGCGCTTTTCGGTAAAAATGTAGATAGCAGCAATAATCAGTAAAGAGATAATCGCGAAGCCCTGTACCCCAAAGATCTCGGTTCGCGGCGTATTGATGAAGGCCAAGCTCATCTCATGCGAGTTGACCCACTCACCATTTGAGATCAGAAAGACAATACCGCGGTAGATACTCATAGTACCGAGTGTTACAACAATAGCCGGAATTCCGAGCTTCCAAACCATCAGCCCGTTGATCATCCCTAACAGGGTACCAAGCACGACACCCGCGGCTATAACTAGCGGCAACGTCAACTCGGGATATTGGCTGTTGATCATCGCCACAACCATCCCTGTCAGGGCAACATTGGCAGCTACGGATAGGTCGATACAGCGAGTTAATACAACCAACATCTGGGCTAACGCCAGAATGATCAGTATTGAGCTCTCGGTATAGACCGAAAGTAGGTTTGAAGGCGCTATGAAATCTGGATTCACAAATGCTATGAGTACTAGCATCAGCACAATAACCGCAGCCAGTTGAGTCTCGCGATTCTTAAGCAGGTTTGCCATTTTAGTGACCTCCACCGGTAGCTGCGCTGACGATAGCCTCCGCGGAAAAGTCGGCGCGATTCAGTTCGGCGACACTCAATCCTTCGTGCATTACAACAATTCGATCTGACATGCCCATAACCTCTGGCAGCTCAGAAGAGACCATAATCACCGCGAGCCCCTCCTGCACCAACTCCGACATAAATTCATGAACGGCTGCTTTGGAGCCGATATCGATACCCTTAGTCGGCTCATCCAAAATGATCACTTCAGGTTTGGTTGCAAGCCATTTAGCAATTACAACTTTTTGCTGGTTACCACCAGATAGATTTTCGACCTTCTCATGCCAGGTAGGTGCTTTAACACGCAAACGAGTTGCGTAACGATCAGCGACCTCATATTCAGCCTTGGTACTGAGAATGCCACTGCTGTTTATGGTGCTCAGTTGCGGGAGACCGATGTTTTGAAAAATCGGCAGTTCCAGAATAGTTCCCTGAGCCTGACGCTCCTCAGGTACGTAGACGATTCCCTCGCTAATAGCCTCAGCAGGTGAGCTTACTTTTAGCAACTTACCCTTCAACCGGACCTCACCAGTTATCTGTTTAGAGACGCCAAAAAGGGCCTGCATCAACTCAGTTCGACCGGCACCAACCAATCCGTAGAAACCCAGAATTTCACCCCGGCGAAGGTCAAAGCTGATGTTATCGAACTCAGTGGGGTGACTTAGATTTTTGACGCTAAGGACGACGGCACCAACATCTACTTCCGATTTGGGGAAAACTTGGTCTACAGTGCGCCCTACCATCATGCGCACCAACTCCTCTTCAGAGACCTCTTCAATACCGCCTTGACCGATGTACTGCCCATCACGGAAAACCGTGAAGTAATCTGCGATACGGAAGATCTCATCAAATTTATGCGAAATAAACATGATGGCGCAGCCTTGCGCCTTGAGACGCTCAACAATCTCGTAGAGCTCTTCAATTTCGTGGTGCGATAGAGCCGCGGTCGGCTCATCGAGAATAACGACGCGCGCATCAAATGAGAGTGCGCGGGCAATTGCCACCATATGTCGTTGACCAATACTCAGCTGTTTCAGCCGAGTTTTAGGGTCAATAGGTGCTTCTATATCTAGAAGGATTTCGCGTGCACGCTCGTGCATGCGCTTCCAATCTAGAGCTCCGGTTTTAGGTTTTTTTAGGTAGTGCCCTGCAAATATATTCTCAGTGACACTGAGTTCATCAAACAGGACCGTCTCTTGGTGGATCGCGGTTACGCCTAGTGCGCGAGCATCCTCCGGAGACGAAAGATGCACTCTACAGCCATCAAACAGTATATCGCCGGCATCAGCCTGGTAGATTCCTGTCATCGTCTTAACGAGCGTAGATTTGCCTGCGCCGTTTTCACCGATCAGAGCGGTCACGCGGCCGGGATAGAGGCTCAGTTGAACATTATCGAGCGCTTTCACGCCGGGGAAGGTCTTGGAAATACCCCGCAGCTCGAGCAGAGGCGTTGGTTGATGCATGGTGGTTCTACTTATTATTCGGGCAAATTAGAAGGCGGGAGCTGATGCTCCCGCCATAGATCGCGGACCTTAGAAGATCTCTGCGAACTTGTGCACGTTAGACGCGTCGTAGATGAATGGTTCAGCCATCGCTGCGCTACCATCAGCATCCAGTTTCGCTGTACCCATACGACCCATACCTACTTCTGAATCGGAAGCGTTACCTTTAACTAGGTTGTAAGAGATCATAGTGGCTGAGTAACCCAGGTCGATTGGGTTCCAGATAGCGAAGCTCTTGATCGCACCAGAGTCTACGTGACCAGCCAATTCAGATGGCAGACCAAGACCTGTTACATAAACCTGACCGATCTTACCTTCATCCTGAACTGCCTGAGCAGCTGCGAGGATACCTACAGTTGTAGGTGCAACGATCGCTTTAAGGTTAGGGTGGTTTTTCATAAGTGCCACTGCTTCGCGGTAGCTCTTGTCAGCCAGGTCATCACCGTAAACGGTATCAACCAGCGTCAAGCCAGCGTAGTTAGGCAGCACCTTTTTCATCTCTTCGATCCAGATGTTCTGGTTCGTCGCTGTTGGCGTTGCACTGAGAATTGCGATTTCGCCGCTGTCAGATCCAGTTGCTTTCACTGCATCAGATGCGAGTTTGATGTTCATCTCACCGATCAGCGCGTTGCTGGATGGGTTTAGATGCACCTGGCGACCGTCTGGTGCTACACCAGAGTCCCATGACATTACTTTGATACCGCGCTGCTGCGCTTTCTTCAGAATAGGAACCAGTGCATCCTGGTCATTAGCTGAAACTGCAATGGCGTCTACTTTCTGGGCAATCAGTGAGTTGATAACCTCGATCTGACCCTCTGCAGTAGTGGTGGTTGGACCGGTGTAGATAACTTCTACATCGCCGAGTTCTTTTGCTGCTTCTTGCGCACCTTCGGCGGCTGCTTCGAAGAAGCCGATACCCAATGCCTTTACTACTAAACCAACTCGGGTGTCAGCCGCGTTGGCAATACCCGCAGTGGTCATGGTTGCAGTTACGATCGCTGTCGCTAAGAGTTTTTTCAATGCCATGGGAGTGTTCTCCGCCTTAGTTTTGTTTTTGTTGTCCGATATACATCCTGGCAATGGATGATACCGCTTAGTCAGCAAGGAACTCTTCAGCAATGATGAGTTCGCAGCCATTCTCTTTGAGCAGCTCACGCGAAGCGTCGTCGACACCCGCATCAGTGACCACCGTATCAACGTCTGACAACGAGCACAGTATCAAGCTGCTCCGTTGTTCGAATTTGCTACTATCGATCACAAGCACTCGCTGTTCGGCCTGTTTCAACAATCGCGAAGAGGCCTGAACAATTTGCGGATCCGCCTCCATCACCCCTAATGGCCCTATCCCTTGGGCACCGATAAACAGCATCTTCGCGTAGAAGTTGCCCGAACCATCCTCATTAAAGGGACTCAAAATAAGATTCTGTTCCCTGTAAATCTTGCCGGCTGGTACGTTTACCACGCTCTTGCTGTGTTTCAGCAGGTAATCGGCGACTAAAAAAGAGTTTGTCAGCACGTGCATCTGAGTGTTCTTCAGGTGTTCTGCCATCATAAATACAGTACTACCACCGCCTAAAATGACCGAATCACCATCCTGACACATTTTTGCCGCCGCTCTAGCAACTAGCCTCTTCTCCTTCGAATGGATAGTTTGGCTAATCGCAATCGGTCGACCTGCAAGTGCCATCGAAGTTGGAGGACGCAATGATTCGGCACCACCGCGTACTTTTCTCAACCGACCCTCTTTGTGAAGCTGGTTGATATCCCTTCGAATGGTGGCTTCGGATGCTCCCAGCAGGTCAACAAGATAGGCCACCGTCACCACGGGCTTCTCGTTTACCTCAGCTAAAATAATCCTATGCCGCTCTCTTTCGTGCATTTCCAATCCGCTCCAATCAATATCTTTCAAAAAAAATCATTTTTCAAGCAAATTTTTCTGATCAAGTTATAAAAAATCAAATCTACTGACCAAATACTTGTTGAAATAATCATTTCCAATCATTAGCATTCACACGATCAATCAATTCCGATCATGCCTGAGTATGGCCACAACGACACATAATTAAAAGGATAAAAGTGCCATGAACACAACGACTTCCGGCCGACTGATTCCTAACAAATGGGATGACGCGCACGCGGCTAAGCTGTCCGAGCCAGAACTTCTACTTTACCGCTCAAACCTTCTGGGTTCGGACATGCGCGTCACGAACTATGGGGGCGGCAATACTTCAGGAAAAATTGACTGCACAGACCCTCTTAGTGGCGAGCAGGTTGAAGTGCTGTGGGTAAAAGGCTCAGGCGGCGATATCGGTAGTATGAAGCTTGATGGTTTCTCTACTCTCTACATGGAGAAGCTGAGCGCCCTCAAAGGTATCTATCGCGGCGAGGAGCATGAAGATGAGATGGTTGGATACCTTCCACATTGTACCTTCAATCTCAACACGCGTGCTGCCAGCATCGATACCCCATTGCACGCTTATGTGCCATTTAAGCATGTAGATCACCTGCATCCAGATGCTGTTATTGCGATTGCCGCTAGCAAGAACAGCAAGGAGCTGACACAGGAGATCTACGGTGATGAGATTGGCTGGCTCCCCTGGCGTCGACCTGGCTACCAGCTTGGCCTGGAGCTTGAGAAAGTTGCACAAGCTAATCCGAATCTCAAAGGCGTAGTGCTAGAAGCGCACGGTCTATTCACTTGGGCAAACGACTCTAAGGCATGTTATGAGCTCTCGCTGGAGATGATTAACCGTGCTCAGGTATGGCTCGATGCTAAGTTGGATAGCGTTCCGGCATTCGGGGGCGCAGTACACCAATCGCTTGAAGAGTCTGAACGTGCCTCAGTCGCTAGCGCACTGATGCCAGTAATTCGTGGTATGAGCAGCTCGCATCAGCTTCAGATCGGCCACTTTAATGACTCTGATGTTGTATTGGAGTTTGTTAACAGCGCTAACATGCAGACGTTGGCCGAGCTAGGCACCTCATGCCCTGACCATTTCCTGCGTACCAAAATTAAGCCGCTCGTAGTCAACTTTGACCCGGCTCAGGGCAACCTTGAAGAGGTAGTAGCAGGACTCGATACCCAACTCGAGCAATACCGAGCAGACTACTCGGCTTATTACGCTCGTTGTAAACGGGATAACAGCCCAGCTATTCGCGATGCTAACCCGGTCGTTTACCTTGTTCCCGGGGTAGGTATGCTCACGTTTGCCAAGGACAAAGCAACGGCGCGAATCGCGGGGGAGTTCTATGTCAACGCCATCAATGTGATGCGCGGGGCAAGTGGCGTAAGTGAGTACATGGGCCTACCAGAACAGGAGGCCTTTGATATCGAGTATTGGCTGCTCGAGGAGGCCAAACTGCAACGCATGCCTAAGCCAAAGTCACTTGCCGGTCAGATCGCCCTGATCACTGGCGGTGCTGGTGGCATCGGACGTGCAACCGCAGAACGGCTCTTGTCTGAGGGGGCATGCGTAATGCTGACGGATATCGACGAGGAGTCTTTGGCGCGCGTACAGTCAGAGCTTCAAGCTGTCTACTCCAAAGATCAGGTCGACAGTTTCCGCATGAATGTGACTATCGAAGATGACGTTGTTGGTGCATTCGACTGCATCGCACAGCGTTTTGGTGGCGTCGATATTGTCGTGTCTAATGCGGGTATCGCCTCTTCAGACGCCCTGGATGAAACAACTCTCGAGCGCTGGAATTTCAACCAGTCGATTCTCTCTACAGGCTACTTCCTTGTTGCGCGCGAAGGTTTTAAAAAGCTCAAACTTCAGGATATGGGTGGCTCGTTTGTCTTTGTGGCCAGCAAAAATGGCCTGGTTGCTTCAGCCAATGCATCGGCCTACTGTGTTGCGAAAGCAGCTGAGATTCAGCTATCGCGTTGCGTTGCTCTTGAGGGCGCACCTTTCGGCATCCGCTCAAACGTAGTGAACCCTGATGCGGTACTACGCGGCTCTAAGATTTGGACCGGCAAGTGGAAAGAGGAGCGCGCCAGCGCGTATAACCTCGACACAGATAGCCTGGAAGAGCACTACCGTCAGCGCAGCATGCTCAAATTGAATGTATTCCCTGAAGATATAGCAGAGGGTATTTACTTCTTTGTCTCCGACAAATCTGCAAAATCAACGGGCAATATTTTAAACGTCGACGCGGGCCACGCCCCTTCGTTTACGCGCTAACAGTTAAGAGATAAAAACAATGACAACAATGATCGATTCTCAACTGGTCAAAGACCAAAATGATGCCGCAAAAGCAGCTCTGGACTACGACTACGATGCCCTGGGTACTCAGTTGGCGCGTCGTGGACTCGACATCGAACAACTGACCGCGCGAGCGCAGCAGTTCGCTGTAGCGATCCCCTCTTGGGGTGTAGGTACCGGCGGAACACGCTTTGCTCGTTTCCCGGGTATCGGTGAGCCACGTAATATTATCGACAAGCTTGAAGACTGTTCCGTCATACAGCAGCTAAGCCAAGCAACTCCTACCGTATCACTTCATATTCCATGGGATACCCCGAAGGATCCGACTGAGCTGAAGCAGTTTGCCGAGTCGTTGGGTCTCGGCTTCGATGCAATGAACTCAAACACCTTCCAGGACCAAGTTGATCAGGCGCATACCTATAAATACGGTAGCCTAAGCGCAGCAAATCAAGCTGCTCGCGAACAGGCTGTAGAGCACAACATCGAAGTTATCGAACTGGGCAAAAAGCTCGGTTCTAAAGCTCTTACCGTTTGGGTAGGCGACGGCTCCAACTTCCCTGGTCAGCAGGACTTCACCCGCGGCTTCTCGCGCTACCTTGAATCAACAAAGGCGATCTATGAGGCACTCCCAGAAGACTGGAACATGCTATTGGAGCACAAAATTTTTGAGCCAGCCTTCTACTCAACAGTAATTCAGGATTGGGGCAGTTCATACCTTGCTGCCAAAGAGATTGGTGAGCGCTGTAAGAGCCTGGTTGACCTTGGGCACCACGCACCCAATGTTAACATTGAGATGATCGTTGCTCGCCTCGCGCAGTTTGGAAAGCTAGGTGGCTTCCACTTCAATGACAGTAAGTATGGCGATGATGACCTGGACAGCGGCTCTATAAACCCTTACCAGTTGTTCCTTGTGTTTAACGAGTTGGTCGAGGAGGAACTTCGAAATGAAAGCTTCGCTCCTTTCTACATGCTGGACCAGTCGCACAACGTCACCGATCCTATCGAAAGTCTGATGTACAGTGCCGCTGAGGTTCAGCGCGCCTTTATTAAGGCTCTGGTGGTTGATCGATGTGGCCTTCACGGTTTCCAAGAGAACAACGATCCGATGATGGCACAGGCGACGTTGAAAGCTGCTTACAACCTCGAAGTGGAACCAATTCTCCAGATGGCGCGCCTACGCAGCGGCGGTGCGATCAATCCATTAGCAACCTACCGCGCTAGCTGCTATCGCCAACAGTGTGGCGAAAAACGCCCAGCGGTAAAGGGTGCGAGCTCGGGTATTGTATAAGTTTTTGCGTCAGCAGAAAGTGAGGGTTGAGCGCGTCTTTTGACGCGCTCAGATAGCTGACAAACCCCATAGTTTTAGGACATGGGGTTTTTTATGGGCAAAGGTCGTTTTCTCGCCATTTCATGGTTTTATTGTCGTGCCGATATGTTGATTCAATTTGCCATTGCAGACGTCCTGCAAGTGGTATTGAAGCGAGAATAGGGAGATTTTCGGCCCGAAAAAGGCCCTTACGCGGCCATCAGGGCGATCTTTTTCATATTTTGCACAGCGGCAACCATCAGACACTGATTTCGGCCGTTATTGAGCCCTCGGAACCTAGCATACCGATAAGCGTGGTGTTCTTTGGCGTCGGCAAAGCTTCGTTCCACCGTTTCCTTTCGTCTCGCGTAGATCAGCCTCCCGCCTTCCGTTAGGCGGTGCTGATTGATTGTTTCTTTATGATCTTTCCAGACATGTCTCGTTACGGTTTTGATCGCTTTTTTATCCGAGGTGCAGCGCTCGCGGTCAGGACAGCCTATGCAGACCGAAGCGTCTGACTTGTAATGGCGATAGCCATTACGATCCGTAGTTTTGTAGATCAGGTTGTGATTATGTGGGCAGGTATAGTGATCATGCACTGGATCGTACTGATACTCGCGCTTGTAAAAATAGCCTTTGCGATGTGTCGGTCGGCGGTAGCTGATGACACCGTAGATGTCTCGATCATTTAGGCCTTTACAGATACCTGCAGTGAAGTAACCGGCATCCAGTCCTACTGATTCTGTTTCAAAACCAAAGCGCAGTCGTTGTCGATCAAGACGTTCCAGGTACGGGATGCTGTCATGAACGTTGCCAGGCGACATCGGTAATGATATTGGCTCGCCCATCCACAGTACGATGATCCAGATAAAAGAAGCCTTTGGGTTTACCATCCCGAACCATGTAGCCGGAGTCAGGGTCTGTTGTGCTCTCTTTTATCTCACGACTCTGAGGCTCCTCGGATCGCGGTGGCAAGGGCTTTTTTCCATGGACGATACGATCCTCCGCAATCGCGTCTTCGAGGTCAGCCATATACTCACGAGTCGCGTTCTGCGCTTTCGCTTTAACCCACTTGTTCTTGTTGGCATTGGCCTTCAAATGGGTCGAGTCGGTGTAGAGCGTCTTGCCCGATACAAGCTTGCGCTTCATCGCCTGAAACACGATCTCATCAAAGATCTGCTGATAAACATCTGAATCATTAAACCGACGGCGTCGATTCTGACTGAGCGTCGAGGCGTCCGGAATCTTATCAGTGAGGTTAAGTCCTAGAAACCACCGGTAAGCCACATTCACCTGAACCTCGCGGATCAATTGACGTTCGCTTCTAACACCGTAGAGGTAGCCCAAGAACAACAACTTGAACATTAACGTTGGATCGAGAGCTGGACGTCCGTTATCGGGACAGTACAAGTCCTTCACCAAATCGTGAATGAACTCAAAGTCGATGGTTTTATCAATCTTCCGAAGAAGATGATCTGAGGGAACGAGTTCATTAATACAAACAAACTCAAGTTCGGACTGGGTCGGGGATTTATCTCTTAGCATCCCCTGATTGTAAAAAGTCCCCGCGAGAATGCGAGGACTTTGTCATCAGTCTGAGACCACCCCAGAGGTGGTCTTTTTGTTTGTTCAGACGGCCGGCCTTGAGAACCCGCGGAGCGGGTTCGACAAAACGGCAGGAGAGCCGTTTTGCACAACGCGCAAGCGTTGCCCCAACGGGGCGAGAGGCAGGATGCCTCGAGTGAACCCCGCCACCCACGCGATGACACCTTCCAAAAGACCACACTCCCAATACAGAGTGGTCGTTTTGTTTGTAAGACGACCGAACTCGAAAGCCCACCACCTAAGAACAACCGCACCAAACACCAAAAATTCTCACTCAACATTTGTACCGCAACCTCGTAACACCAATCTAGCTCAACACAAAAATCACAACAAGCAAGTCAGGTGATGCACTTCAGCAGCACCAACCTCGAATTCACAGCACTCAAACATAACTGGTCGAAGCTGGTAAACGAATTGGGGTTTACTCAGGACTAACGGCCTTGGTCTAAACGTCGTTAGGCAAGTTAGTAATCAACTGAGCATCCAAAATTGCGTGCTCTTCAATCATGTGCGCAAAGTGGTACTGCTGCGCTCTTGATACTTCGCGCACCCCTAAATAGGACCCGTGATCGTGCTTTAACTCTTTAAAGCTACCTTGATTATCCCGGAGAAAGACGCGACGAGCCCCCAACCCATTCAGATGCTTGTTGAGCCGTGACAGCACGGTACTGACCAACTCCAGAACGGGTTGGGAGTAGAGATAGTTACTGTCCGCTAGAACAACGTGAGTATCGTTCGCGACAAACAGTGTGAAGCTGTAATACATCTGACTAACGCCTGATTAGGAGCCATACCCATGTATGGTCTGACCAGTTTACAGCAAAAATCGCGTCAGAGGGCGATTCATCTTTCCAAAGTACACAGCAAGACCTGAACCAGCGCTACTGACACACAAACTTAGATGTGTAGTTACCATCGTCACCTTGGAGTTTTGACTGGGGCGTCAATCTCTTATCGCGAACCGTGCAGTGGTTAAGTGCATCAAGATAGACACTATTATCCTTCGGTGACTGCGTGGCATGGTTGTAGGTTAGACGATCGCCAGAGACACGTTTTTCAATCCAATCACCCTGAGGTGGCTGCACCGCACTTCCAAAACAGCCGGATAAAAAAACGGTAAGTGAAACTGGGACGAGGTAATTGATCTGCATGATAGATTCCAAGGTTTTATCTCTGTTTTTAGAAGCCTACCCTGCGAGCCCTAAAAATCAACTAGCCATCAACTGGGCTGATGGGAGTACTCAGCGTCAACTGATAGAGCGCCAAATCCAGCCAATTACCGAATTTGAATCCAACTTGGGGCAATGTACCGACTAACTCAAAACCGAGGGTCTCATGTAAACGACAGCTAGCTTCGTTATTCGAATCAATCGCTCCGATCATTGCGTGATAATCATCACGTTGAGCCTGCTCAATCAGAAGCTGCAGTATCGAATGTCCCAGACCCTTGCCGCGAAAAGCCTCAGCCACATAAACTGAATGCTCAACGGTATACTTGTACGCCGGGAAGTTTCGAAAAGAGCCATAGCTGCCAAAGGCTTGCAGCCTACCATCACTGGACTCAAGACCAATGATCGGCCACTCACCCTGCGCCTTTGCTGCAAACCAGGTCTCAATTTGTTCCAAGCTGCGAGGCGAATAGTCATAAAGTGCTGTCGATGTAAGAATCGCGTGGTTAAAAATCTCCAGCACTTGTGCGCCTTGACACTCAAAGCTGCATCTAACAACACTTAGTTCTGGTTCCAATTCTCAACTCCAGTTAGCTCTCACCAGTTTACGCTAGTCTGATAAGACCGAATTACATACACTGCGGTTGGACAACTTCGTTAATCAGACCAGCAGAGAGCCCGAGTATGACAAAAGGTTACTGGATTGCCCACGTAGATATATCGGATCCCGACGGCTATAAGCGTTACCAGGCAGCCAATGCCGAACCCTTTGCGAAATATGGCGCGAAATTTCTTTCCCGAGCCAACGACAACGAAGTGGTCGAAGGAAGTTTTCGCTCTCGACATGTAATCATTGAATTTCCCAGCTACCAGGCTGCGCTAGAGTGCTATCACTGCGAAGGGTATCAACATGCCAAATCGCTGCGCTCAGAAGCAGGTATAGCGGATCTTATAATTGTTGAAGGCTACGATGGCACCCAGCCAGGTGAGTAGCTGCGCGACCTCAAGGAACAACTGTGACTAAAACACTCATCATCAGTGGCGCCTCATCCGGCATCGGCCTCGCAACTGCTAAGCATTTTGAGGCTGCCGGTTACCGGGTGTTCAACCTAGACATTCAGAAGGGCGAAGTTGGCGAGACGCTGGTCTGCGATATGCGCAACCACCAAGCGGTGATTGATGCAGTGGCACAGGTTGCGGCCCAAGGCTCGATCGACCTCATGGTTTCAAACGCGGGCCGACATCTCTCTGCTAATGTTGAAAATACTTCTGAAGAGGACTTTGTAAGCCTATTCGAACTGAATGTTAAAGGGGCATTTTCGCTAACTCAGGCAGTAATTCCACATATGAAGGCCGCTGAAAAAGGGGTAATCATCTACATCGGATCTGACCAGTCTACGGTTGCTAAACCAAACTCCTGCGCCTACAACCTGAGCAAACACGCGCTCGCCTCACTAGCGAAAACTACCGCACTCGATTACGCCCAGTTCGGCATACGCTCCAACCTAGTCTGCCCAGGTACAATTGACACTCCGCTGTACCAAAAAGCGATAGCTGCGTATTGCGAGCGCTCAGGCGCAAACCTAGCTGATATACATGCGGAGGAGGCGGCGCTGCAACCTATCGGGCGTATTGGTAGACCCGAGGAGGTCGCGGCGATGGTGGCCTACCTAGCCAGTGATGAAGCGGGTTTTGTGACCGGCGGTAGCTTTGCGATCGACGGCGGGTACACCGTCGGTTAAGCATGCAAATTATCGACCCACACCTGCATCTTTTTGATCTGTCCTTGGGCCAATACAACTGGCTTAGGGCAGAGAACCCGCCCGCCTGGCCGGATAAATCAAAAATCTGCAAAAACTTTAATGAGAGTAATCTGGTGCTGGGCCTAGACCTTGAGCTCGCCGGGTATGTGCATCTCGAAGCCGGTTTTGATAACCAAGCCTCGTGGCGAGAGGTCGATTGGCTCGAACAGCAGGCTGGCCTGCCACTGCGCACTGTGGCGCACCTAGATCTCTCACTTCACCCTGGGGCATTCGCCGATGGTTTGGAACAGCTTAAGCAGCGAAACTCAGTTATTGGAGTGCGTCACATCTTTGATGACGACTTAGACGCGCTATTCAACCACCCAAACAGGCTCCAAAACCTAACTTTGCTAGCGGCTGAAAATTTGCATTTTGAGTTGCAGTTTAAAACGCAGAATGCAAATTACTGCAAAGAGATTGCTCAAATGATCGCCGCTCTTCCAGAGCTCAATTTTGTACTCAACCATGCAGGATTCTGCTCTACGGACCCTAAAAACGCTGGATATGCAGCAAGCATGACAGGCTTAATGGAGTTGGCTCAACTACCAAATCTGAACATAAAATCTTCAGGATTTGAGATGATTAACCGTGTCTTTAATCCTGTCGCGGTGGCACGCTTAACCGGGGCCCTATGCGAAATGTTCGGGAATAACCGCGTGATGCTGGCATCAAACTTCCCGCTGATCACACTGAGCATGAGTTACAGCGACTACTGGGCTCGAATGGTTGAGGCGCTGCAGGCAGAAAATCTTCCTGTCGAGCGCCTCGTTTACAAGAATGCGAAGCAGATATACCACTTCGACTAGCTGTTATTGACGGTTATTTCACCGTCACATTGGGTGAGCGCTTACAGATCTCATCATTGAGTTCGATACCGATACCCGGCAGATCCGGCACTTGGAAACGGCCATTCACCGGTTGGTAGTCCTGAATACAGAGCTCACGGTTCCACGCTTTAATTGCATAGGTGTGATGCTCGTGAATCAGGAAGTTAGGAATCGCTGCCTCGAGCTGCAGTGACGCTGCTGTTGCAACGGGCCCACCACAGACGTGTGCCTGAATGCGGATATCGTAGACATCAGCGTAGTCACACACTTTCTTCGCCTCAGTAAAACCACCACAGAGGCCGACATCAGGCTGCAGCACATCAATCGACTGATCTTCAAAGTACTGGCGTACATCCCAACGATGGTAGAGTCGCTCACCACCCGCAATCGGTACATTCACACCCTCAGAGACCTTCTTGTGTACTTTAGAGTTAAGGTAGTTCACGGGCTCTTCGTACATCATGCAGCCAACCTCTTCGATCACACGCCCCATTTGGATGGCCGATGCCGCGCCCATGAGTGAATGGGATTCGAAAATAATGTCGACCTCATCACCCACCTCCGCGCGGATAGCACGCAGACGGTCACCAAAGAGTTTCATCTGAGCTGGGGTGAACAGTTTAGTGCGATCGAAGCTTGAGTCACCGTTGGCGTCGTACACAATCGGGTCAACCTTAACTGCGTCATAGCCTTCTGCCATCGCCTTTGCTGCCGCACGCGCATAATCCGCCGGCGTCAGCATCTTGGTGCAATCTTTGTCCCAATCGAACTGCAACTGACTAGCGTAAGTGCGCAGATTATCGTTGGTTTTACCGCCCAGTAGCTGATAAACAGGTAAGCCTAGCGCCTTGCCTTTGATATCCCAGAGCGCTGTATCAATCGCACTCATAGCCGCATAGAGCACAGGTCCTCCGCCGAGCCCCCAGAAACTTTCACGCAACATACGGGACCAGAGCAGTTCGGTTTTGAATGGATCAACGCCTATCAGTACCGCTTCGGTGATCTCTTTGATCATTGCCGCTGCAGCACTGTGTCCCCAGTCGTAAGCTAAGCCCGCTTCACCGATGCCGTGAATACCTTCATCGGTATGCACCCGCACAAACACCGGGTTCCAGGGTGGGCGCTCCGGGCAGTGGATATCAAAAATCTCTACGTGGGTAACTTTCATAATCTAAGTAGCTCTCGTTTAGACGAAGAATTAACTATCAAAATCTGGGTAGGCCTGCTTCACGCGGCGCAGCATCGCTGGCCAAGACTTCTGCCCTCCAGTAACACCTGTGTGCACCACATTAGCCTGAGCTTTAATGCCATCGATAACCGCTTGAGGGACCGTAATAACGCCATCGCTGCGGTGCTGCATCTTCACCTGCACTTCGCAGGCACGAATCAGGTCATACATGTGCATGAAGGCATCACCAATGGTTTTACCCATGGTCAGCGCACCGTGGTTACGCAGCATAAAGAAATTGGCACTTCCCAAATCCTGCTGCAGACGCAGCTCCTCATCAGGGTTTACCGCTAACCCCTCATATTCGTGATAGGCGATACTTGCCAACGCAAAGGCGGAGTACTGACTTAGGGGTAGCAGACCCTCTTTTAGACTCGCTACAGCAATGAGGTCGGGGTGATGCAGATGGAATGCGCACTGATCCTCGTGACGCGCTGTATGAACTGCGCTATGAATGGTGTAGCCCGCCGGGTTAATCTCAAACGGAAAGTCCGGATCGATCTTATTACCCTCGATATCAATCTTGACCAGATTGGACGCCGTCACCTCATCAAAGCGCAGACCAAAGGGGTTGATCAGCAGATGTTCGGTATCTGGAATACGCGCAGAGACGTGGGTGTAGATAAGATCATCCCAGCCCATCAAAACGATTAGGCGGTAAGCGGCAGCCAAATCTATTCGCGCGCGCCACTCAGTTTCCGAGACCTGCCCACGCAGATCAACTTGAGGAATCTCGTACATAGTTCTTCTCAAATATTACGTGGCGACCAGTTTATCACGCCTGACTAGTCGCTTCAGGTTCAGCAGGCGTCGTAACCTTCAGGCGCAGAGCAAGCAGAGCTACTACTGCCAACATCAGTGTTAGCACCAAAATAAACAGCGGAATCGACTCAAAGCTTGTAGCCGAGGCTATTACGCCAGCGAGTGGCGGTAGTACAAGCATACCCAGACCAGCAAAGGCTACCTGCATGCCAACCACCCGGCTAACGAACTTCTTCTCCACTCTACGATCCGTTGTACTGATCAGTGCCGGGAAGATTGGAGCGTAAGCGAAGCCTAGAATAGCGAGCGCATAAACACCACCCGGTCCAGGGATGCCTAGTGCGAAAAGGACAGCACCGACCAGGCTCAACACTACACCGGCAAAGGTCAATTGCTTGGCACTAAAACGCCCCGCAAAAACGCCTGCAACAACCCGTCCAACGGTAAACGATCCCCAGTAAATACTAACCCAGAAGCCTGCCTGTACGGTATCAACGCCGCGCCCCTCGGTGAGCAACGTAAACGCCCAAAGCCCTGCCGCCATCTCTGCACCGACATAAAAGAAGAAAGAGAGTGTACCAAACCAAGTTCCAGGCTGTTTGATAGTCTCAACCAGAGTTGGCCCCACAGTGCGCTCGTGCTCTGGCTTCTTATGCTGAGGCGGCTCCCATAGCCCACGGAAATAGATAAAGGCGACGAGCATTAGCAGTACGAGAATCAGTACGACAATATACCCCGGGCGCCAAAGCCCTAGGTGAACCAGCGAAGCGGTCATAATCAGCGGACCGACTGTGACACCGATGCCAAAGCTGGCGTGCAACCACTGCATGATGCGTTCAGAGTAGTGCTCATCAACGTAAGCGTTAAGGCCCGCATCGATACCACCGCCACCCAGTCCGGCGACAAAGGCGCAGAGCGGCAGCGTCCAACCATAGGGCGTTGCGACAAACAGAATGAGACTAATTGCGGTGAGGATAGAGCTACCAATCAATAACCCAGCGATTCCAAAACGCTCCATCGCTGAGCCAGCCATAAACGACGAGCTGGTATAACCAAGTGTGCCTCCAATCAAAAGCGTACCCAATGACTCAATTGACCAACCAAACTCGCGGCTCATGGTTGGCCATGCGATGCTTAACAAGGCATCCGGCAGACCGAGGAAGATAAAGGCAACATAGCAGAGTGCCAGGAGTAGAACGGGGCGTGCTGCAGCACTCATAAAAGGTACTCAAATCAGGCGTGAAAGCGCCAAAGCTACGCCCCACTCCCTGAGCTGTCAATCGCTGCAAAGCACTGGCGCTGGGCCGGCGAATGTTTCAGACTAGGCGCAATCATGAACTCTGAAATCTTATCTCTGAAATCTGGAGCGCCCAAATGGCCAAAATTCTTCTGATGCACGGCATCAACCACGCTATGTTTGGTAAACGTGACCCGAAACACTACGGTACCTTTACGCTACAAGATATCGAGACTGCGGCAGCCGAGTGGGCCTCTGAACTGGGCTGCGAACTGGAGTGCTACCAAACCGATATCGAGGGCGAATTTGCTCGCAAGATTCATGAAGCCTTTCTTGGAGATATCGATGCAATCGTTGCTAACGCAGGCGCTTGGACTCATTACAGCTATGGCCTTGCGGATGCCTTTGCCATCTTTAAGGATAAGGGGCCAATCGTTGAGTGCCACATGTCCAATGTGCACGCGCGTGAAGAGTGGCGCCACAAGTCGGTATTATCGCATGTCGTGAATGGCCAGATCTCGGGCTTCGGACTTACCACCTACAAACTGGGCCTAACCGCAGCCGCAGATCTGATCAAATCCAAATGATGTAACGGCAGTATGAATCGATCCCCTGAATTTGCTGGAATTTTCAAAGAAGTGGGTGTAAAACGTAAAGTGTTACACCCAATATGAGCCGACAATGAATGCGTTAGCCCGTCATGGATCTTCAGTTCTTCTTGTTGCTGAACAACTTCAGCAAGGCTCACTTTTCGGCGCGCTGTCCGCCGACGGCATCGATTTTCTTCTCGACCACGGCCAGATCTGGCAACTCATCCCCGGCGATCAGCTTTACGATTGCGGCGATGTCGCCAACCGCTTCTTTGTGGTCTGCAGTGGCGAACTACGTTTCATCAAAATCCAAGGCGAGACGGAGCTTCACACTCGCAGCATCGGCTTTGGTGAAGAGATCGGGTACGTTGCGATGATATCTCTGCAACCCCACGGTGGGCGAGTCGAAGCGACTGAACCGAGCATCGTGCTGGAGATAAGTTGTGACCTCTATGCTCAGCTACAAGCCAATCACCCGCAGGACTTCGGCATCCTAACGCTTAACTTGGCACGCGATATGGCGCGCAACGTCCAACGGCTTAATCGTCTCTTGTGCGATAACGCCATCCGCTTTTGATTTCGTTCTGGCTGTCACACTGCTGTCATCATTTCCCGGTTAACTGGCGGAAATAACCGAAGGAAATGAATATGACAAAGATTAAAGCCCTACATGCTCAGGGAGCCAGTGCCGCAGCAATTCTCGACTTAGCTCAAACCGATTCTGAAGTCCAAGCCGAGCTAGTTCGATTGCTCGAACGCAATTTGGATCGTTCTGATGACCCTGTAATTCTCTCGTCCCAAGCACGCTTCGCTATGCGCCTATCAACAGCGGCTAAGACCACGAAAGCGGCTAAGGGTGTACGCCACTCTGAACTGTAAGGCTGGACTCCCCGTAACAGTTATGCCTAAATTACAGATATTGGTCGGCTTGGCATCTGTGCGCTGATCAAGGATTTATAACTACATCGAGGATACGAATAATGAAAAAAGCTCTGATGGGCTTGGCTGCTGCAGCTATGTTGATGCCAGCAGTCGCTATGGCTGAGCGCGATGGCGCGACTGTTTATAACACCAAATGTCTGGCATGCCATATTAGCGGCGTCGCTGGCGCACCTAAAACAGGTGATGCAGCAGCTTGGGCTGAGCGCATGAAGCCTGGCATGGAAGCAGTACTCGCTTCTGCTAAAAAAGGTAAGGGTGCGATGCCTCCAATGGGTACTTGCATGGACTGTACTGACGGTGAGCTAACCGCAGCTATCCAGTACATCCTCGACAACTCTAAGTAACAGTTAGTCAGCGTTAAAAAACCGGCCGCGTTTCGCTGCCGGTTTTTTGTATCTATCAAACGCGAAATCAGAAAATTTCATCCGGCGATAGTCCTGCTGGTGTGTCCTGCGGTAAAGATCCAAGCTCTTTCACTCGAATGATGATCTTGGAGCCCTCAGTTTCAATCTCTATAGCTCCCTCACCAATCTCTTTAGCTTTGGAGTAGGTTCGAGACGGCCGGGGCCAACATCGCCCAGTGCCTTAAACGCCATAGAGCCCAGCTCATGGCACTCAACGGTTAGCGCCGCCTCTTGTTCAAAAATAACTCTCGCTGATGCCCCATAGGTGTGCCAGCGAGCTTTCCAAATATGTAACAACAAACCGCTGCCGAATTTGATGTCAGTAAATGTATAATAGTTGAAAACTTCAGAGCTCTAGGCCCGCTTCTACTTTATCAGCACCTATTTTGAGATCTGAAGTCAGTTTTCTGAGCTAGATCAATAAGTTCAGCAACCTCAAAAAGAGATGGTCTACCTATGGCTGATACTAATAAAACGCCCGACTTCGAAGCCTCACTCAAGCGCTTGGAGACACTGGTTTCACAAATGGAGCAGGGCGATATCCCGATCGAGGATGCACTTAAAGCATTCGAAGAGGGAATTGGTTTAACTCGCGATTGCCAGGCCATTTTGGATCAGGCTGAACAGAAAGTTAAAGTTCTGGTGGAGAACCGCGGTGCGATCGAGGAGCAGCCACTTAACCGCGATGGTGCCTCTGGCGACAATTAATGCTCACAGAACTCCTTCGTAACTACCGCGATCGCGTTGAGGATCAACTTCAGAGTCGTCTCAGCGAAAGATCTGGGCTCGAGCCGCGCCTCCAGGACGCAATGCGTTACAGCCTGCTTAATGGCGGAAAACGCATGCGGCCCGCACTGGTTTACCTAGCTACAAGGTTCTGTCGCGGCTCGCTCGAACAGGCCGACACTGCCGCTTGTGCTATTGAAGCGATTCACAGCTACTCGCTGGTTCATGACGACCTGCCGGCAATGGATGATGACGAGCTGCGCCGAGGAAAACCCACCTGCCATATCGCGTTTGACGAAGCCACAGCGATTCTCGCCGGTGATGCGCTGCTGACTTGGGCCTTTGAACTTCTGAGCCAGCCCGATTCGACCATCACCGCACAAATACAACTTCAGATGGTGCAGGCACTTGCACGAGCTGCCGGTGACCTTGGCATGGTGGATGGCCAGGCATTCGACCTAAACTCCGTCGGCAAGCAGCTTACTCTGGTCCAACTCAAAGCGATGCACAGCGCCAAAACAGGCGCTTTGATCAACGTCGCTCTGGAGCTTGGCGCCCTTAGCGCAGAAGCCACTGAGGCCGAAACGGAAGCGCTACGTCAGTATGGCACTGCATTGGGCCTCGCTTTCCAGATCAAAGATGACCTCCTAGATATCGAGGGCGACACAGCAACCCTAGGAAAGCCACAGGGTTCAGATCAAGCGCGTAACAAACCTACTTATCCTGCGCTAGTAGGTGTGGAACAGTGCCGCGCTTGGCTGATCGAACTGCAGCAAGAGGCCGTAACCGTCCTTGAGCCTTTTGGCTCTCGCAGTCAGGCACTGGTTGCTCTGGCACAGTATGTAATTGATCGTGACCACTAATGGCCTCACAACTCCCAGATCAGCGCCCGCTAACCCCTCTTTTAGACCGGATTGATTCGCCGGCTGATCTCACATCTCTGAGTTTTAGTCAGCTCGAACAGCTTGCTGCTGAACTACGTAGCTTCATGCTCTATACGGTGGGGCAGACAGGCGGGCATTTGGGAGCCGGACTGGGCGTGGTCGAGCTTACAATCGCGCTACTCAGATTACTCAAACTGCCAGAAGATCAACTGATTTGGGATGTGGGGCATCAGAGCTATCCACACAAAATCTTGACCGGTAGGCGCGATGCAATGCTCAGCATGCGCCAAAAAGGCGGACTTGCCCCCTTCCCGCATCGCGATGAGAGCCCTTTTGATAGTTTCGGTACCGGCCACTCAAGTACTTCCATCAGCGCCGCACTTGGCATGGCGATAGGGGCGCGTCTGCAAGGCAAAGAGCGACACTGCGTCGCGGTGATTGGCGATGGTGCGCTGACTGCCGGCATGGCCTTCGAAGCCCTAAATCACGCAGCGCATGAGCGCGCAAATCTACTGGTGATCTTGAACGATAATGCGATGTCGATCTCACCCAATACAGGAGGCTTGGCCACTTATCTTGCAGGTGATCGGCAATCACAAGACTCCAGCACTGTTACGCTGTTTGAGTCTCTAAACTTCAGATACCGCGGTCCCATTAATGGCCATGATCTGAAAGGGGTGCTGTTAGCGATAGAAGAGTGCCTCAACTCCACAGGACCACAGTTCCTGCATCTGCGCACTCAAAAGGGCCGCGGATTTAATCCTGCCGAGCGAGATCCAGTGCGATATCATGCCGTTGCCAAGATCGCGCCGAAGGATCAGCCACCAGCGCCGAAGAGCTTTAGTAACTGCTTCAGTGAATGGCTGGTTGAACAGGCATACAGTGATGATCGCGTCGTCGCGATCACACCGGCGATGCGCGAAGGCTCTGACCTTATTAAGTTCTCGGAGCAGTTCCCGAAACGTTTCTTTGATGTAGCGATTGCTGAGCAGCATGCTGCTACTCTAGCAGCGGGCTTCGCCTGTAGTGGTATGAAGCCTGTACTGGCAATCTACTCAACGTTCCTACAACGTGCCTATGATCAGGTTGTGCATGATATTGCACTGCAAAACCTCGATGTTCTGATCGCTATCGACCGCGCCGGGTTAGTCGGTGAAGATGGTGCGAGCCACGGCGGGCTGTTTGATCTTTCGATGCTCCTACCGCTACCAAATGTGGTTGTAATGACTCCTGCAACAGCTCAGGAGCAGCAGCTAGCTTTGACCTTTGGCCTTAATCACGCGGGGCCTGCTGCAGTGCGCTATCCAAGAGGCAGTGCTTCAAGCAGCCCAATTGACGAAACCGACTTTGAGTTAGGCAAAGGGCGAATTATCCGCCGTGGCAAACGCACCGCGATTCTCAATTTTGGGGCGTTACTTGAGCAGACAACTGAAGTGGCTCATAGCCTTGATGCCAGCCTAGCTGATATGCGCTTTGCCAAGCCACTAGACCTAGAATTAATCGAGCAACTAGCGGTAGATCATGAGTTACTGGTCTGTGTCGAGGACCACGCCATCATCAGCGGGGTGGGGGCCCAGGTATCGAGTTTCGTGGCTCAACTGGAGTGTAACGTGAAGGTTCTCTGCTTGGGTGTTCCAGATGAGTGGCTCGCGCATGGCAGCCGTTCGGAGCAACTAGAAATGGCTGGACTCAATACAAACTTGATAGCATCGTCAATTCAAGCCCACCTATAGCGATCAGGACCTAAGAGACAGAAAAGCCCAGTGATTTCTCAACTGGGCTTTGAGTAGTCGACGAGAAATTTTCTCAGCGATCCGCCGACTCTTCAGCCGCCTGGAAATGAACTTCGGTCATCATATGACCTAACTTACCCATCTTAGTCTCGAGATAGTGCTCGTTGTAGCGGTTCTTCCCGACCTGCAGAGGCACTCGCTCGGAAACTTCGACATCAAAACGCGTCAACGCTGCTACCTTGCGTGGGTTGTTAGTCATCAAATTAACCCGCTCGATAGCCAAATGCTGGAGCATAGGCAGGCACATAGAGTAATCGCGCATGTCCGCTGCAAAGCCAAGCTTCTCATTCGCCTCGACGGTGTCGCAACCACCGTCTTGCAGGTTATATGCACGAATCTTGTTCAAAAGACCAATCCCACGCCCCTCTTGGCGCAAGTAGAGCAGAACGCCGGCACCCTCTTCAGAAATTCGCTTGAGCGCCTCTTGCAGCTGGAACCCGCAATCACAGCGTAAACTGAAGAGCGCATCACCTGTCAGACACTCAGAGTGCAGGCGTGCCAAGACCGGCGTATCGCCGGCCACCTCGCCATATACTAGCGCTACATGCTCTTTCCCGGTGTCGGTATCTTCGAAACCAACCATGCGAAACACACCCCAGGGGGTGGGTAACTTCGATTCCGCTACAAAGTTGATACTCACTATTAAAACCTCTTCTTTGGCAACCCGATGTTGCCCTTTAATCGCCGCTCCAACTGAGCGTGTACTAAAGGTTTACGCCCATGCAGTCGACTCAGATCTGTTAGATCAGTATTAGATAGTTCAGCGCCTGGACACAGCCTAGCGCCATAATGCCGGCTAGCACGTCATCCAACATGATACCCAAGCCACCGGACACCCGCTTATCGACCCAACCAATGGGCCAGGGCTTAAGAATGTCGAACACCCGAAAAAGCAAAAACCCGATCAGCACCCAGCCCCAGCCCTCGGGCATTGCAAGGTAGGTAATCCACAAGCCCACGAACTCATCCCAGACGATACCACCATGATCATGCACCCCCAGATCGTCTGAGGTTTTGCCACAGAGCCAGCAACCCAGCGCAAAGCTCAGGATCAGCAGTAGCAGATAATATTCCAGACTGAGATCAGCAAACAGGAGCCAGATTGGAATTGCAGCCAGGGTTCCGAAGGTACCTGGCGCCTTCGGGACAGCTCCACTGCCTAATCCAAAAGCGAGAAAGTGAATGGGGTTGCGCCACACACTCGCAGGTGCATGTTTCATCTCGATTCTCCCTGTCCAAAATGGTCAAAGCCTTGTGCGCCTGAAGGGGCCCAAGGGGCACCCTCGAACAACACTTGAAGCTCACATCCAGTGCGAATTTCGCCAATGCAGGTCAGTTCAAGCTTAAGCTCTTCAGCCAGTGATTCGATCTCAGCCTGACGGTACTCTGGTACAGTAAAGCAGAGCTCAAAGTCCTCACCCCCGGAAGCCGCCCAGGCCAGTGACTGCTCCCTCGAATAAAGTGCCTTGATAGAACTGGACAACGGCACTTGCTCCAAATGCACCAGAGCACCCACTCCAGAGCTCTTCAAAATATGTGAGAGATCCGCCAGCAAACCGTCGGAGATATCAATCGCCGCGCTAGCTAGCGGGCTAAGCCTAAGACCCAGCTCTATACGGGCCGTTGGACGCAAAAACCGCTGTGTAAGAAACTCAGCTACCACAGACTCTTCAACAGCTTTTGTAAGCAGCTCTAGCCCAGCACGACTGTCGCCCAAGGTTCCACTCACAAAAACCAAATCGCCCACCTGAGCACCGCTACGCTTGAGCGCCTGCTGCGGTTTCACAGCGCCCTGAACGTGCGCTGTAAGCACGCGAGTCGAGCCAGACGTCGTATCGCCACCAATTAACCTGATTGAGTAGGTCTTGAGCGCTGCCTTCAACCCTCGACTGAATGCCGCCAACCAAGCCTCATTACTATCGGGTAAGGTGATCGCCAAACTGAGCCAGAGGGGTCGCGCACCCATTGCCGCAAGGTCACTAACTGACGCACTAACCAAGCGCCAAGCAAGATCTTCAGCAGAGATGTCGGGTAAAAAGTGGATACCCTCAACCAGGGTGTCTGTAGAGTTTGCCAGCAGTTCATCGGTTGCTGGAGGTTGTACCAGCGCGCAGTCGTCACCTAAGCCTAATACGACATCAGCCGCCTCTGCGGCGGCTGATGAAAAGTAACGATCGATTAGCTCAAACTCGCTCGGCATTACTTCTGACGAGCAGCCTTAATTTCGAGGATGCGCACTTTCTGCGCCAGCTTATCGAGCACACCATTAACGTACTTGTGGCTTTCGGTGGCACCGAAAATCTTCGCCAACTCAACGCTCTCGTTGATCGCCACCTTGTATGGCACTTCGATGCGGTGAATCAGCTCAAAGCTACCAATACGCAATACCGCCAGCTCGACGGGATCGAGATCATCGAGAGCTCGATCTAGGTAAGCAGAGAACTGACTATCCAGTTCAGTGCGCTTACTGATTACACCGTGTAGCAATTCAGAAAACAGCGGCACATCGGTATCGGACATATCATTATCGACACGAAACTGTGCTTCAATCTCGTTGGCAGATTGACCCGCCAGTTGCCACTGATACAGCGCCTGTAACGTGTAGCTACGTGCGTTGCGGCGCTTCTCCGTGTTGGAGACGCGCTTCTTAGGCGCTTTTTCGTCGTTCATCTTACACCTCTAACTGACGCAGCAGGCTGACCATCTCGATCGCCGACAGGGCCGCTTCGGCACCTTTGTTACCCATCTTAGTACCCGAGCGCTCAATCGCCTGCTCAATACTGTTTACTGTCAGAATACCGTTCGCTATTGGTACGCCGCAGTCCAGCGACACCTGAGCAACACCTTTGGAGCTCTCGTTAGAGACAAACTCAAAGTGCGGTGTACCACCGCGAATAACAGCACCCAGTGCGATGATGGCATCATCACGCTTCTGTTGGGCAACTCGCTGTACCGCTAGCGGCACTTCGAATGCACCCGGTACGCGAACAATGCGGATATTCTCTTCACTAACACCGTGACGCTTCAGGGTATCAACAGCACCGTCGACCAAGCTCTCAACAACGAACTCGTTGAATCGGCCAACAACTAGTGTGTACTTACCCTCTGCGGCAACAAAGTTGCCCTCAACTACAGTTAGGCTCATATTCATTTACTCTTCAAAAGGAATGTATTCGACGATCTCCAGGTCAAAGCCTGAGATCGCATTAAACTTCATCGGTGAGCTGAGCAGACGCATCTTGCCTACACCCAGATCACGCAATATTTGAGACCCTGTACCCACCTGCAGGTAGGCTCCCGAGGCGCTGACATTAACTTTAGATGGTTTGCTGTTATCCAGGGCACGCACCGCGTCACCTAGGTCTACTTTACCCGCTGAATCGAGCAGCAATGCCACACCCTGCCCCTCCTGCGCGATACGCTCTAGTGCATGACGCAGAGTCCATTTCGGATCCTCTGAGGCCACACCCACTACATCACGTAGCACTTCTGTGCGGATGTGAACTCGCACCATAGTCGGCGTGTCAGCATCGAGTTCACCCTGATACATTGCAAGGTGGTTACAGCCCTGTATATCGTCGCGATAAATGCGGTAGTTGAAACGACCATAATCGGTGTCCATCTCACCCTCATCAGTTGCAACAACCGTTGTCTCATTGGTGGTGCGATAGTGGATAAGATCGGCAATGGTACCGATCTTCAGGCCATGCTCTTTAGCAAAGGCTTCTAGCTCAGGACGGCGCGCCATGGTGCCATCATCGTTCATGATCTCAACGATGACGCTAGCTGAGGTAGTCATACCCGCCATACGAGCCAGGTCAACACCTGCCTCAGTGTGGCCTGCACGGCTCAGGACACCACCGGCCTGTGCCATCAGTGGGAAAATATGGCCTGGCTGTACGATATCACTCGGCTTTGCATCGGGCTTAACTGCCGTGCGCACTGTGAGTGCACGGTCTGCAGCAGAGATTCCAGTTGTTACGCCCTCTGCAGCCTCAATTGAGACGGTAAAGTTAGTCGAGTAGGCCGCACCATTTGCTTGAACCATCAGCGGCAGACGCAGTTGCTCACAGTGCTGGCGACTCAGCGTTAAACAGATCAGGCCACGAGCATGTTTGGCCATGAAGTTAATATCTTCAGGACGAACCATCTCGGCAGCGATGACCAGATCGCCTTCGTTCTCGCGATCCTCATCATCCATCAAGATGACCATCTTGCCCTGGCGGATATCCTCTACCAGCTCTTCAGTGGTGTTCAGTTGCATGCTCACTCCAAGCTCAGCGACGCAGAAAACCTGCGCTCGCCAACAGTTCCATAGAGACACCCGATCCGGAGTGCTCTACACCGCTCTCACTCTGATACTCGGCCGCACCAGCGCTCAACAGGCGCTCCAAGTAACGAGCGATCATATCCACTTCCAGATGCACCTGCTGTCCGAGCTGGTACATCTGAATAATCGTGCCTTCAGCTGTGTGCGGCACAATATTTAGTTCAAATCCCTGTGCGTTCAGCGCGTTCACTGTAAGGCTGACGCCATCAACGGTGATCGAACCCTTAGCCGCAATAAACCGATGTAAGTCCCTCGGTGCAGCTACGCCAATTCGAATTGAGCGCGCATCCTGCTCGAGCGAGTAGATTTCACCTACTCCGTCGACATGACCCGAGACTAAGTGCCCGCCTAGTCGTGTGGTCGGCAGCAGAGCCTTCTCTAAGTTCACAGCTTCACCGACCGCTAAATCGGCTAGACGGCTGTATGCCAGAGTTTCCTGCGAGACATCGGCGGTAAAGCTTGATGAATCCCAGTCGACTACAGTCAAGCAGACTCCGTTGGTTGCGATACTGTCACCGAGTGCAACGTCACCCATATCAAGGGCGCCGACGGCAACACGCAGTCGGAGATCACCGCCAACTGGAGCAACAGACTCAATCTTGCCAACAGCTTCAATAATTCCGGTAAACATCAGTTTGGCTGCCAAATAAAGCGGACATCTTCGCCGAACTGGCGGATATCTTTTAATTTTAACTCAATTGAGTCGCTCATAACATCTAGCGGTAAGTCGAGTAGCGGACGGGCACTGCTGCCCATCAGCTTTGGCGCCATGTAGACCCAGAGTTCATCGACCAAGCCGGCCTGCACAAAGGCGCCGGCCAGAGTGGCCCCGGTCTCGACCAACAGCTCGTTGACGTTGTGCTCGCTTGCCAATCGCTCAACCAACCAGTTGAGATCCAAGCCTCGATCACTCTTCGGCACTTGCAAGTATTTGAGCGTACTTGTATCAGTAGGTTCCTGCTCATTTGAGTGGCAGATCAGTGTTGGTGCATCTGCACTGCGAATACGCGCACTTGCCGGAGTCTGCAGCTTTGAATCCAGCACCACCCGCAGCGGCTTAGGCTGATCAACTTGTCCACGAACAGCCTCACTCAACTCATCAAGTCGAACGGTTAATGCTGAGTCGTCATGCAAAATCGAGCCTACTCCTGTCAGCACAGCTGAACTACGCGCTCGTAACTGTTGCACATCCGCGCGTGCCTGACCGCCAGTTATCCACTTGGACTCGCCACTAGCCATAGCAGTTCGACCGTCAGCACTCATCGCCAACTTCAGGCGAATAAAAGGTCGCCCTCGCTCCATCCGCGACAGGAAACCCGGATTCAGCTCACGTGCTTGAGCCTCCAGCAGACCGCTGCTGGCTTCAATTCCAGCATCACGTAGCATCTGCAGACCACGGCCAGCCACTTCTGGGTTGGGGTCAACCATCGCTGCCACAACGCGGTTAATACCAGCATCGATCAAGCCCTGCGCACAGGGCGGTGTGCGGCCAAAATGGCTACAGGGCTCGAGCGTCACATAAGCAGTTGCACCCGTCGCATCACCAGCCTGCTTTAATGCATTAACCTCTGCATGCCCCTCACCGGCGCGGACATGGTAGCCCTCACCAATGATCTGGCCATCACGCACCAACACACAGCCAACACGAGGATTGGGATGAGTTGTGTAGAGCCCTTTCCAGCCGAGCTGGATAGAGCGCGCCATATACTGGCGATCTGCAATCGAAAAATCGGTCATTACTGCTCTTCCGCAAATAGGTCTGGGCTCTCTGGCCCTCTCTCTGCTTTAGCCTTACGACGCCGAGCAGGTTTTGCGGCAACATTCGCTTCAACTGGCGCGTCATCCTCAGACAGGCGCTCAATTTCAAGGCGGAACTCATGGATATCTTGAAAGTCGCGATAGACCGAAGCAAACCGCACATAGGCGACCTGATCGAGCTTGCGCAGCTCAGCCATGGTGGCTTCACCCACAATCACTGAGGGTATCTCACGCTCTCCAGTGGCGCGCAGACGCTGTTTGACACGATTGATGCAGGCCTCAATATCTTCAACGCTAACCGGGCGTTTCTCTAGGGCTCGGGTGACGCCGCCACGCAGCTTTGCCTCATCGAACGGTTGACGCGTACCATCATTCTTGACGACACGTGGCATCAGGAGTTCGGCTTCCTCAAAGGTGGTGAAACGCTCGTGACAGGAGACACACTCGCGACGACGGCGTACCTGCTGACCCTCAGCGATCAATCGCGAGTCAATCACCTTGGTATCAGATGCGCTGCAAAATGGACAATGCATTACATGCCTCGTGTCGAGTAGCTAAAGAGCGTATTGGTCATCTATGACCGCAAAAAGGGCAGCAGGTCTAGTACCGGCTGCCCTCTGTATTCTAAGGGGTTGAGCGCTAAGTCTCAAACCACCTATGATTCAGGTCTTAATTGTACTTACTTATAGACAGGGTACTGCGCGCAGATCGCCTTAACCTGCTCTCTTACCTGAGCAATTACCGCTTCGTCATTGATGTTTTCAAGAACATCACAGATCCAGTTAGTCAGATCCTTAACTTCAGCCTCTTTAAAGCCGCGACGAGTTACCGCAGGTGTACCAATACGCAGACCTGAGGTAACGAACGGTGAACGAGGATCATTAGGCACTGAGTTCTTATTCACTGTGATATTGGCCCGACCCAGAGCCGCGTCTGCGTCTTTACCGCTGTACTCTTTGCCAATCAGGCTGAGCAAGAACAGGTGGTCGTCTGTGCCGCCTGAAACAACATCAAAGCCGCGTGCCAGAAAGACCTCAGCCATCGCCTGTGCGTTTTTAACAACCTGTGCCTGGTACTGCTTCCACTCTGGCTCCATCGCCTCTTTGAAGCAGACCGCTTTTGCAGCGATCACGTGCATCAGAGGGCCGCCCTGTGACTCAGGGAATACCGCGAAGTTCAGTTTCTTCTGTAATTCTTCATCAGCACGCGCTGAGATGATCAGACCGCCACGTGGACCGCCCAATGTTTTGTGTGTTGTAGTGGTCACTACATCAGCGTACGGCAGAGGGCTTGGGTAGACACCTGCCGCAACTAGACCGGCAATGTGAGCCATATCAACGAAGAGGTAAGCACCCACTTTGTCAGCGATTTCACGGAACTTAGCCCAATCAACAACACGTGAGTAAGCTGAGAAGCCCGCGATAATCATCTTCGGCTTGTGCTCAAGCGCAAGGCGTTCAACTTCGGCGTAATCCAGGTCACCGTTCTCATCCAGACCGTACTGGAAAGCGTTGTAGATACGACCTGAGAATGAGACTGCTGCACCGTGAGTCAGGTGACCACCGTGTGCCAGGCTCATACCGAGGATAGTATCGCCCGCTTTACACAGCGCCATAAAGACTGCCGCGTTCGCTTGTGAACCTGAGTGAGGCTGTACGTTTGCGTACGAAGCGCCAAAGAGCTCCTTCGCCCGATCAATCGCCAATTGCTCAGCAACATCAACATATTCACAGCCGCCGTAATAGCGCTTCTGCGGGTAGCCCTCAGCGTACTTGTTTGTAAGCACTGAACCCTGGGCTTCCATCACGCGAGGACTGGTGTAGTTCTCTGATGCGATCAGTTCGATATGCTCTTCCTGACGCTGTGATTCTGACTGCATTGCGCCCCAGAGTTCTGGGTCGTAGCTGGCGATGTTCATATCTTTGGTAAACATGACAGTCCTCTGTGTAGTGTGACCGGGGACATTTTCAGCTGAAAACAGCTAGGTGTCCGATTGGTCCTGAAATTTGCGCCGCATTATATTCGAAAAAGAGAGTGGGTTCACTTGAATTAGCATCACCGGTTATACCAAATCTGCTCATGCAATCACGCGGGTGTGGTAATATCTGCGCACTTTTTTACTCTGGAGTTGTGAAATGGCTCAATATGTCTACTCGATGAACCGCGTTGGCAAAGTAGTTCCGCCGAAACGCGAGATTCTTAAAGATATCTCTCTCTCATTTTTCCCTGGCGCCAAGATCGGTGTACTCGGTCTAAACGGCGCCGGTAAGTCCACACTGCTGCGTATTATGGCCGGCGTTGATCAGGACTACATTGGCGAAGCACGTCCAATGCCAGGCATTAATGTTGGCTATCTGCCGCAGGAACCACAACTGGACGAGACCAAGACCGTTCGCGAAGTCGTTGAAGAGGCTGTTTCGGACGTGAAAGGTGCTCTGGACGAGCTCGACCAAGTCTACGCCGCCTACGCGGAAGAGGATGCAGACTTCGATGCGCTTGCTAAACGACAAGCTGAACTCGAAAACCTTATCACGGCGAAAGATGGCCATAACCTAGATACTGCACTTGAGCGCGCAGCTGATTCGATGCGCCTGCCCGCTTGGGATGCTGAGGTGAAGAACCTTTCCGGTGGTGAACGTCGCCGTGTCGCGCTTTGCCGCCTGCTGCTCGACAAACCCGATATGCTGCTGCTCGACGAACCAACTAACCATCTGGATGCAGAATCGATCGCATGGATCGAGCGCTTCTTGCAGGAGTACCCGGGTACCGTGGTAGCAATCACCCACGACCGTTACTTCCTCGACAACGCTGCCGGCTGGATTCTCGAACTCGACCGCGGTCACGGCATTCCATGGGAGGGTAACTACAGCTCTTGGCTGGAGCAGAAAGATGCTCGCCTAGCACAGGAAGCAAAACAGGAAGCTGCTCACCAGAAAGCGATAAAAGCGGAGCTGGAGTGGGTGCGACAGGGCGCTAAAGGGCGTCAATCGAAGTCCAAAGCTCGCCTGAAACAGTTCGAGGAGATGAACTCAAAAGAGTTCCAAACTCGCAACGAGACGCAAGAGATCTACATTCCACCAGGCCCCCGCCTTGGCGACAAGGTCATCGAGCTGAACAATGTCACCAAAGCCTATGGCGACAAACTGCTGTTCGAGAACCTCAACTTCTCCATCCCACCGGGTGCAATCGTCGGCATTATCGGCCCGAACGGTGCCGGTAAGTCTACGCTGTTCCGCATGATCGCGGGTGAAGAGCAGCCAGATTCCGGCAGCGTTGATCTTGGCTCAACGGTGCAACTGGCATACGTGAACCAGTCACGTGAGCTCGAAGGTACTAAGACGGTATTCGAAGAGATCTCCGACGGTTCGGATATGATCACGGTCGGCAACTACACGACGCCTTCACGTGCTTACTGTGGCCGCTTCAACTTCAAAGGCTCAGACCAGCAGAAGTTTGTAAAGGACCTCTCCGGTGGTGAGCGCAACCGTCTGCATATGGCGAAGCTTCTCAAAGAGGGCGGCAACGTACTGCTTCTCGATGAGCCGACCAACGACCTCGATATCGAAACCCTACGTGCACTAGAGGAGGCGATTCTCGCATTCCCAGGTTCAGCGGTAGTAATCTCGCACGATCGTTGGTTCCTTGACCGTATCTGTACTCACATGATCGCCTACGAAGGTGACTCGCAGGTGACCTTCTTTGAGGGCAACTACACCGAGTACGCTGAGGACTACAAGAAACGCTTCGGCAAGGATCATCAGCCAGAGCGCATCAAGTATCGCCGCATGAGCTAAACAACAATTTTACTAGAAAAAAGGGCCTCAATAGCAGGCCCTTTTTCTTGCCCGCTTGAACACAAAAAAAGCCAGGCTGTGCTAAACCTAACAAGAGACACTTGAAAGGTTGTACTGCTATGTCTTTGGAAATGCTAACCGCCGTTTTGACCGCGTCGCTTTTGATGCTGAGTGTGAACTTCACATCACCGGCCAGCCGCCCGCTGTGGTTGAACTCCATGACATCACTTTGAAAGGTGCTTTGGTCGAGTCTCAAAACGCCCTCGATTTAGAGATGGGCGACAACGCGAGCTTATTCTCTACCTCTCAAACGAGGTCATGATTCGCATGCCTTCGATTTTGCGGTCTGTACGCGAGAACTGTTACGGATTTGAAGTTACTAAACTCGACCTAGATAGCATCCAAGGCCTGTGTTAATCGATCGACCGCGACAACTTCAAGCCCAGGTATTGCCTCCTTGGGCTTGTTTGCTTTGGGCACAATCGCGCGTTTAAAGCCATGCTTAGCCGCCTCTCGAATGCGCTCCTGACCGTTTGGTACAGGGCGAATTTCACCGGAAAGACCCACCTCACCCAAGACAATCAAATCACCTGGCAACGCCTTATCGCGGAAGCTCGAAACAACCGCCAATAGAAGAGCTAAGTCAGCACCGGTTTCAACGACCCGGATACCACCCACAACATTGATGAACACATCCTGATCGCCGGTCATTAAACCACCGTGGCGATTGAGCACTGCAAGCAGCATCGCAAGACGGTTTTGATCCATACCCACAGCGACACGTCGAGGGTTTGAGTGGTGCGAGCTATCCACGAGCGCCTGAAGTTCAACCAACATCGGCCGCGTACCCTCCCAAACTACCATTACGACGCTCCCGGGACGTGGTTCCTCACCGCGTGATAAAAATATCGAGCTAGGGTTTTTCACCTCTTTGAGGCCCGCTTCAACCATTGCAAACACACCCAGCTCATTCACCGCACCAAAACGGTTTTTGTGGCTGCGCAAAGTTCGGAAACGGCTATCGGACTCGCCCTCTAGCTGCAGCGAGCAGTCAATCATATGTTCGAGAACTTTCGGCCCCGCCAGAGAACCATCTTTAGTGACATGACCCACGAGGAAGATGACGGTGCCGGTCTGTTTAGCATAACGCGTTAAATAGGCTGCGCTCTCGCGTACTTGGGCAACTGAACCTGGTGCGGACTGCACATCAGCCACGTGCATCACCTGGATCGAGTCGATAACCATCACTTTAGGCTTAAGCTGATCGGCCACATCACAAATGGTCTCGACATTGGTCTCGGAGAGCATTTTTAACTCACCCACGTCCAGACCAAGTCGCTTACCCCGCATCGCCACCTGCTGCAGCGACTCCTCGCCAGTGACATAAAGCGCCGGCATCTGGCGCACCAGTTCAGCCATGGTCTGGAGCAGCAGCGTACTCTTACCGGCACCTGGATGACCGCCGATCAGTACTGCAGAACCGGGAACTAGTCCGCCGCCGAGTACACGATCAAGCTCGCCGATCCCAGTGCCCATTCGTGGCATCTCTGCCAGAGCGACTTCACTTAAGCTGACCACCTTACCCTTGCTTGCTGCGTCGCCTGCGTAGCCCGAGCGACGTAACGCCGCCTGAGCTCCACCCGCGGGAGCGCTACCCAAACGGACCTCTGTTAAGGTGTTCCAAGCCTTACATGCACTGCACTGCCCTTGCCACTTGGTGTAATCGGCACCACAGTCGTTACATACATATGCCTGTTTGGTCTTAGCCATTGAGTCTCCGAGCTTTACGAAATGCGCTTTGCAAGGCAGTATCGACAGGGATTCTGAAATACACCCATACAAAACAAAGACCGTAATAATAAGGAGTTATGATGAAACTCGAAACCCTCGCGGTGCATGCCGGTTACCAAACTGACCCAACCACCAAATCGGTCGCGGTGCCTATTTACCAAACAACCTCTTACGCTTTTGACGACGCACAGCACGGTGCGGACCTGTTTGACCTGAAAGTAGTGGGTAACATCTACACCCGCATCATGAACCCTACTACCGACGTGCTGGAGCAGCGAGTTGCAGCGATGGAGGGTGGTATTGCTGGCCTTGCAGTGGCATCGGGTATGGCAGCAATTACCTACACCATTCAGACCATTGCGGAAGTGGGCGATAACATCATCTCTGCCAGCGACCTCTACGGTGGTACCTACAACCTATTCGCGCATACGCTGCCACGCCAAGGTATCGAAGTACGTTTTGTGCCCAGCAACGATATCGCGGCGATCGAAGCGAAGATCGACGCCAAAACAAAAGGCCTCTACTGCGAATCCGTAGGCAATCCTTCAGGCCGAATTGCCGACATCGAAGCTCTCGCCGAGGTGGCCCATCGCCACGGTATTCCGCTGATAGTGGATAACACCGTTCCTAGCCCAGCACTCTGGCGTCCGATTGAGCAAGGTGCCGATATAATTGTAACTGCAGCAACCAAATATATAGGCGGCCACGGCAACTCTATTGGCGGTGTAATTGTCGATTCTGGTAAATTCCCTTGGGCTGAGCATAAAGAGCGCTTCCCGCTGCTCAACACCCCCGATGTCTCATACCATGGAGTGGTTTACACAGAAGCATTTGGTCCCGCTGCCTTTATCGGTCGCTGCCGCGTAGTGCCTCTGCGCAACACCGGTGCTGCAATCTCACCTATGAACGTTTTCTTACTGCTGCAAGGTATTGAGACTCTGCCGCTACGTATGGAGCGTATCTGCAGCAATACACAGAAGATTGCGGAGTTCCTGGAAGCTCATGAGATGGTTACCTGGGTCAAATATGCGGGTTTACCTTCGCACCAGGATTACGATCTGGCGCAGAAATACATGAGCGGAAGCGCTTCAGGTATTCTGAGCTTTGGCGTTAAAGGCGGTCGAGAAGCGACTCGCAAATTCTATGATGCGCTGGAAATCGTCACCCGTCTGGTGAACATTGGCGATTGTAAGTCTCTGGCGTCTATCCCAGCCGAAACAACGCACCGTCAGCTAAATGCTGAAGAGCTTGCCTCTGCCGGTGTTACCGAAGATATGGTGCGCTTGTCGATTGGCATCGAACATATTGATGATCTTATTGGGGATCTGACTCAGGCACTAGAGTCGGTCTGAACGCTAATCAATTAGCAAAAAGCCCGCAAATTTGCGGGCTTTTTTATCTTCCCTCGATGGGGCGTAAAGCTATTCGTGCGTGCAATCCGCAGCGCTGCGGTGACCTTCGATGCGATCACCCTTGGCTTCAATAAACGCTACTGCATCATTAAAGGTCGAGCGGATATCGTCTTTACAGCTAACAGAAAAACCAAGATCACGTAGCAAGCCGTCACCCAGTCCATAGATCCAGCCATGAACATTTAGCTCCTGACCTCGAGCCCAGGCGTCGGTGACGGTTGTGGTGTTACAAACGTTCAGCGCTTGGGTAACGACATTCAGCTCACACAGCCGATCAATCTGATGCGGCTTAGCCTCCCACTGCCCGAGGCACTTACGGTGATTATAGTAAACATCGCGAATGTGAGAGAGCCAGTTATCGATCAATCCGTGTCGCGCATCCTCCATCGAGGCCGCCACACCACCACAGCCGTAGTGACCTACCACCATAATGTCTTTTACTTTAAGCACCTCAACAGCGTACTGAATCACCGAGAGGCAGTTCATATCTGAGTGAACGACGAGGTTGGAGACGTTACGGTGAACGAAGAGTTCGCCGGGCATCAGATCAACGATCTCATTCGCCGGTACACGGCTATCTGCACAGCCAATCCAAAGGTATTGCGGCGCCTGCTGCGCCGCCAAAGTCGGGAAAAAATCCGGATTCGCCGCTTCAATTTTACGCGCCCATTCGACGTTGCTCTCAAATAGCGAATTCAATTTTCTCATCGACTCGTCCCTAAACTTGGCTCTTAATGATGGTACTGGCCGCTTAGCTCATGTACCGCTTCAACAAAAACTTTAGCGCGCTCTGGATCTGCAAATTGGTGAATACCGTGCCCAAGGTTCATAACATGGCCGGAACCAGAGCCGTAACCCTCAAGAATACGCGCCACCTCTTCACGAATACGGGCAGGCGTTCCGTAGAGGACAGACGGATCCATATTACCCTGTAGTGACACTTTATCGCCCACACGAAGACGCGCATCACCTATATCTGTCGTCCAGTCCAGACCTAGGGCATCAGCACCCGCCTCAGCCATAGACTCTAGCCACTGGCCACCGTTCTTGGTGAACATGATCACTGGAACCTTCCGGCCTTCACTCTCACGAATGAGGCCAGCCGCGATCTTCTTCATGTATTTGAGCGAAAACTCCTGATACATAGGACCACTCAAAGCACCGCCCCAGGTATCAAAGATCTGTACCGCCTGCGCACCACTACGAATCTGCTCATTGAGGTAGAGAATGACCGAATCAGCCAGCTTATCGAGCAGCTTATGCAGCGTTGCAGGCTCCGAATACATCATCCCTTTGATATGACGGAAATCTTTGCTGGAGCCACCTTCAATCATGTAGGTCGCCAGCGTCCATGGACTACCTGAGAAACCGATTAGCGGTACGCGACCATTAAGCTCACGACGGATCGTCTTCACTGCATCCATCACGTAGCCAAGGTCAGCCTGCGGGTCGGGAATCGGCAGCGAATCAACATCCGCCTCACTGCGAATGATTTTCTTAAAACGCGGACCTTCACCCGTCTCAAAGTAGAGTCCCAGGCCCATCGCATCAGGCACAGTGAGAATATCCGAGAAGAGAATCGCAGCATCTAGCGCAAAGCGCTCTAACGGCTGCAGAGTCACCTCACATGCCAGCTCGGGATTGCCACACAGACCCATAAAATCGCCGGCTCGTGCACGCGTTGCACGGTACTCAGGCAGATAACGCCCTGCCTGACGCATCATCCATACAGGGGTAACATCAACCGGCTCTTTCAGAAGGGCTCGCAGAAAGCGATCGTTCTTCAATTCAGACATAGGTGAATCTCTATCCATAACTTTCAAAAAATTTCCGGAATTGTACCCGTTTTAACCAGCCCGCGCCGCTACTTTACGGCTATAGAAGGAGCCTCGCTTAAAACTCTCAGCGAGTTTTATCCTTACTCTGTGATTGGCTGCGTCTTAACGATTTCATGCACAAAAAAGCCGCTATCCTAAGAGAGCGGCTTTTATGACTAAAAGGGGTCTGACCCCTTTAAACTTCGAGGAAGTCCATGATCCCCTCGGCTGCTTCGCGGCCTTCGTAGATCGCTGTCACAACCAAGTCAGAACCACGGACCATATCGCCGCCGGCAAAGACTTTCGGGTTACTGGTCTGGAACGGCAGGCGCTCGCCAGTCTGGGCACAATCAACGCGGCCATCCTGATGCAGTTCGATACCGAGTTCAGTCATCCATGGCGATGGGCTTGGACGGAAACCAAAGGCAACCAGCACCGCGTCAGCTGGCAGAACTTCCTCAGAACCTTCAACCACTTCAGCGCGGCGGCGGCCGTTCTCATCTGGTTCCCCCATCTGAGTTGTAACCAGTTTGATACCGGTCACTTTGCCATTCTCACCGACCACCTCAACCGGCTGACGGTTGAACATGAACTGTACGCCTTCCTCTTTCGCGTTCACAACTTCACGCTTAGAGCCTGGCATGTTTGCCTCATCACGACGGTAAGCACAGGTAACGCTCGCAGCCTGCTGACGGATAGAGGTACGGTTACAGTCCATTGCGGTATCACCACCACCGAGGACAACCACTTTCTTGCCTTCCATGCTGATGTATTCCGAAGCATCCTTCTCGTAACCACGGCAGTGATTCACGTTAGAGATCAAGAATGGCAGCGCATCGAAGACACCGTCGAGGTCCTCACCCGGGAAGCCACCCTTCATGTAGGTGTAGGTACCCATACCGAGGAAAACAGCATCGTACTCAGCCAGCAGCGTGTCCATCAGCACATCTTTGCCCACTTCAGTGTTCAACTGGAACTCTACACCCATCGCTTCAAACACTTCGCGTCGACGAACCATGACATCTTTTTCGAGCTTAAACTCAGGTATACCGAAGGTCAGCAGACCACCAATCTCTGGGTTACGATCGAATACAACAGGCTTAACACCATTGCGTGCCAGAATGTCTGCACAACCGAGGCCTGCAGGACCTGCGCCGATGATTGCAACTTTCTTGTCCGTCCATACGACACCCGAAGTGTCAGGACGCCAACCCAGTGCAAAAGCCGTATCAGTAATGTACTTCTCCACAGCACCGATAGTGACCGCACCGAACTCTTCGTTCAGCGTACAGGCATCTTCACACAGACGGTCCTGCGGACATACTCGGCCACAGACCTCTGGTAGAGAGTTGGTCTGATGTGACAGTTCTGCCGCTTCCAGCAGGTTGCCTTCAGAAACTAGCTTCAACCAGTCTGGAATGTGGTTGTGTACCGGACATTTCCAAGAGCAGTAAGGGTTACCGCACTCCAGGCAGCGATGTGCCTGGTCGGCAACATCAGTCTTGGCGAACGGCTCGTAGATTTCAGCAAACTGACCACGACGAACTTCAGCGTTGATCTTAGCTGGGCCTTCGCGCTCCACTTCCACAAACTGGAAATTATTACTCAGACGGGTCGTCATTTTCCCACCCCTAAATTATTCGCCTGCGGCGGACCGCAGGCACAGACTTTAAATTCTTGTTCGAGCTTTACTCTGGTGAGCTCGACAGGTTGTTCAGCAACTGCCCTAGGCTCGCAGCCTTAGGTTTAATCAGCCAGAATGAGCCGATGTAATCTTCAAGATTATCAACGATCTCCTGCCCCCAGGCGCTGCCCGTCTCACGTACGAACTCAATAATCACTGAGCGTAGGTGGTTGCGATACTGCTCCATCGACTCCGTATGAATACGGTGAATATCAACCAACTCGTGGTTGTACTTATCGACGAAGGTACGCTCCATATCTAGCACGTAAGCGAAGCCGCCAGTCATACCGGCACCGAAGTTGTAGCCAGTCGAGCCCAGTACAGTCACTTGACCGCCTGTCATGTATTCACAACAGTGATCACCGGCGCCTTCTACAACGGCGTGTACGCCTGAGTTCCGCACACCGAAACGCTCGCCTGCGCTACCTGCAGCAAACAACTTACCGCCAGTCGCACCGTAAAGACAGGTGTTACCGATGATGGCGGTCTCGTTGCTCTTGTAGCTCACCTCTTTGAACGGCTTAACCACAACCTTACCGCCGGCCATACCTTTACCAACGTAATCGTTCGCGTCACCTTCCAAGATCAGGTTCTGACCGCCAGCGTTCCAGACACCGAAGGACTGACCCGCATGACCACGAAAGTTGAAGGTAATTGGCTGTTCTGCCATACCCAGGTTGCCGTGCTTCTTGGCAATCGCACCAGAAGTACGTGCACCCACAGAGCGATCGCAGTTAGTGATCTCAAGTGTCCACTCACCGCCAGTAGCGCCATCGATCGCAGACTGCGCCAGCTCAATCATATGAGTGTTGAGCGTACCTTTATCGAACGGTTCATTACGCTCGCGCTGCACCGTGTGCGGGTATTCAGCAGGAATACCTGCATCGCTGATGATTGGCGACAGATCAAGTGAGCGCTGTCGCTCAGTGCGACCTTCAATAACCTCTAGCAGATCCACGCGGCCAACCAGCTCTTCCATCGTACGCACACCCAGCTGGGCCATCAGTGCACGACACTCTCCTGCAACGAAGCGGAAGTAGTTCTTGACCATCTCAACAGTACCGCGGAAGTGGTCGCTACGCAGACGGTCGTTCTGCGTTGCAACACCGGTCGCACAGTTGTTGAGGTGACAGATACGCAGGTACTTACAGCCCAAGGCAACCATCGGCATAGTACCGAAGCCGAAGCTCTCAGCACCGAGGATGGCAGCTTTAATAACGTCCAAGCCAGACTTCAAACCACCATCTGTCTGCAGACGGATAGAGCCACGTAGCTGGTTACCGCGCAAAGACTGGTGCGTGTCTGCAAGACCGAGTTCCCAAGGAGAACCCGCGTAATGAATCGATGTTATCGGCGATGCTGCAGTACCACCGTCGTAACCTGAAATAGTAATCAAGTCGGCGTAGGCCTTAGCAACACCACAAGCGATAGTACCAACACCCGGACGCGACACCAGCTTCACTGATACCAGCGCTTCAGGGTTCACCTGCTTCAGGTCGAAGATCAGCTGCGCCAAATCTTCGATGGAGTAGATATCATGGTGTGGTGGAGGCGAGATCAGTGTCACACCGGGTACCGAGTAACGCAGGCGTGCGATCAACGAGTTGACCTTACCACCTGGCAACTGACCACCTTCACCTGGCTTCGCACCCTGGGCTACTTTGATCTGCATAACTTCAGCGTTCGCTAGGTACTCTGGTGTAACACCAAAGCGGCCAGATGCAACCTGCTTAATCTTGGAGCGTTTCAAGGTGCCGTGACGAGCTGGATCTTCTCCACCCTCACCTGAGTTCGAGCGGCCACCGAGTTCGTTCATCGCAACCGCCAGCGCTTCATGCGCTTCAGGCGACAGAGCACCTAGCGACATCGCTGCGGTATCGAAACGAGGGTAGAGAGCTTCTGCTGGCTCAACTTCACTCAGAGCAATGGCGTTGCCCGTTTTCAGAGCCAGCATGTCACGAATGGTCGCAACACCGCGCTCATTAACAAGCTTGGCGTAACGGTCATAGTGTGACTGCTCTCCGGTGCGCACTGCATCGTGAATCGCCTTAACTACATCTGGATTGTACGCGTGGTACTCTTCACCAAACTTGTACTTCAGCAGACCACCGATCTTAAGTGCTTTGCGTGGGTTAAATGCCAGCTTCGCCAGCGTCTGCTGATCCTTCTCAAAGTGCTCAAACTTCGCACCCTGAATACGGCTCATAACGCCCTTGAAACAGAGATCAACAATCTCGTCAGAGAGACCGATCGCCTCAAATAGCTGTGCGCCGCGGTAAGAAGCGATGGTTGAGATACCCATCTTCGACAGGATCTTAAACAGACCTTTATCGATACCCTTACGGTAGTTTTCATGACTCTGCATCGGCTCCATCGCCAGCTCGCCAGTACGACATAGATCCGTCAGCACACGGTAGGCCAGGTATGGGTAGACAGCCGTCGCGCCGAAACCAAACAGCACAGCGAAGTGATGCGGGTCACGAGCAGTGCCGGTCTCAACAATGATGTTAGCGTCAGTACGAAGACCAGTGTCGATCAAACGGTGATGTACTGCACCGGTCGCCATCGCTGCGTGAATAGGAAGTTTACCCTTCTCGATCGCTTTATCAGACAGGATGATCAGCGCTTTACCGTTGCGAACAGCGGACTCAGCTTCGTCACATACAAACTTAATCGCCTGTTCCAGCGAGGATGCTGCAGGGTCGTAGTTCAGCTCAACCACCTGCGGCTCGAAGCCAGCAACCTCATTGTCGCGGATACGGATAAACTTGCTTGCAGAGAGCACAGGCATAGTCAGCACGACGCGGCGTGCGTGATCTGCGGTCTCTTCAAAGACGTTCTGCTCACGACCTAGACAGGTCTCAAGTGACATTACGATTGCTTCACGCAGCGGATCGATTGGCGGGTTAGTTACCTGCGCGAACTGCTGGCGGAAGTAGTCGTATGGCGAGCGGATCTGCTCAGACAGCACCGCCATAGGCTTGTCGTCGCCCATAGAGCCCACAGCTTCCATCGCACTCTCACCGAGCGGGCGGACAACCTGATCGCGCTCTTCGTACGAGACATTGAACATCTTCATGTGAGTCTTCACCTCTTCCACTGACATCTCAGGGAAAGATTTAGACTCCTCAGTGAGGTTCATGGTGTTCTCAAGACGCAGAGTATTCTCTTTCAGCCACTGCTTGTAGGGCTGCGCCTTCTTCAGACGGTTGTCGACATCTTCAGTGTGCAGTACATCGCCAGTCTGGGTATCGATCGCCAGAATTTGACCCGGTCCAACACGACCCTGAGCCACAATATCGCTCGGCTCGTAACTGAACACACCGATCTCAGATGCTGTACAGATCATGCCATCTTTCGTCATTACCCAGCGCGATGGACGCAGACCGTTACGGTCAAGCATACAGACAGCGTAACGGCCATCAGTCATTACCATGCCGGCAGGGCCATCCCAAGGCTCCATGTGCATAGAGTTGTACTCGTAGAAAGCACGCAATTCTGCGTCCATAGTATCTACGTTCTGCCATGCTGGTGGAATGATCATGCGCACTGCGCGGTAGAGGTCGATACCACCTACCAGCAGGAATTCGATCATGTTATCCATTGATGAAGAGTCAGAACCGGTCGTGTTGACGATTGGTTGCAGCTCATCAAGGTTAGGAATCAGCGGAGTTTCGAACTTAGACGCGCGAGCGCGCGCCCAGTTACGGTTACCTTCGATGGTGTTGATCTCACCGTTGTGCGCCAAGAAGCGGAACGGCTGAGCCAGCGGCCAACGTGGTGCGGTGTTAGTCGAGAAGCGCTGGTGGTAAGTTACCACTGCTGTTTCAAGCGACTCATCTGCCAGATCCTTGTAAAACGCAGGCAGGTCGACCGGCATCATCAGGCCCTTGTAGCTGATAACACGCTCTGACAGCGAACAGATATAGAAGTCTGGATCGCCGTTCATGGCGATCTCAGCTTTGCGGCGCGCAACGAACAGTGCTACCGCCAGCTCACGCTCGCTCAACTCGCCAACGTTCACCAGAACCTGCTCAATCTGCGGCAGAGTCTCTTTTGCAATCGGGCCCAGACAATCAGTGTTTGTGGGCACTACACGCCAGCCGGCAACCTCAAGACCCTGAGCAGCTAACTCAGTGTTCATTGCATTGCGGGCTTTATCAGCCAACTCGGCACTCTGCGACAGGAATACCATGCCAACAGCAAAATTATCCGCCAGCTCTACGCCCAACTCCGCTTTCGCAGCGGCGCGCATAAATCCGCGCGGCATCTGCATCAGCAAACCACAGCCATCACCTGTTTTACCGTCAGCAGCGATGCCACCGCGGTGTGTCATACATGCCAGAGCTTCAATCGCTTTGGTCAGAACTCCATGGCTGGCTTCGCCCTCCATGTGGGCCATAAGACCAAAGCCACAGTTGTCTTTAAACTCATCCGCGCGATACAGACCGTTGCTCATACGCTAAATTCCATATAAAAACTTTAATTAAATCAGCTAGTTATGCAGCCGAAACAACTTGCTCAAGGCACTAGGCAAAGCAAGAGGGCCGCTAATTTTACACGTGAAGCACGTCAGCTACAAATCGACGCAACTGGCCAAGCCAAAGTAGGGCAAAGAGTTAAAATCAGCTGACACATTGGTTTATCGGTTCAGAGCGCTATTCAGTTCACTCTTTAAGCCCGTTACGGAGCGTACCCAGGGCTTGAGTCGCTGTAACTCAGCAGGCAGGTTCGAAACCGCTCTATTCGCCGCTGCGCGACTCGGGAAGTGTCCGGTAACAACGGTAAATCGCGGTACACCCTTGTAAGGGTAACTGAGTTTTAACATCGGTGCAGCGGAGCCGTAGCGCGCGATCAGTTTATCGGCTGTCTGCTCTTCTCGTGCCGCCACCAGCTGAACAGTAAGATCGGTCGCCGGCCAGCCCAGGACTGTCTCGATATCGGCACTGAAGCGGCTTGTTGTTTGCGCGCCCTTCGGTTCGCGTGTTGCTGGAGCAACCGTCTGAGGTTCGGTACGCGTATCGACCGTCTGTAGAGCTGGCGGCTGCTGAGGCTGTGGATCTGGCTCTTTTTCAGGCTCGGCCGAGATCACCACTTCGGGAGTTGCACCCGCGCTCGTCGCTGTTGAGACAGACTCCAACTCCGCTCCAGGCGGGAGCTGATTCACATCCGCCGCCTGTGGGTCTAGTGCAGAAGATTCTGGCTCTTCAGTCGCGAGAGCGGGCGTGTCACGCTGAGTAATTTCTGGGTCTAACTCCTGTGGTAAGTCAACGACCTGAATCGGTGCGGTTTCTGGAGCAGACTTGATCTCTGCGACCACTTGCGTCGACTCAGACTCCGTTGGTCCGGCTGACTCTTCGGGAGTTGGCCCTTCAACTTGTGCTAGCCGCTGCTCCTCTAGTCGTTTGGACAGTTCGGAGCGCGCAGCGACAAGTTCAGGCTCCGACTGGCTGTCAGCTTGCACCACTTGCGGGATAGGAATTTCAACAGGTGTTGTGATCGCTGGTTCAGCTGTTTCATTGGGAGTGTAGAGGTAACCAATCGCGCCAGCAGTAGTAGCTAACACTAACAGAATTCCGGCCCAGTACCATCGGTTGCTGACCGCGCTTTTCAATCCAGGTCGAGTAGAAGGCTGATCCAGTAGCTTTGCCAAGGCAGCTTTCAACTGATCCGGCCGCCCCTGGTTCTCTAGCAGTAGACGCCGATATTCCGCATCCCTCAACTGACGTCCATCTATTCGATGTGCGTCTACAAAGGACCTCGCCTCTTCCGCTGTGTAAGGCTGCAGATGCTCTGCATGCAAAGCCCCTTCAACCAGACGATTAAACTCGCGCTCAAAGAAGCGCTGTTCAAATTCTGGCGAACCAGCCAGCAGCACTCGTGGCGCGGCGCTATCAATCTTGGAGAAGTTAAGTAGCAGCTCGAGAGAGTTATCCGACAGGTAATCAGCATCATCAATGCAGATGTGCAGACGTTGATCCAACTGCTCCAGTTCACGTGCGCAGGCGTGCAAGGCAGTCAGTCGAGTTCGATTATTCGGCTCACAGCTGATACCCAATTGTGCAACCAGCGCCTGCAGTAGATGCGTGACGTCAAAAGCGGTTTCCAAGGAGAGATGAACCCAGTTGGGCTGCATCGGGTTCTGTTCGGGCTTCAGTTGCGACAGCAGATGAGACTTACCTAGCCCCTGCTCTGCAATCAACAAGATCACCAGGTCAGAGAAGCTGAGCAGATGCTCCAAGCGTGCTCTCTGCAACTGGCGCGATTCGGGTTCAAAATGGATATTTGGCACCCGCATCAACAATTACTCCGTCAGAGTTTCGGGCGCGTAGTGCTGCTCAAGCGTCTGTTGCAGCAGTGCTGGATCAAAGCTATCTGTAATTACAGCCTCTCCAATCCGCTTAAGCAGCACAAGTCGAATTCGACCATCGAGCACCTTCTTATCGACTGACATCAACTCAATGAAGCGCTGAGGCTCCATACTGGGTGGAGGCTCAGTCGGTAGGTGTGCAGCCTTAAGAATCGCTTGAGTCCGTGCCAAATCAGAGTCGCTCATCCAGCCCAATCGGTTTGAGAGATCTGCAGCCATCTGCATGCCAGCGCCGACTGCTTCACCGTGTAGCCAGGTACCGTAGCCCTGATCAGTTTCAATGGCATGCCCAAAGGTATGTCCCAGATTGAGAATCGCCCGGATGCCTCCTTCGCGCTCGTCCTGCGCTACCACCTCAGCTTTAATTTTGCAGGAACGATAGATCGCTTCGGCTAGAGCCTTCGGCTCGAGATTATTGAGCTGCTCGATATTAGCTTCGATCCAGTTCAAAAAGGTCTCGTCGTAGATCAAACCGTACTTGATCACTTCAGCCAGACCTGCCGCCAGCTCACGCGGTGGCAGTGAACGCAGTATTTTAGTATCGGCAAGGACCGCTTTGGGCTGGTAAAAAGCCCCAATCATATTTTTACCCAGCGGATGGTTCACACCCGTCTTGCCACCCACCGACGAATCGACCTGGGACAGAAGAGTCGTGGGAATCTGGATGAAATCGACCCCACGTTGATAGCTCGCCGCTGCAAAACCGGTCATGTCTCCGACAACGCCACCACCTAGTGCGATCAACGTCGTTGTGCGGTTGTGCTTCATCCGCAGCAGAGCATCAAAGATAGAGTTGAGATGCTCGAGCGTTTTGAACGACTCGCCGTCGGGCAGAATAACCTCATCGACCTGCAAGTCGGGTAGTTGCTGCTTCAATTGATCGAGGTAAAGCGGCGCAATCGTCTCATTAGAGACGATCATTACCTGTTTACCCTTGATCAAACCTTGCAGGTCAACCGTCTTGAAAAGGTTCTCACCAACATAAATGGGGTAACTGCGTTCACCCAGCTCTACGGTTAACTGGCGCATCAGTGCTGCTCCATTCTGGATTGGCCCGGGGATAACTCAGTGCGATCAGAATCTCCTGAACCTAGAATTCGATTCTTTTTGAGTGCTTTTACTATTTCGCCAATCACAGCACGCGGATGACGACGGTCTGTACGCAAAATAAAGTCTGCAGTCTGACGGTAGAGTGGATCACGCACTCGAATCAGCTCTTCCAAGCGCTCACGTGGATTCGCGGTTTGAAGCAAAGGGCGGTTCTTATCACGAGCGGTGCGCTCAACCTGCTGATCGACGCTGGCGTGCAGATAGACAACAAAGCCGCGTTCTCGCAGTCTCAAGCGATTATTTTCGCGCAGCACCACACCACCGCCCGTCGCTAACACAATATTGTCTTGTTCAGACACCTGATCGATCACGTTCTCTTCGCGATCGCGAAAACCGTCCTCTCCCTCGACGTCGAAGATCCAGGGAATATTCGCCCCGGCACGCTCCTCGATCACCTTATCGGAGTCGATAAACTCAAGTTTTAACTCGTTAGAAAGCAAACGGCCTATGGTGCTCTTTCCAGAGCCCATAGGGCCGATTAAAAATATCTTCAAAAATGACCAACTCGCTACTGCCGAGAGGTCAAAGCCTCTCGGATCAATTTCGGGGTTATAAAGATCAACAACTCGTTTTTCTGCTCAGTCGTCTGCTTATTTCTAAAAGCAGCTCCAACGACCGGAAGATCTCCAAGCAACGGCACCTTCTCAACACCTTCAGACGCTTCTGTTCGGAAAACCCCGCCCAGCACTATGGTATCACCATCGTTGACCACAACCGAAGTGTTCAACTGGTTGGTGTTGATAGATATCTCGCCATTTGCCAATGTGCGCCCAATACTATCCTGATTTATGGCCAAATCCATAGCAATACGATCACCCGGATTGAGTTGCGGAGTCACGTTTAAAGTCAAAGCTACGTCTTTGAATGCCGTGCTAGTGCTACCATCCTCAACCGTCTGATAAGGTATCTGCTGACCAGAGGTAATATTTGCTGCTTTACCATTGGTTGTAATTACTTTGGGTTGAGATATGACCTCACCATTACCATTACTTTCCAAAGCAGAGAGTTCCGCCGCCAATAGTAGGGAGTTTTTCAAAAACCCAACGGCTATTGTTGGACCAGCAACACCGAAATCAACGTTGAGTGCATTACCTATCCCAATGCTATCGTTTGCAGTCGCACCAATCGTCAGCTGACCACCATCTAGCGTTGAAGTTGATTTAGAAAGTCCCCACTTCACACCTAAGCTTTCTGAGAAGCTCGAGGAAGCCGTGACGATCCGCGCTTCAACCATGATCTGAGCCACCTCCACATCGAAGCGATTCAGCGTACGGCGGATCTCTTCGATCGAAGCACCTGTTTCACGCACCATAAGAATGTTTGTCTGATCATCGGCAAGCAGGAATCCGCGCTCGCTAACCAAATTAGCCTGTTCGAGATATCCTTTCATCTCAGAAGCGCTACGGAAGTTGATCTGCACGTACTCTGTCAGCAGTGGAGCGAGATTCTTAACCTGCTCCTGCGCTTCAAGCTCCTGACGCTCGCGCTCTGCGATCTGCGCCGCACCGCCGACCAACATGACGTTACCAACAATTCGCTTATCCAAGCCATTGGTCTGCAAGATGATATCGAGTGCCTGATCCCAAGGGACATTCTTCAGACGCAGGGTAATGTTGCCGCCTACCTCATCACCAACCACCAAGTTCTTCTCAGCAACCTCAGCAATAATCTGGAGTACTGAGCGCAACTCAACATTCTGGAAGTTTAGATCGATCTCTTCTCCTGAGTAAGGGAAAAGGTCGGCTTTGCGGTCAGCCAGTTGCTGATTGGTCATCGGTTTAAAGTCCAGCACTAGCTGCTTGCCAGTCTGGTAAGCCATGTAGTCGTAGGGCTCGGCAGAAGGTTTGATAAGAATTGCAGTGTTGCGGCCCGCCGCCATCGAATCGATGAACATCACCGGTGTAGCGAAAGCCTGCACATCAGTGCGGTTCTCTAAGCTTCTAGCCAGTGACGCACCCAGAAGGTTCACAACGATATTGTTACCCTCTTCGATAATATCCAAACCCGCCTCATCATCACTCATGGTAATAACAACACGTCCAGTACCACCGTCTATACGCTCAAAGTCAATAGCCTGCACCTGGGTCTGATCTGCCGCCATTGCCGACGACTGAGCCATCGGCTTAGAGCGATCAGCAGGAGCTGCCTGCGCCACAGAGCCTGTACCCATCCGGGCATCGCCGAGTTGAACAAACAGGGTATTGCCTTCGACTGAGGTCGTGTAGCTTGCTGCCTCAGTCAGGTTGGCAACGACACGAAGTCGACCCTGAGCCTCGGCAAAGTTGAGGGTTGATACCACACCTGACTCAACTGACAGGGCGCGTTGCACCTGCTCGTTGGAAACGCCGAAAAAGTCCAACACCAAACGCGGCGGAGACTCAATCATGTAAACCTTCGGCGTTGGAGGAGGAGCATCAAAGCTGAAGCGAATCTCGGTTTTCTGACCTGGCAGTGCAACAAAGCTGGTGTCTTTGAGTACTGAGTCCGCTGCCTGCGCACCCAGCGCTACCCCTGCGGAAACTGCCAGAACCAACCAGCGGCCAAAGCGACCTAAGCGGCCACGCGCTGATTTCTCGTTTTGGGGGTTCATGTTGCTATGCATCCTTAAATCACTCCAATTCCGGCAGGGTCACTGTGCGAGGGCGTTTCATCCATCCACCACGCCCGTTGGAGACAATCTCCTCCAACTGCATCGATCTCTCATCGATCGCCATAACTAAACCATAGTCCAGCCCCATGTGATTGCCTACTACCACCGGGTGGACTTCACCATTTGTATCTCTGATCAACGAGATCAACTCACCATCCTCAAGCGCTGTAATGGTGCCGACCATAACAAGCTGATCAACAGGAAACTCCTCGAGATACTCTCTAATTCGATCATCATCAGGCTGAAGCTCAGTCTGACCGTCTAGCGGAATCTCCTGCTGCTCGGTAAGCATTACCAGAGGCACAAAGGGATCACGCAAACTCGATCCTTCGTAAACAAAGCTCTCGTAGGGTTTGAATTCTGGTAGCGGCTCTATCTTGCCACCCGGTTGAGCTACTTTATCGGCAACGAACTGTCTGAGGTCCGTGGTGTCCTCCACCCAGATACAGCCTTGCATCATCAGGGTCAGAGCCACCGCCACCGAAATTTTTCTATTCAGTATCATCATAACGGTAAGTCTTCGCGCTGATATTCATTGAGAGCATGTTGCCGCCCGCCGGACGGATTGAGTAATCATGCAAGGTAACGATACGTTTGATCGCCGACACACCGCTGACAAACTCACCCATCTGGTGGTAAGTACCACGCACCTGGATGTTAATTGGCAATTCAACGTAGAACTGCGCCTTCTTCTCCGGCTGAAGGGCAATAGAATCAATATCTAGACCTGAGTTCTTACCGATTGCACTGATATCTTCCAAAAGCCCCGGCACCTCTTTGTCCGTCGGCAACTGGCGCAGCAGCTCAGCAAAGCGCAGTTCCACGTCCGCCATCTGCTTGCGCAGTGCCTCCAACGATGCGACCTGGAAGGCCTTGGATTCATACTGCTGCTTCAGATCTGTCTCTTTGCCGATCTCGCGCTCAAGCAGTTTGTGTTTATCCAGTACCATGTAATAGACACCGCCACCGACAAGAATGCCAAACACCAGTATGTAGCAGATCACTTTAACCCCAACCGGCCAAGACCAGGCGGTATTAAAGTCGGCATTGTTGATATCGAAGCCGCGGAAGGCGTTTTTAAAGCCGCTCATCATACTCATTACTCCGCCTCCTCAGCTTTCGGCTTGGTCAGCGGCACACGCAGATTAAAGCTGCGCTGCGCGTTTTGTGCATTAACTCGCGACAAGTTCGGCTCACCAAACCAGATTGATGAGTTGAGGTTACGCATCAGCTCCGAAACGTCCTCATTTACTGCAGCCAAACCATCAACGTTGATCGCTTCGCCGCTGCGTGTCAGCGACGAGTAGTGAATACCGTCTGGCAACACACGTACCATCTCATCAAAGTTACGCACAATGATCGGGCGGTTACCCTGCAACTCTTGGATAGCGTTCAAACGCTCTAGTAGGCGTTCACGTTGGCGCTTCAGCTCTCGAATCTCCTCGAGCTTCTTATCCAGCTTAGCGATCTCTTGTGTCAGATAGTTGTTTCGCGCACGTTGGCGATCAGTCTGGAAATCGTAGAAATAGATGATGCCGTAAACTGTCAGCGCACCCAAAAGCGCCGCCATCACTAAATTGGTGATAAAGTTTTTCTGAAGCCTGGCATTTCGCTCTTCGCGCCAGGGGCGAAGGTTAATCTGTGTCACACTCATCCCTGCTTCTCCAGACTACGCAGAGCCATTCCCACCGCTTTCACAAGCGTTGGAGCATCCACTTCTAATTTCACAGGATTGATTTTTGAGGCCACCTTCATACCGGCGCAGGGGTTGGCGATCAGCGTCTCCACACCGATCTCTCCACCGACAATCGAATCCAGATCCTCAATGCCGGCAACGCCCCCGCAGAGGTAGACACGATCCAACTGATTACGAGAACCTGAGGAGTAGTAGAACTGCAAAGCGCGCGACACCTGCTGTGCAACGGCAGTGGCAAAGGGCTGTACCAGCATCTCTTCAATCTCATCAGAGATCTCACGCATACGTAGCTGCTTCTCAACCTCAGCCACTTCAATACCGTACTGCTGTTGAATGGTATTGCTGAGTTCATTGCCGCCAAAGGCCTGTTCGCGGTTGTAGATCACCTTGCCTTCACGCAGCACGTTAAGCGTCAATGTAGATGCGCCGAGGTCCACTACACCTACCGTGCTAGGTTCAGCGTCGCGCTCCAACCAAGGCAGCACACGCTCCATGACGTAAGTATCAACGTCGACGACTTCACACTTGAGGCCGGCGCTATCGAGCGCATCCTCACGGTTGGCCACATCGTCTCGGCGACAGGCTACCAGCAGAATCTCATTCAACGCGGTATTGCCCTGCAACGGGCCCACCACCTGAAAATCAAGCGCAACCTCATCCAGCGCGTAGGGGACGAATTGATCCGCCTCGACACGCACCTGCTCTTCCAGCTCCATGCCGATAAAGGCAACACTGATCTGCAGATCTTTCGTAATTACGGCGGACGAGGGCACAGAGGTAATCGCTAGTTTTGACTTAGCACCACTGATCTTTAATCCTTTTTCGATGGCTTCGGCAACCACATCCGGTTCCTGGACGTTTCCGTCGACGACCGCAGTAGCGGGCAACGAAACAATAGAATAGGCGGTCAACTCGACCCCTTTACCAGCAGCACTCACAACAGCGAGTTTCACAGCTGATGACCCTATATCTACACCAATCCAGCCAGCATTCTTTGTTCCAAACAGGCTGACCACAGACGTTTCCTTTTGTTCAAACGGTTCTTTGTAGCGGCAACTAGCCCCTTTTTATGAGGCGAATCGCATAAAACACTGATTTGAGTGTAGACCCTTTTCTCGTGGTCTATATAATTTGAACCAACAAAATTTCGATTAGATGAAGGTTTCGATGGGTTTTCTGAGAAAGCTAGTTAAGTGGCTGGTTGGCCTCGCACTCTTTGGTGTGGTCTGTGCAGCCATCGCAGCAGGTGGAATCTATTACCATTTCAGCCCCCAGCTACCTGACATTGAAACTCTGCGTGAAGTCCGTTTTCAGACACCTCTACGGGTCTACACCGCTGATGAGAAGCTGATCGCCGAGTTTGGCGAAAAACGTCGCACACCGATCAATTTCGATGCCATTCCTCAACGCTTCGTTCAGGCGCTTCAAGCCGCCGAGGATGCTCGCTTCTTCGAACACCAAGGTATCGATATCCGCGGATTGGTCCGCGCAGCTTACCAGCTCGGCACTAGTGGCCAGATACAGAGCGGCGGTTCGACTATCACTATGCAGGTGGCGAAAAACTTCTTCCTGACACGCGAACGCACCTTTGAGCGTAAGTTCATTGAGATCCTGCTTGCGTTACAGATCGAGAGGGAGCTCAGCAAGGAGGAGATCCTCGAGCTCTACGTCAACAAGATCTACCTTGGACACCGCTCGTATGGCATCCAGGCTGCAGCTCGCGTCTACTATGGCACAAGCATTGATCAACTATCGCTGGCTCAGCTCGCTATGATCGCCGGCCTACCGAAAGCACCCTCGGCATACAACCCGATCACCAACCCGACACGTGCGGTAGAGCGCCGCAACTGGATCGTCGGGCGCATGCTGAGTCTGGGTTATATCGATCAGCTTACTCATGATGAAGCGGTTGCAGCGCCGGTAACTGCCCGCTATCACGGTGCAGATATTGAAGTTGCAGCACCCTACGTTGCTGAGATGGTTCGCAGCCAGCTATACGAAACCTACGGTGACGACCTATACACAGAAGGTTTGAGCGTTTACACCACGATCGACAGCACCTCGCAAGAGAGTGCCGACTCCGCATTGCGTACCGGGTTACTAGCCTACACTGAGCGCCATGGCTACCGTGGACCCGAGCAGCACTTCGATGTTAATGCGCTGAACGAAGAGACTCTACAGAGCAAGCTTGAATCTATTCCCGCATATGGAGGCCTCAGCCCCGCACTCGTAACCAACGTGGGCGAACAGACCGCTGAGATCTTGCTGAAAGATGGTACCAGTCAAACTCTGAGCTGGGGCGGTATCAAATGGGCACGCGCTTTCAAAACGGTAAACGCCATGGGCCCCGAACCCGAGCGCGCCGGCGATGTGCTCGAGGCGGGCGATCTAATTCGCATTCGTGAAACCGAAGATGGGCTGCGCCTAACACAAATTCCTGAAGTGCAGGGCGCCTTCATTGCCTTAAACCCAGAGAACGGGGCCATTCGCTCCCTTACCGGTGGCTTTAGCTTCTACATCAATAAGTTTAACCGTGCGCTGCAGGCGTATCGCCAGCCCGGATCGAACATCAAACCGCTGCTATATACCTATGCGCTAAGCCAGGGCTACACACCAGCCAGCGTTATTAACGATGCACCCGTCGTAATTAATGATGTCAGCCTAGAGGGTGACTGGCGCCCAGAAAATGATAACGGTCGCTTTGGCGGACCCACCCGCTTGCGCGAGGCGCTGTACCGTTCGCGCAACCTGATCTCTATACGCCTGATGCGTGCACTGGGTATTGAGCCGATGCGCGAATTTGTGCTGCAGTTTGGCTTTGAGCCCGATAAGCTTCCAGCCAATCTTTCTCTCTCTCTGGGCAGTGCAGATGCCACGCCTATTCAGGTCGCAACTGCCTATGCAATTCTCGCCAATGGCGGCTTTCAGATCGAACCCTTCTTCATTGATCGTATCGTTGATCCGGCCGGTGAGGAGCTTTTCAAAGCGAATCCGAAGCTTGCCTGCGCTTACTGCCCGGAACGTCAGCAAGCTGACATGATCGCTGCTGAGGCAGCCGAGCTTGCTGCAGCCGCAGAAGCATCCGGCACCCCCGTTGAAGAGCTTGTGGCTGTGACAGATGAAACCGACCTAATGACGATGGACGGTCGCCCTCTGGCCAAGCGTCTTCTGGATGAGCGCACCGCTTACATCATTCACCATATGATGCGTGATGTGGTTAAAAGGGGTACAGGGCGTCGAGCATTGGTTCTGGAACGCTCTGACCTAGGTGGCAAAACGGGCACCACCAACGATCAGAAGGATGCCTGGTTCTCGGGCTTTAATACTGCTCTTAGCGCAACCGCCTGGGTCGGCTTTGACCAGCCAGAAACGCTCGGACGTCGCGAATTTGGTAGCACCGCTGCCCTGCCGGTATGGATTGAGTTTATGCGCGATGCGCTAAAGGACGTACCAGAGTCACTGCCGATAGAACCTACCGGAATTGCCACCGCGCTAGTAGACCCTGAGACAGGCCTGTTGGCTTATCCCGGGCAGGAGAATGCGATTCGCGAGGTATTCAAAGAGGAAGACCTGCCAACGAAGAGCGCACCAGCACCCGGTCAGCAGCAGGATACACCGACGACCGAAGAACTCTTCCGCTAACGAGGTCGGATAAGCAGAATCACCGCCATTCCCGAAGACATAAAAAAACCGCGAATCGATCGCGGTTTTTTGTGTTACAGCAGAACCGATTAGCTCAATGGGTAATCGGCTGGCATTTCGTTTGCGGCTACACCTGAATCGATCGCCGCTTTAGCCACTGCATATGAGATAGCACCCAGAAGACGAGAGTCCGTTGCTTTAGGCAGAATGTAATCGCGACCGAACTCCAGGCTATCCAGACCGTAAGCGTCCAATACTTCCTGAGTTACAGGCTGCTTAGCCAGATCAGCAAGAGCGATTACAGCTGCAGCTTTCATCTCTTCGTTGATCACCGTTGCGCGTACATCGAGTGCGCCACGGAAGATGAATGGGAAACCAAGCACGTTATTCACCTGGTTCGGATAGTCTGAACGGCCTGTTGCCATGATCACGTCGTCGCGAGTCGCGCGCGCCAATTCAGGCTTGATTTCCGGGTCTGGGTTTGCACAAGCAAAGACGACTGGGCTCGCTGCCATCTTAGACAGGTTCTCAGGCGAGAGCAGATCCGGACCTGAAAGACCTAGGAATACATCCGCACCCTCAATCGCATCTTCAAGAGTGCGCTTGTCAGTTTCGGTTGCGAAGATCGCTTTCTCAGGCGTCAGATCATCACGGCCCGAGTGAATTACACCCTTGCGATCGATCATGTAGATGTTCTCGTTGCGAGCGCCCATGTTGATCAGCAGTTTCATACAGGCGCTTGCAGCAGCTCCTGCACCCAGACACACGATGCTCGCCTCTTCAAGCTTCTTACCCGCGAGTTCGAGCGCGTTGATCATACCTGCAGCAGTTACAATCGCCGTGCCGTGCTGATCATCGTGGAATACCGGAATGTTGCAGCGCTCAATCAGCGTGCGCTCAATCTCAAAACACTCAGGTGCTTTGATATCTTCTAGGTTGATACCACCGAAAGTGTCAGCGATGCGAGCAACTGTATCGATAAATGCTTGTGGACTCTCAGCGTTCACTTCGATATCGATAGAGTCGATATTAGCGAAGCGCTTGAACAGCAGCGCCTTACCTTCCATTACCGGCTTAGAAGCCAGTGGACCAAGGTTACCAAGTCCCAGGATGGCAGAACCGTCAGAGATAACGGCTACCAGGTTTCCTTTAGCAGTGTAACGGTAAGCATTTTCAGGATCTTTCGCGATCTCACGAACAGGTTCAGCAACACCTGGAGAGTAGGCTAGAGACAGATCACGTGAAGTTTGAGCAGAAGTCGACAGCTCTACGCTGATTTTACCTGGGCGCGGAAACTCGTGGTAATCCAGCGCGGCCTGTTTCATATCCTGAGACATTTCTCGTTCCTAGAATTAGTATGGTTATAGCGATTTAGTCCGCCACTAGCGGGAAGGCTTTAAATCTTATTATCTCGGTCGTTACGTGATGATATAGAAAAGCGCTTACTGGAAAAACCCTGTTTCGACCAACGAATCGCATTTTTCCGCACTGCGAAATGATTTCCCTGTGAAACGGGCGGCTATTTATCCTGAGTGGTTGTAAACCTGATGTGCCACTGCGAGCCGAGCGGCAGGAGAAATCCTTTATATCTCGATCCCGCATCAAGTTTGGCGCGTCGATCAATCACCCAGCCCCGAGCTTCCACTTCACGTCCCAGCGCTTGGCCAAAGCTTACAACCTGTTTTGGGCTGAAATGCTTTCGAGTCAGGCGCAATGCCAGATAATCATCGAGTTCGAGATAGATATATTTTGGGGTCGCATCAATTCGCGACACAGTACCACGCACAACGGCAAAACCACCCTTTTCAAGCTCTGCAGCTTGCATCTCAGTAGTTTTCCAAACTCCAAGTCGCAGAGCGCGAGCTCGGCTCTCCGCTGCCAGTAGGCAATCCGCCTGAGCGATATTGGGTTCAATAACGACAGCCCAACCCAAACCACGCTCCAGCAGCGCTTGCGCAGCACTGCGACCATCTAAAATTAGATGACCAAGGAGTCGCTTGTAGCGATCTTGAGAGTCAACACCAAGCGCGAGTTCAGCATCTCCAGCACGCACCAGAGTCTGCAGCAGCTGGTGTGCCTCTTTCGCGTAAGGCTCTGGATTACCAGTGCGCTGGTTCAGTTCAGGGGTGTTAATACCCAGCAGGCGCACAGAGCGGCCATTAGCCAACCGAACAGTGTCGCCATCAACCACCTTTGTGATCGCAACTGGCTTAAGACCACTATCGGGGACACAGGCAGCAAAAACCGAATTTGCCGAGATCCAGACAACAAAAAAGGCACTCGAAAGTGCCTTTTTTAGTTTCAACATTGCAGCAGCTCTTACTTCTTCAGGCTGCGAGCGCCAAAGCGCTTGTTGAAGCGATCAACACGACCACCAGTAGTCGCTTCTTTCTGCTTACCAGTGTAGAACGGGTGACACTGGCTGCATACGTCGACCAACATATCGTCCGCCATAGTTGAGCGGTGAGCCATAACGTTGCCGCAAGAGCAGGTAATTTTTACTTCGTTGTACTGCGGGTGGATACCAGCTTTCATGGTGTAAACCTCTTTTTGTATGCACCGCCACCTGAGACCAACGGGTTCAAGCACCGTACATGGGCGTAAACTACGCCGTTAATGTCGAGGCGCGGATTATACGCATAGTGTTTTGAGCAAACAATCCCTTTTTGAGCAATTATTAACCACTTTTCCTCTCTACTTGCACAGTCAAAAGAGGCTCCCTAGACTGAGCCTTCAATCCTCTGATGCTCATGAAGCCTTAAACATCACAGCATGATCCTTCGCATCGCACTGCCTGTTCCGCTAGATCGACTTTTCGATTACCTACCCATCGACGATAGGGCCTGCGTTGGAGCGCGCGTGCAGGTAAGGTTTGGCCAACGCCAACTGATTGGATTAATCGCTGAGATAGCGCATGAGAGTGACTATCCAACAAACAAACTAAAACCGATTGAAGCCACACTCGATCCACAACCTTTGGTCGATGAAGAGCTTATGCAGCTCGGCGCCTGGGCCGCCAACTACTACCAATATCCAGTCGGAGATGCCCTACTACACTTGGTGCCCAACCTAGCGCGTAAAGAGGAGCGTCCGGAACCGACACCCACACCACTCTATCGTTTAGCGCCTGACGCAGATATCGAAGCTATCTCCAAACGTGCGGTAAAACAGCGGGCACTCTTCCACTATCTGCAAAACGATAACTCAGGGGTAGATTCCAGCCAACTCAGGGAAGCAGGCTACGAGAAGCGTATTCTGGATGCACTAGTCGAACTGCAAGTCGTCGAACGCTTTATAGCAGCACCCGGCACAGCCAACCCCGTTATTGAGCTCGCACAACCTCATCTGGCCCTAAACGATGAGCAGCAACTGGCTGTCGAACAGATCAACCTGTCCAATAATTACCACTGTTCACTGCTCGCAGGGGTCACCGGCTCCGGAAAAACCGAGGTCTATCTCCAAGCGATCGAACCGCACCTGTTGGCTGGCAAGCAAATTCTTATTCTTGTGCCCGAGATTGGCCTAACGCCGCAGCTCGTCGCGCGCTTCAGTTCAAGATTTCGCGCACCGCTGGTCACCTTGCACTCTGGCATGAGCGACCGAGCGCGATATGAGGCCTGGGAGCGCGCGCGATCGGGCGAAGCTCGTATTATCATCGGTACGCGCTCATCAATTTTTGTACCGTTAAAGCACCCTGGACTCATTCTAATTGATGAAGAGCACGACACCTCACTGAAGCAGCAAGAGGGATTTCGCTACCATGCTCGCGATCTCGCTCTGGTAAGAGGCCAAAATCTCAACATCCCCGTTGTACTGGGTAGCGCGACACCTGCACTAGAGAGTCTGCTGAACGCTCAACTTCAGCGCTATCAACTGCTTCAGCTGACCAAGCGGGCAGGCGAGGCACACCCCCCTCGCTTCGAGCTCATCGATACCAGAAATCAGACCATTGAAGCTGGCCTAACTGATGAAGCTTTGCGACAGATGGGCTCTCATCTGAGCGCTGGCAATCAGGTGCTGGTGTTTATTAACCGTCGCGGTTTCTCACCAAGCCTAGTCTGCCAAGGCTGTGGTGAAGCAGTCCATTGCACCCGCTGTGATGCACATATGACGCTGCACCGTCGCCCACCACGGCTGCATTGTCACCACTGTGACCGGCAAACCCCTATACCGCTCCAGTGTAACCAGTGTGACGGCACCGAACTGCGCCCTAATGGCAGTGGCACCGAGCGCATTGAGGAGCGACTGCAGCAACTGTTTAATCAGGTGCCTGTTAAACGCGTTGACCGCGATAGCACTCATTCACGCCAAGCGTTCGACCAACTTATGACCGAAGTCGGTTCGGGCGAGCCTCAAATTCTCGTCGGCACGCAGATGCTCGCCAAAGGACACCACTTTCCCGATGTCACACTCGTTGTGATTCTTAATTTGGATGCAGGACTATTAAGCGCCGACTTTCGTGCAATGGAGCGCACCTCCCAGTTGATGCTGCAGGTCGCCGGGCGTGCCGGACGCGCCAGCAAACCGGGTAAGGTTCTGATCCAGACACAACATCCACAGCATCCGGTTCTAGCAACTCTTTTAGAGCAGGGCTACCTCGCTTACGCCCAACAGGAGCTGCGCAGCCGCGAATCTCTGAGCCTCCCGCCCTACACCTACCAAGCCATCGTGCGCGCCGAAGCGCAGCGCCAAGGGTGGGCCGAAGCCTATCTGATGCGCTTGCGCCAATTGCTCGACCAGGCCGGTGCCGAACAAGCAGGACTACTGCTGGCGGGGCCTTTCCCCGCTAATATGGAGAAACGCGCGGGGATGTTCCGTGCTTATCTGGTGATCACTGCCACACGCCGCTCGGCACTGCAGCACCTGCTGCGCCAGGCACGCAAATGGATAGAGCAAGACCCCGACGCGCCGCGCGTACGTTTGAGCATCGATGTGGACCCGATAGATGCCCAATAGCGCATCAAACAGCGACTTGCGGCGCGAGGATTAGCTTTTGCCACGCGGGCTCCGATATAATGTGCGCAAATTTTGTGTCGCGGCCGCGGCAACCAGACTTTCATAGAGTATTTTAATGAAACAACAGATCGCGCAGCTGCTCGAAAGTGCACTGCAGACCTTGAAAGAGCAGGAGGTTATCCCTGCTGATATCGCACCCAGTATCCAGGTAGAGAACACCCGAGATAAAGCACACGGTGACTTTGCCACCAACCTTGCGATGATGCTGGCTAAGCCTGCCAAGACCAATCCTCGTGCGCTGGCGCAGCAGCTCTGTGATGCGCTGCCCGAATCGAACGTTATCGATAAAACTGAGATTGCAGGCCCGGGCTTTATCAACTTCTTCGTCAACGATTCGGCGATCTACTCAGTCATTGGTGATGTACTTGAGGCGGGTCACGAATTTGGCCGTCAGAGGGTTGATACTGCAAACCGCGTGCAAGTTGAATTCGTCTCCGCTAACCCGACAGGCCCACTGCATGTCGGTCATGGCCGTGGTGCTGCCTACGGCGCAACCGTCGCGGACCTGCTTCAAGCTGCCGGTGTAAACGTTGAGCGCGAGTACTACGTCAACGATGCTGGTCGTCAGATGAATATCCTCGCCGTGAGTGTCTGGCTGCGCTACCTCGAGAACCAGGGAGCAACTCTGGTCTTCCCGGCCAATGGCTACCAAGGCGAGTACATTAAAGATATCGCGGCTGACCTAGCAAGTCGCTGTGGCGATAGTCTGGTACGTACCATCGACGAGGTATTTGCCGATATCCCAGCTGACGAGCCAGCAGGTGGAGATAAAGAGCTGCACATCGACGCACTGATTGAGCGCGCTCAAACACTGCTCGTTGACGACTACATGCAGGTCTTCAATGCCGGTCTCGAATCGATCCTCGCTGATATCCGCGAAGACCTGGGTGAGTTTGGCGTTGAGTACCAGTGCTGGTTTAGCGAGCGCTCACTCACCAGCAGTGGCGACGTCGATCAGGCGCTGGAGCGTCTACAGCAGAGCGGCCACCTCTATGAAAAAGAGGGTAACCTCTGGTTCCGTTCTACCGATTATGGCGATGACAAAGACCGCGTGGTAAGACGCGCCAACGGCCAAACCACCTACTTTGCGTCTGATATCGCTTACCATATGAACAAGTTCGAGCGCGGATTCGACAAGGTAATCAATGTCTGGGGTGCTGACCATCACGGCTACATTACTCGTGTCAAAGCGGCGATCTCTGCACTGGGTTACGACCCTGAGCGCCTCGTCGTTAAGCTCGTGCAATTTGCCATCCTTTACCGCGGTGGCGAGCGTGTACAGATGTCGACTCGCTCAGGGTCATTTGTAACCCTGCGCGAGCTGCGTGATGAGGTCGGTAACGACGCTTGTCGCTTTTTCTATGTGACTCGCAAAGCCGATCAGCACATGGACTTTGACCTAGATCTAGCGAAATCTGAGTCTAAAGATAACCCGGTCTACTACATCCAGTACGCACATGCTCGCGTCTGCTCTGTACTGCGCAAGCTCGAATCTGAAGGGATGAGCTGGGACGAAGCAGCGGGATTAGCTGCACTGGAGCGTCTGGATACTGAAGCGGAGCGGGATCTAGTGACTGCACTTGGCAAATACCCAGAGACGCTGCAGAACTCAGCGCACAACTTTGAGCCACATGTGTTGGCAAACTACCTGCGCGACCTGGCTTCAGATTTCCACACCTACTATAACGGTCACAAGGTACTGATCGACGATGCGCAGCTGCGTAACGCACGTATCACCCTGTCCGTTGCAGTGCGCCAGGTACTGGCTAACGGTCTGCAACTGCTGGGTGTCAGCGCACCGGAGCAGATGTAATCGATGGCACGCGACTACGCGAGCAAACAAAAACGCACTGGCGGGTCTAACAAGCCCGCCGCAACACGTTCGGCCAAAAACAGCACACAGCGAAAGCCGAGCGCCCAGCCAAAGCGTAAACCCTTTGGGCTGATCGTTGCTGCACTGTTCGCGACTACCGCGCTGGGCGGGCTAGTTTTCTATCTCAGCTCAGAGATGAAATCCGGTGAAGCACCCTCAGTTCAACCCGTACCACCGGCTCCCTCAATTAAGCAGACCGTTCAACAGAAGATTGACGAACAACCCGCTGTAAGGGCTCCCGGGGAGAGTTTGCCGCTGGATAATGTCGCATTACAACAAGAAGCGCAGCAGGATGAGCGCTTCGGATTCTACGACCTGCTGAAAGATAGCGAAGTAGAGACACCTGAAGAGTCTGCGTACAAATCCACACCCAAAACGGCAGCACTGGAGACCCCGTACATATTACAGACCGGCTCTTTCCGCCAGCAGTCTGATGCCGAAGCGATGCGGGCACGTCTCACACTCGCTGGCCTCCCCAATGTACGGGCCAACAAGTCCGGCGACTGGTACCGCGTGACCACCGGCCCATTCAATACATTTAACGAGCTCAAGAGCGCTACCAACAAGCTCGAAAAGCTCAATATCCATCCGGTTAAACGCAAAGCCAACTAAACCTTGAATTTCGGGGGGCGGCCCCCACTATCTGTTTAGAATCAAAAACACAGAGCTCAGCATGACTACGATAGTAAGTGTGCGTCGCGGCAACCAAGTGGTTGTAGGCGGCGATGGTCAGGTCTCCCTAGGCAATACCGTAATGAAGGGAACCGCCCGTAAAGTTAACCCTATTCCTAAGCACCAAGTGATCACCGGCTTCGCGGGCAGTACAGCCGATGCTATTACCCTGCGAGATCTCTTTGAGCAGCAGCTCGACAAGCACCAAGGCAACATTGTGAACGCTGTAATCAATCTAGCGCGCGAATGGCGCTCCGATAAAGTGCTGCGCCGTTTGGAAGCGCTGATGCTGGTCGCCAACGCTGAGAAAACCTACCTCCTGTCTGGTAACGGTGATGTTATTGAACCTGAGGATGGCGTTGTTGCTATAGGCTCTGGCGGTAATTTTGCTCTCGCCTCGGCCCGAGCTCTAGTCGATAACACTGACCTACCTGCGCGTGACATCGTAGAGAAGAGCCTGCACATCGCTGCCGGCATCTGCGTATTCACCAACGACAACCTTACTATCGAGCAGCTCGAGTCGAACGCCTAAGGAGCCCCTAATGTCTAACATGACCCCGCGTGAGATCGTGCACGAACTCGATCGCCACATCGTTGGCCAGGATGAGGCCAAACGTTCAGTCGCTGTTGCCTTGCGCAACCGCTGGCGCCGCATGCAGCTCTCCAATGACCTGCGTCCGGAAGTGACACCGAAAAATATTCTGATGATCGGCCCAACCGGTGTGGGCAAAACTGAGATCGCTCGTCGCCTGGCTAAACTGGCAAACGCACCTTTCATCAAAGTCGAAGCGACTAAGTTCACCGAAGTGGGCTATGTGGGTCGTGACGTTGAAACGATTGTACGTGATCTGGTGGATCAGGCTCTGAAAATGCAGCGCGAACAGGCGATGCAGTCAAACAAGACCAAAGCCGAGGATGCCGCTGAAGAGCGTATTCTTGACGCACTGCTACCCACAGCCCGCCCTATCGGTTCTGAAGAGCTCTCCAAATCTGACTCTGCCACGCGTCAGGTGTTCCGCAAAAAACTGCGCGAGGGACAGCTTGACGATAAAGAGATCGATATCGAAGTGGCGCAGCCGAAAGTGGGCGTTGAAATTATGTCACCTCCAGGCATGGAGGAGATGACCAGCCAGTTGCAGAACCTCTTCTCGAACATGGGCCAGCAGCCCAAACAGAGCCGTCGCTTGAAGGTCGCAGAAGCATTCAAACTGCTGACCGAAGAGGAGGCGGCGAAGCTGGTTAAAGAGGAGGATATCAAGCAGAACGCTATTGAAGCGGTTGAGCAGAACGGTATCGTCTTCCTTGATGAGATCGACAAGGTCTGTAAGCGTGCAGACCACACCAGCGCAGACGTCAGCCGTGAAGGTGTGCAGCGCGACCTGCTGCCGCTGATCGAAGGTTGCACGGTATCGACAAAGCACGGCATGGTTAAAACCGACCACATCCTTTTTATCGCTTCAGGTGCGTTCCATCTGGCGCGTCCATCTGATCTGATTCCGGAACTGCAGGGCCGCCTGCCGATCCGCGTGGAACTTCAAGCACTGACGCCGGAGCACTTCCGTCGAATTCTGACCGAGCCCAAGGCCTCACTAACCGAGCAGTACCGCGCTTTGATGGCGACTGAAGGGGTTGAGTTGAGCTTCACTGATGAGGGTATTGCCCGCATTGCAGAGCTGGCCTTCCAGGTAAACGAGTCGACCGAAAATATCGGTGCTCGCCGTCTACACACGATGATGGAGCGTCTGCTCGAGGAGATCTCCTTCCACGCCTCAGACCGTAATGGACAGCAGGTAAGTGTTGATCGCGCCTATGTCGACCAGTACCTTGGTGAACTCAGCGCTGATGAGGACCTGAGCCACTACATTCTTTAACGAGGTCGACCGCTATGCCACAACGCCCGATGCCACAGAACGTCAATCTGCACAAACGCTCTAAAACCCTTGAACTGGTGTACGAGGATGGCACCTTCGAGCTAACCGCCGAGTACCTGCGAGTACATTCGCCGTCAGCTGAAGTGCGGGGTCACGGTATTGGGCAAGAGGTACTGCAGACCGGTAAGCGTCATGTCGGTATCAAAGCGCTGGAGATGAGCGGCAACTACGCCGTGAAGATCGTCTTTGATGACGGCCATGACTCAGGCCTCTACAGCTGGACCTACCTCTGGGAGCTAGCCCACCACCACACAGAGTATTGGGCCGATTACCTTGCTCGGTTGGAAAAAGAGGGCGGCAGTCGTGATAACGGCATGATTGCTATCGGCTAACGACATCCAAGCCCGCACTGGATAGAATAACGAGATACACTTTTAATTCAGCAGGTCAGTTATGTCAGACGACAACAAAACCACACACTTTGGTTACACCGAGGTTCCCGTTGAGGAGAAGGTGAAGCGCGTTGCCGACGTGTTCCACTCGGTCGCCGCTAAATATGATGTGATGAACGACCTGATGTCTGGTGGTGTACACCGTCTTTGGAAGCGCATCACCATCGAAAGCAGCGGAGCGCGTGCAGGGAACAGTATTCTCGATATAGCTGGCGGCACCGGCGACCTGACCAAGAAATTCTCTCGCATTGTAGGCCCAACCGGCAAAGTGGTACTGGCTGATATCAACGCTTCGATGCTGAATGTGGGTCGCGACAAACTAATCAACTCGGGCGTCAGCGGCAATGTTGAGTACTGCCAGGCGAATGCAGAGTGTCTACCCTTTGCAGAAAACACCTTCGATATCATCACTATCGCCTTCGGATTGCGTAACGTAACCGATAAGGATGCGGCCATACGCTCGATGCTACGCGTGCTAAAGCCGGGCGGTAAGCTGATGATTCTGGAGTTCTCCAAAACTGACAATCCGCTGCTTACCAAAGCGTACGACTTCTACTCGTTCAATATTCTGCCCAAGATGGGTCAGGTGATAGCGAACGATGCTGAAAGCTACCGTTACCTTGCAGAGTCCATCCGCATGCACCCCGACCAAGAGACGCTGAAAGGGATGATGGATGAGGCTGGTTTTGTCAACACCCGCTACCGCAACATGACCGGCGGCGTGGTCGCCCTGCACACGGGTATCAAGCCCTAAACTATGCAGCTACTTACCGCAGCCCTCGTTGAGTCCGTCGAAGCAGCGCTAAACCTACTGCTGAAGACTCGGCCTATGCTGGGTGAGCGACTACAGAACCTGAGCGGAAAAACTCTTCGCATCGTCCTGCTGCCGCAAAACTGGACACTACTGATTCGTCTTCACGCTGAGGGGATTGAGCTATCGCAAGATTCAGACTTTGATGCGGATGTCACGTTGAAAGGTGAGTTGGGCGTTCTTATCAAACTGATCACAGAACCTCGCTCGGTTCTGTTCGGCCAAGGTGCTAAAATCGACGGGGACGCAGCCCTGCTGCAACGCATCCAGAAAGCGATGCGTGAGCCGGGACTCGACTGGGAGCTCTGGCTATCTGAGCAGCTAGGCGACCTACCGACCTCGGCGCTGACTCAGGCATTCGCACCCTTAGCAACAAGCCTACAAGAGGGGCGCGGCTCACTAGAGCGGAATTTAAAGAGCTATTTGCAAGAGGAGCTCGAAGCCCTGCCGCCGCGAGCCGAGTATGAGCTCTGGACAGATCAGATCTCCAAAGCACGCATCCAAGCGGAACAACTCGAGCGCCGTATCGCAAAGCTGTGCAAAGCGAAATAGCCTCAGAAAGGCTTCAGTACCACCAAAATCAGAATCGGCACAAAGATCAGCAGCGGCAGTTCATTAAACAGCCGGAAATAGGTGCCGCTGCGCGTTAACTGGTTGGCCTTCAAACGCTGCAAGTAAGCACGACACCAGAAGTGGAAGCCTATCAGCAACAGCACAAACAACAGCTTCGCGTGTAACCAGCCACCGGTGAAACCGTATCCCAACCAGAGCCATAGGCCCAAACCAAGCGTAAAGATCGCCATGATCGTCATAAAACCGTAGAGCTTGGATGCCATGATCGCCAACCGACGGACATCCTCACCAGCCTCCTGCCCTTCTACGAAGTGCACAAAGATACGCGGCAGATAGAAGATACCGGCCATCCAACTGGTCATCGCTAGGATATGAAAGGTTTTAACCCAAAGCATTCAGCAGGCTCCTGTGATTAAACGGCAAATGTTACTCGGTTCCAATTCTACCAAGAGATCGTCTTACCGTCCCAGGCTAGGAATTGACCCGATCCGCTCCCTTCGGCCTGCTGCATCACGTTGAGCAACGAAGATGCAGCGAACTCTGGCGTGAAGAGTTTCTCAGCAGGAACACGCGCCTGAAAGGGTTTAGAGAGCGCTGTATCAGTAGTGCCCGGATGTAGAGACAGAATTTGAATACCTTTATGCGTGCGCGCCAACTCAATCGACAGAGTTTTAAGATACATATTCAGCGCTGCTTTAGACGCACGGTAGCCGTACCAGCCACCAAGGCGGTTATCGCTGATGCTTCCTACGCGCGCAGACAAAAGGCTTATCTGCACCTCAGCTTTGCGATCGAGCAAACCAATCAGTTTGCCCAGCAGGTAGATTGGACCTATCGCATTCACCTGCATAACCTGCGTTAACCAGTCAGCATCTAGATCCCGATAGCTTTTCTCCGGCCCTCTGTGGTCCTGGTGCAACAGACCCGTCGCGATAATAATCTGATCCAGCGTAAACTCCATCTCTCTCAGTCGCGCGACGAAACTGTCGATACTCGCGGAATCTGCAAGATCCAGCGGTAACAGCGAATCGCTGCCATTGCGGGAAGTAGCAATCACACGAGCCTCTGGCTCGCGCTGAGTGAACTCTTTAACAAACGCGGCACCGATACCCCCCGATGCACCCACAACTAACTTATCTGCCATACAAACCTCATATTCAACTGGCTGTGTTTACGCGCTGTGAGCAGTAGCAGACCCTAGGCTTGGGCAACGAATCGCTTATGCAAACGCGTTGTCAAAAAGAGCGTAAAGCTGAGCACCAGCATTGAAGCGCCGATAACCCCCGGCCAACGCCACTCTGCCCAGAAAGGCTGCAGATAGAAGCCACCAGTACTGGCGCCGACATAGTAAAAGACCAGATAGAGAGAGGACGCACTCGCTTTGGCGTGGATTGCGTTGCGACTTACCCAGCTGCTCGCAATCGAGTGGCAGAAGAAGAAGCCAAAGGAGTTCATAAAGAAACCAAGCACAATCAACCAGATAGAATCGTTCAAGGTGACCAGCGAGCCAAGCATCAGAACGAGAATCCCCAGCGACATCGCACGAGTCTGCGGCAGATAGTCCGCTACTTTACCGGAGATAGCTGAACCGAAAGTACCGGTCAAATAGGTCAAAAACAGCAGGCCCAGCAGGCTGGCCGGCAGGTGGTAGGGCTCATCGGCGAGTACAAAGGTGATGTAGGAGTACTGATTGATGAAAATAAAGAAGTTAAGGCCGCCGATAAGGTAGGCAATAAATAGACTCGGGTTTCTCAAGTGGGCAGTGATTGCCCGCGCCATCGACCCGGGGCGAAGCGGTCGGGCATCAAAGTGCTGTGATTTGGGTAGAAGCAGCACGAAGATAATCAGGCATAAAGTGCTGACTAGCGCCATCGCGATAAACGCACTGTGCCAACCGAGCCAATCGCCAACAAACCCACCAATCAAGCGCCCACCTATACCCCCCAAGGTGTTACCACCAATATAGAGCCCTACCGCCAGCGCCAAGGCACGCGGTGCATATTCATCATTCATATAGGCTATGGCGATAGCTGGCAGGCCTCCGAGCATTAAACCCTGGAGTGCCCGTAACACTAGCAGACCCTGATAATTCTGCACCAGGCTCAGGCCGACACCACAGGCGACAACCCCGGTCAGCGTCAGAATCATAATACCGCGCCGGCCCAGCGCGTCGGATAGTGCGCCGTAGAAGATCAACGACAATCCCAAGGTGAGCGTGGTAACTGTGAAGGTCCAGCTCGACTGCAGCGCTGTAACACCAAACTCGCGCGCCAGTGTGGGCAGTAACGGTTGGGTCACATAGACGTTAGCGAATATCATGAACGATCCGATACAGAGCGCCAGAGTGGCCCGCCAGTAAGCTGAGCTATTTGCTTCGATCAAAGTTCGGTCTTCCTTATTTTCGGTGGCCGCATCTTAGCGATCTCCACTGTAAAAGTGAAAGCAGTTCGCATATGATCGCGCTACCAAATTTAGGAGTAGGTTATGCTAAACGTAAACGAATACTTTGACGGCAAAGTTAAATCGATCGCACTGGAATCCGCTAACGGAGCTGTTACTTCTGGCGTAATGGCAGTCGGCGAATACACCTTCGGTACTAGTCAGAATGAGGTGATGAAAGTGACCCACGGCGAACTGGTTGTGAAACTGCCAGGCTCTGAAGAATTCCAAGCTTACCCAGCAGGCACACAGTTCAACGTCCCTGCCAACGCATCGTTCGACGTGAAGGTTGCCGTTGAGACTGCTTACCTCTGTTACTATTCATAAGAGTAGCTGACGACCTTTTACAAGAGCCGCTGAAGGCTCCTCATAAGATCCGCTGAAGGCTCTTCGAAGAGTGGCCTAAGGCTGGCTAGCTGTGCATAGTGGCTACAAGCTCTTCATCTGAGGCGATCAATGATCGCCTCAAATAGATATTCCCCACCATCGCGACACCCGCTAGATTAAATTTCACTCAATAACGGCTGAGAATATTTCGTCGAATACTGTCGGATAAAATCTGATCAATTGGGCATTTATGCTATACTCCGCGCCTTAATTTTTTGAGCAATCCCACAGAACGCGGACGATTTTCAGACATGAGCAAACAAACTTCCCTCGATAAAGGCAAGATCAAAATCCTGTTGTTGGAAGGCGTGCACCAGTCAGCCGTGGATACCTTCCACGCTCAGGGCTACACCAATATCGAGTTTCATACCGGCTCTCTACCGGAAGAGGAGCTACTTGAGCGCATTGCCGACGCGCACTTCCTAGGGATTCGTTCACGTACTCAACTGACTGAAAAAGTGTTCGCAGCCGCTGAAAAGCTGGTCTCTGTTGGCTGTTTCTGTATCGGTACTAACCAGGTTGATCTCGCTGCTGCCACGCACGCCGGCGTAGCAGTTTTTAACGCACCCTACTCCAATACCCGCTCGGTAGCGGAGTTGGTCATTGGTGAAGCCATTATGCTGTTGCGTGGCGTGCCGGAAAAAAGCGCAGTTGCTCATCGCGGAGGCTGGCTCAAGTCGGCAAAGAACTCTTACGAGATCCGCGGTAAAAAACTCGGCATCATCGGCTACGGCAGCATCGGCTCTCAGCTGAGTGTTTTAGCAGAGGGCTTGGGCATGGAGGTGCAGTTCTTCGATGTAGTTACCAAACTTCCTCTGGGGAACGCTAAACAGGTTGGCACCATGTCTGAACTGTTGGCGACCTCAGACATCATCACCCTGCACGTACCAGAGATCCCTTCCACTAAGAATATGATGAGCCAAGCGCAATTCGAACTGATGAAGCCGGGCGCCGTTTTCATCAACGCAGCACGTGGCACCGTGGTAGACATCGATGCACTCTGCGACGCACTACGCAGCGGTAAAGTACTCGGCGCTGCGGTCGACGTATTCCCAGTTGAACCCCGTAGCAACGATGATGAGTTCATCAGCCCACTGCGCGAGTTCGACAACGTTATTCTGACCCCACACGTGGGCGGCTCAACGATGGAAGCGCAGATGAACATCGGCTACGAAGTGGCAGAGAAGCTGGTGAAGTACAGCGACAACGGCTCATCTATCACCTCAGTGAACTTCCCAGAGGTCGCACTCCCAGAACACGCCAACGCACACCGCCTTCTGCACGTGCACCGCAACGTTCCAGGTATCCTGTCACAGATCAACAACGTCTTCTCCGACAACCAGATCAACATCGCAGGTCAGTACCTACAGACCAACGAGAAAGTCGGCTACGTCGTCATCGATTGCGACGCCGACTACTCCGAAGTAGCCCTAGAGAAACTAGCCACCATCGACGGCACAATCCGCTGCCGCCGCCTCTTCTAAAACGGCTATTTCACTATATGAAAACGGTGCTCAGGCACCGTTTTTTTATGTAGGAGATAAGAGCCCGTGCTACCTATCTCAGATCTTGTTTGCCATGGATGGCAAACACGGAGCGCCCCACGGACGGGTTCACAGCGTTCTGAGATAGGTAGCACGGGCTCTTTACACGCAGGAACCATGGATAAAAGGCACGACCGCCTGCTCATATTTCATATAGTGAAATAGCATTTTCCACATCTTAACCCTATGTCTACTTATACTTTGCTACATCTGCGTTAAGGTGTGCGCAACATATTAGTGAACCACTTGAGACCGCCCGGAGTATCTGAGCAACTATCTCAATGTGAGAATTTATACGGGAGTAAACAAATGCAACGCACTGAAGTGAATGGCCTACAGGTAGCCAGCGAACTCTACAATTTTGTTAACAGCGAAGTTCTGCCGGGCACAGGCGTCGACAGCGACGCATTCTGGGCGTCATTTGCCGACATTATCCACGACCTCGCTCCACGTAACCGCGAGCTATTGGCTAAGCGCGACCAGATCCAAGAGCAGATGGACGAGTGGTACCGTGCCCACCAAGGTGGATACGACCTCGCTGAATACAAAGCTTTCCTCAAAGAGATCGGCTACCTCGTTGAAGAGGGCCCAGAGTTCCAGATTACTACTTCAAACGTCGATCCAGAGATGGCGACAATGGCCGGCCCGCAGCTCGTTGTGCCCGTTTCCAACGCACGTTTTGCATTGAACGCTGCGAATGCACGCTGGGGCAGTCTTTACGACGCACTCTACGGCACCGACGCAATCTCTGACGAGGGCGGCGCTGAAGCGACTAAAGAGTACAACCCGGTGCGCGGCGCGAAAGTTATCGCCTTCGGCCGTAACTTCCTTGATGAGTCCGCTCCACTTGCCAACGGCTCACACACAGATGCAACTAGCTACGCAGTGGTTGATGGTGAACTGAGCGTTACTGTCAACGGCGACGCTACCGGCCTGAAAGATACTGCCCAGTTCTGCGGCTATCGCGGTGACCCAGCAGCGCCCTCAGCAATCCTGCTGACAAACAACGGCCTGCACTTCGAAATTCAGATCGACGCTGCTAGCCAGATCGGCTCCGAAGACAAAGCTGGCGTTAAAGATATCGTGATGGAAGCGGCACTAACCACCATCATGGACTGTGAAGACTCAGTCGCAGCCGTCGACGCTGAAGACAAAACCCACGTCTACCGCAACTGGCTGGGGCTGGTGAAAGGCGACCTGAGCGAAGAGATCAGCAAAGGCGGCAAAACTTTCAAACGTACTGTAAATGGTGATCGCGAGTACACCGGCAAAGATGGACAGCCAATCGCACTGAAAGGCCGCTCACTGATGTTCGTGCGTAACGTCGGGCACCTGATGACCAATAACGCCATCATCGACAAAGATGGCAATGAGATCCCTGAAGGCATCATGGACGGCATGATCACCTCGGCTATCTCTGTTCACGATGTTAAGCACAACGGCCAGTTTAACAACACTGTGACCGGCTCAATCTACATCGTTAAACCGAAGATGCACGGACCTGTAGAAGTCGCGTTCACTAACGAGCTGATGGGTCGTATAGAGCAGACTCTGGGCCTTGCTGAAAACACCATCAAAGTCGGCATCATGGACGAAGAACGTCGCACCACGATCAACCTCAAAGAGTGTATCCGTGCGGCAAGCTCACGCGTGGTGTTCATTAACACCGGCTTCCTCGACCGTACTGGTGACGAGATCCATACCTCTATGGAAGCGGGCCCAATGATTCGCAAAGGCGATATGAAGGCCGCTAACTGGATCGCAGCGTACGAGAACTGGAACGTCGATACTGGTTTGGCTTGTGGCCTAAGCGGTCGCGCACAGATCGGTAAGGGTATGTGGGCGATGCCGGATCAGATGGCCAACATGCTGGTGCAGAAGATCGGTCACCCGAAATCAGGCGCAAACACTGCATGGGTTCCATCACCAACAGGTGCTGTTCTGCACGCACTGCACTACCATCAGGTCGATGTATTCGCGCTACAGAAAGAGCTGGCCAAACGCGAGCGCGCATCTCTAGATGATATCCTCACTATCCCAGTTGAGCGCAACCCACAGTGGAGCGCTGAAGATATTCAGGCAGAGCTCGATAACAACGCTCAGGGCATCCTTGGTTATGTTGTGCGCTGGGTAGACTCAGGCATTGGCTGTTCGAAAGTGCCAGACATCAGCGATGTAGGCCTGATGGAAGACCGCGCAACCCTGCGTATCTCCAGCCAGCACATCGCCAACTGGATCCGACACGGTATCTGTTCTGAAGAGCAAGTGATGGAAACTTTGAAGCGTATGGCTGAAGTCGTCGACCGTCAGAATGCTAACGATCCGACGTACACGCCAATGGCGGGTAACTTCGACAACAGCATCGCCTTCAAAGCCGCTTGTGATCTAGTTATCGATGGCTGCAAGCAGCCCAACGGCTACACCGAGCCTGCACTGCATGCACGCCGCCTGGAGCTTAAAGCGGCTCAGTAAGAGAGCAAAGACTAAAAAGCCGGGCAATGCCCGGCTTTTTTATGCATAGTCGTTTTGGTTAAAAACGAAGTGTCGCTTTCGCACCAATAGCTCTTACATCGTTACCTTCAAGGCGGTTTGACCCTAGCGCTGTGCTTGAGTAGGTTACATCACCCAGTTTGGTGTAGTTGTAACCAGCTGACAGCTCTAGATCTTCCACTGTGTAGCGCACTCCAAGTGTAAGCCCCCTGTAACCATCGTTTACAGTGAACAGACTGCCAGTTGTACCGTCACCTGCTTTCTCCCAGTTGTAGCTTGCAGAGACCGCTAAAGAATCATTGATCCGGCGCGCCAGACCAATCGAGTACTCTGTCGAATCTTCGAATGCAGATGTTGGACCGACCTGACCAAACAGCGCATTCTCAGTGTCAGCAACGCTTAATTGTGAGGAGCTCCACTTACCCTTGTGAATCGACGCGAGCAATAGGGTGTCTTCCATAATGCCAGTCTGGAAGTTCAAAGTAAGGTATTCTGCGAGTCCGCCTGTGCTGTTCGGTGAACAACTCTGTCCAAGCGCTGCCATACCACAAGTAGAAGCCATTTTGACGTACGATTTACCCTGGTAAAGAAGCTCAGCTCGCAGTGCAATATCAGGCTTCTCATACGCCACAGCCATAACAGGTACGATATCAGATTCTGATGAAACGCTTGCAACAGCAGCATTCGCGCCAGCCGTGGCGCCGGCAGCAGCACCTGCTGCAGCTGCTTGGGCTGGAGTTGCTCCACGCGCTACAGCAGCAGTCGCTGTAGCTGTGGCAACCGCATTAGCCACAGTGAGTTTAAAAATATCGGCATTAGTAACTTTGAACTTGTCGTAACGTGCACCGGCAGTAATGCTAAAACTCTCACTTAGTGCGTAATTCGATAGCAGAGCGACAGAATCGGCGGTCAAATCAACCTTCGGTCCCAGAGCATTTACCGAAGCGTTACCACCAGCACCCTGATAATTAATATGAATCGCACCCGAATCATAAGAGGTCAGACCGAACGACAGCTGATCATTCACCTCATAACGCGCTGACAAATTCGACGCATTACGATCGCCGATCAGTGAGCTTGTTGTACCGAAGTTGTCACCATTAACGGTGAAATCTTTACGCACAGAGCCAAAAGATACGAGATTACCTTCGTCATACATGAAGGAGGTGTCCAGTCGTGCGTTCTCGAAACCACCTGCCTGAACCTGTGCTGTGGCAAGCGCGACGCTGGCCACGAGAAGTTTATATTTCATCAAACCGTCCAATTCTTATCATTTTGCGTTTAGATTGTGTCTGGATATTACATATTTTGTAGCACGTAGACGACATTTGTTTACGATGTGACATTGAAAACGGCTCATCTTCCGTGAAAGTAACCCAACGCTATCACAGCTTGGCCTGACTGATTCATCACAGAGGGGGATCGACGCGATCGACTGTCGAGCCATTCACTCGATACCAACCGGCTATTGAGTAGCGGTCCCGCTGAGACGGCAGAACCTCGTGCGGAAACTCCTCACTCAAAAATAGCACCACCGTAC
>JAHEDZ010000039.1 GCA_024640955.1 Oceanospirillaceae bacterium
TCAACGCTCCCTCAAACTCTCATTTCGATACCGCATAAGCGGATCAAAAACATAATCAATCACTCGACGTTTCCCTGTCCGTATCTCCGCCGTCACACCCATTCCCGGCATTAGTGCGACAACACGGTTGTCGACCTCAATTTCGCGGCTGTCCAGCGCAATACGGGCTTTGTAGATCAAGCCGGTATCTGTCTGTGTGGCATCAGCAGAGAGGTCAAGCACCTCGCCGTGCAGTACGCCGTATTTGGTAAATGGAAAGGTCTCGAGCTTAATCTCGGTTAGGTCACCGGGCTCGACGTAACCGATATCACGGTTGGCTAACCAGGCTTCCACCTCAAGCTGTTCATCCAAGGGGACGATGGTCATCAGCTGTTCGGTTGCGCCGACTACGGCATCGCTGGAAAACACTTTAAGATCCTTCACTCGTCCACTAATAGGCGCACTTATCTCAAGCTTAGACCGTCTCTGGAGAAGCTGGGCTTGAATTTGCTTTTGACTGGCGATGGCACTGCTGTACTCCTCAATCGCTGCATATTTCTCGGCTTTAACCTCATTCACGTAGGCCGCCAATTCGCTCTCTCGAGCAGCTATTTCAGCCTGCAACTGCTGTTGCTGCAGAACAGCGGCACGGCGTTGGTGCTGGATATCTATCAAACGCTCTCTCTGTTCGAGGTAGTCGATACGAGGCGCATGCTTTCGAGCATGAAGCTTCTCTAGGGCTCGCACCTGCTCGTCTACAATTGGCTCCAAAGCAGTCAACCGAGAGAGGGTTTGAGCGGCACTATCACGAGCAGCCGAACGCTCTGAAACAAGGCGATGCATCTGCATCACACGCTGGCGATAGGCTCCAAAACTGCGCTCTAGCTGAATATCACCTGTCTGCGGGATCAGATCGCTCTGCTCATTCAGATTAATGAAGTCGAGCAGTTTTCGCTCGCGCGATTCGAGCTGACGCAACCTTTCAATTTCAATAGTGGTGCGCTCTATCTCGGTATCTATCAATTTTGGCGAAAGACGCAAGAGCACCGCTCCCTCTTTAATCGCCTCTCCTTCACTCACAAGAATTTCACTGACAACACCCGCCTCAGCAGACTGCACCGGACGCACCTGCCCTAGCGGAATAATCTTCCCTTCAGCGCGGGCAACGATATCGATCTCTCCCCAGTAGGCCCATACACAAAGCAGAACCACCAACGTAATGATCGTGCCAGCTGTGTAGTGCGAAGCGGGATGAGCGGCGCTCTCTCTTACCTCTAAAGCGGCCGGCAGGAAGTCAGATAAATTTTCAGTTCTGTTTTTCAGCACAGCGCACCTCCTTGTGACTGTATCCCTCAGTTTGCAGGCGCCAAAGGTCTGCATAGAGGCCGGCTCTGTTGAGCAGTTCGGTATGGGTTCCGCGATCGATAATCTGTCCTTTGTCGAGCACGACGATCTGCTCGCAATCTCGTACCGACGCTAAACGGTGAGCAACAATTAAGAGTGTTCGATTGGCACCAATTTGATTTAGGTTTTGCTGAATAATTGCCTCAGATTCATAGTCGAGCGCGCTAGTAGCCTCGTCAAAAATAAGTATTGCGGGATTTGCGATGAGTGCACGAGCGATCGCTATGCGCTGACGCTGACCGCCCGACAGGTTACAGCCACCTTCGCCTACTGAGTAATCCAGCCCTTTCGGCAAACGCCCAATAAACTCAGTTGCGCCTGCTAACTGGGCTGCATTGAGGATCTCTGCTTGGGTTGCGGTAGGCCGAGTGATCGCAATATTGTCTCGAATAGTGCCATCAAAGAGTCGGCTCTCCTGCAGCACCACGCCCACATTGCGCCGTAACCAAGTCAGGTCGGCTTGCGCGATATCCTGGCCATCTACCAGCACTCGGCCAGACTCGGGTCGATAGATGCGCTGAAGCAATTTCGTCAGCGTACTTTTTCCCGAACCCGAACGCCCGACGATACCAATTTTCTGGCCAGCAGCAGCGGTAAAACTGAGTGCCTCCAAAGCTTTAGAGGTTTCGGAGCCATAACGAAAAGAGACCGCCTCGAAGCTGACATATCCCCGCGGTCGCACCGTATTCACTCCGCTCGCACCCTGCTCTGCTGGGGTATTTAGCAACTCACCGAGGCGACGCATACTGATACCTGCCTGCTGAAACTCCTGCCATAGCTGCACCAGTTTCAAAATCGGGGCTGAGACCCGCCCTGCCAACATGTTGAACGCTACCAGTTCGCCGACTGTTAACCTGCCATCGATCACCAGATGTGCGCCAAAAAAGATAATCCCTAGAGTGGTGAGTTTGTTGATTAGCTGCGCACTTTGGTTGGCAATATTATTCAGGTTCGCCGCTTTAAAGCTCGCTTTGACATAGCCCGCAAGCTGCTCCTCCCAACGCCGCTGAAACTGATTCTCCAGCGACAAGGCTTTAACGGTCTCAATACCGCTGACTGACTCAACCAGCAACGCCTGATTCTCGGCTCCGCGCTGAAAGCTCTGATCTAAGCGGCGACGCAGAATCGGCGTGATGAGTATTGATAGCAGGATGTAAAACGGGATAGCCGCTGCCACTACGGCCGTTAGCAGCGGACTGTAGAGATACATAACGCCAAAGAAGACAAAGGTAAAACTGAGGTCAACGATCAGCGTAAGGGCTGTGCCAGTGATGAAGTTGCGAATAGTCTCAAGCTCGCGCACCCGCGCTACGCTTTGGCCAACCTGACGCGCCTCAAAATAGGCTTGTGGCAGTCTCAGCAGATGCTGATAGAGCTTTGCCCCCAGCTCCACATCCACTCGGTTGGCTGTGTGCGCGAACAAGTAGTTACGCAGCCCACCCATCACGGCATCAAAAATCGCCAGCGCAAGAAACCCAACTGCCAACACCTCCAGCGTGGTGAAACCGCGATGCACCAGTACCTTGTCCATCACCAACTGGAAGAAAAGCGGCGTCATCAGAGCAAAAACTTGAAGGAAGAATGACAGAAGCACGACTTCAGCAAAGAGGTGTTTGTAGCGTTTTAAAGCTGGTATAAACCAACCAAACCCGAAGGCGTTGCTAGCAGTTTTGATGACGTTCTTGCGCAGAACAATCCAGCACTCAACTTTTAAATCCTTCAGCTCATCAACTGTTACAGCCCTGGTTTCTGCAGTGTCGGGAAAGTAGCCCAAAAAATCATCGTCAGAGCGCTTGCGCAGTATTGTAAAGAACACACCGTTGGAGGAGTGACCAATAATCGGTAGCAGAGATTGCTCGATTTTTTCGACATCGAACCGTGCTGGTTTTGCGGACATGCCAAGTGTTTTTGCCGCACGAACGAGTTCATCTCCGTTGAGTGAGCGGTCAGCTAGAGCAAAACGATTAAAGAGCTGCTCGGTATCGACCGCACCCGAGTGCAGCCGCGCAATCGCAGCGAGAGAAAGTAGACCTGTATCCTTGGTCATCGCACCACACCATCCTTGTGAGTTCCTTTAAAGGTCTAGCACAGGGTTTGGAGTGGCGCTAAAAAATTTACGATTTTTTCTTGATTTCGGTTATTTAGAACAGACCGCGGCGCCGACCTGATCCCAATCATCTTCGTTCTGAATCTTAAGCACATCAAAGACTTGTACTGTCGCTGGCGTCACACCGTACTTGTCCAGAATCTGACAGACACGGCGTGCATCGTCATCGCGTGGTTTACCCTCGTAGATCACACCAACTCCAAGTAGGTGGCCCTTCTCCCACCAGACAGGGCGAGCCGGAAAAGTAGGATCCTGCGCTAATTCAGCTTCAACCTTTGCGCGCGTCTCCATAGACACCTCTTTCTTGTTCACTTCGATGTAATAGGTCACACCGATTGAGAGGATGATAAGGATTAGGATCATTAGGCGTTTATTCATGGAGTGTTCCGGTGAGTCAGCGGGTTTAGCGCATTGTAGAGGAAAACGAGTTCAGTGCGCATCTCGACAAACGTAAAAAACAAGCGAACAGCAATGCAGCATTACGCATGCTTTTACGTACGCTGTGACGTAGCAGCGCCAACTGAGGGGTCAGACCCTTTTAAGTCACGTTTGCCGTAAGCTCGATATAGACGACTGCCTCCCGACTGACCGCACCTTTAGCCGGCGACCGACCATCTGCTCAATCTGAGCAACAAACCGCCCATCTCCGAAAGGTACGCCCTGACTCGTAGCATCCCGAATTTGCTGAATAACCTGCCGGTCCAGAGCCTCTCGGAAAATATCCTTATAAACACTCGATCGGCTTTCAGAGTCATGACCCAGCGCTTCGAACGCCTGATGAGGGGTGATCAAAGATGAGGGGCAAAGCCCTACATTGAATTTATAACTAGACCAGGGATATTCTGATGGGCTTGTGACCATTCTGGCACGGACAGGATTTAGTTCGATATAGCGATAACAACTGAGTAGATAGTTGTCCGAGCCAACCAAAGCAGTTTTGTATCGACCGGACCACAGAGGGCCTGAGCGACTGTAGAGTCGATTAATACGTTGAACATAGATCTGCGTTAGTCGCTTCATAGCCGGCGACAAATCAACCGCTTCACTGGGTGTCAGCAACAGGTGAATATGATTCGTCATCAGGCAGTAGGCATGCACCTGCAAACCAAATAAATCTGAAGCTTCGCGCAGTAATTCGAGATACAGAAGATAGTCTTCGGTCGTGAAAAAAGTGGCACCACGATCGACGCCGCGCTGCACGATATGTACGGCCATACCGTCTATTAAAATCCGAGGTTTCCTTGGCATATCTGCTCCATCAACTCCGTTTGATGATGCTTTAACTTTAGACCAAAAAAGAGAGGGCCGCACTCGGCGACCCTCCCA
>JAHEDZ010000024.1 GCA_024640955.1 Oceanospirillaceae bacterium
TGCTCAAGAAAAACATTACGCTAAATGAATTCACATATAGGTTGCTTGTCTTGATTAAGCTTTGTTGCCTAATCCCAACAAGCGCCCACACGCATTACTTGATCTATTTGTTAAAGAGCGTGCCTCTAGGAGGCGTTTGAGAGCACCTCTGTGCGTCTCAATGTGGAGGCGAATTATAGAGATCCCAGCATGGGCGTCAACGGCAAAAAACGCTTTTTTTTAATTAATTTTCGCAACTGGTTAAAGGGTGATCAGTTTGCTCGACAGAATCGCCGTTTCAAGTTAGAAATGAAGAAATATCTAGGAAAACTTCGATGTTAAAGAGACCTGACTTTCAACCTTGCCTTAAGGTTAAGCGTATTGCTGTTCTAACCAGCGGAGGTGAAACTCCCGGAATGAACTCTGCTATCCGGGCCATTGTTCGCACTGCGGATAAAGAGGGTATCGAGGTCATTGGTATTCACCGAGGTTTTTCGGGTCTGATCCAACAGGATTTCATCCCACTCACTAGCGCAAGCGTGAGCCGCATCAGCCAAGGTGGAGGTTCAATTCTGCACTGTGGAAGTTGCCCGGAGTTCTACAAATCGGATATTCGCCAACTCGCATCGAACGTTCTGCAAGATCACGGCATTGAGGCACTCATTGTTATCGGAGGAAAGGGTTCGATTGCAGGGGCCGCCTTGCTCGAGCAACAGTCAGGTATTCAGACCCTCGCCTTACCCGGCACTGTCGACAATGACATTGCAGGTTCAGATGATGCCATTGGATTTGATACCGCGATAAATACAGCGGTGGACGCTATCGATAAACTGCAAGACACCGCCTACTCGCATCAGCGTCTGTTTCTGGTAGAGGTAGCCGGCACAACTTCGGGATTTATTGCCGCTCAAGTCGCTATCGCCATAGGTGCTGAAATGCTCATTGTTCCTGAGCACCCAGTAGAGATTGCACAGATCGCCAAAGAGCTAAGCCAGAATCAAAAATCGGGGCTATCCGCGAACGGTATGGTTATCCTAGCTGAAGGCTCGGCCGAACCGAAAATGATTCGTAACCTGGCCAATGAGTTAAAAGCCTGTGGAGAGGATCCTAGAATCTGCGTACTTGGACACATACAACGAGGCGGCGCACCAACGGCACACGACCGCGCTTTGGCAGCAACGCTTGGGAATAGTGCGGTACATGCTCTCCTAGCTGGTGTTCGCTCCAGTGTACTCGCAGTCAGTGAGTCAACGATTACTCCCCTGCCTTTTGAGAGTACTATCAAGAGCAGCAAACAACTTCCAGAATCAGCCTTGCGCTTGGTAACAGAGACCGGGCGCTAACAGCCGTTAAAAAAGCCAGTTAGCCCCAGCGCCCTGATACGTAGGGGTTGGTTTTGCGCTCATGTCCGAAGGTCGACTCAGGCCCATGACCGGGCACAAAACGAATCTCATCACCGAGTGGAAAAAGTTTGTTTTTGATCGAATCGATCAATGTCGCATGATCGCCTTGCGGGAAGTCTGTTCGACCAATTGAACCTTGGAACAGCACATCACCCACCTGCGCCATTTGGTTCGCCTTGTCGACAAAGACCACATGACCAGGGGTGTGGCCGGGACAGTGCACAACATCAAGGGTCAGATTACCCACCTGAACCTGCTCACCATCCTCAAGCCAACGATCGGGTAGAAAACCCTCCACTTGCGAGAATCCAAACATCGCACTCTGCTGCTCCAGTCCATCCAACCAGAACTGATCAGCCCTATGCGGTCCAATGATCGACACACCCAACTGCCGCGCCAGGGTCGCTGAGGCACCAGCATGGTCAATATGCCCATGGGTCAACAACACCTGTTTTACCTGCACACCCTCTTGGGCGATCGCTTGTTCGATCAACTCCATATCACCACCCGGGTCGACTACAGCCGCTTCACGTGTCTCAGGACACCAGATTAGCGTGCAGTTCTGTGCAAAAGGGGTGACGGGAATTACTCGATAAGCCATGGGGTGTACTCTACAGTTCGGTTTTGAGGAGAGTTAGCGTTTAGCCAGCGCTCTGAGTTTGGTATTCCGGTAGTTGGCAGCCCCCTTTGGGACCTTGCCCGAGTTACCGCTCTCCAACCAGCGTTTGATGCGCTGTGCATCGGCCAGATGGGTCTTCTTGCCATAAGAGTCTAGCAACACGATACCGATATCGCGCCCAGCAATTCGCGCGCGTAGCACCAAACAGCGCCCAGCATCATCGGTGTAGCCCGTTTTACTTACTTGCACACTCCAACTCTTCTTATTTACCAACGAGTTAGTGTTAAAGAAGGCGAGAATATACCGCGGCTTGCTGAAGATAACATCGCGTTTTGATGCGGCAGTCGCCTTACTGATGAGCGGATAGAGATCAGCCACCTCAAGCAGGCGCATTAGATCCGAAGCGGTTGATACGTTCTCGGATGAGAGCCCCGTCGGCTCGACAAACCGAGTGTTCTCCATACTCAGGCCCTGAGCCGTCAGATTCATATTCTGAATGAAGGCTGCCATACCACCGGGGTAAGCATGCCCGACGGTTGCCGCTGCGCGATTCTCGGACGCCATCAATGCGATATATAGAGCATCCTCGCGACGGATAGTCGAACCGATACGAATGCGCGAGTGGACGTTGTGCATAATCGGCACATCCTCCACGGTAACCTTAATACGCTCCTTCATCGGTAGGCCCGCATCCAAGGCAACTAGGGCCGTCATCAACTTGGTAATTGAAGCGACCGGCTGTACCAGATCAGGATTACGCTGATAGAGAACCTCACCCGTTTTCATATCCTTAATCATCACCGAGACCGAGGCCAGATCGAGCTTTGCAGGATCTGGCTGAGCAGCCTTAACGGGCGAGATCACAGCAACTAGCGTGACCAGTAGAGTTAGTAGCGGAAACAGCGGCGCTTTTGAAAACATAGATAATCGGGTAAAAAGTTGTATTGCTCAAATCATCAAAGCAGGTAAGGATACTTGGGCAAGCTTGAAATGTCTCGCCCGATGTCGAGTTATACTGATCCCTGTCTGGCCGCCCAATAAGGACTCAACGTGCAAGCGTCGAATGTTTTGAAACTCATCGCGGATACCCGTGAAAAACTGCGTAAATCTGAACAGAAAGTTGCTGACTTCGTTCTGGCACAGCCCAGTGATGTCATTCACATGCGTATCGTTGACCTAGCCTCTGAGGCCAATGTGAGCGAGCCCACCGTCGTGCGCTTCTGCCGGGCACTCAATTACGATGGTTTTCAAGATTTCAAACTGACGCTCGCCCAAGCGCTCGCTAGCAATAGTGCGTTCGAACAGTTCTCGATGAATCGCAAAGATACGGTACTGGAGTTCAAACAGAAGATCTTTGACTCCATGATCGGCAATCTGATGAGTACACGCGAGCAGCTCGACGACAGCGCACTGGAGGAGGCGATAGCTGCATTGGCAAGAGCTGGCCGAGTCGAGTTCTACGGTTTCGGTGCCTCAGCCCCAGTTTGCACGGATGCCCAACACAAGTTTTACCGGCTGATGATCGCCTCAGCGGCCCACTCTGACCCCCACATGCAAACCATCTCGGCGGTTACATTGCGCGATGGTGACGTTGTGGTTGCGGTTTCACAAACAGGCCGCACCAAGGATCTGTTGCATACCGTTAAACTTGCGCGTGACACTGGTGCTACCGTAATCACCATCTGTCCGGCCAATACACCACTCTCGGAGCTAGCGACTATTCCGATCCATGTCGACGTTGAGGAAGACAAAGACCTCAACACGCTTATGTCATCACGCGTTGTTCATCTTGTCGTCATAGATGTACTGGCTGTCGGCGTGGCAATGCGTCGCGGGCCGAAGCTGGTGGACCACCTCAAGACTATTAAACGGAGCCTCAGAAACCTGCGCCAGACCGATAAGCGATTACTGATGCGTCGTGAATTTGGAGATGACTAAAGTCGGCCTGAGCAAGATTGGCCTTTTTCGCCCCTGTGCAGTACATTTAAAGGAACAGCAAGGCTCTAAATGGGCAGACAGCCTGGTCGACCAATAACTAAAAAGACGACATGCAGTCAGAGAGAGGAACTTTCTTATGCTGATTCGAAAGGAAGAAGATCTAGACGCGATCAAAACAGAGATTTTTGATGCAGCGGTCAGCTTTGAGGCCGAACGATCTATCGAGGCAAAAAAGACGCACTCCCAACGTCTTCTGCAAGCGCGCCGTGCTATTGAGCAGCGGCGCGAAGAGGCAGAGCTTTCGACCTACTTCGATCAAGACAGCTGGTTCGACGAGTAGCTCTAACGCTCGACGCTGAACCTAGCACAGATTAGTCGGCACGCCCGGCAGCGGGCCTGCCCTAGTCTCGCTCACCCAGTTCAATCATGCGGTGCACTCCTGTTCGCGCTTCACGAGGCGTAACACCAAACTGCTTACGGTAGCAGCGCGAAAAGTAAGAGGTAGAGCTAAAACCGGCACCGCGTGCAATTGCTTGGATCGGCAGCGCCGAATTCTTCAACTGCTGACGCGCATTCTCTAGCCTCAGACTCATGTAATAAGCCGTTGGTGAGGTGTTTAGATGCTGTCTGAAGAGGCGCTCTAACTGACGCGTAGAGAGTCCAATCCGATCGCAGATCTGATCACAGGTAAGAACATCGTCTAAATGCTCACGCATCAGCTCCAATGCCTGGGTCAAACGTGGGTGACTACCATGCTGTCGCAGCTGTAGCTTCATACGCTGCTTATCGTGCGCAGGACGAATATTGGGGTGTATACAGTTCTCTGCGACTTGATGCGCCAGAGACTCACCATGCTGAAGCGTAATCAACTGCAGAATTAAATCCAGGCCCGAAAGCCCGCCTGAACAGGTGATTAGGTTACCATCAATCTCATATAGCTCTTCACTGACATTTAGATTCGGAAAGGCCTGGGTTAGACGTTCCCGCTCCTCCCAGTGGACAGTACAGGTTTTACCCTCGAGTATACCCGCCTGTGCTAGCAACAAACTGCCAGTCGAGGTCGCACCTATGCTGACACCGTCGCGCACCAGGTTACGCAGCCAACTGCAGAGACTCTCCTCCGCCACCTGATGCGCACCGATACCACCGACCACAAACATGCGGTCCAGCTTCTCGGTATCACGCATCAATCGAGTCGGTGTAAATTGAATGCCCGTACTGCAGGTAACCGTCTGGTCTGAGGGGCCATAAAAATGCCACTCATATAAATTTTGGCCACTGAGCTGGTTGGCCAAGCGTAGCGGATCGATGGTAGCGGCGAACGAGATAATCGAGAAACCCGGCATCAGGAAGAAGCCGTAGTGCTCGGTCTGTACGGGTGCTGCTGTAGCGCTACTATTTGGCATATCGACTATGTCGCTTTTTTCTAACTTTGTCGGATTATAAGCCTATTCTTAAGACTAAAGAAGTACAAAAGCGTCATTTTTAATACAAAGGCGAAAGTTACTCAGACAGCTGAGACTCTAAAACAGAAAAAGGCAGCCGAAGCTGCCTTTTTGAGTCACTGATACAGAATTAGGCTTTACGCGCTGTTCTCTCCGGTATCAGCCCCTCTGGGAAATAGCGCAACGCCACCAACAACACGATACCCACGGTCATCAAACGCATGTGCGCAGCGGAGTCCATCAGGTGCACTCGCAACGGATGGTCGCCATCCATAAATGCAGTCAGCGTATCGATCAGCCAGAGCCCAATTGGCTCCGCCTCAATCCAGAAGAACCAGATGAAGAAGCCACCAAGGACTGCGCCCCAGTTATTGCCCGAACCACCAATGATCACCATAACCCAGATCAGAAAGGTGAAACGAAGCGGCTGGTAGCTAACCGGTGTGAACTGGCCGTCCAAGGTTGTCAGCATTGCACCCGCCAAACCAATGACCGCGGAACCGATAACGAAGATCGCAAGATGGCGCTTAACCACGTTCTTACCCATCGCAGCCGCTGCAGTCTCGTTATCACGAATCGCGCGCATCATGCGCCCCCAAGGTGAGCGCAGCGCGGTCTCAGAGAGGTACATAAGAATCGCGATCACTGCCACAAAGAGACCGGCATAACAGAGCTTCACAAAGATCGAAGAGGCCTCGGTTACCGCCATGCCCCAGTCAGCTGCCAGTTTCTGGAACCACTCAGCCTGCTGCAGGTCCACCTCATACGGAACAGGTCGCGGCAAGCCGTTAACGTTTTTAACGCCGCGGGTAAGCCACTCTTCATTCTTGATAAAGTAGAGAATGATCTCCGAGATACCCAGAGTTGCGATTGCGAGATAATCCGAGCGCAATCCCAGTGCCACCTTACCAATCACGAAGGCAGCACCTGCGGCAAACAGACCGCCCACGGGCCAAGCCAACACAATTGGCAGACCCAGACCTCCAAGGTAGCCCGAAACGGAGGGGTCGATCGCCTCAATCGCTTCTACCGCTGGCAGGAAGAGGACACGGCCCAGCACGTAACCCACTGCGATGACCGCGAAGATCAACCAGTAAGCCAGCTTTTTGTTCTTGTTGAACTGCTTCCAGACGAAAATCGAGGCGAAGATCGTTGCAACAAGAATCAGCAGGCCGATCAAAATACCGGAACCGCCCGCAGCTTGGGCTTCATGAATGGGTGGCATAGAGACGATCACAGCGGCAAGGCCACCTAAGGCGGCAAAGCCCATCACACCGACGTTGAAAAGTCCGGCATAGCCCCACTGCATATTGACGCCTAATGACATGATCGCACTGATCAGACAGAGGTTAAGAATAGAGAGTGAGACGGACCAACCCTGCCCCAAACCAACAATGACTAACAGCGCCGCCATACCGGCGTAGAGCACCGGCACGCGATTTTGAGAAAAGAAATTTTGATTCATCACAACGTCTTCCCGCTAAATATGCCGGTTGGGCGCACAATCAGCACGATAACCAGAATGATAAATGAGACGGCGATCTTATAGTCGGTACCCAGCAACTGTACCAAAGACTCCGGTTCGTAAGTCGTGACATAGGCGACCACCTTTTTGTAGGCGAAAGTCACTGCAATCTCAGAGAAAGCGATCACATAACCGCCAGCAATTGCACCGAGCGGATTGCCTACACCGCCCACAATCGCCGATGCGAAGATTGGCAGCAGCAGTTGCATGTACGAGAAGGGCTTAAAGCTCTTATCAAGCCCGTAGAGTGAACCAGCAATCGTTGCCAATGCGCCTACAAGAATCCAGGTGATCAACACAACGCGATCCGGGTTGATACCCGAGAGTAGCGCCAGGTTCTCGTTATCCGAAAAAGCACGCATTGACTTACCGGTGCGGGTCTTATTCAGGAACCAGAACATCGCTGCTACAACCAAGATCGCAGTAATAATGGTCACGGCCTGAGTCATTTTCAGCGCCAAGCCTTCATCTAGGCCTGTCGCCTTTTTGAAATCGCGCGCCGAGAAGATAAAGCGTGTACCGTCGAAGAATATCTGATCTCCAGGACCGATCACGAAACGCACCAGACCACCGATAAAGAACATCAGACCGATAGAAACGATCAGGAAGGTGACCGGGCTCGCTTTGCGCTGACGATGGTATTTGTACACCGTTTTATCGAGCAACAAAGAGAGAGCTACTGCACCGGCGATACCCAGAGGTAGTGCCAACAGTGCTGTCGGTAGGGGCCCTGCGGAGACACCCATCGACTGAAGTCCCCAGGTACCGAAGATCGTAATCATCGTACCGAAGGCCATGGTTTCACCGTGAGCGAAATTTGAGAATCGCAGTACGCCGTAAACCAGGGTGACACCCAAAGCACCGAGCGCCAACTGGCTACCGTAGGTCAGTGCCGGCACCAACAAGAAGTTAGCGAGCACGACGAGCGCATTGATAATATCAGTCATCGCTTAACCTCCGAGGAATGAACGGCGGACATCAGGGTTGGCGAGAAGAGCCTCTCCTGTGTCAGTGAATCGGTTCGCACCCTGAACAAGCACATAGCCCTTGTCTGCGATCTCGAGTGCCTGCTTAGCGTTCTGTTCAACCATCAAGATCGCCACACCCATGCGAGCGATCTCGATGATACGGTCGAACAGCTCATCCATTACGATCGGCGATACACCGGCCGTTGGCTCATCCAACAGGAGTACCTGTGGGTGGGTCATGAGCGCGCGTCCCACAGCCACCTGCTGACGTTGGCCGCCCGAGAGCTGACCTGCAGGCTGTTTGCGCTTCTCTTTCAAAATCGGAAACAGGTCGTAGACCTGAGCAATTGAGTCTGAGATGTCATCAGTACGAATGAACGCACCCATCTCGAGATTCTCCTCAACGCTCATCGACGTGAACACGTTGTGGGTCTGGGGTACAAAGCCCATCCCTTTTAACACACGCTCTTCAGGCTTGAGGTGGGTGATATCCTCACCGTTGAATTTTACGTGGCCTTCACGCAGATTCAGCATCCCGAAGGTCGCCTTCATTGCAGTAGATTTACCCGCGCCGTTAGGGCCAACAATCACTGCGATCTCGCCCTTCTCTACACCGATGGTGCAGTTGTGCAATATGTCCGCGGAGCCGTAGCCTCCGGTCATATTTTCGCCAATCAAGAAACTCATCAACAACTACCGTTTATGTTTGAGGCCGGTACCGAGGTAGGCCTCAATAACCTGTTCATTGTTCTTAACTTCATCAACAGTACCTTCAGCCAGCACTGTGCCTTCAGCCATACAGATGACGGGGTCACAGAGGCGGGCGATAAAGTCCATGTCGTGTTCGATAAGGCAGAATGTGTAGCCACGCTCTTCATTTAGCTTCAAGATTGCATCACCAATCTTGTAGAGCAGTGTACGGTTTACACCGGCACCTACCTCATCAAGGAATATGATTTTGGGTTCCACCATCATGGTGCGCCCCAGCTCGAGCAGCTTCTTCTGGCCACCCGATAGGTTACCAGCCAGCTCGTTGGCTACATGGCCGATCTCGAGAAAATCGATGACCTCATCGGCTTTCTCGCGCACCCGTTGCTCATCAGCGCGCACTCGGTCTCTGTGGAACCAGACATTCATCAGGCTCTCACCCGCCTGATCGTCCGGCACCATCATCAGATTCTCGCGCACCGTCAGCGAAGAGAACTCATGCGCCAACTGGAAAGTACGCAATACGCCCTTACCGAAGAGCTGATGCGGTTCCAGACCAGTAATATCCTCACCATCGAGAAGCACGCGACCTGAAGTCGGTTTGTAATGGCCGGCAATACAGTTAAACAGCGTAGTTTTACCCGCGCCGTTAGGACCGATCAGGCCGGTAATAGACCCTGTCTTAATTTGCAGGGATGCGTCATTAACGGCGTGTACACCACCGAAACGCTTATGCAGATTTTCTACAACTATCATAATGCTCAGATGTAAAAAGGGCCCGGAACCCTCGCGAGTACCGAGCCGCTAATTAGGTTACCGATTAACGGTAACGTACAGTCGTGTTCTGCTGGTCTTTAACCAGAATCTCACGGTAGCTACCTGCAGACTCACCGCCGCCGATCAGCTCAACAGCAGTTGCGCCTACGTAGTCGATGTCGCCGCCAGCAGCGAGGATTTCAAGACCTTTCGCCAACTCTCCTGGGTAGATTTTCTCGCCCGGAGCGTTTGCGATATCAAAGACTTTGTCCTTGAACACTTTAGAGTCTTTAGTACCGGCTGCCTGCATAGCGAGCAGAGTCATTGCTGCTGCATCGTATGAGTAATCGGAGTATGGACCAGGTGCCTTACCGTTAGCTGCAGTGAACATCTCGATGTAAGACTCTGACCCTGGGCTGTCTGTACCTGGTACTGTACCGATTGAACCGTCGAGGTCTGAACCGATCGCAGTTGTCAGGCTCTCACCGATCATCGCATCAGGCAGGAAGAAGTGATCGAATGCGCCAGCGTCCAGTGAAGACTGGATGATGCCTTTACCACCCTGATCGAGGTAACCCGCTACAACAAGGATATCGCCGCCAGCCTGTGCCAGAGCACCAACTTCCGCACCGTAGTCACCTTTACCGTCTTCGTGTGGAGAGTTAATAGTTACCTTACCGCCCGCAGCAGCGAAGTTAGATTCGATGCTGTCAGCCAGACCCTTACCGTAGTCGTTGTTGGTGTAGGTCATTGCGATTGACTTGTAACCTTTCTCAACCAGCATCTCTGCGATTACCTGGCCCTGACGAGCATCAGATGGAGAAGCACGGAAGAAGTAGCCGTTATCTTCCAGCGTAGAGAGTGCTGGAGATGTAGCCGAAGGCGAGAAGAGCACAACGCCCTGAGGCATAGCAACGTTCTGCAGGATAGAGATAGTTGCACCGGAGCAGAGTGCACCGACGATCGCATCAACCTTTTCAGACGAGATCAGACGCTCTGCAGCTGCAGCAGCAGCCGCCGCATCAACACAGGTAGAGTCGGCGCGCGCTACGGATACTTTCGCACCGCCAAGCAGCATACCAGAGTCAGATATTTCAGAGATTGCCATCTCAGCACCAGCAGCCATATCAGCAGCCAGTGATTCAGCAGGACCAGTAAAACCAAGCGCGATGCCGAGTTTCACGTCTTTAGAGTGACCGCCTGCAACGGCTGCACCTGAAACCATTGATGTAACGGCTAGGGCTAGGGCCAATTTCTTCATCGTTTTCTCCTAATAATTCGTACGACTTGAAGTCATTTTGCACTGCATAACATGAGAGCTCGCCCTCTTTGGCCTACGCCAAAAAGTCGCGCCTCATATAGGCACAAGAGTACCTAGGTTTAAATCGCGTCACAACCCGTTATTCCGTGATGTCGTCTGCTACCACGTACACGCTGAAACCGATTGCATCTGCTGGCCAATGTGTACGCAGCAGGCTTACCTATTTTACACTCAACAAAGCAAATCAAATATCCCATTCGCGATGATAAAAAAGTGATATAGCCCAAAAATATAGAACTATTCAGACCAAATCTCTAAAGAGACAAGAAAATGAGAAAAATTTACAGCCGATCAATCAAATACCTGACCGTGCTCTTTGACTGCCTCCATACAGACAAACGTTGAGGTACTCGCGACGTAGGGTAGCTCCGATATAGTCTCCCCTAGCACCGTTCGATAGCTCGCTATATCTTTGGTGCGTACTTTGAGGATGTAGTCGAACCCTGCTGCCATCATATGGCACTCCTCGATTTCGGTAACATCGGCTACCGCTTCGTTAAAGGCTCGCAGAGCAACTGCGCGTGTGTCGGTGAGTTTAACCTGCACGAAGGCAATATGGTTGGTATCCAGCAGGCCGTAGTCCATAACGGCCGCGTATCCACGAATGAAGCCACGGCTCTCCAAACGTTTCATGCGTATCTGGCAGGGCGTTTTCGACAGGCCAACTCGCTCTGCAAGCTCAGTTACGGTAATACGGCCATTACGCTCAAGCGTTTTTAGAATAGCTTGATCGTATTTATCCAAATCATGCTTAGACATATCAGCCAATAATTAATTATTTAATACAAGATAGGTCCAACAAAATAACATGTTTTAGATACATAGTAATAATAAACGGCATAAATTAGGCAATTAATCTAAACCGATAAAATTATACTGGGCCAATGAATTTGAGGAGACGTCATGAACGCCCAAAGCCCACACATCCAGGTACCGCCGACCCATCGACAGGAGCTGGTCCAGCTCCAACAACTCATCGAGAAAGAGAAGCTGCTGGAATGGGTGTCACCGCAGTTGCAGAGTGAAGCGAGCCAACTCGTATCAGGTATTCGCAACAACTTTAAGCCGTCAATCTTGGAGCAGTTTCTGCGCGCTTATCCTTTGGATACTCGAGAGGGCCTCTCCTTGATGACCCTAGCGGAAGCCTACCAGCGCGTGTCAGACAAACAGACTGCCAACGAGCTGATTATTGACAAGCTTCAGGATCGTGACTGGTCTATCAAGACACCGCAAACCAGTGCTCTGGTACGTACTGCTAGCCTCGGACTGGAACTCAGCACCGCTACCCTCAAGATGAAGCCACTTCGCAGCGCTGTACTGGCAGCCATGCGGATAGGCGTTGGTGCTGGAATGCGCCTAATGGGACGCGCGTTCGTTCTCGGCGAGAGCATCAAAGGGGCTCAGAACCGTGCTAAAAAACTTGAGTCTCAAGGCTACAGCTTCTCGTACGATATGCTGGGCGAAGCTGCTTACACACAAGCCGATGCTGATCGCTATTTCGCGTCGTACCGCAACGCTCTGTTGGCACTGATTGAGCAGGCACAGGCAACTGAGATCGAAAAGAACCCGGGCATCTCAGTGAAACTCTCTGCGCTACATCCGCGGTACGAACTATTTAACGAAGATGAGGCGGTCTCTGAATTAAGCAAGCGCATGCTTAGTCTCTGCTCACTCGCCAAACAGCACAATATCGGCCTTAATATCGATGCCGAAGAGTGTGCTCGTCTCGAGATTTCACTCGATATTATTCACAACCTCATCAAAGCACCCGAGCTTGCTGGCTGGGATGGTCTAGGGATCGTTGTGCAAGCCTACAACCGCAAAGCCTACTCGGTGCTAGACCAACTCTACGCTTGGGCCGAGCAGAGCAACCGCAAGTTGATGGTACGTCTAGTTAAAGGAGCCTACTGGGATACTGAGATTAAGCTCGCCCAGGAGCAGGGGCTGGACCACTTCCCCGTCTTCACCGCGAAGCATCACACAGATATCAGCTACCTAGCCTGTGCGCGCAAGCTAGTTCGCCACGGCGATCGTATCTATCCGCAATTTGCCACGCACAACGCACAGACAGCCGCATGTGTGCTGAACTGGGCCAAAGAGGCCGGCATCCAGTTCGAGATGCAGCGCTTGCACGGCATGGGCGAAGCCTTGCATCAGCAGTTGTTGGATAAACATCAGACAGGTTGTCGTATCTATGCGCCGGTTGGAACACACAAAGACCTGCTTGCTTACCTGGTGCGCCGTCTGCTGGAGAATGGTGCCAACTCCTCGTTTGTCAGCCAACTTGCGGACGAAGCCATTCCTCCACAGCAGGTCGTCGCAAGCCCTGTGCATCAGCCGCTCATTGAGAAGGCAGTTGCCACAGGCTCTGAAATATTCGCAACACGACGCAATTCCAATGGATTTGACCTTGGCGAGCAGGGTGAAGTGCAGGCGGTATTAGCTAGCCGCTCACTCTTTATGCAGACAATCTGGGGCCATGAAGGTGATGTTCTTGTTGTTTCACCACATTCGCAAGAGATCGTAGGCCATTATCAGACGACCGATTTGGGTGCAGTTGATGAGCTGTTTACAGTCGCTAAAGCTGCTCAGGCGAGCTGGAGACAGGAGCCCTTCAAAGGACAACTGCTACGCCATATCGCCGACCTTTATGAGCGCGACACGCCCGAACTGCTCGCGCTCCTGGCGCGTGAGGCTGGGAAAACGCTAGCGGATGCCATCAATGAGATCCGAGAAGCAGTCGACTTTCTGCGCTACTACGCCGATGAGAGCGACCAACGAATGAAGACGGCTGAAGCGCGCGGTATTGCGGTCTGCATCTCGCCCTGGAACTTCCCACTGGCGATCTTTACCGGTCAAATTGCCGCTTCAGTGGGTGCCGGCAACGCTGTACTAGCCAAACCGGCTGAACAGACCAGTCTCGTTGCGCGCAAAGCGTTTGAACTCTGGCAGGAAGCGGGCATGCCTGCTGATCTGGTGCAACTGGTACTAGGCACTGGCGCCGAGCAAGGTAACGCTCTAGTGTCACACCCAGACGTAAACGCCGTGATTTTTACGGGCTCCACCGCGACAGCGAAACGCATTGAAGCAGCACTAGCTGCTAATGCTGCACCGGACACGCTGCTTGTAGCCGAAACAGGCGGTCTAAACGCTATGATTGCCGACGCTTCAGCGCTGCCTGAGCAGGTGGTTCAAGCGGTGATGGCGTCCGCTTTTCAGAGTGCTGGCCAGCGCTGTTCAGCACTGCGAATGCTGTATGTTCAAAGAGAGGTTTATCCGCAGATTCTCGAGATGATCAGCGGTGCTATGGCGTTGTTGAAAGTGGGCGATCCGAGTGAACTGAAAACCGATGTGGGCCCTGTTATCGATGTAGCCGCGGCGGCTGCTTTGAACGCCTACATCGAAGAGCGTCGCTCACAAATTGTGTATCAAACACAAACAGCAGAGCTCGACGGTCACTTCGTCACTCCAACGCTGCTTGAGGTTGAGGGTATCAATGATCTGGACTTCGAACGCTTTGGCCCAATTCTGCATATTGCACCCTATGACGCCGGATCGCTGGATATGATAGTGGCGGATATCAACGCACGCGGTTACGGCTTGACGTTTGCGGTGCACTCGCGCATCCAGAGCCGCACTGAAAAACTCTGCACTGATTTGCGAGTGGGCAACTGCTACATCAATCGTAATCAGATTGGTGCGATTGTAGGTTCTCAGCCCTTTGGTGGAGAGGGGCTGTCCGGTACAGGTCCAAAAGCGGGTGGCCCGCGCTACCTGCCAAATCTATTCAAGCCTGAATCTGTAGCGAGTGATTGGCAGCCCACAGCCGAGATCAGCGATAGCGAGGTGAAGGTAGCTTGGATACAGCTCAAAGAGCGATTTAAGCCGAGCGAGCATGAACTCGAACTGGAGTGCCCAGGTGTGACCGGTGAAAGCAATAAGCTCTACCAAGCGGGTCGCGGATACTGGCTCGCTGCTGGCGACAAACAGTGCTGGCAACAGGCGATCGCTGCTGCCAAGGCAGGCAACCCGACACTGGTGATTTGTGCGGAGAAGCCGGATTTTGCCATCGATTCCAAGCTACCAATACTGCACCTACAGCAGGAGCTTTGCGCTGGCACCCTAAGCCAATTAGATGACCTAGCGGGAGTCAGCCTCAGCGCGGCACCGGATTACCTGCGCGCTGCACGCCAGGCGCTAATCTCCGAGACGGGTGCGATCAAGCCGCTACTGACAGATGTTTCGGACTCTGTTCGCCACTATCGCGAACAGCACATCTGTGAGGACACCACAGCGTCCGGTGGTAACGCAGCATTGATGATGGGCCAGGGATGATGGGGCTGAGATGATGGACGAGTTCGGTTAGGTCTATCAGCCTCAATCCACATTGAGGTTGAGACCGAGACCGAGACCGAGACCGAGACCGAGACCGAGACAAAGATAGGGGTGATTTGCTATAAACATTCAACGCTGAACTGGCAAATTCACCTCTGACTGGATCACTAGATGCAACGCTCAACCATCGGCATACTATTGTGCATGGGCTCTATGCTCTCCTTTGCCGTGCAGGACATCATCACCAAAGTACTGCTGACAGGTGGAATCCCGCTCGGACAACTGCTTACAGTGCGCTATTTCAGTTTTGCGATATTTGCTCTGGTAGTTGCTGGTGGAATTCAGGGTATTCGTGTTGCGATTCGTTCAACTGCGCCAGCTGGACAGGTGGGTCGCGCATCACTCTCGATGGTTGAGATCGCGCTGATTAATTACTCATTCGTGCTAATGCCCGTCGCTAAAGCGCACTCAATCGTTGCGCTATTTCCGCTGATCGCCCTGGTGATGGCCTGGTTTATCTTGAAGGAGACCTTTCAGCCCAAGCATCTAATTGCGGTTTTACTCGGGTTAGCTGGCACGCTGTTTATCGTGCAACCGGGTACCAGTAATTTTGATGCCGACCTGCTCTATCCGCTGGCCGGAGCAACAGCTTTAGCAAGCTACACTATCGCCAGCAAATATCTTAGTTCCAAAGATAAGCTGCGCACGCATCTGCTCTATCTCGGTGTGGTTGGATTTCTGATCGCCCTGCCCTTTGGGCTGATGCACTGGGAGAGCCCTTCGTGGAAACAGTGGGGCCTACTAGCCTTGGTGAGCCTAATGAACATCGGCTCACAGCTGCTGTTTATCCGCGCCATGGAGTTTGCCGACGCAGCCACCTTGCAGCCGTTTAACTACACGCTGCTATTATTCGCCACACTGGCCGCGTTGCTCATTTTGCAAGAGATACCCACGCTACACACACTGCTCGGTGGTGCACTTATTGTTGTAGGCGGGTTGATTACAATGCTGAGGCGCAGAAGGCCTCAGTCAGCCGCAGCATCGTAGATAATAAACTCACTCTTGTGAGCCAACTTGTCGTACAGCGAGCGGGCGCGGTAGTTATCGTCAGCGGTCACCCAACGTAGCTTCTCAAAACCCTCGTTCTGACAAATAGTCACCAACGTCTCAATAATGGAACCTGCGCATCCACGGTTGCGATAAGCTTTGTCGACATAGAGATCATTCAGATACATGCGGTAATTCGCGGTAAGCGGATTGGGGTGCACCTGATAGTGTGCCAGCGCCACCAGGACACCCTCAGTCTCAACCACAAAACCGTACTGCGGGTGGTTCTCATCAAGAATCCACTCAAAGGCTGTGCGCAGATCCTCGTCGGTTACATGAACCTTGTAGAAGGCTTTGTAACCGCTGTAGAGGGCTGCCCAGCCCTCATAATCGGCAGGTTCAAGCTCGCGAATATTCATCTGAACTACTCGACAGTTACCGATTTAGCGAGGTTACGCGGCTGATCAACATCAGTCCCTTTGAGTACGGCGACATGGTACGACAGCAGCTGCAGCGGGATAGTATAGATCAGCGGCTCAATCCATTTAGGTACTTGTGGTAGCTGGATGACATGCATACCTTCTTGACTGTCTAGAGTCTCTTCACCTGCAAAGACGTAGAGCACACCGCCACGGGCGCGCACCTCTTGCAGATTGGCTTTGAGCTTATCGAGCATATCATTGCGCGGCGCCACCGTAACAACCGGCATCTCTTTATCTACCAGCGCCAATGGACCGTGCTTCAGCTCTCCCGCGGGGTAGGCCTCAGCGTGGATATAGGAGATCTCTTTGAGTTTTAGAGCCCCCTCCATAGCAATCGGATAGAGCGCACCGCGACCGAGGAAGAGCGCGTGGTTCTTCTCGGCAAAATCCGCTGACATCGCGCGGATTTCAAGATCAAGATCGAGTATTTCTCGGGTCAATGTAGGAAGGGTGCGCAGCTGTGCAACGATCTCTGCTTCCGCCTCAGCCGTTAGACCGTTACGACGACCCAATGCAATCGTAGTCAGCATCAGAGCGACGAGCTGCGAAGTGAACGCCTTGGTTGAAGCCACACCAATTTCAGGCCCAGCATGGGTCATTAACGACAGCTCAGATTCGCGCACCAGTGACGACCCTGGCACGTTACAGATCGTCAAAGACGCCAGCACCTTGTCCTGCACATCGCGCAGGGCAGCTAGCGTATCTGCGGTCTCACCTGACTGGGAGATCGTTAGTAACAAGGTACCCGCAGGAATCACCGACTTGCGATAGCGGAACTCCGAGGCAACCTCCACGGTACAGGGCACACCGGCAATCTCTTCAAGCCAGTAGCGCGCCACCATGCCTGAGTGATACGAGGTGCCACAGGCGAGGATAAGAACGTTCTTGGTCTGGTCGAACAATTTGCCTGCTTCGGTGCCAAAACACTGCTCGAGCAGCTTGTCTCCAGTGATACGCCCCTCCAACACATTCGCCATCACCTCTGGCTGCTCAAAGATCTCTTTGAGCATAAAGTGTTTGTACTCACCCTTCTCGGCAGCGCTGGTTGAGTGTTCAAAACGGCTGACTTGACGCTGCACCTCAGCGCCATCGGCGTTCCAGACTTGAATCGCCTCGCGAGTCAGACAGGCGATATCGCCATCTTCGAGGAACATAAATCGGTCTGTAACCGGCAAGAGTGCCAACTGATCGGACGCAATGAAGTTCTCACCGATACCCACGCCGATAACCAGCGGCGAGCCTTTACGCGCGGTGAAAAGGTGCGTTGGATTTGCCAGTTCAATCACACCCAGAGCGAAAGCGCCCTCAAGGCGTTTGATCACTGCGGATAGTGCCTCACCCAGTGTCTTGCCGCAGTCGATTTGATCGGCAATCAAGTGCGCTACCACCTCGGTATCAGTCTCGGAGGTAAAGGTTGCACCCTTGGCCAGCATCTCAGATTTGAGCGCCTCGAAGTTCTCAATAATACCGTTGTGAACCACAGCGACCTGATCGCCTGACATGTGCGGATGAGCGTTGTGCTCTGCCGGGATGCCATGGGTCGCCCAACGGGTGTGGGCGATACCGAGGGTACCGGAAATAGGTGTCTCATCCTGTGCATCGGCCAAAGCTTGCACCTTACCGATACGACGCAGACGGCCGATGCCTTGACCATCATGAATCGCCATACCGGCAGAATCGTAACCGCGATACTCGAGGCGGCGAAGCCCCTCAAGCAGAATTCCACTGACCTGACGCTCTGAAACTGCGCCAACAATACCGCACATAATTAAACCTTCTTAGTGGGACGTTCCCACGTATCAATATTACGCTGTTTACCGCGCGCTACCGCCAGTTCGTTATCACCGATCTCTTTGGTGATGGTAGAGCCCGCACCCACTGTGGCTCCCGAGCCTACTTTCACCGGGGCAACCAGTGAGGTGTTTGAGCCGATAAAGGCGTTATCACCAATCTCGGTCAGCGACTTATTCACACCATCGTAGTTGCATGTGATCGTCCCTGCGCCGACATTTACGTCACTACCCAGTTGAGCATCACCAATGTAGCTAAGGTGATTCACTTTGGAGCCCACACCTACAGTCGCCTTTTTGATCTCAACGAAGTTGCCGACCTTGGTCTTTTCAGCAAGCTCTGTGCCAGGTCGCAGACGAGCATAAGGTCCAATTTGAGCATTGGCGCCTACCGTTGCACCGTCGATATGTGAGTTGGCGAGGATCTCCACGTCATCACCAATCTTAGCGTCTTTAATCACACAGTTGGGGCCGATCCGCACGTTGGAGCCGATCTCAACCTCACCTTCAATGATCAGATTGATATCGAAGCTACAATCGGTACCGGTGGATAGCGCGCCACGCACATCGATTCGTGTGGGATCAGCCAAACTAACCCCTGCATCCATCAGACGGTTTGCCTGCTGCAACTGATACCAGCGTTCAAGCTCTGCCAGCTGGCGCCGGTTGTTTACTCCCTGTACCTCATACTCCGACTCAGGGTTAAGCGTGTGAATCGCCACTCTTGCCTCGGCAGCCATCGCGATCAGATCGGTCAGATAGTACTCTCCCTGGGCATTATTCGAGGAGAGTTTGGGCAGCCACTCCATCATTAATTTGGTTGGCAGAGCGAGTATCCCGGTGTTCACCTCGGTGATCTTGAGCTGCTCAGCATCGGCATCTTTCTGCTCGACGATACCGACAACATCATTCACCGCATTACGTTCGATGCGGCCATACCCTGTAGGATCATCAAGAACAACAGTCAGCAGCGCCAGATGACCACGAGCAGCGATCTGCACCATCGACTGCAGCACTGCGGCCGGCGTCAGTGGCACGTCACCGTATAGAATCAGCGAAACGCCCTCGACATCTAAACCTGGTACAGCCTGAGCAACAGCGTGTCCTGTACCGAGCTGTTCGGACTGCAGATAAAAGGCAGCGCCTTGGTTTGCTAGCGCCGACTCAACCTGATCAGCACCATGCCCCACAACGATGTGCATCTTAGCGCCATCAATAGTGCTAGCTTGGTCGATCACATGCTGTACCAGCGGTTTGCCGGCGAGTGGATGGAGTACTTTAGGAAGTTTGGATTTCATGCGGCTGCCCTGCCCGGCAGCCAAGATGACGATGTCGGCCTGCATTAAACGCTGTCCTCAGAGATCAAAAGCGAAACATAGATTTCGCACAGCAAATATAGTGCCGGAGACTATAGCGGATCAGCGTTTCTAGGTTAAGACCAGCGGCTCGTTTTCCAACGATTTAGCGTCGATTGAGTGGCTAATTAGCGTTTATTGCGAGGTTTAGAGTTGATCTTGTACTGACGTGAGCAGTAGCCTCGATCGATACCCTCTGGACGCACTTTGGCATGTTTAGTGTTGCGACCGCTGACGCGCGCTCGCCACATCCGGAACGAGCTGGGCTTCATTTCGCGGCGCATTAGCTTGATCACCTCCGGTTCAGAGAGGCCAAACTGCTCTTTAATGGACTCGAAGGTGGTGCGATCTTCCCAAGCCATTTCAATAATGCGGGAGGTGGTTTCGTCGATCAGTTGTTCTTGCATGGTACTTTTTCGTGGTGTTTCTACTCTGTTTGCTTGGCGAGGCTTACGCGGAATTTTTTGATTTGGATGTTTTATCCGAGCGACCGGGTCGTACGAGGGGCTAAGCTAATAGAGGGGGTCAGCTGTACAAGGCATCTACGCGAAGGGTAGTTGCCGACCCCTGAAGCTAGGGCCGGCGTATTCCTGAACCTCAACTCGCTTTCAAATGCCAACTCTCGTTTAGCGTCTTAGTCAGATGCAGCTGTGCATCAGCCACTTCCGACTCTGTCTCAGCCGCATCAAATGCAACCATCGCCTCAACCATGCGCTCTATGTCGGCGGCGTAAGCTTGCGCCTCCCCTAGCTCAATGGCATCAACGGTTGATCTGTCAGAGAACCACTCATGAACAGTCACCGAACCGACGTCTGACTTGAAGCTGACGATCAGATCATCATCGCGCTGGCTCAACCAGAGATCCCCTTGATCAAAGTTCTCAATCGCTAGAATATCGAAACCTTCAGGGTCACCCGAGCGCAGAATCTGATCATCGCCGTCACCGGCTCTATAGCCATAGATATCGTTGCCTTGTCCACCGACTAACTGATCATCACCCGCGCCACCAATTAAGGTGTCTCGCCCCTTGCCGCCCTGAAGTCGGTCGTTACCTGCCTCACCTTCAAGTCGGTCATCTCCTCGCCCCCCATCAAGCTGGTCATCTTGGCTGCCACCAAAGAGCTGATCATCACCGCGTTCCCCAAAGAGCTGATCACTACCGGCGTTGCCTTTCAACAAGTCATCTTCGGCTCCGCCAAAAAGCTGGTCTTCACCCAGGCCGCCCGTTAACTGGTCATGCCCAGCACCTCCGTCGAGCAGATCGTTACCCGCATCGCCAAATAGCTGATCAGACCCTTGATCGCCAGAGAGTTGATCATCCCCGCCACCGCCGAACACAACATCATTGCCTGCCTGCGCGGCAATCTGGTCAGTTGAACTCAGACCCTGCACAAAGTCATCGCCTTGCGTAGTCTGCATCGTTAGTGCAGCAATTTCGGTTAGTCCGAGCGTGGAACCATCGGCGAAGCGGAACTGATCCACTGCGGTTTCGCTGATACGATCACCGTCAAAGTAGTTTTCCAGCAGTAGACTCTCGGCGTTTCGATCGTGACTCACCAGAAGATCGTCACCTAATCGGCTAACCATCAACTTTTTCTCGCTAATGCTGGCATCGAACTCGACCATATCAAAGCCTGCGGAATCCGTGTTTTGGATGCGATCATGCCCCATACCAACATTAAATCTGTAGCGATCGTTACCGCTGCCTCCATTCAGCAAATCATTACCCTGGCCTCCATCGAGATAGTCATCGCCCGCTTCACCAAAGAGTTGATCATCGCCCGCACCGCCTTGAACAACATCATTGCCGCCTGCAGAATGGATAGCGTCATTACCAGCACCTGAGTCAATCTGATCGCCAGACTCAAAACCATAGATCAGGTCGTCGCCATCACTGATACCAAAGGCTTTGATGAGGTCCATCAATGCCAGGGGCGGTGTATCAGGGAGATCCTCCTCGAAGCTGAGCCACTCGATCTGGTTATCCGAGGCGCTGAGGTTTTGGTAAGCTTTGCGAATCAGCAGACTGTCGGAGGTTGGCTCACCAAACTCATCGAGCAGCTGCACCAGGATATCCTCTCCCTGCTCTCCTGTGCGCATGAGCTGCAGAGATTCTGGACCGATACCTGCTCCAAAACTGAGCGTATCGCTACCAGAGTGCTCGAATATCTCGTCTTGACCATCACCGCGTGCAAAAAAGTAGGTGTCATCGCCTGCGCCCCCGTAGAGCTGGTCCTCTCCTTGCTGACCATCAAAGTGATCGCTTCGATCAGTGCCGTACAGCTTGTCATTGCCGTCAGTTGCAGTTTGCTCAATGCGCTCGATTAGCTGTTCTAGAGAGAGTTCTAAACCATCATGAAAAGCGAAGCTTTCGATAGCCCCCTCAGCGACTGAACCATCAAAATCAAATAGATTCTGGAGCACGATTTGATCGGTTGTTGGATTGCCAGACTCATCCAGACGCGTAATGATTAGCTCGGAGGCCGTGCGAGTGATCTGCAGATTTTCAGCGGCGACTCCCTCACCAAAGCTGATCTTATCGGCTCCGGCACGGTCGTAAATTGAGTCCACCCCATCACCGAATTCAAAGACGTAAGTATCGTCACCCGCCCCGCCCGCTATCTGGTCATCGCCCGCTTTCGCGTAGATCAGGTCCGCCCCCACGCTACCGCTTATAATGTCATCGCCCTCAGTGCCCTCGATGAGGTTGGAGGCAAGTAGCAGCGCCAATCCAGATGCCGAGGCAACTTCACGGGCAGCGGATGTGTAGGTCGAAGAGAACGCGCCTAAATCCTCGAGTAGCTCATAAGCATTGATGACTCGGGCAACCTCACCCTGCTCCACTAAGATTTCGAGCGCAGCAATAAACGGCGCCATATCAGGCACAAAAGACAGTGACTCAGCGTCCCAGCGCACACCTATCTGATCGAACAGCTCTGCCTGGCTGGTCTGCGCTTCGAGCTGTGCAAAGACAAAGTCAGCAAACTGATGATACTGGGCAATTAAAACCGGTGCCGCTCTTCCGTGTGGATTAGGATCGCGCTCACCCCAGCACCAGGTACCGAGATACTCCTGTCCAACAAGCTCCTCTAGCGTCTCCAGTTGACGCGCATCCATCACATGGCCGTATATACGGGAAGCGTTTCGGCTGTGCGGGTCAACATCTGCGACACCTGCCCATTGGTAAATCAGACTGTCGATCATAACGCGCCGTTCCGCCGCATCTTCCGTTGCTACGTACTCTGTGACGAGCTCCGCAAGCACAGCATCTCGCGCCATAGCTTGGTCGAGGTTGTGAAGATTGCCGAAGCCTTGAGCAGTGGGTAGCGCGGCAAGTTCAGGGGAAAGTTCCAGCTGCTCGACTGTCTGCGTAAGACCGGCATTGGTTTGAAACCAGATATCGTTTGCGGCCACTTCAGTGCCATCCGTGAGGGTCGCGGCACCAGCTTGCAGGGTGCGGTTGCCGTTGGCGTGTTGGAGGCTGGAAGGCTGGTAACCCGTTCCGATCGCCGAAACACCCGCCTCCTCCATTGTGAATAGCTCGCCGCTTTGCGAAACGCCATCTTGGTTGAGGTCACGCCATATCCGCAGATCCGCGTAGGCTTGATCATCCGAATCAATAACACCATCGGCGTTTGAATCGAGTTCCGCTAGGGCCTCAAAGCCATTTGCGGCAGCCGAGCCGTCGCTGAGTTGAGTGTTGTTACCAAAGAGCTCGGCGCCAGAATCGATAACGCCATCGCCGTTACGATCCATAGCCAGCAAGCCATCATCCTCGGCCGCCCATCCAGTTTTCTCCGCTAATCCATTGCCATCGTGGTCGAAGTAGACCCCATCGCTGAGGCTAGTTGTTTCGACTCCGTCACCGTCTAGGTCGATGATAATCGGAGATGTGATCGTTTCGGCGTTCGCGAAGGTGGGTTGATGGTCGTAGACATCGTGGGCGGCGAATTCCCAG
>JAHEDZ010000006.1:0-96502 GCA_024640955.1 Oceanospirillaceae bacterium
AATCGAACTTGAGTTCGTTGTTGGAGGTCAGAGAGATTTTCACGCTTACAGCGAGCGTCCCGGGGTAACCCTCTAGGCCCTCGTCAAGCACCGTTGATAGCTCAACACCAACCTCATCACTCGCTTTGAAAGGCTGCGCCTGAAACACCCTATTGTGTAGGCCTTGTAAACCGCCATGCAGCTGGTTATCACCCTCATTGGCACTGAGTCTGTAAGTTTGACCATCAATAGCGAAGGACGCGCCGGCAATCCGGTTTGCATAGCGACCGACAAGCGCACCGAGATAGCCAGCATCCTGCTCATAGCTGGACAAATCATCAAAACCGAGAACGACATTTTCCCGCTCGCCGCTAGCGTTAGGTAGGCATACCGCACTTACCCGGCCACCGTAGGTAATAAGCTCGACACTCATACCTGACTCATTACTCAAAATGAATTTATCAACTGGGTGTCCAGCTACTGTTGAACCGAAGTCTGATCGAGTGATTTGCATAAATTTTCTACCCAGAGTATCCAGAGCGCTTAGAGCGCCGAGATAAGGAGTTTAGCGATTAGGGCATGAAAGCGCATTAATAGCGTCAAGAAGAAAAGCTGAATGCACAGACTCGGTTATCTTTACAGATGCTTAACTGCAGCCTACGTTAGCGACCGATTGGAAGGGTCGGGGAATGCGGCTACGCCGCACGCCCCGCGTGCAAGATTAATCTAGAACGACGGTCTTAAGGCCGTTAACAAATACACGGTGTTCAGAGTGGGCTTTAACCGCTTTAGAGAGCGCTAGGTTCTCCATATTTCGGCCCATATCACGCAGGTCATCTGGCTCAAAACCGTGATCAACACGGCCGACTTCCTGCTCAATGATTGGACCCTCGTCCAGATCCGAAGTGACATAATGAGCGGTCGCGCCGATCTGCTTAACACCGCGATCAAAGGCCTGATAGTAAGGACGCGCGCCTTTGAAGCCTGGCAGGAAGGAGTGATGAATGTTGATGCACTGGCCAGCCAGCGCAGAGCAGAGCTCAGGCGAGAGAATCTGCATGTAGCGCGCTAGCACCACTAACTCTGAACTCGTCTCTTTAAACGCCTGCATAATGCGTTTTTCACGCGCAGCCTTGGTCTCAAGTTTGGTTTCCAGATTCGGTAGAAGCTCAAAGCCCAAACCATAAAACTTCGCGATAGGCTCAAGATCAGGGTGGTTCGACAAAATACCGGTCACTTCAATGTTGAGCTCACCGCGTTTCTGACGGTACAGCAACTCCATCAAACAGTGGTCGTGCTGCGATACTAGTATCAGCGTCTTCATTGGCGCTGAAACCTCAGCGAAGTGCGAAACCATATCCAGCTCATCAGCGACCTGCGCTTTAAAATCAGCCTCTACCGCTACAAGATCAAGTGGCGCCTCGGTGGTGAACTCAATGCGACAGAAAAAGCGCCCTGAGTGCAGGTCGTCGAACTGTTTCATCTCAGTGATGAAGCAACCTCGACCCGCCAGAAATCCTGAAATAGCTGCAACAAGGCCGGTCTGTCCCGGACATTCAACTTTAAGGATGTAGGCGTTAGCACTGCTCATGACACTCTCCTGAATGAGCTCTATTAACGAGCTTTGATTACCGAAGGATTTCGGGTGGTTTAAAAACAGAGTGCAAGCTTAGGGGGCTTGCACTCTTTGCACAACAAAAGCCTGCTCTGATTGACGACTTTTATCTCATATCTCTCATACTGAGTGATGCGAAGCTATCAATTCACATCACCGGCTAAGCCTCAGCTAGCCTGCTTGCTTCAACAGCACTTTCATATTCACTGAGGCATCAGCCAACTGCTCAGGCTCAATCTGTGCACGCTTGTTGATGAGACGCTCGCAGAGTTTCACATCTTTAGCCACTGAGTTACCCGGTCCAATACCGGCTACAGCAATGACGCGGTGGTCCATATCCAGCTCGAAAACCAGAAGGTTGTCACCTGATTCACGCGCGGCGCGTTTAGACTCAGGGTGCCCCCAGCCAGCCATCTGCAGACCAAGATCGTACTGATCTGACCAGAACCAAGGCAGGCCTTCAAACTTAGTGTTCTCACCGCTTAAGATCTGATCGGCTACGTGATGCCCCTGCTCCTGCGCGTTCCGCCAAGACTCTACACGCACACGCTCACCATTGAGCGCCAGCGGGAAGGAGCAGCAGTCACCCACTGCATAGATATCTGCAGCACTGGTTTCCAGGTACTCGTTAACGGCGATACCGTTAGCGAGTTCAAGGCCAGCATTATCGGCCAGTTCGATGTTAGGCACAGCACCTACACCAAGAACCAGCAGATCGAATTCAAATTTTTCGCCGTCATTGAGCTCTACAAAGACAGAATCACTGCTCGCATTTACATCAGCGATATGCGCGCCCATGTGCAGGTTTACACCAGCGTCTTTGTGGCGCTGTTCAACACGCGAGCTAATTTCAGGCGGAAGTACGCGGCTAAGCAGGCGCTCCTGCGCTTCAAACAGATCAACCTTGGCACCTTCCGAGAGTGCAGACGCCAGCTCGAGGCCAATGAAACCGCCGCCGACAATACCTACACGTGGATTGGCATGTTTCTCAACCAGCGCCTTAATATCATCGGCATCAGCTTTTGTGCGCAGCGTCTTGATAGGTGTTCCGGGCAGGTCATAGGCCGGAATCATACGCGCACGAGCACCGGTTGCAATAACCAGTTTATCGAACGGCAATTTCACGCCATTTACCTCAACGGTTTTACCCGCTGCATCAATAGACTGAGCTGGCTGACCGGCAAACAGCGTCAAGCGATCTGAGTCGAGCTGTTTGGTTGGATCCAGATCAACCACCGGTACCGGCTCACCAATCTTCAGCCCTTTAGAGAGGGGTGGACGGTCATAGGCCACATCCGCTTCGTCACTGATCAGACTGATATGCAGATCCTGATCACTGGCCAGCAGACGCTGAGCACAACTTACACCAGCAAGGCTGGCACCGATAATAATGATTGATTTAGACATCGCTCTTTCGCTAGAGGTAAAACAGTGCAATTCTAGATCCGTTACATCAAGCAACGGATCCAGACGAAGGTTTAGCCAAGTACTTCAGATACTTTAACCATGCGGCCTTCAGCCGCGGAACGTACAGCCGCTTCAGCCAGTACCAGCGCCATCAGACCATCTTCGCCAGTCGTTGGTGGAGTCACTCCCTGCTCAACAGCTGCAACGAAAGCGCGAATCTCCGCCTGGTAAGCGGGCATGTAGCGCTCCATGAAGAAGTTCATCAATGGACGACGTTTGTAGCCATCGGCAGTGGCGATCTGCACGGTGTTCTCGTGGTGGTTGTCAGCTTGCGCCATACCCTCAGAGCCCAGCACTTCAATGCGCTGGTCGTAACCGTAGGTCGCACGACGAGTGTTGGTGATAACAGCCTGGCGACCCGATGCAGTCTTCATCAGTACGTTGACTGAGTCGTAGTCACCGGCTTTACCGATCTCTTCATCCACGAGGACAGAACCCGTCGCCTGAACTTCAGCAACTTCCTCACCCAATAACCAACGCGCGATATCAAAGTCATGGATAGTCATGTCGCGGAAGATGCCACCTGAGCGCTTGATGTAATCGACCGGTGGTGCACCCGGGTCACGGCTCGTAATAGTAACCATCTCAACCTTACCAATGGTGCCATCATCAATAGCATCTTTAACACCAGTAAAGTCAGGATCGAAACGACGGTTGAAGCCGACCATCAGAGTACCTTTGGTCTCTTCAACCACCTTCAGACAGTCCTGTACACGCTTAATGCTCAGGTCAACAGGCTTCTCACAGAACACCGCTTTGCCCGCTTTACAGAACTGTTCAATGAGGTCTGCGTGAGTGTCAGTTGGGGTACAGATTATTACGCCGTCGATGTCAGCTGATGTAGCAATCTCATCGATCGTGCGAATATCACAACCGTGCTCGTCTGCCATCGCCTTCGCAGCATCTGCAAAGGGCTCTGCAACAGCAACAAACTCTGCACCAGCGGCAGCGCTAATAGCAACAGCATGGGCTTTACCGATACGGCCAGCACCCAAAATACCAATACGAACTGTCATTTAATTTCTCCTAGGAATAGCCCGATTCCGAGCCGATATACCTGAGCTAGACGCCCATTTTCTCTGATTAGGCGACTCTAGCAATCTATTTTTCAACTATCAATACATTTGGAATAAATATTCCAAAGGTTGGATTTAACTCAGTCTTAACATCTGATTTCCACCTCATTCGCTGCGCGAATAAGCCTCCTACAAGGAGGCTTATCTAGCCTCTGTGGGAGGCTTATCGACTGACGGGAGATGAGGCGAAAAAAACGCCCTCAAATGAGGGCGTCTATCAGAGCTACTTAAACCATCTTGCTTTTAAGCGTTCTCAGCATACTCCGGAGCGGTCTTCGCACCCGTGATGTAAGAAACTACGTCTTCGCCAGAGGTCTCCTCTTTACGCAGATTCGCAACAATCTTACCGCGACGGAATACTACGATGCGATCCACCAGATCAAACACCTGACGCATGTTGTGGCTGATCAGAATCAGTGGTTCACCGGCCTCTTTCAGCGTGCGGATAATGTTCTCAACCTGCGCTGTCTCCTGAACACCCAGAGCCGCTGTTGGCTCATCCATGATGGTCAGTTTTGAGTGGAAGGTTGCAGTGCGGGCGATTGCCACACACTGACGCTGACCACCTGACATGTTGCTGATAGCGTTGTTGATGTTCGGAATCTTAACCCCGGTCTTCTCCAGCGAGGCAAGGGTCTTCTCGCGCATCGCTTTGTAATCGAGTACCGAGAATGGCCCCAACTTGAACTTAAAGATTTCACGCCCCAAGAAAAGGTTATCTGGAACGTTCAACGCATCTGCCAACGCAAGGTTCTGGAACACGGTCTCGATGCCCGCTTCCCGCGCCTCTAGCGGCCCTTTGAAATCGACTTCTTCACCATCAAACCAAACTTTACCTGCAGTTCGCTGCTCTACAGCTGTGATCTGACGTACAAAGGTCGATTTCCCCGCGCCGTTATCACCCATAATAGCAACGTGCTCGCCTTTGCGGATCTCAAAATTCGCACCCTCAAGTGCTTGGACACCACCGTAGTGTTTGGTGAGGCCTTCTGTTTTCAGAATAATATCGCTCATCTCAAACTCCTAGGACTTAGCCGCTTGCTTGCGCGCACGCCACTGGTCAAGAACAACCGCGCCCACAATGATCGCTCCCTTTGCCATCTCTTGATAGAAAGCATCTAACTTGAGGAAAGTGAAGCCGGAAATAATTACACCGTAAATCAAAGCGCCAATACATGTACCTAGTATTGAGCCGCGGCCGCCAGCAAGTGATACACCGCCGATTACCGCCATCGCAATCGCGTCGAGCTCGTACATCAGCCCCATACCTGATTGCCCGGTAAGGGCCTTCGAGGACATAACAATCGCTGCAACGGCGGATAAAATGCCTGCTATTGCGTAAATCAGGACCTTGAGGCGCTCTACTTCAATACCGGACATTCGAGCAGCCTGCTCATTAGAACCTATCGCGTAAGTGTGCTTGCCGTACTTTGTGTACCTCAGCAAAAAGTGCATCAAAACAGCAAGGGCGATAAATATGAACACGGGATTCATGCCAGCGCCAATCTCGGCATAACTCTCTTGTAGATAAGAGATTGGCACGCCTTTGGTCGTCCAGTTTGCCACTCCACGAGCAAACAACATCATACCGAGCGTCGCAATGAATGGCGGTATTTTCGCATAAGCTATCAGAGCACCATTGACCACTCCAGCTACCAAACCCGCAAATAAACCAACAACTATTGGAACAATTAAGGGTAAATTCAGATAAGCCTCGCCCAGAATTGGCTTGAGATTATCCATCCCATACTGATTGACAGACGCCTGTGCAAAGGCTGTCGCTATCATTGCGACAGCGCCGACAATCGAACCAGAACTTAGATCAATCCCCCCGGATATAATTACTTGGGTAACCCCTAGAGCGATGATACCAATGATTGCAACCTGCAAAACGATGATTTTTAAGCGAGGCTCATTAAATAAGGTATCAACACGATCGCGTGTGTTGAATAAGAAACTGTCACCTACGAATAGTCGCCCTAAGACCTCAAAGGCACCAACGATTAAAATCAATGCAAAAAATACATTGAGCTCAGGTGGACGATGGCGCTTTTTCGGGTCGTACTTCAAGCCGCCAAGGCCGTGCTGACTAGCCGACATTAGAGTTCTCCCAGATATCAGACTTTTAAAAAAGGGCTCCGAAGGAGCCCTTGGCTTATTGCAGTTCGTATTTACTTGTTGCGATCGAGGTACTGGTCGATGTTATCCATAGAAACCAGTTCGAACGGAATGTACACTTCACGAGACACTTTTTCGCCAGCAATCAGCTTAGCAGCTGTGTCTACTGCACCAGCACCCTGTGCTGCCGCGTTCTGGAAGACGGTAACGTCAAGATCGCCGCCCTTCATCGCTGCAAGTGCATCGTCTGTAGCATCAACGCCACCGACAACAACAGAGTCCATGGAGATTCCAGCCGCCTTCATTGCCTGGATCGCACCCAAGGCCATTTCGTCATTGTTCGCAATCACGAAGTCAAACGGATCCCCCGTAGACAACCAGTTAGTCATGATGTCCTGAGCTTTAGTACGCTGCCACTCACCAGTTGTTTTTGGCGCGACGAGTTCCATGAAATTACACATATCAAGACCCATGACCTGCTCAGCATCAGCCGTACGCTGGATTGCCGCCTCATTGGTAAGCTGTCCCATTAGCAGGTAACCGCGAGCTCCATCGGATTTGCCTTCGGCTCGAAGCTGGTTACACATCGCAAATGTCTGCAGTGTGCCAGATTCAATTTCGTTAGAAGCAACATACGCGAACGGACCGCCATCGAGCTGCTCAATTGGTACAGGCTTACGGTTAACGAATACGGCTGGTATACCCGCATCTTTCAGCGCCTGTGTCATTGGCTGCACAGCGGTCGAATCTACTGCCTGAATAATCACAGCATCAATACCGTTTGCAATTAAGTTATTGATCTGGTCGATCTGGCGACCCTGGTCGTTATTTGCGTCCAGCTGGATCATGGTGTGACCGTTAGCTTCCGCATAAGCCTCAGCCCCATTACGTAGAATCGTTGTAAACTTGTCATCGAATAGGTAAGCCGCAAATGCGAGATCGGCGGCGTTAGATACCTGAGCAACACCGCCAGTTACGGCAGCCGTCAGAGATGCAGCAAGGATCGTTTTTTTCATTTTTTCGTCTCCTGTTGGTGTCTGGCACACCGATTATTGTTATTGAACCAGAAATCCTCGAAAGGACTATTTTCATGCTGAGTTAGCAGCTTGAACCGGATAACTCACTTGCAATGAAATCGAACGATTGAGCGATCGCCTCAGATGGATTTTCTAATCCATGCACTTCTGGCGAGAAGGGCTCAAACGAGACAGATCCACTATAACCTGCCTCCTGTAACTCTCGAATTTGATCAACATTACCAATACGGTCGCGTGCGTCAACCAAAATTCTATGTTCATCCCGCATATCCATCGCCCCAAGCCTTGGATCTACAACACCCGAGATCTCAATAATCCCAGTGTGCTCTGGGAAAATGGGCGCGCCAATTGCGCAACCATTTGCAATAAAATGGTGGAACGTATCGTGCACCAACATAAAGGTGCTCTCTCCTTCCACCGCTTCAATAGCCTCTACGGCTTCAGCTTTGTGACGCAGCGAGCACTGCACAAAACCCAGCGGTTCGATAAACCCTTTGATACCCGCCGCTTGAAGTAGCGGCTTCAACTCAGCCAGTGCAGTTTTTAAATTTGCCTGGCGCTCGCCATCCGCAGTACCTGAGCCGTCATTTACGGGAATTAAACCGATACCTGCAGCGCCAATCGCCGCGGCGGTTTTAACTAGAGACGCCGCCTGCTCGGCTCGTTCTGCGTTCCACTCATTGAAACGCTCTAACTGCGCCAGGCCCGTAATTTTTATATCCAAATCGACAGACAACTGCTGCACTTGCTCGGGGGAGTCGCCATCAAATAGCGGCCGGTTCAGATCATTACGAAGATGCACGCCCACACACCCTAGCCGTTTCGCAATGCGCATCAAATCATCGTATCGCATACTTGGGCAAGCCATGTGATTGATCGCTTTTTGCAGCATTCTTGTCACTCTAAATTGGATAATGCAGCCCAAAGATAACAATCAAATTTCCAAATAACAACAATTTGGAACACTTATTCTAAAGATATTTTTACTTTAGATATAACAAACCGAATATGGATACTGCTAAATCAAAGTCGTTAAATATAAATCATACCGGCAGACTCTTTGTTTACAGGGCTCGCAGCAGCTCTCTTGTGGTCAAGACAATCCGCGCTTCAAGATCAGTCAAAATCTCTATCCGATCGAAACGCTGCGGATTCTCTGCCAGTACTTGCCGCAGATCACGCCCAAAGGCCTGTCGCAGTTCTGTGCCGATATTGTATTTACAGATCGCTGAACTGCGCGCCAGCGATGCGCGCTGGGCTTTGGGTACCCCACTGCCTCCGTGAATGACCAGCGGTATATCGGTGCCCGCTTCGATCTTCGCCAGCAACTGCTCATCCAGTCGCGTTTCTGACTCTGTCTGCAGATGCACATTACCAATAGAGATTGCCATGGCATCGATGCCGGTTTGTTCAGCAAAACTCCGCGCCTCATCTGGATCCGTGCCCGCCGAGGACTCACCCTCGGCATAGCCGACAAAGCCAATTTCACCCTCAACCGACACCCCGGCAGCATGTGCCATACGCACGACCTCGGATGTGTGGCGGATATTGTCTGCCAGTGACAGTCGCGAGCCGTCATACATCACGCCGGTGAAACCGGCCTCTATCGCTGCACGACACTCTTCAAGGTCCCGAGAGTGATCCAAATGGATCACAACAGGCACACTGACCGACTCGGCGACCGAGCGCATCATTGTCGCTAGAACGGGTATCGGCGTGTGTGCGCGACAACCCGGGCCGGCCTGTAAAATAACAGGCGCACCCTCAGCTTCAGCAGCACGCGCGTAAGCGCGCATGTCTTCCCACCCCAGGCAGACTAGCCCTGCAACTGCATAGCGGTTTTTCAGGGCGTCCTGCAGCACCTCAGCGAGCGTTGCGATCATTTAAACTTCGACCACATCGACTTCATTCCAGGAATTGTCTCTAACTGGCCCGCGTGAGTGGGCTGAAAGTATGGCGACAGGCCACGCTGGGCGGCACCGCCAAGGATGGTAAAATAGTACATCTGGTAGCCCGGCATTACACAGCAGGGGTGATACCCGTCATCGATCACGAAGGTAGAGCCGTCAACCACGTGGTAAGCCTCTCCCGGATCATTTTCAGACTTCTGCAGTAGCTGCAGCGCTGAGCCGGTATTGGGCTTAAAGCGGAAGTTGTAGGTCTCATCGTGACGTGTCTCCAGACCTTCACGATCATTGCCATGTTTGTGGCTAGGGAAGCCCGACCAGCCGCCCTCACCTACTGTGAAGAGCTCAGAGACAAGTAGCTTACCGACCTTACCCTGCTGCTTCATACCCAGAATATGTTTAATCTTGCGGTGCGTTTTCGTGTCGTCAGAGCCGTACTGAATCATCTCGATATCGTCAGCCATCACAGCAAAAGGCTCTAGCGCCTCTTCGAATGGCGCACCAGCAATAAACACTTCGGCGGTGTCTGATTCACAGACAAATGCCGCCTTCTGGCCCGTTGGCACGTAAACTCCCTCAGGTTCGCCATCCCACACATCTTCAGTACGCAGGCCGATCGTGGCGATATCCTCACCTTCAACGCTGACGCTTACACGCCCCGTTGCTGGCACGATGCAGGTTTCGAAACCGGCCACTTCATAGTCAAAGCGTTCACCACGCTTAAGCTTGACGATATTGAAGTAGTTCAACGGTACCGTCTCGTTGTTCACATCAACGATCGGCTGGTTCTTATTATCGAATGGAGCGATATGCATGATTAAACTCCTGACACGCTTTGTGTCGTGTTGCGTGTACGTCTGAATTGATTGATATCTTCAAGAGTTGGCATTGCCGGAGCACAGCCTACTCGCGTTACCACAATGGCAGCAGCCGCGCTGCCGATTTGAATGGCTTCAGTGATCGGCTCACCCCGGCACAAGCTCGCCAACAAACCGCCTAAGAAAGCGTCTCCTGCTCCAGTCGGTTTAAGCGGTGAAACAGGAAAAACTCCGGTCTGGATCAGGCGACCGTCGGTCAGCAGGCTCTTAGAACCGTGCTCGCCCTGTTTGTAGATGCAGTTACACCCCTGGGCCGTGAGGAGGGCCGCTTCAGCCAACCCCCGCTCGTAATCCCCAGCGAGGTGACCAAACTCCTCATCATTGCCGACTAGCAGTTCTACATACTCCACCGCCTGATGATAAACAGTTTGGGCCATCTCTGGGCTTTCCCAAGAGTAGGGTCGGTAGTCCAGGTCCATAATCACAGGAATACCGGCGACCTGAGCTCTCTTCAGCGCCAGCAGGCTAGCACTGCGAGACGGCTCTAACGTAAGACAAGTTCCAGTGATAACGAGGGCGCGATAGGCGCGAAAATCGACGGCTACTATCTGCTCCTCATCCATCTGAAAGTCCGCTGCGTTGTTGCGGTAGATAACCGACTGATGATCCTCTACCCGCGACTCCGCTAACGCTAGGCTAGTACGCTCATCACCGCTGATCGTTTTTACAAGCGCGTCATTAATGCCGTAGTGAGCAAGTTGGTTACGCACAAAGCGCCCTACAGCATCATCCGATACGCAAGTCAGTAAGGCGACGGGCACTTCGTAACGACGCAAGGCAACGGCGATATTGCCGCTGGAGCCACCCAGCGCTGTCGTAAACTGCGATGCCTCTTCGGTCCGTGTGCCAGGAGGGTCCGGATAGAGGTCAAGGCCCGCCCTGCCAATCACAAGAATCGGCTGGTCCGACTCAGTTAACGCCTGAAGCAAATGCTCTACCACCTAGACCCCCTTACGCTGGCGGTCACGACCCGCTTCAGTTTCAGCATGAGCGTCGAGCACCTCCTGACGGTTGGAGACCGCGGGGGTGCCCACCTCCCACCAAGCATGTCCCTCATTGGTCCAACCATCATAAGGATCAACATCCATCACAATTACATAGGTCCGATCAGACTCTTTCGCTCGCTGGAACGCCGCCTGCATCTCGTTTGCATCGGCAACGCGCTCAGTCTGAGCACCCATGCTCTGTGCGTGCTGTTCGAAGTCGACACCCAACTGATTCGTCGCGGTGGGTGTATCTTTAAAGAGGTTATTAAAGCTGGCATTGCCTTTGCCGGTTTGCAGCTTATTGATGACCGCGAAACCACCATTGTCGAGCACAAGAATAATCAGCTTCTTGTCGGTGATAACTGCTGAGTAGATATCGGAGTTCATCAGCAAGTAGGAGCCATCTCCAACAAACACAATTGTATCGTTTTGCTTCTCCTGCTCACTCTGGGCAATACGAGCCCCCCAGCCACCGGCAATTTCATAACCCATGCAACTGAAACCAAACTCCACATCAACGGTGCTCACTTGCAACGTGCGCCAGTTGGCAGTCACTTCGGCCGGCAGACCGCCCGCGGCAGTAACCACACGGTCTCCCTCATCGCAGAGCGCATTTACGACCCCGATCGCCTGCGCGTAACGATTGGGACCGGACTTAATATCTGTATTAGCCGCACGGATAACGTCCCAAGCCTCGCGCTCAGATGCGGCCATATCCAACCACCCAGGCGGCGATACGTATTCACCGAGAAGCTGTGAAAGGGCTGGCAACGACTCCTTGGCACCTGCGATCACCTCTAGACCTTGGTGCTTAAGTGCGTCATGCCGCCCGGGGTTAATCTTTATGAGCTGTGTCGTCTCGCCAAAGACTGTCCAGGAGCCTGTAGTAAAGTCCTGCAATCGAGTGCCTACGCAGAGCACTACATCAGCCTTATCAGCGAGAGCATTAGCCGAATCTGAGCCAGTCACTCCCAGTGGGCCGCAGTTCAACGGATAATCCCAACGCAAGTTTGCGCGACCGGCAATCGTCTCAACCACCGGAATCTGATGCTCGTCGGCGAAGTGGCGGAGTGTGTCAATCGCATCGCCGTACTGCACACCACCTCCCGCAATGATCAGCGGACGCTTCGCGGTTTTTAACAGCTCGGCTGCCGCTTCAAGCTCAACAGGATCAGGGATAATTGAACGTACACGATGGACTTTGGGCTCAAAGAAGCTCACGGGGTATTCGTACACCCAGCCCTGCACATCCTGTGGCAAACCGATAAAAGCCGGCCCACAATCTGCTGGATCCAACATCGTGCCAATTGCTTGCGGCAAGGACTGTAGGATCTGTGCAGGGTGAGTAATACGATCCCAGTAGCGCGTCACGGACTTAAACGCATCGGTCACACCCAGAGTCGGGTTATTGAAATGCTCAACCTGCTGCAACACCGGATCCGGCAGACGTGTCGCGAAGTTATCGCCACACAACATCAACATCGGCAGACGGTTTGCCATCGCAAGCGCCGAGGAGGTTATCAGATTGGCAGTACCAGGCCCGGCAGAGGCGGTACACAACATGAAACGTCGACGCAGGTGGTACTTGGCGTAAGCGGCAGCCGCGAACCCCATAGACTGTTCGTTCTGTCCTCGATAGAGCGGCAGATCGTCCTGGACTTCGTATAACGCTTCACCCAGACAGGTAACGTTGCCGTGGCCAAAAATACCGAAGCCGCCGCCGCACAACCGAACCCTCTGACCGTCAATCTCAATCCACTGATTCTGCAGATATTTAACAATTGCTTGGGCTGTTGTCAGGGTAATTGTTTTGCCCGCTGTTGTTGTCATCGGTGCATCCTGTTATTGATTATTCTTTCGGATGACGATACAACATCTGCAACCGGTTGCAAACCTAAGGATAAAAAGATGCAAAAAATCAGGCTGGGCGTCATCGGAGGTGGCTATATGGGCAAGGCCCATTCGATCGCTGCACACTCTGTTAGCGCTGTAATGGAGCTCGAAACCGTGGTTGAGTTAGGCGGTATTGCAGCCGGTTCTGCGCAAAGCGCCGCCCGCTATGCCCAACTGTTCAATGCGCCCCACTCTTTTGCCACGGCCAAAGAGTTGATCGAATCGGACAAAATTGATGCCGTAGTCATAGCATCGCCGCAGGACACACACCTCGAATTTGTCGAACTCTGTGCCAAAGCCGGTAAGCCGGTTATGTGCGAAAAGCCGATGGGGCGAACACTGCCCGAAGCCCAAGCGATAGCTGCAGCAGCCGAATCTGTCGTTAACCTGGTTGCCTACAACTACATCAACACACCCGCCAGCGCCTATGCCCGCAAACTGATTGCCGAGGGTGCTATCGGGGAGATCACTTGGTTCCGCGGTGAGCACAACGAAGATTTTATGGTGGATGCGCTTAGCACCTGGCGCTTGCAGGGGGACGCCAACGGGACACTGGGTGATCTTGCGCCTCATGTTATCCAGTGTGCACTCGCCTTCTGTGGCCCAATCGAATCTTTGGTCGCCGATATCAAATGCCGCCCTGAGTCGCGTCGCCAAAGCAAAGACACAGAGTCGAATGATGATCAGGTGCAATTTATGTGTCAGTTCAGTAATGGCGCGAACGGCTTCATCTCATCCTCGCGCGTAGCCCACGGGCGAAAAATGGGTTATGCCTACGAGATTCACGGCTCCGAGGGGACTATCCGCTTTGACCAAGAGGATCAGAACTGTGTTTGGCTCTATCAGCGCGACAACAGCCCAAATGCCGGCTTTCAACGTATCTTAGCCGGACCTGACCATGGTGATTTCCGATTTTTCTGTCAAGGCGCTGGCCATGGCACGGGTTATCAGGACCAGATCATTATCGAACAGGCCAATTTTATTCGTGCCATCTTGGGCCATCAGCCCGCGTGGCCTAGTTTCAGTGATGGTGTCGAGGTAATGCGGGTTGTCGACGCTATTCGAGAATCATACAAACAATCAGGCTGGGTGAGCCTGTAACCAAAGGATAAAAACAATGAGTATCAAAGTCGGTAATGCGCCCTGCTCTTGGGGTGTGGAGTTTGCTGGAGATCCACGCAATCCGAGTTGGCAAACCGTCCTGAAAGAGTGTGCCGATGCAGGTTATCAAGGCATTGAGCTGGGCCCCATTGGCTTCATGCCTGAGGACCCAGTTGAGCTTGCTGACGCGCTAGCCCAACACAAGCTGGAGATGATGGCAGGTGTGCTATACCAACCCTTCCATGATGCGAGCGCCTTTGACGACTTGCTAGATAAGGCTCACCGCACCGCCCGCGCGCTGAATGCACATGGCGCCCAACAGATGGTACTGATCGATTCGATCTCAGAGCGTCGCGCACCCTCTGCCGGCCGGCCCGAAGAGGCAGTGAAAATGGATAGCGCCGAGTGGAGAGCATTTGTTGATCGCATCCGCACGGTCGCTAAGCTCGGTACCGAGGAGTACGGCCTCACCGTCAGCATTCACAGCCACAGTGCTGGCTTCGTTGATTACCTGCCCGAACTAGAACTGTTACTTCAAGAGATCGACTCAAAACATCTCAAGCTGTGCGTAGACACCGGCCACCAAACCTATGCCGGTTTCGATCCAGTTGAGTTTATGACACGCAACTTTGATCGCTTAGCTTATGTCCACTTCAAAGATATAGATCCTGCTGTGAAAGCCCATGTTATCGCCAACCGCACCGGTTTTTATGACGCCTGTGGTCAGGGTATCTTTTGCAACTTGGGCAAGGGCGAGGTCAACTTTAACGCAGTCAAACAGCTGCTAACTGATCGTGGTTACAACGGCTGGATTACCGTTGAGCAGGACTGCGATCCAACACTCGACGTTTCACCTCTCACTGATGCGCGCGCGAACCGAGAGTTTCTCGCCAGCGTTGGCTTTTAATTTTTTGTACTGGAGTCGTTCTATATGAAACCAATTAACTGGGGTTTGATTGGCGGCGGTCGTGGCAGTCAGATTGGCCCAGCTCACCGACTGGGTGCACGCCTCGATGGCCTGTTTAACTTTAAAGCGGCTGCACTAGACCACCGCCCTGAAGAGGGCAAAGTTTACGGTGTAGAGCTGGGTCTAGATTCTGATCGCAGTTATGGCGACTGGCGCGAGATGCTAGAGGGCGAGCGCAACCGCGAAGATCGCATTGAGTTGGTGACCATCGCTACACCTAACGACACTCACTATGAGATCAGTAAAGCCTTCCTGGAAGCGGGCTTCCACGTACTCTGCGAAAAGCCACTGACTATGAATGTCGAGCAGGCCGAAGATCTAGTCAAAGTAGCTCAGGCGAGTGGCAAGATCTGCGCGGTAAACTATGGCTACTCTGGCTATTCACTGGTGCGCCATATGCGAGCAATGGTCGCGCGTGGTGATATCGGCAAGGTGCGCATGGTATTTGCCGAGTTTGCCCACGGCCATCACGCCGATGCAGCAGATGCTGACAACCCGCGCGTACGCTGGCGTTACGATCCGAGCAAAGTGGGTGTATCGGCGCAGTTCGCCGATTGCGGCATCCATGCCATGCACATGGCCAGCTTCGTGACCAATCAACGCGTGGAACAGCTCAGCGCCGACTGCGTTAGCCTACTCCCGAGCCGCGAACTTGAGGATGACGCTATGGTGAACTTCCGTATGTCAGAAGGTACCGTGGGTCGTCTGTGGACCTCATCCTGTGCCATTGGTCGCCAGCATGGTCTGACAATTCAGGTGTTCGGTGAAACCGGAGGTCTGCGCTGGGCGCAGGAGCAGCCGAATCAGCTCTACTACACTCCCGTCGGTGGCCGCACACAGGTGATCGAGCGCGGTGAAGCAAACCTCTCCCCAGAAGCCGATCGTTCAAGTCGAGTAACGGTGGGTCACGCGGAGGGTATGCCACTCGCCTTCGGTAATATCTACACCGAATTGGCACAGGCGATTGATATGGATAAGCAGGGCCAAACGCCCGACCTAGGCTTAATTCCAATGGTCGACGCCGGCGCTGATTCGATCAAAGCGATTGCTGCGGTGGCGCGCTCGGGCAACAGCCAGGGAAGCTGGGAGTCTCTCTAGCTCTGCTTGACAGGCGCCAAGGTGTCACGCTCGATAATGTCGCAAGGCAACAGCGTGACACTCGGCTTCGAGGGTTCTCCGGCAGTGAGCTGAGCTTGTAAGCGATCAACCGTCAACTCCATAACTCTGGCTGTGGGCTGAGCGATGGTTGTCAAACGGATACCCTCCCAAGCGGACATCTGGATATTGTTAAAACCGAGAATACCTACCCGCTCGGGCACCTTAACACCCGCACTATTCAGAGCATTGATAGCGCCCATAGCGATCATATCATCACCACAGAGGTACCCTTGTGCCAGCCCCGTTTCCATCAGATGGTGCATCGCCTCATTGCCGGCCTCAAAGGTGTAGCCCTGGGCAAAATGCACCTGCACGCTGGCACCCTCGGTCTCAGCCACCGACATAAAGCCCGAAAGACGATCTCTGGTTGATGTAGCGAGCTGGGGACCACCTAAAAATCCAAGCTTGGTATAACCCGAGGCGAGCAGACGACGAGCAGCCAGAGCGCCTGCCGCTTGATTATCAATGCTCACCACATCGTACTGCCCATCATTGGTGCGCCCAAAAGCATGAACAACCAAAAGCCCCGCCTCAACGAAGGCATCCGTGAACCCCATCGGCAAGGTCGATGAGGCCACCACAACCGCATCAACCTGATACTGCAGAAGCAGGTCCAGGCTACGTTGCGGTTCAACTTCATCAGACAGGTTGATCAGCAGCGTACGCAACCCACGTGCCTGCAACAGCCGTGTGAAGGTGTCGAGGATCTCGAGATAGGCTGGATTCTTGAAATTATTGGCAACTAAGCCAACCAGACCGGTCTGCCCTGTGGTTAAACTGCGCGCAAGGATATTGGGCCTGTAACCCAACTCCCGTGCAGCTTTCTCAACTCGCGCTTTGGTCTGGCCCGAAACCGACGCTCCAGGCGTAAATGTGCGCGATACCGCGCTGCGGCTGACACCCGCCAACTGCGCAACCTCTGCCAGGGTTACTCGATTCTTTGCTGCTCTCGCCACGCTTCTAGCGCCTTATTAGAATTGTTTTCTTAAGATTATCAATTTATTGGATTTAGTCCACCATCTACGGGCAGTTACAAAACCTTTGCGTTGTGATGACTTGGGTGTCCTCGGCAGAATTTTGAATGCCATGGATGGCATTCACAAGCGTACAAAGATGTATTCACAGCGCTTCTGACGAGGACACCCAAGTCATTGCAATGCCCAAAGATATGTCGTTTCATCATTGCTCTCACAAAGTTTGATGTACAAACATCAGAATCGACAGTCTAGTATCGAGCCGATGATCATTCTGATATCAAAAACTTTCAGAGCATTGCCAATAGAGAGCAAAACTCTATAATCGCTAAATCTAACAAGGAGGAATTTCCATGTCCGAGCGCGATTACAGCCTGTTGGGAAAAAGCGGTAAGCAAGCTGTAGAACTTGGATTGGCTGATGCTAGCTGGTACCAGTCCGACATTCCTCGTAAAGAGATGAAGCAGTTTATGCAGCGCTCGGACAAGCCGGCTATTCGTGACACATTCATACTGTTCACAGCAATGATCGCGTTTGCAGGAGGTGGTATCTATTTCTGGGGTAGCTGGCTGTGCGTTCCATTTTGGGCTGCTTATGGAGTGCTCTACGGATCGGCGATGGATTCGCGCTGGCATGAGTGCAGTCATCGTACAGCTTTTCGTACTCGCTGGATGAACGAGTGGCTCTATCAGGTCGCCTGTTTCATGATGATTCGCAACCCAGTCTCTTGGCGCTGGAGCCACACCCGTCACCATACGGATACCATTATTGTTGGCCGTGATCCCGAGATCGCGGCACAGAAGCCCATCTCCTTCTGGCGCCTGATTCAGAACTACATTGGTGTGATGGATGTGATTGGCGGTCTTAAGAACATGCTGATAAACGCCAGCGGTAAACTCAACCCTGAAGAGGCGACTTACATCCCCGAGATGGATAAACAACAAGCCATCACCGTCGCTCGTATTTGGCTGCTGATCTACGCTATCACTTTTGCCAGCGCATTTATGCTGCAGTCCTGGATTCCCTTAATGCTAGTGGGTCTGCCACGCATCTATGGTGCCTGGCATATGGTGTTGACAGGTATGACGCAGCACGCAGGCCTGGCGGATAACGCTATTGATCACCGGCTCAACAGTCGCACGGTGTACATGAACCCAATCAGCCGCTTCATCTACTGGAATATGAACTACCACGTTGAGCACCACATGTTCCCAACGGTGCCTTATCACCAACTGCCAGCGCTACACGAGCGGCTGAAGGGAGATTTTCCAGAGCCGAGCCCGTCCCTGTTGGCCGCCTACCGCGAGTTTGTGCCGATTCTTTGGCGCCAGCGCAACGAGCCGGACTACTACCTGCGCCGTCCACTACCCGCAACCGCTCAGCCGTACAAAGACCTTGTGCCGGATACTGCGGCGAATGAAACAGCCAGCGCAGCCTGAGTGCTGCGCGCCAAGAAGAGAGTTAGACGTTCTCGCGGGTGTAAGTGATGAACGGCAGAATACGCTCGTAGCGCAGTTCAGCATTTCTCTCAGACGCCGCTCTGCACATCGCATCCACCGTCTCGGCGGCGAGACGATCAACCAGATTTGCGAGCAGTAGCGTCAGGGTGCCATCCAGCAAGCCCTGCACGTGAGCTGGCGCAAGATCATGACCCACGACAAGCGGCGGACTATCCGGCTGCACATCTCTGATAGCTTCGAGACTACCGGCCAATCCGCTACCCGCCACATAGAGTCCAACCACATCAGAATGCTGGTGCAGTAGACGCTCTGTAAGGTCGCGGGCGATCTGGTCATTCTCGTAAGTTGAGTGAACATCCAGCAACTCAAACTCTGGTGCATGCTCACGGAAGTAAGAGCGAAAGCCGATCTCATTGGCCTCCTGACAGCGGTAACGGTGGTTACCCACAAACAGTGCGACCGGGCCAGGCTGCTTTGCCATGTGGTGAATCGACCAGGCTGCAGTGCGCCCCACTTTCCAGTTATCCAAACCGATGTAGTGTGCGCCAGTGGCGATCGGCAGCGCTGAGATGATGGCAAAGACGGACTTATCCTTCTCGCGCACCTGCTGCACTGCCTGACTGATACGGGGATGCTGTGCAGCAACCACCGCAATAGCGTCACAGGATTCACCCAAAGCTGTGATACGCGAGGCGATATATTCGGGAGAGAGGTCTTCCATATATTCGACCTCCATATCAACACGCACATCCTCTACGCTCGACGCGGCAGAGTTGAACGCATCGCCCACGTTTTTGTAGAAGCTCGTATCTTTCTGCTGCAGTAACACACCAAAGCGAAAACGGGTGAGCTTGGCCCCCAGACGGTGCTCGATAGCATGCAGACCATAAAAACCAATGCGCTCTGCCGCCTCCAAAACCTGCTTAATGGTGACTTCCCGCACTTTCTGATGCCCGCTCAGAACGCGGTTCACTGTTGAAACGGAGACGCCAGCTTCAGCAGCGAGATCTCTAATAGTAGGGCGACCCATAAGCAGACAACCTGATCGAAGTAATTGAAACACTGTGACACTTTATGACACAGGATAAGCCACAAGGAGCTGGACCGAAAGCAATATTGAGAGCATTTGCAACAAATAATCCAATTCAGATTTTTTCAACTCGAATATTCCGCTTTGATAGGTATACTTTGCGGACTGATAATTAAAATTTGGAGAGACCGATGGATATCTATCATAACCGCCCTACCGTTGCTGACATCCGCGCCATGAAAGCGCGTGGCGAGAAGATCTCAATGGTCTTCGTCACTACGCTGGAAGAGGCACGCGCTGCTGATGCTGCTGGCATTCACATGCTCTCGATCGAAGGGCGATTCTTCTCTCCTGAGATGCGCGAAGCTGCGGGCAAGTGTTTTGTTCAGGTCGGTTTGCCATACGGCCCATTCGGCGAGCTCGCTACTGCTGAAGATTACCTTCGCGAAGCGTTCAAATTCATGCGCATGGGTGGTGACGCGTTCTACTGCTGTGCCGCTCTCGATATCGTAAAAACGCTCGCCGACAACGGTGTGCCAGTTGTAGGTCATATCGGTCTGTGCCCATCTAAAGCAACTTGGACCGGCGGTTTCAAAGCTGTGGGTAAATCTTTCGAGACCGCTAAATGGGTCTACGAAGAGGCGAAGAAACTTGAAGAGGCCGGCGCCTTCGGTGCTGAGCTCGAAGTTGTACCGGATCGCATTGCAGCGGAGATCACCAAGCGCTCTTCACTAATTATGCTCGGCATGGGTGGCGGACCAGATGCAGATGCGCAGTACCTGTTCGCAGAGGACATCCTGGGTTACACACCGGGTCACCGTCCACGCCACGCCAAGGTGTACCGTGACTTTGCCGCTGAATATGCTCGTCTCCAGGAAGAGCGTGTAGCAGCGTTCAAAGAGTTCATTGCTGATGTAAACAGCGGTGCCTACCCAGAAGCGGGTCACTGCGTACCAGTTTCTGACGAAGAGTTCGCTAAATTCGAAGAATTCCTCAAGTCACAGGACTAATTAGGCTAAAATAGCCGACTTTCCACCGCGGGTTATCCCGCGGTGCTTGGTTTTGCAGATTTAATTCGAGGAAAAGTAGTAATGACTGCCCTTATTCTTGACGGTAGCGCCGTAGCCAAAAAGACTGAAGCTGAACTCACCGAGCGCGTCGCTGCGCTAAAAGAGCGCAGCGGCGGCCAAACACCAGCACTGGCAACTATTCTGGTGGGTGGCGACCCAGCTTCAGCTACCTACGTTCGCATGAAGGGCAACGCCTGTAAGCGCATTGGCATGGATTCAATCACGGTAGAGATGCCGGAGGAGACCACTACCGAAGAGCTACTGGCTAAAATCCACGAGCTAAATGCAAATCCAAACTGCCACGGCATTCTGCTACAGCACCCAGTTCCAGAACAGATTGATGAGCGCGCTTGCTTTGACGCTATTGATCTGGAGAAGGATGTCGACGGCGTTACCTGCCTCGGCTTTGGCCGCATGGCGATGCAAGAAGAGGCTTACGGTTCAGCCACACCACAGGGCATCATGCGCCTGCTTGAGGCTTATGACATTCCACTGTCTGGCAAAAACGCTGTCGTCGTAGGTCGCAGCCCAATTCTGGGCAAGCCTATGGCGATGATGCTACTCAACAAGGATGCGACGGTAACCATCTGTCACTCACGCACTCAGGGTCTGGCCGAAATCATCAAAGGTGCAGACATCGTTGTGGGTGCTGTGGGCCGCCCGGAGTTCATCAAAGCTGAGTGGATCAAGGATGGTGCAGTTGTTGTGGATGCTGGCTACCACCCGGGTGGTGTCGGTGATATCGAACTTGAGCCACTGCATGACCGTGTTAGCGCACTGACGCCGGTACCTGGCGGCGTAGGCCCAATGACAATCAATACGCTGATCTACCAGTGCGTCGCATCCGGCGAGAAGAAGATCGGTTAATACAGCCAAGGTCGCCTCATTCGAAAAAATTTGTACGAGAGTTATCCGACTCAGCCGGATGACACGACAATACAGAAACCTTTTTAGGAGGGTTATCCGACAGAGTCGGATGACGCGACAAAAATACGAGAACGCAAGATGAGTCAGACACTTTTCCCTCTAGCGGCTTGTGCCGAAATGCTCTGGCAGGAGAAACCGATCGAGTGGCGTACATCACGCCTTAAAGAGATGGGTTTTGGCGTTGGCCTGTGGAACTGGCCCGATCAGGACCTCGACAAGCTCGAGAAGTCAGGTGCCAACTTCACCATCATGAACGGTTACCTTGAAGGACGCCTGGCCGATGACGAGGGCGCAGATATGCTGCTCAAGTCCGCGCGCGAAACCGCACAGATTGGCAAGCGTTTAGGCGTTGACCGCCTCAACCTGCACGGTACAGGCCTGGGCGACGGCGGCATCCCAATTTGGCAGCACGAAGTGGTTAGCGGCGCGATGTGGATGAAGGCTAAAGACACCCTCAACCACATCTGTGATATGGCCGAAGAGGAAGGTGTAGTATTCACACTTGAGAACCTCAACCTCCTCGACCACCCAGGCTGCCCATTCGGTAGCACTGAGGATGTAATCGCACTGGTCTCTGCAGTAGACCGCCCGCAACTGCGTATCAACCTAGACCTCTACCACACTCAGATTGGTGGAGGTGATCTGGTGCGCTGGTGTGAAAAAGCACTGCCTTGGATTGGTGAAGTTCAGGTTGCCGACAACCCAGGTCGTTGCGAGCCGGGTACAGGCGAGATCAACTACGCGGGCGTTGCTAAAGCGCTGAAAAAGATGGGTTACACCGGCCCTGTGGGGATGGAAGCCTTCGCTGCAGGCGACGAAGAGGTTGCACTGGAAGCTTTCCGCGCCGCGTTCTCCTAAGGCTATTGCCTGCATCTGAAGGGGTCAGAGTTGGCGTCCGTAGCAAGGAGCGTCGCAACCCGATTTTTTAATTCATCGATTCGTACAGGCTTATTCATTACCGCATCGGCACCGGCACTGAGCAGAGACTCAGTCTCTTGCCCTAGGGTCGCTGCAGTCAGTCCAATTATTGGCTGACCATAGCCCTGCGCGCGCGCTGCTTTCGTAAACTCTATCCCATTCATCTCTGGCATAAAGATATCCGTAAGAACTAGGTCAACTTGGCTTTTCGCTAGAATATCCAGAGCCTGCTGGCCATTTTTAGCGATTCTTAGTACCGCGCACTCCTCAGAGAGCAGTACCGCAGTCATCTGTAATATGCCCTCATCATCCTCAACCAGTAGCACGGAGAGGTTGGCTAGCGAATTAGGTCGATCCAGATCTGACTTAGAATTCTCATCATTGGTTTCAGTACCAACCTCGGCGCTCCACTCCAGAACGAAGCGCGCCCCACCCATAGGGCTGGGTTCGTAACGCAGATCGCCCCTCATCATTTTGGCAATTTCACGGCAGATATAGAGCCCCAAGCCGGTTCCATTGCTGGCACCTTCGCCGCGTTCATAAGCTTCGAACAGCCGTTCACGCTCAGATTCCGCAACCCCACGACCATTATCATCCACCAAGATACAAAGAACTTTTAGCCCGCTAGAGCGCAACTCACTCATCGCGATAACCCGTATCTCGCTTCCCCCAGAGTGGAGAATCGCATTTTTGATTAGATTGGAAATCAGTTGCTTCAGCGGCCCCGCCATTAACCTGACTGGCTTATCGAACAAAGAGTGATAGTCTGCGACCAGCTTCATGCCAGCGTCTTGTGCAAGGGTTTGAAGCAGAGACACCTGATTACTCACTAGCTCGCGGACCAGCTCACTGGAGTATTCGTGCTCTACGATCTCATCTGGCTTGGATACAGTGCGCAGTGTGTCCACGACGTTGAGCAGCTGATCAACACTCGCCTCAAATAGCCCCCGGTCAACGGTACCCAGACCTTTGCGCTCTTGCTCGAGCTGCATTTTTAGAATTGCGGCGGGTGTGCGCAGCTCATGACCAATGACAGCATACATAGCTTTTTCACGCTGTTGCTGACGGGCGATCTCGGCATTGCTGCTACGTAACTTATCCTCAATTTGAACCGTTGCGGAAATATTCAGGTTACTGACATTTACAGCAACAACCCCTCCCGCAGCATCCAACTCGGGCCAGTAATTCAACTCAAACCAGTGACCTCCACTTGGACCGTCTAGCGCCTTGTACCGCTGTCTGTAAGGCTCCTTTTTACTCATGGCTTTGTCGATGGCTGCGGTGTGTAAGTCGATTAACTGCGGATGCATCCCGGCTTTGAGGGTCTCAAAATCGATCGAACCACCAACTTCCAAACCCCAGCGTTTAGCAAACTGCGAATTGTAGGTTAACGTCCAATCACTTAGGCTGAGTCGCCAGTAGATCAAATCTAACTGGTTACAGAGACTGTCAAACTTCGCCATCTCATTTTCAAGATACTGTTGTTTGCGAGACAAATCCGACATAGCAGCCTGTAACTGAGACGACTGTAGCTGTTTTACCTCGAACAGCTCTGCAAGTTTTTTGCGATTCTTGACCTCATCTTCTATTAACTGGGAAAACCCAACACGATGCAGTTCACCCTCATCATCCCGGTACTCAAAAAGGGTCTGCTGCCGAAACCAACGATATACTCGCGGTGCGTATTCAGACTCTGCTTGAGGGTCAAATTTAGACCGGAACTCGGTGGGGGTATTTAACTGCTCAAGATTCGTGCTGAGCTGCTCCCGAAATTCCGGTTCTACAAGTTCAAAACGCTTTGGAGCACCGATGAATACAACCTCCCGCTCGCCCCGAGTGTGGATGAAATATCCCAATCCATCACTCACACGCTCGTCATACACACTAATTTTTACTGCTTTAAGAACTCCTTTTAACGTCTGTTCAAGCTGAGCTCTTTCGCGATTCGATTCATCTAAAAGAGTGATGTAGGCCCGCAGATAAAAAAGCAGGCTGATCACCACCGCTAAGGTTACGACTGCTCGACCTACCACAGCAAAATCAACCTGATCTTGCACAGTTATCATCGCCAGAAGTAACACTACAGACCCTAGCGAGTAGAGAATCAGGAAGCGCAGACGTTCTAATCCAAAAATCCCGGCCACAGCAACAAAGGCCGGCAAAAGAATTGATGCGAGCTCACCGTTGTGCCAAACAAGTGCCCACATAACCAAGGTTGAAGCAAGAACGAAGGTCTCTGCTGAACGACGTAAGGTTTCAGCGCCAACTTTAAGCGCATAGAAATGAACAGTAAAAGCAGCAGCAAGCAAGAGGGCCAAAAACGCAGGTGGGAAAAGAGCGCTCTCCACTGGAAACGCAGTGATGACTACAGCGCTGCAAAGAATGACTGCCAAAAAGATTAGATCGAGCCGTAACCTCAGCCTCGTTAATGCCGGCACCGATATTTTATTATTGTGCGTATCCATGGGTGATCAACTTATTCTTATGCGCTTCAAACACGATAAAGGATCGCTTAGACGAAAGCTACAAGACTCAGTCAGCTGACTACTCTGATTCGACTCCCTGACTCCGCAAAGCACTCCATTCGCTAATGAACTCCTCCAGCAATGACTGATTCTGGATCTTGTGATCTGTGGTTACGCCCAATCTCTCTAGTAGACGCAGCACTATCTGTTGACCCTACTCATCCAGACTCTGGAAATCATCCTCAAAGATACGACGGTTCGCATAAGCATTTTTTAATTTAAATAAAGATTGATCATAAATAATTAATGAACAACCAAAACACTATTAGAAATATTCATATTCGAAATATCATTCATACCAAAATAAAACCAATAAAAACAACAAGTTAAAAGCGTTCAGCAAAACTCAACTTATAAAATTCGAAAGAAAATAACTTATTGTTTTAAAAGGATTTTTAAAAGCCTTTTAGCCTTTATTTATTTGTGATAAATCATTATTTATTTTATACTTATCAATATTTATAAATAAAACATCAAGAGTATTTAAAGATGCAGGAAAAAGAGATTCGATTGCTTTTCAAAGCAGGTGTTTTTGAGCGCGCACAGTGCGCACCAATCTTGATGTCGCCAGGTTGGACACTGCGTTTTCTAACGCGTGACGGCGAGACGGTTCAGCTGGAGTTACAGCGCTCCAAGAAAGAGCGCGAATTCAAAAGCCTCGACGGCGCAGCAGCCGTCGCCAAGCGCATCGGCTTCGACTGGCTACAAGTCCGCCTAGGTGAACTGGAGTGGCAGGAGAAAACGGGCTAACTGGTTATTTTTCGAAGGGGACGTCCAAGAAGGAGCTATGTAGCACGCAGTGCTATTTCGCGCTAAGCCCAAATCGCAGTCGCGTAATACGCGCCTACTCGGCTATTACTGCCCGTATGAGACGGATTCGAAGGTCGCTTTTGGGGTAAGAGGTGCAGAGGTAAAACATCGTTGGTGCTGTCAGCTCAGCTCGGGGATAACGCTGAAACACTGTTCCTGCCAGTAGTTCAGCATCGCAGATCTGACACACACCATTGCGGCATGCCCTGCGCTGATTAATACCAAATTCAGTGAGCTGTTCGAGAAGGGTACGATCGGGATCGAGTTGAAACACAGCTGCGACCCCGTTAATGACAAGTGTAAAGCGCTCAGTCATCAATGCCGAGATCTTTCCAGATCTCGTCAACCCGAGCTTTAATCGATTCATCCATGGTAATCGGCTCACCCCACTCACGAGTGGTCTCGCCCTCCCACTTATTAGTGGCATCCATACCCATCTTCGAACCCAGCCCAGAGACCGGCGAAGCAAAATCGAGGTAGTCGATCGGCGTATTCTCGATCATCGTGGTATCACGCGCCGGATCCATTCGCGTCGTAATCGCCCAGATCACATCATTCCAATCACGCACATTAACGTCATCGTCGCAAACGATGACAAACTTGGTGTACATAAACTGCCGCAAGAAGGACCAGACACCCAGCATAATCCGCTTCGCATGACCCGGATAGGCCTTCTTCATGCTGACCACTGCCATACGATAAGAGCAGCCCTCGGGCGGCAGATAGAAGTCTACAATCTCGGGGAATTGCTTCTGCAGAATCGGTACAAATACTTCATTGAGCGCTACACCTAGGATCGCTGGCTCATCGGGCGGACGGCCGGTGTAGGTGCTGTGATAGATCGGATCTTTACGCATAGTGATGCGCTCTACAGTAAAGACCGGGAACTGATCGACCTCATTGTAGTAGCCTGTGTGATCACCGAAGGGGCCTTCATCGGCCATCTCATCGGGGTAGAGGTAACCCTCAAGCACTATCTCGGCACTGGCGGGCACCTGCAGATCACTGCCTATGCACTGAGTCACCTCGGTTTTACCACCGCGCAGCAGCCCCGCAAAGGCGTACTCTGACAGCGTATCGGGTACAGGCGTTACCGCACCGAGAATAGTCGCAGGGTCAGCGCCTAAGGCAACGGCAACGGGGAAGGGTTCGCCCGGACGCTCCTTCTTCCACTCACGAAAGTCCAAAGCACCGCCACGGTGCGCCAGCCAGCGCATAATAAGCTTGTTCTTAGCGATCAGTTGCTGACGGTAGATACCCAGATTTTGCCGTGTCTTGTTTGGCCCACGAGTAATCACTAGCGGCCAGGTCACTAGCGGCCCAGCATCGCCCGGCCAACAGGTCTGAATCGGGATGCGGTTAAGATCGACCTCATCACCCTCTAGGACAACCTGCTGACAGGGGGCATTTCGCACCTGCTTAGGCCCCATATTGAGCACTTGTTTGAAGATCGGCAGCTTATCCCAGGCATCCTTAAAACCCTTGGGTGGCTCGGGCTCTTTAAGCTGTGCCAGTACCTTACCGACCTCGCGCAGTGCAGAGACAGACTCTTCGCCCATCCCAAAAGCGACGCGCTCCGGTGTTCCGAATAGATTCCCCAGCACCGGCATATCGTAGCCTATAGGGTTCTCGAACAGCAGCGCAGGGCCTTGGCGACGCAGCGTACGGTCACAGATCTCAGTCATCTCAAGATTCGGGTCAACGGGGTGCTTGATACGTTTGAGTTCACCGCGCTTCTCAAGCTGATCAATAAAATCGCGCAGATCTCTGTATTTCGGTGATGCCATCTTCGCTCCCTTAGAGTGCTTGCAGCAGAAAAACAAAAGGGCGAGTTGTTACGCTCGCCCTTTCCTGATGGATTGGGGCGCACCCCAGTTTCACATCAATTATTTTCGCTTCATAGACAGGAAGAACTCTTCGTTTGTCTTGAAATCCTTCAGCTTGTCGATAACAAACTCTGTTGCCGCTGCATCTTCCATTGAGTCCAGCAGTTTGCGCAAAATCCACATACGCTGCAGCTCTTCCTCAGTCGTCAGCAGGTCTTCACGACGTGTGCCGGAACGGCGGATGTTAATCGCTGGGAATACACGTTTCTCTGCAACACGACGGTCGAGGTGCACTTCTGAGTTACCTGTACCTTTGAACTCCTCAAAGATAACTTCGTCCATCTTAGAGCCAGTATCAACCAGAGCTGTCGCAATAATGGTAAGGCTGCCACCTTCCTCAATGTTACGCGCAGCACCGAAGAAACGCTTCGGACGCTCCAGCGCGTGAGCATCCACACCACCAGTCAGCACCTTACCTGATGAAGGGATAACCGTATTGTAGGCACGTGCCAGACGGGTAATAGAGTCGAGCAGGATAACCACATCTTTCTTGTGCTCGGTCAGGCGCTTCGCCTTCTCCAGCACCATCTCTGCAACCTGCACATGCCGTGATGGCGGCTCATCAAAGGTTGAAGCAACGACTTCGCCGCGCACAGTACGCTGCATGTCAGTTACCTCTTCCGGACGTTCATCAATCAGCAGCACAATCAGGTAAACATCGGGGTTGTTACGCGTGATGCTGTTAGCAATATTCTGCAGCATCAGTGTCTTACCTGCCTTAGGCGGTGACACGATCAGTGCACGCTGGCCTTTACCCATAGGGCTTACTAGGTCGAGCACCCGAGCAGTGATATCTTCAGTTGAGCCGTTACCAATCTCCATGCGCATACGGTTCTGCGCAAACAGCGGTGTCAGGTTCTCGAACAGGATCTTGTTCTTGGCGTTCTCTGGCTGATCGTAGTTGATCTCAGAGACCTTCAGCAGCGCAAAGTAGCGCTCACTATCCTTCGGCGGACGGATCTTACCGGAGATTGTGTCACCTGTACGCAGGTTGAACCGGCGTATTTGGCTTGGCGATACGTAGATATCGTCTGGACCTGCGAGGTATGAGGAGTCAGCTGAACGCAGGAAGCCGAAGCCATCCTGTAGGATCTCCAGTACGCCGTCGCCGTAGATATCTTCACCGCTGCGTGCATGCTTCTTAAGGATCGCAAAAATAACGTCCTGTTTGCGTGAACGAGCGAGGTTGTCGAGTCCCATCTCTGCTGCAATGTTGAGCAGTTCTGGCATAGATTTTAGTTTGAGTTCGGTAAGATTCATTGTCGTTTTAGATGAAGGGCTAGTTGCAGCCGAACGGCTGTGTTGCCGGAAGGTTTAGTTTCAGAAGAAGGAATTCGAAAAGTATCTTTCGCAAAGACATCTTAAATATATACAGCGTCTGCGGGGCTGTCCAGCAAACTGATCAAAAAAAGAGCAGATCTGTTAAATCTGCTCTTTTGTAGTGTCAAAAACTTAAAGATTTGCGTCTACAAAGGCCGCCAGCTGTGACTTAGACAAAGCACCCACTTTAGTCGCTTCAACGTTACCACCCTTGAACAGCATTAGGGTTGGGATGCCACGAATACCAAACTTAGGTGGAGTTTCGTTGTTTTCGTCAATGTTCAGCTTACATACCTTGATACGACCGTCATACTCTTTAGCGATCTCTTCTAGGACCGGCGCAATCATTTTACAAGGGCCACACCACTCCGCCCAGTAATCAACCAGTACAGGTACTTCAGCTTTTAGTACATCTTCCTCAAAACTAGCGTCACTTACATTAACGATGTTCTCACTCATTCGTGAATATCTCCAAAGCGCTTGCACGCTATTTATCTGTGAACATTAGACGGTAAACGTCTTACAAACGAACTATCGCGCGTTCTTTTGCGCACTCTATTGCAAAAGCTAGTCGCGAGATAATAGCATCTGTATCGGCTTTTGGGGAATTGCCCCAAAGAACTAACTCGCGCAGCCTTTTTGAGAACTATAAGAATGTACCTGAGCCTCGCCCAACATAGTCGTATTGTCGCTCATCAGTGGTACGACATTACAGTCACTCTGTTTAAAGTACTGATCCCCGCGCTGATCGTGGTACGCCTGTTGGAGCAGGCCGGATTCGTTGATCTTCTGGCTCAGTTATTGGCGCCGCTGATGCACTTACTTGACCTGCCGCCCCTCGCTGGATTGATCTGGGCGACCGCGATGCTGACCAATATCTATGCCGGTCTGGTCATTATGATCACCTACGCATCCGACTGGACACTGGCACAGGTCACCTGCATGGGTATGTTGATGCTCGGTGCCCATAACATGCTGGTAGAGGTCAGTATTGCGCGCAAAGCGGGCTGTCGCATACTGCCGCAGGCGCTGATGCGCATAATCAGCGCTTTTCTGCTCGCCTGGCTGTTGAGTTGGTACTATGCCGACGACCCAGTAATGCAGCAGACACACGCCTTTATTTGGCAGCCTGAAGTGCGCGGTGCAGACTGGGGTACCTGGGCTACAACTCAGCTCACCAGCCTTTTCTGGACCGCTATCGTGATCTTGATACTGGTCACGGCCCTGCAAATCCTGAAGGTCACGGGTGTTGAGCGGATGCTGGAACAGGCGCTAAAACCTCTACTCAAGCTGATCGGCATCTCGCAGAAAGCGCTATCGATGACGCTGATAGGCATGACACTGGGGCTCGCGTTTGGTGGCGGACTGTTGATTCGTGAAGCGGAGAAGGGTGAACTCAATCCACGAGAGATCCTCGCAGCCATCAGCCTGCTTGGGCTGTGTCACAGTTTGATTGAGGATACGCTGCTGATAGCACTTACCGGTGCATCGCTTTGGGCAGTAGTAGGCTATCGGTTGATATGGGCACTGCTACTTATTGCGATTATCGCGCGGTTGATTCCGCTGATTCCAGATAAGGTGCTAGATCGGTGGTTTGCTACGTCCGTAGTGAAAGAGCCAACAGAAGAGAAGGTCGGGTAATAGCCGCATAGGCGGCTACAACCCTCGTACCGGAAAATTTGTAGGAGCGATCTACGCGAAGCCTACGTTCGCGACGGATCGCACGGCCCGATTAAACCTGCGGCCCAGCCGCAATAATCGCTTCATCGACACCACCAAATTTCTCAAAGTTCTTCACAAACTTCGACGCCAACTCAGCTGCCGCAGCATCATAGGCTTGAGCCGACTCCCAGGTCTGGCGTGGTACCAGCAGATTAGAGTCTACTGAGGGCACCGCCACAGGGACATCGAGGTTCAGCCCATCAATGTGCTGCGTCTCTACATCATTCAGACAGCCATTCTGGATTGCAGAGATCACCGAACGCGTCGTTGGGATACTGAAGCGCTGACCTGTGCCATAGCTACCGCCGGTCCAGCCGGTATTTACCAGGTAGACACGCGAACCAAACTCTTCGATACGCTTCATCAGCAGCTCGGCGTATTCCGCTGCTGGGCGCGGGAAAAAAGGCGCACCGAAGCAGGTGGAGAAGGTCGACTTAATGCCACCGCCCGACCCCATCTCCGTCGAACCGACAAGTGCGGTGTAGCCAGAAAGAAAGTGGTAAGCCGCAGCTTCCTTGGTGAGTACTGATACCGGTGGTAGGACACCAGTGAGGTCACAAGTAAGGAAAATGATGTTATCCGGTTCAGCCCCCATATTAGTCGCAGAGCGTTTGTCAATGTGCTCCAAGGGGTAAGCACAGCGGCCATTTTCGGTCAGACTAGTGTCGTTATAGTCGGCACGACGTGCATCATTTAGTGTCACGTTCTCAACAATTGCACCAAAACGGATCGCTTCCCAAATAATCGGCTCGTTCTTATGGCTCAGGTTGATGGTCTTGGCATAACAGCCACCTTCAAGGTTGAACACTGTGCCTTTGCCCCAGCCGTGTTCATCATCACCGATCAAGTAGCGATCAGGATCCGCTGAGAGCGTGGTCTTGCCCGTACCCGAAAGACCAAAAAAGAGGGTAGTCGCACCATCTTCGCCAATATTGGCTGAACAGTGCATCGGCAGCACGTCCCGCTCAGGCAGCAGGAAGTTCTGCACTGAGAACATCGCCTTCTTCATTTCACCCGCGTAGCGCATGCCTGCAATCAGTACTTTGCGCTTAGCAAAGTTGAGGATGACGCAGCCATCGGAGTTGGTGGCGTCGCGCTCGGGATCACATTCGAAGCTGGCAACGTTGAGGATCTGCCACTCCTCTTTATCCTTCGGGTTGAAGTGCGCTGGGCGAATAAAGAGGTTTTGCCCAAAGAGGTTCTGCCAAGCCGTTTCAGTCGTCATGCGCACTGCTAGGTAGTGGTTTGGATCCGAGCCAACGTGTACCTCAGAGACAAAGTGCTCTCTATCGCTGAGGTAGGCCTCAACGCGCGACCAGAGCGCATCAAACTTAGCAGCATCAAATGGGCGGTTGATTGCCCCCCAATCGATGGAGTCGGCCGTACTCGGCTCCTGCACGATGAAACGATCCATCGGCGAGCGGCCTGTCCGCTTGGCGGTGGTTACAACCAGCGCACCGGTGTTGGCAAGTGTGCCTTCACCGCGAGCAACAGCGGCTTCAACAAGAGCTGCAGGCGCTAAATTAAGGTGGGTCGTGGAAACTGACTCTTTAGTCATCTGTTTTTCTATCCTTTCGGGCACTGCCCCGTTTACCTGGAAATAAAAACCCAGCCGACCTCTAAAGGGTCACGTTCGATGACGTTTTTGCTTGGGTAGGATACGAACCAGTTGATCTGGTCTCTTTTTTTAGCGTGTCGCAAAATTTGATTCGCAATACTTATACCACCGATTTTCTCACAACCGGCGGCGCAGGCGTACCCTGAGGGCCTTACCTATTAGTGCAATGAACCCTCGTCATTTAGGCGACCGTCGTTGTGAAACAGGGCGCGGATATCGGCAGTATCAAAGCTATACAGCTCATTGCAGAACTGGCAGCTCATCTCAATCGCACCGCCCTGCTCTTCGGCAAGCTCTAACAACTCATCTTGCGTCATCATCTGCATCGCATTGGCGCTACGCTCGCGGCTGCAGTCGCAGTTGAAGATAAGATCTTCAGATTCGAACAGGCGCACTGTTTCCTCGTGGTACAGGCGGTAAAGGATGGTCTCGTTGTCGAGCTGCAACAGTTCTTCCGATTTGAGCGTTTGAGCTAAAGCGACAATGTGCTCCCAGTCGGCAGAGCCTGTACCCGCCGCAGGCAGGACCTGAGTGAGCATACCGGCTGCATGCTTGCCATCGGCGGCGAGCTGAATTTTGGTGGGTAGCTGCTCTGATTGAGAGAAGTAGCGTTCCAGACAGTCACTCAGGGTGGCACCTTCGAGTGACACAACACCTTGATAACGTTGACCGTCTTTTGGCTCGATGGTTAGAGCCATACGGCCATTCTGCAGCAGCTCATCCAAGCGCTCGGCATCAGGCAGCTCTCCTTCATCGAAACGCGCAATCGCACGTACATGATTATCATGGGTCGCTTCGGCCATCAGAATCCTAACAGCACCCTCGCCCTGAGCTTGGAGTGATACACGACCTTCGATCTTCAGGTTGGATGTGAGTAGCGCAACTGCCGCCAGCAACTCACCCAGCAGAATCTGTAGTCGCTCGGGGTAGTCGGCGCGGGCAAGCACTTCCGCATAGGCTTTATCGAGACCCACAATGGCACCTCGCACATCAATATCATCAAACAGAAGGCGTTGAATTTGGTCAGGACTACTCATGAATTTTTGCGCTCAAACTCGATAAAAAACGGCATATTTCGAAGTGCGTAAATTGTAACGAAAAATTGGGCAACCGCCGACCCCTACTAGCCGTCCCAGAACCCTTTAATGCGCAGCAGTTCGCGCCTACTCTTTTTATTTGGTCGATTTTCGGGTGCAGACCCAAGATTTTTGCGCGCCTCGGCATTGGATGCGCGTTTATCGACACTCTCTTGGGTCTCTCGGTAGAGTTTTTGGGCCTCAGGCGCTCCGCGACGCGTGTCGGACAGTCCTAACACCTCGATTATCTTCTCTTCATACCCTTGTCGCAGTTTTATCTCGGCGCCAATCTCAACATTTCTGGAGCATTTGGCCTTGTGGCCGTTGTATTGAACCTTGCCCCCCTCGATCATCTCCTTGGCTAAACCTCGCGTCTTGTAGAAACGCGCAGCCCAGAGCCACTTATCGAGTCGAACCTGTTCTGAATCACTCATTAGTCGGGAAACACCTCAGAAAAATCCTGTAACACGGGAAAATCACAATCATCGAGATCACGCGGTGGTTGCTGGCTATCGGGTTGCGAAATCGTGAGCAGATGTGCGATGCCATAATCACGTGCGGAGCGAAGCACCGGCAAGCTATCGTCCACCATTAGAGTACGCTCTGGATCGAAAGGTTCGATCTGCTGGAGCTTTTCCCAGAACAGCTGCTGCTCTTTTGGCACGCCAAAGTCGTGCGAACTAATAACGCGGTCGATCTCTGACTCCAGCTCTGTGTGTCTGAATTTCAAATCAACTCCACCACGGTGAGAGTTCGTTACAATCACGATACGACGACCGGTCTGGCGCACACGTTGCAAAAATTCCTGAACCGAATCACGGTAACCGATCTTATCTGCCACCTCTGCCTTTAGCTCGGTAATGGGTAGATCTAACTCTTTTGACCAGTAATCAAAGCAGTACCACTGCAGCGTACCCACTTCCCGCATGATGCGCTCATGCAACCAGATTCGAGCCTCATCGGGGTCGAGCTGATTTTTCTCAGCATAGACAGCGGGAATAAACTCAAGCCAGAAGTGGCTATCAAAGTGGAGATCGAGCAAAGTTCCGTCCATATCTAGAAAGACGGTATCTATCGCTTGCCAATTCAACATAATCAGGGAACACTCAGGGTTCAGCATGGATGAATACAAGTATGCACATCAAACCCGAGATTTTGAAGCTAAGTCGCCCTGAGCGTTCGCGACTTTTTCATGTAGAGCAGGTCCATCTGCGTTTTAGTAACGGCGAAGAACGCATGTTCGAGCGGTTGATAACGCCACCTCGTGGGGCCGTGATGGTGATAGCGATTGATGAGGATGATCATCTAATCCTAATCCGCGAGTACGCTGCTGGGCTTGATGAGTATGTGCTGACGCTGCCCAAAGGGGTTATAGACCCAGGTGAAGATCCGGTTCAGGCGGCCAATCGAGAATTGCAGGAGGAGGCCGGCTTCGGTGCTCGCGAGCTCCATCCGCTCAAGCGTATCAGCGCTGCGCCAAACTACATGGGACACATGCTCGATCTCGTTATTGCGCGCGATCTCTATCCAAGCAAGTTGGAGGGCGATGAGCCGGAGCCGCTAGAGGTAGTGCGCTATCCGCTATCTCAGATCGACGATCTGATTACCCAAGCAGATTTCCATGAGGGCCGTGCTATCGCCGCTCTGTTCTTGCTGAAAAATTGGCTGGCTGAGAATCGTTAATCGGCTAATTTGGGAGCGATCGACCAAAGGTACTTTCGCGACCCACTGGAAAATATGCCTCCGGCATACATCCCTCTTACCGTCTACTCACCGGATTTGCAGGCTAGCGTTCCTGCCATGATCGTTTGCTCTACCTTGGTCTCAAATGCGGAGTCTCCTTTATCCATCCGCATGATGCGTTCCACATCCAGATCAGAAAATCGCTCGTGAACGTAATCCGACAGACAGTTACACTGAGCTTCGGTACCGCCACCTGATGTACATCCATCGCGGAACGGCTCCCACGTCTTGGATGTGAGGTACTGGGTTTTCACAACATAGACCGCCAGCATCACAATACTGATCCAAACGAGCACTTTAGACATAGCTGTACCTTGATTAACGAGAAAGCGGCCCTATTGTAAGGGTGTTGAGATGTGGCGCCAGCTAACTTTAGTTGCACCACAGTAAACAGGTTATAACGGCCTAACAAACCGCGCTAAAGAGCCTGTTATCTGCGCTTTAAGTATTATAAAAGGGTGTTATCATACGCCCCAGCGTTTTACAGGCTTTTCGATCACAATTTAACGATTATGGAGCAACCCATGAGCTTTGAACTGCCAGCACTGCCATATGCAAAAGATGCACTGGAGCCACACGTCTCTGCTGAGACTCTGGACTTCCACCACGGCAAACACCACAACACTTACGTTGTAAAACTGAACGGCCTGCTCCCAGGCTCTGAGTTTGAAGGTAAGACACTGGAAGAGATCATCATGTCTGCTCCAGCGGGCGGCGTATTCAACAACGCAGCACAGATCTGGAACCACACCTTCTACTGGCACTCTCTGTCACCAAACGGCGGCGGCGCTGCAACCGGTGCGATTGCTGATGCGATCAACGCTAAGTGGGGCTCTTTTGAAGCCTTCCAGGAAGCGTTCAACGACAAAGCAGTAAACAACTTCGGCTCTTCTTGGACTTGGTTGGTTAAGAACGCTGACGGTTCACTTGATATCGTTAACACTAGCAACGCTGGCACGCCAATGACTGACGGCCAGACTGCAATCCTGACCGTTGACCTGTGGGAACACGCTTACTACATTGACTACCGCAATGTACGTCCAGACTACCTGAAAGGTTTCTGGTCACTGGTTAACTGGGAATTCGCAAACGCGAACCTCGCAGCCTAATCTGCGCTCAGTCGTAAAAAGGAAGCCTCGGCTTCCTTTTTTTTGGCGAGTTTGGTAACTCTTCTTATTTATTCTGGATCTTCATATGTCTAATCAAACTCCGCGCATCGAACAATTAATCGATCAGATGACACTCGAGGAGCAGGTGAGCCTTTTATCTGGCGAAGACTTCTGGTCTCTACCAGCTATCCCACGCCTGGGCATCAACAAGATGCGGGTCACAGACGGTCCAAATGGTGCGCGCGGATCAGGCTCTCTTTTCGGTGGTGTAAGTGCTGCCTGCTTTCCATGCGGAATATCTATTGGTGCGACTTGGAATCCAAAGCTAACCGAAGAGATCGGAAAAGCGATTGCTCAAGAGGTAAAGTCCAAAAGCGCCCACCTTTCTCTCGGCCCAACGGTGAACGTCCATCGCAGTTGCACCAATGGCCGAAACTTCGAGTGCTACTCGGAGGATCCAGAACTCGCTGCCTCGCTAACTACAGCCTATATTAAAGGGCTACAACGCGAGGGCGTAGGTTCTGCGGTAAAACACTTTGCCGGTAATGAAAGCGAAATTGAGCGCACCACCACTGATTCGGTTATTGATGAGCGAACACTGCGTGAAATTTATCTGCGTCCCTTCGAGGACGCCGTCAAGAAAGCTGGCACTTGGTCGATGATGTCCTCGTACAACAAATTAAATGGGACCTATACAGCCGAAAACAGATGGCTTTTGACCCAGGTTCTGCGGGACGAATGGGGATTCGACGGCGCACTCACTTCTGATTGGTTCGGTTCGCGTTCCACTGCGCCAACAATTAATGCGGGCCTCAATATGGAGATGCCGGGGCCTGTGCGTGATCGCGGTCAAAAATTGATCGATGCGATCGATGCTGGCGACGTGTCCCGCGAACAGGTCCGCTCTCTGGCACTTGATGTACTCCGACTGATGGAGCGAGTCGGATCGTTAGCCGACAACAGCGCCTTCGAAGAGCATGCAGATAATCTCCCAGAGCACCGTACCCTTATTCGACAGGCAGGTGCAGAGGGAACTGTTCTGTTGAAAAACAGCACAAATCTTCTGCCACTCCAGCCAAAAACCGCAGGAAAAATAGCTGTAATCGGCCCGAATGCCAACGTGGCTCAGATCATGGGAGGAGGCTCAGCCCAACTCAACCCACACTACACAGTTACTCCACTGGATGGTCTTAAAGCCCGTATAGATAAATCAAATCTGATTTTTGAAAAAGGGTGCAGCAACTACCGATTTGAACCCCTGTACAAAGGTGAACTGCAGGTAGAGTTTTTTGCCAACCGTGAGTTGAGCGGCGAACCGGTGCACACTGAGTCAATGACCGATGGAGTAGCTTTTTGGATACCACCTTTCGGCGGCAATAAGGTCGAGGTTGGAAACTTTTCAGCACGCGTATCGGCGAAATACACACCAAAAAGCTCAGGCACTCACCATCTAGGCTTCCACTGTGCTGGTTTGGCACGGGTTTTCCTGAACGATGAGCTGATCCTTGATTTAACCGACAATTGGACAAAGGGCCGAACATTCTTCGAGGAAGGGTGTGACGAACAGACGGTTCCAGTCGAATTAATGGCCGAGACGGAGTGCAAAATTCACTTCGACTTTATGAGCCGCGAAAGCGATAACCTCACTCTCTCAGCCTGGCGTCTAGGTATCTCCAAACCGCTCGGTGACGTAGAGATGGATGAGGCCGTAAACGCAGCGGCAGAGGCGGATACAGTTGTACTCTTTGCTGGTCGCTCTGGCGAGTGGGACGCTGAAGGCAGTGACCTTGAGAATATAGCCCTCCCTGGTCGCCAGGATGAGCTGATAAGCAAAGTTCTGGCAGCAAACCCCAATACCGTAGTTGTATTGCAAACCGGTGGCCCAACTGAGATGCCGTGGGTAGATCAAGCAGACACCCTTCTACAAGCTTGGTATCCAGGACAGGAGTGCGGTAACGCCATCGCTGATGTGCTCTTCGGTGACGTAGAGCCAACAGGCCGTCTGCCACAGAGCTTCCCGGTGAAGTGGAGCGATAACCCAACAGCTGTCGGCGATGAACTCGTCTACCCAGGCAAGGACGGCCGCGTTGAGTACCGCGAGAAGCTCAATATTGGCTACCGCCACTACGATGCAACCGGTGTGAAACCACTTTTCCCATTCGGTTTTGGCTTGGGCTACACCGCCTTTGCTCTGAGTGACCTCAATGCAGAAGCCAACGCTGATGGCAGCGTCGCAGCGAGTGTGAAGGTTACCAATACCGGCGCAAATCACGGCACTACCGTAGTGCAGCTCTACACCTCAGAACTGAGCAGCAGAGTTGAGCGACCGGTTAAAGAGCTGAAGCAGTTCAACAAGCTCACCCTGCAGGCAGGCGAGAGCGCAGTTGTGGAGTTTGAATTGGGTCTACGCGACTTTGCCTACTGTGATGTAGATGCCAAAGGCTGGCGTGTAGACGCGGGAACCTTCCGCCTCAGCGCTGGCTTCAACGCTGAGCAGATTGAGCAGACCTGCGAGATCCAACTCGCCGACCAGTTCGCCGGCTATTGATTTGTAGGAGCGCAGCTATGCTACGCGATCGCGCCCATAAAGTGCGCTCCTACAGGAATTTAGACTTGTTGGTGACGACTACGTTGAAGGAGATCGAAATACGTGGGGTATCTGCGAGGTTGGGGTGTACGAAATGGTGCAGGAATGCCGGCCAGAGGAAGAGCTCTCCCGGCGTAGGTAGGCACCGATATTCAGGATCAAACTGCCCATCATTGCGAAGAGCTGTCATATTGGCAGCACCTCTAGGATCATAGAAACTGATACAACCGGGGTTCAGGTCGTCTCGCCCTGTCGAACTTGGTTGTTCAGGCACATCAAGGTAGTAGGTTCCGGAGAGCCAAGAGTGTGGGTGATTATGCAGGTTGTGGTAATCGCCTTTGGCGTTTATATTCGCCCATGCCTGCACGGAGACCTCTGGCATCGTTGAGATACCTGCCTCAGAAACATAATCAGCAATGGCCCGCATCACGCACTGCTGCAACCAAGCAATAGCCGGGTGATTAAGTTCGAATAGGTTCTGGTTGAGGTAGTTGGTCGTTAGCTGATTTTGCTGTGCATTTGCCTGCATTAGCAGGGTCGAAATTACCGGATTGGCCGCTTCATGCCCGGGCAGCTTGATGGACATGAACAGAGTCGGCCAGAGACGCCGAAACTCAGCTTGGCCATCAACCCGCTGCATCAAGCGAGCTTAATCCTGTAACGAATGACGCCACCCTCTGACTCTTGAATTAAAAGCAGTTCGTGGCCAACAAGCTCACAGAGCGACAGCAGATCACGACGGCCGCTAGGATCGTCAGTGAAGAAATCTACCTCAGTACCACTCGGCAGGCCAGCGGTACGCTTCTTCAGACGGAGTATAGGCAAAGGGCAAAGCAGGCCGACAGCGTCGACCTGCATCACCTCAGTCTGCTCAGTTACGTCGTACGCTGCTTGCACTGCTGCCGCGCTCCGCTGCCGACCAACCAAACTCGTTCAGCACTGTCGGTGCCGCAAACGCTATCACCAGTGCCACTGCAAACGCAGAGATCATTGCTTTCACGATGAACCTCCTTTGCCCTGCCCTGTACCCTGCTTAGCTTCCACTTCAGCAACCCACAGATCATGATGCTGGCGTGCCCATTCCAAATCCACCTGACCATTACCCATTGCATCAAAGGCACCTTCCATACCGACAGAACCGATATAGATATGAGCGATAATCGCTAGCATCATCACGAAGGCAATAATTGAGTGCCAGATGTTGGCGTACTGCATCTCTTCGTGCGGCAACAGCACTGTAGGAAGATCTGTGCCAGCCACCGAGTTGATCAGTGCAAAAGTCTTGGCAAACATTGGCATCTCAAATGGGAACAGCAACGACAAACCAGACAGTGATACTGACAGGCCTAGCAACATAACAGTCCAGAAGATGATCTTCTGACCCGCGTTGAACTTCTTCGCTGATGGGTGCGACTTGGTGAAGATACCTCCGCCAGCCAACAACCATTTGATATCCAACTTATTAGGGATGTTGTGCGCCACCCACATGAAGAAGGTCATCACCAGCCCAATCATGAAGGCCCAGGCAATATTGTTGTGGATAAACTTCGAACCCGCTGCCAGTGTTGCAAAGGCTTCAGGACCCATCGCCGGTATCAAGAATTTACGGCCCATTAACACCAGCAGCCCGGTAACACCCAACGCGACAAATGACCCGGCCAGCAACCAGTGGCCAAAACGCTCTATCGCTTTAAAGCGCTCAATAGTTGTGCCTGCAGGCCCACCATCAATCATGATGCGACCACGGACAAAATAGAAGAAAATCAACAATCCGATGATACCCAGCAGTGCACCACCACCGTAGGTAATTACCGGCCCCTCACGAAGCTGGTACCAGGGCATACCGGCGTCCTGAATAAGGACCTCTGCTGCTGGCCCTCGCTGTTGCAGTGAAGGATTGATCTCGTTGTAACGAATTGCTCGGTATACCTCAGAGTCTGACACACCGCCGTTGGTACCCAACTGTTCAGTGGTATCTTTGGCTCGGCTCGGGTCTCCGACGTTTTCCGATCTGAAGCGCTCATCAACGTCCAGGTGCGCTTGACGCGCCATAATATCTTCCAGTGTCTGAGCACCGCCAGTTGAGGTGCGATCGACAACAGGTGCTGCCTCGTTCGCCCAACTGGTGTTGAACAGTGATGCTACCAACAACAGGGCAGCAGTTACCGCTTTGAAATTCATAAGGGCACTCCAATAGAATCCACTAAATGAAGCTGTTAGAGATAATCCGGGGCCCGAAGGCCCCGGCCAAAGCCTGATTAGGCTTTCTTCTCGTAGGCTGTGCCCCATCCCCAGGCGCCAGAACCGAAACCACGGTTAATGACACGCTGACGATAGATGTCTGCTACGTCGTTACCGTCACCGGCCAACAACGCTTTGGTCGAACACATCTCCGCACAGATAGGCAATTTGCCCTCTGCGATGCGGTTGCGTCCATACTTCGCAAACTCCACAGTTGAGTTGTCCTCTTCCGGACCACCTGCACAGAATGTGCACTTATCCATCTTGCCTCGGCTACCAAAGTTACCCGCTTGCGGGAACTGTGGTGCGCCGAATGGGCAAGCATAGAAGCAGTAGCCACATCCGATACAGAGATCTTTAGAGTGCAACACCACACCATCGTCGGTCTGGTAGAAACAATCCACTGGGCAGACTGCCATACAAGGCGCATCTGAACAGTGCATACAAGCTACCGAGATCGAACGCTCGCCTGGCTTACCATCTTCGATGGTTACCACGCGACGGCGGTTGATGCCCCAAGGGACCTCATGCTCGTTTTTACAAGCCGTGACGCAAGCATTACATTCGATGCAGCGTTCGGCGTCGCAAAGGAACTTTGCGCGTGCTTGTCCTTCAAGTGCCATCTTCTACACCTCCTCTTATGCTGGCTCAATCGCACATAGGGTCGCCTTGGTTTCCTGCATTTGGGTAACCGAGTCATAACCGTATGTTTGAATGGTGTTGGATGATTCACCCAAAACGAATGGGTCGGAGCCCGCTGGGTACTTATCCCGCAGATCCTTACCTTCGAGGTGACCACCGAAGTGGAACGGCATGAAGGCTACGCCCTCACCGACACGCTCGGTTACCATCGCTTTGACTTTGATGCGACCGCCTTCCGGACCAGAGACCCAGACATCGTTGCCGTCACGAATGTTCAGGTTATTCGCGTCACGCGGGTTAACCTCAATAAACATATCCTGCTGCAACTCTGCCAGCCACGGGTTAGAACGGGTCTCCTCACCACCGCCTTCGTACTCAACCAGACGACCCGAGGTCAGAATGATTGGGAACTCTTTACTGAAGTCGTTCTTCTGGATTGATTCATACAGAGTAGGAACACGCCAGAAGGTCTTATCAGCATAGGTTGGGTAATCTTCAACCAGATCGCGTCGAGTGGTGTAGAGCGGCTCACGGTGCAGCGGTACTGGGTCTGGGAAGTTCCAGACGATCGCACGCGCCTTCGCATTACCGAACGGTGCACACTCATGCTTAATCGCAACACGCTGGATACCACCGGAGAGGTCGACTTTCCAGTTGGTCTTCGGACCGGCAACTGCATCGATCGCTGCGCGCTCATCTGCAGTGAGGTCTTTATCCCAACCCAAGTCCATCAGCATCTGCATCGTAAACTCTGGGTAACCATCTTTGATTTCCGAGTTTTTCGAGTAGACACCATCTGCCAGCAGGCTTTCACCATCACGCTCAACACCGAAGCGAGCACGGAAGGTGAGACCACCCTCAGAGACAGGCAACGACATATCATAGAGGTTAGGTGTACCTGGGTGGTTCATCTCTGGCGTACCCCAACAAGGCCATGGCATACCGTAGACATCACCATCACAAGGGCCACCCACCGCACGCAGTGTGGTCCTGTCGAAATGATGCTGGTACTGCATGTGCTTCTTGATACGCTCTGGAGACTGACCGGTGTAGCCGATAGTCCACATACCGCGGTTGAACTCGCGAGTGATGTCCTCAGTATTGGGGATATCGCCTTCAAGTTTGATGTTGCGGAACATTCGGTCGGTAAAACCAAATTTGTCCGAGAACAGCTTCATGATCTCGTGATCAACTTTTGAGTCGAACAACGGCTCAACGATCTTCTCACGCCACTGCAGTGAGCGGTTAGATGCTGTTACTGAACCTGCGTTCTCGAACTGAGTTGTCGAAGGCAGGAGGTAAGCACCATCCTTACGATCATGCAGTACCGCAGAGACGGTTGGGAATGGGTCAACTACAACAAGAATGTCGAGTTTCTCCATCGCCTCTTTCATCTCCAACATACGCGTCTGTGAGTTTGGAGCGTGGCCCCAAAGTACCATAGCACGGGTGTTGTCTGGCTGCTCCAGGTTCTCTTTCGCTTCGAGGATACCGTCGATCCAACGAGATACAGGAATACCCTTCTCGTTCATCATCGGACGTGATTTGCCATCTTTGTCCATGATAGCAAATTGACCTTTCAGCCAATCCAGATCCTCATCCCATACTCGCGCCCAGTGAGCCCAAGAGCCCGCTGCCAGACCGTAGTAACCCGGCAGAGTATCTGCCAGAACACCCAAGTCAGTAGCACCCTGTACGTTACAGTGACCACGGAAGATGTTGGTACCACCACCCGCTGTACCCATGTTACCCAGCGCCAGCTGAAGCACACAGTATGCACGTGTGTTGTTGTTACCGTTAGTGTGCTGGGTACCACCCATACACCAGATAACTGTACCTGGACGGTTGTTCGCGAGTGTGCGAGCAACACGCTCAAGTTGGGCACCCGGAGTTCCGGTTACACGCTCAACCTCTGCAGGGTTCCAACGCTTAACCTCTTCCTTGATGTCGTCCATGCCGTATACACGAGTACGGATAAACTCTTTGTCTTCCCAGCCATTCTCAAAGATGTGCCAGAGAATACCCCAGATCAACGCAACGTCTGAGCCCGGACGGAAACGCACGTACTCATCAGCATGTGCCGCTGTGCGTGTGAAACGTGGGTCACATACGATTACCGGAGCGTTGTTCTCCTCCTTCGCTTTGAGGATGTGCAGCAGTGACACAGGGTGTGCCTCAGCTGGGTTACCCCCAATCAGGAAGATCGCTTTCGATTTGTGGATATCGTTGTAGGAGTTGGTCATCGCACCGTAACCCCAGGTATTCGCCACACCCGCCACGGTTGTAGAGTGACAGATACGCGCCTGGTGGTCGATATTGTTTGTGCCCCAGTAGGCTGCAAACTTGCGGTACAGGTACGCTTGTTCGTTCGAGAACTTCGCACTACCAAGCCAGTAGACAGAGTCAGGACCGCTCTCTTCACGGATCTGCAACATTTTGTCGCCGATCTCGTTGATTGCTTGATCCCAAGAGATCTTAGTCCACTCGCCGTTGACCATTTTCATCGGATGTTTGAGACGGCGTTCGTTGTGAGCATGCTCACGAACTGCAGCACCTTTGGCACAGTGTGCGCCGAGGTTGAATGGGCTATCCCAGCCAGGTTCCTGACCAGTCCAGACACCATTTTGTACTTCTGCTTCGACGGTACAACCCACTGAACAGTGCGTACATACCGACTTCTTGCGTACTACCTCACCACCCCCATCAGAGGGTGTAGCAGCTTGTACTCGCGAAGATCCGAGAGACAAGGTTGCCAACCCGCCTACTGCCACACCAGATGCCGCCAAGAATGAACGGCGATCCAGTGTTTTGGCCGCAAGCGATGAAAGTAAAGATCCCGCACGGGAGCCTTTCGCTACCCCATTCGTTTTCTTTCTTAACATGCCTATTACCTCATGTTTTTATTTTTCTCGTTCGTCAGAAAAAGTTCACCCCGTGAGCATCACGCAACCGCGGGGTTACGAAATTCTTTAGAAGCGAGCCGATTCCAGATATTTGCGTGTGTGATCAGTGTCACGTAAGCCTCTGCTCTTCGGAACGCCATCTGCGGCGGCCTGAGCGGCGGCTTTCGGTGCAACTGCCACTGCAACGGCAGCCGGGGCTGCAGTCACTGCCAACCGCAAGAAGCGGCGACGGCTGTTTTCACGCGTTTGGTTCTCCATAGGGATACCTCCACCTGATTTAAAGGACCTAAAGGTCCCGGTTATTGAATTGCAAAAGCCTGCGCCTCTACCGCCATTAAAGCCTTCCCGAGGGAGCCCACTGGGGCATAGAACACAGCATTCTGCGCTTCTTCTAAATCGGTAAAAAAGAGCTCAGCCCATTTTGCAAGATGAGCATCGAAAAACGCTTTCTGCGAAGCAAGGTCGCTGTCGCAGGAAAATTCATCTGTAATAATCCCGGCCATGATTTCGCACAGCGTACCCATGTGATCCTCCGGCTCCTTCACATCCTCATTAGCTTGGATACCCCGGCGCATCAAATCTGTTCGCAAATCGGCCAAAGGTTTTTCGTTGAGGAAACCGGTCAGGTAGTAACTAGCATAGGGTAGCAGTTCGCCACGCCCCAGCCCGATAAAGAGATTGTTGAATTCGCGCTCGGCGTTGGTTGAATTCGTTCTCGCCGCGAGTTTGGCTAGGTTCTGACTTGCCTGCCCGACGGGAGTTTCATCGCCGCTGACGGTCGCAAGCCCAGCCAAGAGTTCGGCAGACGGGGGTGCACTCAGCAAGCTGCTTAGCAGCTGATAAAGTTGTGCGCGAGCTCGATCTTCAGGGGTGATAGAGCGTGGGCACTGTTTTTCCGCACTGTTTTCCAAGGTGTATTCCTTTTAATTGTTCTCGGTACGGCATATGTACAACTTGTTTTACACCGCGTTGCGCATCCTGCGCAACGACTTTGATCCTTTTAACTAAAACTCATTCGAGGCCGATAACGAGCCACTGGGACTGCTGGCTGCTCTTGCTCTGCAAAACCCTCAGAGGGTTCCATCCCCTCATATTCAGCAGTATCTGTTATCTCTTCTGTCTCAGGTATTGAAGCAGGCCTCTCCTCGCTTGGCTCGCTTTGAACCTGTGGCGTAACCGGAATGCTTACGTCAGGCTCAAAATTCTGGATCGAATTCTGGGACTGGGCCGCTAGCTCTTGCAGCTTCTCTTCAGCACGCTGCGCCTTATCGAACATCCCTTTACCAACTTGATAGAGCGTTTTGACGCCCTCAGGGCCGGTAGTAATCGCATTAAAATCCTCGTCATAGTCATTCAAACCATCGAGGACGGCGAGTACGGGGTTGGACCGCCATAGCGAACGCAGGGCGCGCCGCCTGAGCGCCTCGGGGATTTCATTGCGCATGAATCCTTTGATATCCATGCCGAGCTCAGACAAATCCGGATCAGGCAGCTCATATTTCGTCAGAATCTCCTCATCGCTGAGAGTCTCATTGACGGCAAGCTCGCGCTGCTCTTCTATAAGTTCGTCGCAATCCTGATCTACCGCTTCAACTGCGGCTTGTTCGGCAAGCTGCTCTTCCTGACGCGCTTCAGACTTGCGACGCGACCAGCGATCAAATCTAGATTCAGACATCAATGCACACTCGCCTTCTTAATCGTGGTTGGTGCGCGGAAGACATCGCTCTCCTGGCGGATACGTACGTCGCCCTTACCGTCCTCAATCCCGTCAACGCGCTGCTTATCGCGGCGACGTTTTTTGAACGGCTCCTCAATATAATGCATATCGATAAACTCTTTGATCCAAGCTGCCAAAGAGTCCGGCATGGGAACAGCTTCAACAATGCTTTCGCCACTGTCCAGGGCGTCCTGAGCTTCATATGCGCTTGCTGTGATAGCGCTAACGAAATAATCGGAGGGTGACTGACCGCTCTCGTCTCGATCGAGAACGATCCAAAGAGAGGGAACGGCCATATTCAAAGATACAAGGTAGGCTTCTACGTCAGCCCGAAACAGTTCAAGTGTCACTGTACCAGCGTGGTAATCAACGATCTCGCCGTCGCGCACCAGTTCTCTCCAGAAAGCGTCAGTGGCTCCGGGAATGACTGCGACTGGTTTCCAAATGTGCTTCGCCCAGCGCGTGACGCCGGGGGTACAGCGCACCACTGCGCCAACGGGAAGCTCACGCCTCCAACTCTCAGTACGACCGCTCATGGACTTCTCTTTTTTTCGTTTTGCCAGAGGGGAAAAAGCTCTTCTCCTCAGTTTTGCGTGACCAAACTAATCTACCCGTTATACCCTAACGTAGATCACATTTGGAATATAAATGGCTTCACATTGCGAAATTTTGATATAACTACGCTGATCACAATAAGAGTCTCTCACTGATGGCGACCAACAAAACTCTGCTGCTGTGCAGCTGCGACAAGACCCAACCCATTGACATTAATGCGTTAAAAACCGCCATTCAGGCGGAGGAAGCAATAAAAGTTGATCAATTGTGCACAAACGAATTAGGCGTCGCAGTGCAGCATTTGAGCGGCACCAACGATGTTTTAATCGCTTGCGGACAGCAAGCTGCTCTTTTTGAGCGTTTAGCCGATGAGATAGAACAAGAGTCTGGGCAAGTCGCACCGCTCGATTTTATCGATCTGCGTGACCGCGCTGGCTGGGCGCCCCAAGGCGCGAAATCTAAACGTATCACAGCCAAGCAGTCGGCCTTACTCGCAACATCACAACTGCCTAACCCAATCGTTCCTCTGAAAAACATCGTCTCCAGTGGCGTCTGCTGCATTGTAGGACCAACCGAGCTATGCGTGCGAATGGCAGGACTGGTACAAGAGGAGCTCGGCGTAACCTGCGTTGTCACTGACTCGGGTCCTATCTCACTACCCTCGTCACATTACGATGTGGCAAAAGGGCAGTTGAAGTCAGCGAAAGGTGCGCTGGGCTGCTTCGAGCTCGAGTTCACCAATCTACAAACACTCAACCACCCAGGCAGAGGTGCGGCCAGTTACACGGCACCCAACCCCGCCGCCACCAGCCGTTGCGATATCTTCATCGACCTGCGTGGCGCGCAACCTGCATTTCCCAGCCATAAGAAACGCAACGGCTACTTTTGGGCAGACCCCGACAAGAAGGGCGAGATAGAACGCATCGCACTAGTCGCACGAGAGCGCGTTGGGGAGTTTGAGAAGAGTGTCTACTACAAGCTGGATACTAATCTCTGTGCTCACTCGCGCGCCTCAAAAGTCGGCTGCACACGCTGTCTGGATGTCTGCCCGACAGAGGCGATCTATTCGGCCGGCGATTTTGTGCAGATCGACTCAAATATCTGCGCCGGCTGTGGTACCTGTGCATCAGTCTGCCCAACCTCAGCGATAGACATGAACGAGTCACCGTTCGAGTCGATCACCCAGGCACTCTCTTTGATGGCGAAAACCTACACCGAGCAGACTAAAGAGGTACCGCGACTCCTGGTACACACGGCCGAGCAAGGTTACGAAACGATTGCGCGACATGCTCGCCATGCCGATGGTCTAGCTGATGATTTGATCCCTTTTGCCATCGAACACACAGACCGTTTCGGACACGCCGAGATGCTTGCCGCACTTGGCGCTGGCTTTGCCGAAGTTCTGTTACTTCCAGATAGCGACGAGGATGCAACTGTTCTGCAGCCTCAACTACAGCTGACACATGCGATATTGACTGGTGCTTCATCACAAAGCGAGCGCATAAGACTCGTCAGCGTAGAACAGTTGAGCGCAGCGGCTGAGCACGCCTCAACCGCCTGCGATCCGGTTTTGCTACTTGGTGGGCGACGCGACATTACACGAGTTACTGCAGCCGCGATAACTACCAAAGCTGGCGGTTCTGCCGACCAGGCTATCGCACTGCCTGCAGGAGCACCCTATGGGGCGATCGAGATTAACTCAGACAAGTGTACGCTTTGCCTGGCATGCGTTTCGCTCTGTCCAACCGGCGCCCTGGCCGACCATCCCGATCGCCCTGAAGTGCAGTTCACCGAGAACGCCTGTGTGCAATGTGGTGTCTGTGAAAGCACGTGCCCAGAGACGGCTATCCAGCTAATCCCGCAGCTAGAATTGAACAAGAGCGCTTTAGACAAGCGCGCACTGCATGGTGAAGACCCATTTGAGTGTATCAGTTGTAGCAAGCCTTTCGGTGTTGCCAGCACGATAAAGCGCATCGTCGAGAAGCTCGAGGGTAACCACTGGATGTACACAAACACCGACAATCTGCAGTTGGTAAAGATGTGTGATGACTGTCGCGTAAAAGCACAATACCATGGAGAGAGCTCTCCTATGGCAATGGGCGAGCGACCCAGGGTCCGCACCACTGACGACTATCTCGACAGCTAAGAAGAAGAATGGAATATAAAATGGAACAATTTGTAGACGCAGGCGCAAAACCAAACATTATCGGCACGGACGCGCCGCGTCCTCAGGATAAGAATCCCGACGGTATTGATCGCATCATCGCTATCGCCTCAGGTAAAGGCGGCGTCGGGAAATCAACGGTATCGGCTAACCTAGCTGTTGCGCTAGCAGCCAAAGGCCTCAAAGTAGGCCTGCTTGACGCTGATGTTTACGGTCCCAGCCAGCCACGCATGCTAGGCGTTTCAGGCCGCCCATCAAGCCCCGATGGCCAGACTATTCTGCCGCTTCGGAATCATGGTGTTACGCTGATGTCATTGGGTCTGATGATGCCGGAAGATGAAGCAATTATCTGGCGCGGACCGATGCTCATGGGGGCACTCGAACAGATGATGAATCAGGTTGAGTGGGGCAAGCTAGATGTGCTGCTTGTTGACCTTCCGCCGGGAACCGGTGATGTGCAGATGACGCTGAGCCAGAAGTTCTTCGTTGCCGGCGCCGTTGTTGTTTCAACTCCACAGGATATTGCGCTACTCGATGCTCGCAAAGGGATCGACATGTTCAAACGGATGGAAGTACCCCTATTTGGCTTAATCGAAAATATGGCATCGTTTGTCTGTGATGGCTGTGGCAAAGAGCACCACCCATTTGGCTCAGGCGGTGCACGCGCAGAAGCGGAGAAGATTGGTGCTCCCTTCCTCGGCGAACTTCCACTAGATCTTGAGATCCGTATCGGTGCGGACGGTGGCGTTCCTATCGTGGTATCGAAACCTGACAGCCCACAGGCTGAGGCGTTCAAGCGAATTGCTGATCAACTGGTCAACTCCGAGGTTTACGCTCAGGCGGTCCTATGACACAGACACCCCAATTTCCACCGCTGTTCAACGGCGAGAAGGTTCCGAAGCACACAGACCCTTTTGATAAGGCGGTCAGCCGTGCAGTTGCGGGTATCGACTCTGGAACCATTTTCTACTCAGAGAATAGCGACACCCTCCGGGCGGCCCTGGTGTTAGCACCGGAAACCGCTCTAGAGGAGTCAATCCAAGCCGTCTATGTTGCACAGATTGGCCTGGCCGAGAGCCTCGGCGCTTTAGCACCACCTGAGGTACCGGTGCACTTTGAATGGCCTGATCGCATCAAGGTCAACGGTGCCGTTTGCGGCCGTGTTCGCTACGCCTGCGAAACCATGGATCCTAGCCAAACACCAAACTGGTTGGTCATTGGCATTGAGGTATCGTTTCTACCCGAGACGGATGATCCGGGCGCTAACCCTCACCAGACTTGTCTGTATGAAGAGGGCTGCGGTGAGATCGAACCTATGGCTCTACTCGAGAGCTGGTCTAAGCACACCCTGCTATGGCTGACCCACTTTATGGATAGCGGATTCGATCGCATCCACAACGAGTGGCGTCCGCGTTGCGACAGCCTTGGAAAAGAGATAGAGGCTCCGATGGAGGGGCTCTTTGTCGGCTTGGACGAAAAGGGCCGTATGCTACTGCGCCAGGGTGTAATGACTGAAACACTTAGCCTGATTAACTATGCGGAGCACCGATGAAGTTAGCTCGAACTGTACGCCTAGATATCTCCGATCAAAATGTCTTTGACCAGCCAGCCGAAAGCGGGGAGTGGGCCATCTCGGGTGGTTTTCAATTCTCCAATTGGGGTGAGGCTGACCTCAAAGGCAAAGCCAAACAAGCATTCAGCAATGGTTGGTATAGCGTGGAGTCTGGCGGCCGTGCCAGTTTCGTTAGCGTTTGCGCCATCACCGAGGCGGAACTCGAGAGTGTAAAACGACAACTCGCGCAAACCTTTGTCCAGATCTACGGTGCGCCCAGCGTCGATGCCGCAATGCCAGTTGCTGTTGACGAAGTAGAGCAGATGCAAGCGATGTGTGAGGATTTTGACGACAACACCCTGTTAATGGTGAGCCGAACGTTGACCGACTTAGGCGTAGAAGAGACCTATCGCTCGCGAGCGCCGCAGGATGCTTCGCTCGAAGCCTTTGCGGTTCACGGCAGCTACGATTAGAGATGTTGCTATAGAGGTGAAGGGCTCTAATTAGAGCCCGAAACTCGAATAGGGGATGTAGCGCACAGTTACACCTGGCTCAATCTGTTGAGCTGATTCATCTAGCTCGACCAAGCCCTGTGACCAAGCCAACCCTGTGACCCTTCCAGAACCCTCTGAGCTAAACACCTCGACCTTGCCATCACGCACTCTCGCCCGCAGCAATTCTGAGCGTCCTGGCTTTTTGTTCTTGGTGAAGTTAGCCTGCATCTCAAACCCTTGAGGTTCAAACCACTCGCCTCCTGAAAGCAGCGCCATTGCGGGTGCGGCAAACCTCAGAGTACAGACCCACGCAGCAACAGGGTTGCCGGGCAAACCAACTACCGGCGTGCCTTTGTACATCGCCAGCGCTAGCGGCCGACCGGGCTTCAGAGCGATACGCCAGTTGCTGATTTCACCCTGAGCTTTCAAGGTCTTCGAGACGTGATCCTCATCTCCGGCGGAGATACCACCGCTGGTCAGGATAATGTCGCACTGTTCAGCGCCCGCATCCAGGGCTTTAACAACCTCTTCCGCTCTATCCAATGCGTGACCGAGATCGACCACCTGATATCCCAGCTGAGCGACCAATGACATCAACATAGGGCGGTTTGCGTCGTAAATTTGCCAGTCAGTCACATCTGCTCCGACTGGTTTAACTTCATCCCCCGTCGAGAGCACACCCACTCGTAGCGGCTTGAACGCATCAACCTGGGTTACGCCAACACTGGCTAGAACAGAAATATGTGTAGGTGCGAGACGCGTGCCAGCACCAATAATTGCATCACCGGATAAGATATCCTCGCCCGCTTGGCGCGTATTTGCACGCTGCTTCAACGAACCGTTCAGATGCAATACGCCATCGACGGCTTCACAATCCTCATCCAACACGACGGTGTCGGTACCGGCAGGCACAACGGCTCCAGTCAGAATACGAATAGCGTGCCCAACAGGCACCTCCGCCTGATAGGGAACCCCTGCAGCACTGCGGCCATCTACCAGCGGCATCTGCGTATGCACATCCGTAAGAGGGCCAGCAAAAGCGTAGCCATCAACGGCTGAATTAGTACTTGGAGGATGGGCACGAGGGGCTAAAACATCTTTCGCCAAGATGCGGCCATTAGCCTCAGCCAGTGGCACCCCTGTTTCGATCTCAACGACCGGATGCAATCGCTCTTTTAGGCGCGCCAACGCCTCTTCGACAGGAGTCCAGTTAACACCGGGCGGTAGCGCAAAACAGTCGTTACGTAAGGGCTTCATGTGCCTCCTGCACCAGAATAAAGTCGACCATTGATTTAACGTCGTTAATATCAAACTCTGGGCCGTCAAAGTCCAGCTTATAGTCGGTTGCTACCGCGATTATATCGGGATCATGGTGAAAGAGCGGGGTCTGGTCACAGGTTTGCAGGTGTACTTCGATCTTCGGATGACGATGCGATTTCATCCCCTCGACGACAACCCAATCACAGGGACTGAGCCGCGAAAGTAGCTCATCCAGATCGGGCTCCGGTGAACCGCGCAGTTCGTGCATAACGGCATAGCGCTGACCGCTGGCGAGTATCACCTCGTTTGCACCGGCGTCTCTGTGTCGATAGCTATCCGTACCTTTCTGGTCGACATCAACAAAGTGGTGGGCATGTTTAACGGAGCTCACGTTGAACCCGCGTGAACTCAGCTCGCTAATAACCGCTGTAGCGAGGGTTGTCTTACCACAGTTTTTCCAACCGACTATCCCGATAATCTTCACTTGAGGTGCTGCTCCGCCCAGGCCAGATCCTCTGGCGTATTGATATTAAAGAAGTCGTTCTCGTTGAAGAGTACCAGAGATTCACCCTGAGCTTGCGTCCATTGGCGAATCTTTCTTACCCCGTCCTTCAACGCACTGCGCAGCTCTTCTCGACAGCTCACTTTCCAGCGCCCAAATGTGGGCTGAGGCAGGCGTCCGCGCTGCGGATCAGGTGTTGCAGCCAGTACAACCGGTGTAGTCTCTGTGCAAAAGCGCTCAACTAGGTCGGCGGGGAAATTTGGGGTATCCGCAGCAACGCTCACTATCCACTCATAGCCCTGCTCAGCGGCCCAATCCATGCCTGCCAAAACACCTGCTAGGGGGCCTGGATAGTCTGATATCGAATCAGGGACAACGGGTAAACCGAGGTCATCAAAACGACTGAGATCACCGTTGGCATTAATCACGACGGCATCGACCTGCGGGGCGATTCGCTCAATCACGCGCTCTATTAGGGTTTGTCCGTGGAGTTCAAGCCGGCCTTTATCGACTCCACCCATACGACTTGCCAGACCGCCCGCCAGAACCACAGCACACTCAGCCAAGTCGAGCTCCTTTACGTTGCATCTTGTCGCTCTCGTCGACCACCAAATTGAGGTCCTGATCGTAGATCAAGCGGTGCTGCCCACTCAGGCAGGTAAACTTTTTCCCGCGCATTCGACCAATCAAAGTCAGGCCAACCTGGCGCGCTATATCAACACCCCAGGCGGTAAATCCCGAACGGCTTATCAGTGTCGGAATACCCATCAAGGCGGTTTTTATAACCATCTCCGATGTGAGTCGCCCCGTCGTATAAAGAACTTTGTCGGCGGCACTGACGCCGTTCATATGCATCCAGCCGGCGATCTTATCAACGGCGTTATGTCGGCCCACATCTTCCATGTAAGCAAGCACTTCCTCACCCTGACAGAGTGCTGTCCCGTGAATAGCTCCCGTCTCCATATAGAGGCTCGGCGTATGGTTCACTTTATATGAGAGCGCATAGAAGCTGCTGGTGTTAACCGGTGTATCCTCCAACTCTAGCCCCTCCAGCCCTGCCATCATATCGCCAAACACAGTACCCACAGCACATCCCGACGTACGTGTCTTCTTCTCAAGCTTCTCCTCAACGTTAGTCGGCGATGTCGTGCGGACCACAGCGACCTCAAGCTCTTCGTCATAATCTATGGCAGTCACTTGATCAGTCGCTTTGAGCATCCCCTGATTCAACAGAAAACCGAGCGCAAGGTATTCGGGGTAGTCGCCAATCGTCATCGCGGTGACGATCTCTTGCGAGTTGAGGTAAATAGTCAGAGGGCGCTCTTCAATCACCTTGATAGATTTGGGATGCCCAAGCTCATCAACGCCCTCCACCTCTCTCGAGAGACGCGGATCATCGGGGTTTGGGACAGGTTTTTTTTGATTCATCTTTTTATTGCCAGCTCAGGGACTACTAATTTGCGAGGGCCGCTTTTTATCTTTTTACCTTTACGTGCAGGCCAGCCTCTCTGATCAGCTAAAAAATCGCAACTGCGGTTCGCTGAGTTGCCTGTCTGTTGTATCCTTAACACTCTGCTTTAGAGAGTAAACCATGTCAGAGTTTTTAACGACCAAAGAGGTAGCCGAGCTACTGCGCATCAAAGAGCGCAAGGTGTACGACCTCGCAGCTCGCAATACCATTCCCTGCGCCAAGGCGACGGGCAAACTCCTGTTTCCCAAAGCGGAGATCCGCGCCTGGATGCAGGAGAAGGGAATTAGCTCAGAGACGACGACAGCACCCCAGGCAATCGTGGTTGGCTCACATGACCCAGTGTTTGAGTGGGCTCTCAGCGCTTCCGGATCCGGCATTCCAACGCTCTTTAGCGGCAGCTTCGATGGCCTGCAGCGTTACAAAAAACGTGAAGGCGTAATCTGTGCGATTCACATCGAGAATACCGATCAGTCCGGTTGGAACTCTGAAATCATGAATCAAGAGCTCGCGAGCAGTCCGAGTGTGCTTGTACACTGGGCTCGACGCGAACGCGGGTTAATCGTTAAGCCGGATACTGATATTTCTGGCTTCACAGATCTCGCTGGCGAACGTCTAGTAGCACGCCAGTCGGGCACGGGTTCACAAACTGCTTTTTTATCCCGCGCTGAGCAGGTTGGACTGAATCCAGAAACCCTCAATTTTACTCGCGAAGCGCAAACAGAAACCGAAGCCGCACTCGCTATTCTAGAGGATCAGGCCGACGCCGCCTTCGGGCTTCGCTGCTTTGCGGAGCGCTACGGACTCGACTTCATACCGTGCTGTATTGAGTCCTATGACTTGGTGATCGACCGCCACGCCTATTTCGAGCCACCTATCCAATCTTTACTGAGTTTTATCCGTTCGGCCGCGTTCGCAGCTGAGGCCGCCCGCTACGTTGGCTACGACGTAACGGACGCTGGCCAAGTGCTTTTTAATGGAGCCCGCTAAACGCTAATTAGCATTAGGGAAAAAAAGCTGATTGCCCGCCACTTTATAGCTGGCAATAGCGTTTTGGCCCTTTCCAGAAAGCAGCCAATCGATAAACTTTTGTCCAGCATCAACATTGACGCTAGGGCACTTCTGAGAGCTCACTAAGATAACGCCGTACTGGTTAAACAGACGCGTATCACCCTCAACATGAATCTGAAAATCACCTTTGTTACCAAATTTGGTCCAGGTAGCCCGGTCAGTCATTGCATAGGCCCCCATACCCACCGCAATGTTGAGCGTAGCCCCCATGCCAGAGCCCGTTTCACGATACCAAGTGCCTGAACTCTCATCTGGATTTACACCGGTCGCCTTCCACAGGCGCAACTCCGCTTTGTGAGTACCGGAGTCATCGCCACGAGAAGCAAACAGCGCTTGCGCGGATGCGATCTTCTCTAGCGATTCTGAGACTGAGTTTGACCCTGTCACGCCTGCTGGATCATCGGCAGGCCCTACAACAACAAAGTCGTTATACATCAGGTCAGAGCGACTGACACCGAACCCGGCTGCAACAAACTTCTCCTCAGATGCTTTTGCGTGCACCAAAAGCACATCCCCATCACAACGCTCAGCATTCTTAATCGCCTGTCCGGTGCCAACTGCAACAACATTTACTTTGACACCGGTATCGGCCTCGACCATCGGCAAAAGATGGTCGTAGAGGCCGGAGTTTTTGGTGGATGTAGTCGACTGTACAATGATTGAGTCGGCCAGCACCGCACCACTGATTAGCGACGCGGCCAAAAATGCTGTTGCTGAGGACAAGGCGTTGCGGCTTTTCATCGAAGGTCTTCCTTCTGGTAATTTCAGGGTCATTAGATCAACAGCTCGCCCGCGAGATAGGCTTGAGCCTCCCTCGACACCGGCTGATGAAAGAAGTTTTGAGCGCTCGTATGCTCGGTAATTTTTCCTTGATGCAGAAACACCACATCCGAGGCTAGACGCTTAGCCTGACCAATATCATGTGAAACAAAGATTACTTTGACGCCCGCGTCGGCGGCCTGCTGAATCAGACGTTCGATGATCAACACCGATCCCGGATCTAGACTGGCCGTTGGCTCGTCCAACAGTAAGATTTTTGGCTGCGTCAGAAGAGCACGCGCTAGCGCCAGTCTTTGTTGCTCACCACCCGAGAGTCTGCGTGCCGGCTGCTTGGCCTTCTCGTACAGATGCACCTCAGACAACAGAGCCTCTATCTGCGCTGCAGTTGCGCCCTCAGGAGCAGCAAACAGCATGTTCTGCTCGACTGTGCGACGCAGCAGCGTGGGCTTCTGGAACACCATCGCCTGCTCACTTCGAGTCTGTTGCAGCGAACGGCCAGCGAATTCTATCTCACCCTCAGCAGGCAGCAGGCCGTGAAGTGAGCGCAGAAAAAGGCTTTTACCCGCCCCATTCGCGCCCATTACCAAGGTGACGCCCGACTCATAGCAGTTCAGCTCCAGCCCACGCAGCAGCTCTTGGCCATTTAAAAGAAGACGCAGCGAGCGCACCGCCAACACCGGTTCATTTAGGTTTGTTGCGAGCGGTTGTGGGTTAAACATAGGCGTTCCTTTGGGCGAAGGTACGCACAAACATGACCGCCGCGTTGACCAAAAGCGCCATTGCGACCAGAATCATACCCAAAGCCAGGGCCATCGCGAGCTCGCCTTTTGCGGTCTCGAGCGCAATCGCTGTCGTCATTACACGGGTAAGGTGATCAATATTGCCACCCACAATGATTACGGCCCCCACCTCAGATACGGCACGCCCAAATCCTGCCAAAACAGCAGTGACCAGCGAATAACGGGCATCCCATAAATAGACCGGTACTGCTCGTATCTTAGTGACTCTCAGACTCTGAAAAAGCTCGGAGTATTCCAGATGCAGATCCTCCATCGTCTGGTGAGCCAAAGAAGCGATAATTGGCGTAATCAGAAGGATCTGCGCAATAACCATGGCGGTCGGCGTGTAAAGCAGACCGAGTACACCCAAGGGACCTGAGCGCGAGAGCATTAGGTACACCAGAAGACCGATAACGACAGGTGGCATCGCCATTAGAGAGTTGAGGCAGGTTATAACGATGCGTTTACCGGGGAATTGGCTAATAGCCAACAGGGTACCCAGGGGCAACGCCAAGAGCACAGAAACAGTAAGGGCTGTGAGGCTAACCTCAATAGACAGCAGCATAATCTCGTACAGATCAGGGTCTGCTGAACCGATGAGTGTCATGGCCTCGAAAAACGAATCAATAAGCATAAAACTGCATTTTTTACATTTCTTGTAATTTTTTCGTATTTTTTACCCTAAACGGATCAATTGCAAGCTCAAGAAAAATCACTAAGATGTACGAACAACAAAAAAAGAGCCCGACATGAAGGCAACCCGAGCACTGACTGAGTCATCCGCTGCATTTGCCGACCTAGGTACATTTCTACCTCTGGTCGTTGGCCTGATTGTGATTGCTGGAGTAGATCCAATAGGTCTGCTCTACGGTTTCGGGCTTTTCGCATTAGGCACTGGACTCTTTTATCGACGCCCGATACCCGTTCAGCCGATGAAAGCGACCGCTGCTATGGCCGTTGCAGGAATGATCGGTACCGAGGTGTTGATCGCAACAGGCATGATGTTAGGTCTAACGCTGATTTTACTTAGTCAGACAAACCTGGTTTCCAAATTCAAACGATTGATCCCACCAACCGTACTGCATGGCATGCGCACCGCTCTGGCGCTGTCACTGATTGCGAACGCTTACGCTATTGGAGCAATATCGCTGTATTGGACAGCCGTACTGCTGCTCTTGCTGGTCGGCCTGCAGTTCACTGCCCTGCGTGCCTTTGGCGGACTGTTAATACTGTTGCTTGGGTGGATGGCTCTCGGTGATTCATCGATAACATCAGCGGTACCGGGGGCGGCGCAAGGCATAATTAGCCTACCCGAACTGCAGTTACCTGAAACTGCAGCCTTCGTCTCGGCTCTCGAACTCGCTTATCTGCCCCAACTGGCTCTGACGCTGACCAATGCACTCATACTGACGGCTGTGATTGCCCAAGACTATTTTCCTGATCACAATAGGCCTGCAACCGAAAAACGCTTAGCGTTTAGCTCAGGTCTGGCTAACTTCCTTCTTGCACCCCTTGGAGCCATTCCCATGTGCCATGGTGCAGGCGGACTGGCAGCGCATCATGCGATGGGCTCACGCACGGGCTGGTCGATCGCCATCTTCGGCGCAACATGTCTAGTGTTGGCAGCACTATTTGGCGAGCAGGTGACACACATTCTGACAGCGGTTCCACTTGAAGTAGTGGCAGCACTCGTGCTCTTCGCGAGCTGGCATTTAGCGGAGCCGGCGAAAATCTTAACGGTAAGGCCCTCATGCCAACTGATCATCGCCGCGATGACTGTTGTTGCACTCTGGGGCGGGTTGATGACGGCGCTCGTTGTGGGTGTAGCCCTGGAGTGGTCAATCTCCAAGTACGCCCAGCAGAAAACCACTCTGTAGGAGGGATGTAGCGCGAAGCGCTATTTCCCGACAACTCCCAGTGCAAGAACACCCTTGAAGGAGTGACGACCTCTGCGAACCTAACAAGCTGATAACGGGTCGCGAACGTGCCTGCGGCGGATCCCTCCTACAAACTAACCCAAACGCTCAGCGTGCCAGCGCAGGTGATCTTCCATGAAGCTTGAAATAAAGAAGTAGGAGTGGTCATATCCCGGTTGCATTCGCAGCGTTAGATCGATACCCGCCTCTTTACAAGCATCAGCCAGCAACCAGGGACGTAAGCCGTCATTAAGGAAACCATCGGCCTCACCCTGATCTACCAAGAGCTCTGGAAAACGCGCACCATCTTCAATGAGCGCGACGCTATCATAAGCGCGCCACGCAGACTCATCAGCCCCTAGGTATTCGCCCAGTGCACGCTTAGACCAGTCAGCTGTTGAGGGCTGCACAATTGGCGCGAACGCAGAACAGCTCCTGTAACGATCCGGATTCCGAAGTGCACAAACCAGTGCACCATGCCCACCCATAGAGTGGCCAAACACAGCCTGACGCTGGGCATCCAGAGGGTACTCAGCGAACAAAAGCTGTGGCAGCTCCGCAGTTACATAGGAGTACATCTGATAGTTTGCCGCGAAAGGCTCCTGCGTGGCATCCACATAGAAACCAGCACCCTGCCCCATCTGCCAATCTGATGGATCGAAACCTGCGATAGCTTCGCCGCGTGGACTCGTATCAGGACAGACAACGGCAACACCCAGCTCGGCAGCTACACGACGGTACTCACCCTTCTCCATCACATTGGCGTGGCTGCAAGTGAGACCTGAGAGATACCAAACGACGGGAAACGGACCCTCACCCGGTGGCAAAAAGAGTGCGAAGGTCATATCGCACCCTGTGGCTTTAGCGGCGTGGCGAATAACCAGCTGCTCGCCACCAAAGCTCTTGTTGCTTGATAGAACTTCCATCAGAACTTTCCTTTAAAACTGGCCTTTAAAACTGGCCTTTAAAACTGACCTTAAAACTCGACAACCGCGCGGATAGACTCGCCCGAGTGCATCAGGTCAAATGCCTGATTGATATCTTCCAGCTTGAGCTTGTGTGTGATCATCGGGTCGATCTCAATCTTGCCATCCATGTACCAGTCAACGAACTTAGGTACATCGGTACGGCCCTTCGCACCGCCAAAGGCAGTACCTTTCCAAACTCGGCCAGTAACTAGCTGGAACGGACGGGTGCTGATCTCAGCGCCAGCTGGAGCTACACCGATAATTACCGATACACCCCAACCGCGGTGTGAACACTCAAGTGCTTCACGCATAACGTTTACGTTACCTGTCGCGTCGAAGGAGTAATCAACGCCACCAAACTGATCCTTTTCGGTTTTGGTCAGTTCGATGATCGCCTGAGTTACCGAACCTTCAATCTTGGACGGGTTAATGAAGTCAGTCATACCAAACTTCTTCGCCATCTCCGCTTTATCGTCGTTGAGGTCAACACCGATGATCTTATCCGCACCTGCCATACGCAGACCCTGGATAACATTCAGACCGATACCGCCCAGACCAAATACTGCCGCAGTAGAACCGATCTCAACGCCCGCTGTGTTGATGACAGAGCCGATGCCGGTAGTCACACCACAGCCGATGTAACAGATCTTGTCGAATGGAGCGTCATCACGCACTTTCGCCAGAGCAATCTCAGGCATTACCGTGTGGTTAGCGAAGGTCGAGCAACCCATGTAGTGGTAGATTGGAGTGCCATCCAGCATAGAGAAACGAGAGGTACCATCCGGCATCAAACCCTGGCCCTGAGTGCCGCGAATCGCAGTACAGAGGTTGGTTTTACCGCTGAGGCACGCGTGACACTGGCGGCACTCTGGCGTGTAAAGTGGGATAACGTGATCACCTGGCTTAAGTGTTGTAACACCCTCGCCTACCTCAACGACGACGCCCGCGCCTTCGTGGCCAAGAATCGCTGGGAAGAGACCTTCTGGGTCGTCACCTGAACGTGTGAATTCATCAGTGTGACATACACCTGTCGCCTTAATCTCAATCAAAACCTCGCCAGCTTTAGGGCTTTCAAGGTTAACTTCCATAATTTCCAGCGGTTTGCCCGGAGCAAGGGCGACGGCAGCACGAGTTTTCATCATATCTCCCTAGATATTCTTCTATTTTAGGACCGGGTTGGATGTTAGCACCGAATAAAACGAGGTTGGGACAGGAAAAAAGATTCTGTCGCATTTTGACTCATTTATGTCTCAAATGATCAGAAATCTTTTCAACAGCGATGTAAGGCGCTTGCGCCCGCATTGGCTGGATGCAGGCCCCACGTTGCCAAGTAGCCCGACGAAGCTAGTTAACGATCTGGATCGCGCACTACGCTTCGCGTACAGCTCTCCTACAGCTCAGGTTCGAGAACGGCCCAGACTGTGTCGAAAATGATTGGTTGAGCTTCAGCGTTAGGGTGCAGGCCGTCAGACTGCATTAGATCCCACTCGGTTGCGACCTTATCGAGCAGGAAAGGTACTAGAGGTAGCTCATACTTCTCTGCAAGCTGCCCAAATAGCTGAAAGAACTGCTGGGTGTACCGCGGTCCGTAGTTGGGTGGGAGGCGATTACCCAGCACAACAACTCGCGCACCCGACTGCTGTGCCATTTCAACCAGCGCACTTAGGTTCTCCTCTACGATCTGTAGCGGTAGACCACGCAGCCCGTCGTTGGCACCCAATTCAAGCAGCACCATATCTGGCTCGTGCAACTCGAGCAGGTCAGGCAAGCGCGATAGCCCTCCGGATGTGGTCTCACCGCTGACACTCGCGTTAATGACCTCAATTGGCTCGGGCGCCTCACTCAGACGCTGCTCCAGCATGTCGACCCAGCCCTCATCCGCCTGCAAGCCGTAGCCAGCAGCTAGGCTGTCACCAAGAACCAGAATACCGTCCGCGCGGGTATTCAGCGAAGTGAAAGTTAAGACTGTTACTACTAGGGTTAAAGCAAGTCTGGTCAATCTGATCACCTTGGGTTCCTCTGAAACCTGAGCCGAACAACAGTTAGTGGCGTACCAGAATATACTAGACTGCAAATCTTTAGATCACCTGAATGAGAAGAGCAAAGCGCTGATGAATGCACCTGCAACTGTCCTCGAAACACAAAATCTCGCGAAATCTTTCCGCTCTGCTGGGCGAGAGTTCGAGCTTTTTAAGTCGCTGAACCTGAGTGTAAAGTCAGGAGAGACCCTAGCTATAGTGGGGAAATCAGGCGCAGGTAAGTCGACACTACTGAGCCTATTGGCCGGTCTAGATGTACCGACCTCAGGCTCAATTAGCTTGGATGGTCAGCGACTCGATACGCTAGATGATGCGACGCGCGCCAAACTGCGCAGCGAACAGATCGCCTTTATCTTCCAATCTTTTCACCTTCTGCCTGAGCTGGACGCGCAAGCAAACGTTGCTCTGCCCTTAGAGATCCGTAATGAGCCCAACGCAATGCAGAAGGCGGCCGACTGGCTCATCCGAGTCGGGCTTGGCGAGCGTCTAGACCATACACCGTCGCAGCTCTCGGGCGGTGAGCAGCAGCGTGTGGCAATCGCGCGAGCCTTCGCAGGTGAGCCTAAGGTGCTTTTTGCTGATGAACCTACAGGCAACCTGGATGAGGAGACCGGCAATCAGATTGTTGATCAACTCTTTGCGTTCAACGAGCAGCAGGGCACCACGCTTATTCTGATCACCCATGACCCCGAGCTGGCCGCACGCTGTCAGCGCCGCATTCTCCTTGTGAACGGTACCCTGGAGGAGCGTTAATGAATCCAGTTGTAATGAAGCTAGCCCAGCGCCAGCTCTGGGCACAGTTGCGCACCGTTGAGTGGCGTGCTTTGTTGCTTGCCACCTGGCTCGCGATCACCCTCACGACCTTTCTATCGCTGCTCAGCGATCGTCTTGAACAGGGCTTACTACGCGAAAGCGCCAGCGTGCTGGGTGCAGATTTGGTGCTGCGCTCCAGTCGCCCGCTGGACGAACAGCGCATTCTGGATGCCCAGCAGGCAGGACTTGAGACGACTCAGGTTATTCAGTTCCCGACTATGGTTGGAGCCGGTGAAAATCTCGTGCTCAGTTCGGCCCGAATCGTGACAGCTCCTTATCCGCTAAGAGGTGAGATCGTTACCGAGCCTACCCAAGGCACCGCTGTCCCGCCCCCCGGCGAGACCTGGGTAGAGCCGCGTATTTTAGAGCAGCTGCAAATAGATGTTGGCGACCAGATTCAGTTCGGCTACGTTGACCTCACCGTGACCGCCCGTATGCTGACCTCGCCCGATCGTGGCAGTGGTTTTCGCAGCCTCAGCCCACATGTATTGGTGAACAAGGCTGATCTAGAGCAGAGTGGTGTCCTCGCGCCCGGCAGCCGAGCCCAGTTCCGTCTGCTGATGGCCGGTGACGCCGACCTAATTACAGCCTTCGAAGCAGAACTCCAACCCAAGCTGGAACAGTACGAACGGGTTCTTTCGCTGACCAGCGATCAGCCCGTAACCGGCAATGCACTGGGCAATGGTATGTCCTATCTACGCCTGAGCGCGCTAACCGCCCTACTGCTCTCTGCACTGACGATCATGCTCGCACTACGCCGCTTCAGTAACGGCCAACAGGGGCGCAGTGCACTGCTGATGTCCATGGGGTTACAGCCCCGAGAAGTGGTACGCCTCTATCTTTGTCAGTTGCTGATCGCTGCACTGGTTATCGGCGCTGCCGGCACGCTCAGTGGCGTGATTTTTGAGCGCATCGCTGACTACTGGATCTCTGACCTGCTGCCTCAGGCGCTACCCTCAGCTAACTGGTGGAGCTACCTCAGCGGTGCAGCGCTCGGCTTTGCTATGCTGATTCTATTGGGCTTACCTCCGACACTCGAGCAAGCCCGCGTACCGGTCGCTCAGCTCCTGCGGGGCGAGGACATCGGAACACAGACTAGCTCAGGCCGTTCGCTCTACGCGCTCAGCCTGGCGCTACTGGGGGCAACGATCCTTCTGTTCTTACAGGCACCCTTAGCCGCTTTCCTGCTGCTTCTTGCGCTGGGCATCTGCGGCATCCTCTTTGGTTGGGTCGCTCAGCAATTGCTGCATTGGATTGCCAAACCTCTGGCTAAGCAAATGACTCTGGGCCGTCTGCTGAAGATCCGCTTGAGTCAGCAGCGTCGCTGGCACCGTCTGCAGTCTGCTGTTGTTGTGCTGCTACTGACCCTACTAAGTGTGGTGTGGGTGAGTCGCCAGGATCTATTGCAGGAGTGGCAATCGCAGTTCCCGGACGATGTGCCCAACTACTTCGTCATCAATATTCAAGATTGGCAGAAGCCAGGGTTAGACGAGTTCTTAGAGCAGCGTCAGATCGAGACCGATCTCTACCCGATGATTCGTGGCCGCCTAACTGAGCTTAATGACGCCCCCATTCGTCCACAATTGAATGAAGAGCAGTTAAAAGATGGTGCGCTACGCCGCGAGCTCAACCTCACCTGGCGCGACACCATGCCAGAGCATAATCAACTTCTCAGCGGTCAGTGGTGGGATGCAGACTCCAGTGAACCGCAGATCTCAATCGAGCGCGATATGCTTGAGGACCTAGGTCTGAAGCTTGGAGACAAACTCGGCTTTGATGTAGGTGGACAACCGGTTAGCGGGACAATTACCAGCATACGTGAGGTGCAGTGGGAGTCTTTCCGACCCAATTTCTACGTTATCTTCTCGCGCCAGGCACTGGAGAACTACCCTGGCACTTGGATTACCAGTTTTAAACTGGCTGAGGATGAGCGCACTGCAGCAACCGACATGCTGCGCGAGTTCCCGTCGCTGACCCTGATCGATATCGACCAGTTACTGGAACAGTTAGCGGGCTGGCTACAGCGTTTGGCGGATAGTTCGGCAATGGTCCTGGGCCTGACCCTAGCCTGTGGTCTGATACTGATCGCCGTTACGCTACTTCAAGCCTTAGAACAGCGGCGTTTTGAAGCTGCACTACTGCAAACACTGGGTAGCACATCAAAGCAGACACAGCGCCTAGACCTGCTAGAATTTGCACTCTTAGGCGCCGTTTGTGGTGCTTTAGCAGCAGCGAGCGCGGAAGTTGTACTCGCAGCCCTGCATTATAATCTGTTGCGAGTTGACGTACGTCTGCATCCAGAGCTCTGGTTTAGCCTGCCACCGCTAGCGGTAATGCTGTTTGTGGGTATCGGCTTTGCTCTGCGAACGCCGCTGCGGATTGAGCAGTGTTACCACATACTGCGCAGTAAAACCTGATAAAGCATCACTAGAACGCCAGCTCTACACGCGGTGCTCCCTCGGTAGCACCGCTGTTTGCGAGGCACGGAAATATACGTTCGTTTGCCACCCCTAAACGAAGTAGCGCGGACCGCAGAGATTCAACTCGTCCAGAGGCTAAGCTCGCTATCCGCTGGTTCCACTCTTCGCCGAGCGCTTTGCCTGTCAGGGCTTTCTCCGCACTCTCCTGCGCTGTCACCAACGCCTCCCAGAGTAGCTGCTCCTCAGAGACGAGCGTTACTGGGCAGATCTCTAGCGTCAACCCGGGACGCTCTTGCATCATGCCGCCGAGCTTAGCCGCGTAGTCTCGGCCCGCCTGATTGAGTTCAACAGTCGCCGGATCAAACTCAAGCGGCTGGAGTTGAATGAAACGCCCGTTCTCATTCACGTCTTTGACTGTGTTGTAGAGCATGTAGATAGCGCCGAAGGGCTGCAGAGCGTTGGTCAAATAGAGTGTGGCCCCCTCCTTCACCCCTTTGGTTACCACGATCTGAATAATATCCTGATAGTTGAATTTAGGGTCATTGATATCACCACTCACAGGAAGATCCAGCTCAATGAGCCGATCCTCTTTCTCCAGCAAAGAGACCGCGCTGGGCAGCGGCATCGTGAAGAGTTTATCTGTCTCATCGGCAGCGCCAACGTTGCCACGCTGCACCTCGAGGCGCTGGATACGCAAGGCATTACTCCCCTTCAATTGCCCAGACTCTAGGGTACCTTTAGCATCAAGGCTCAAGGCCCCCGCACGAATCTGATAGCCGGCAAAGGTCTGCACCAACGGGCTTAACATGGGCATCTGCAGAGAACTAATCTGCGCCTGCCACTGTCCATCGGGTTTGGCCTTAAGCGGTGTCAGGCTCGCATCGACAGAGATGTCAGCGGATTCGTTTAACTTAGCACGTAGATTAATTGCCAGGGGCTTTCCAGCTCGTGAATCCCAGCTTGCAGCACTCAGCTGTGACGCAACCAAGTTCAAATTCAGCGGCGCGGCCAGGGAGGAGTCTCGGTAGTTAAGCTGTGTCTGCCCACGCGCATCAAAGCTTTGGAGTTTTATATCAATCGGCAATTTGCGGTGCTGAGTGGGTTCAGAGGAGCGCTGCACCGAATCCGGCTGGCTCGTATTCGACTCAGGCTTCAAGGCCTTGCTATTCAACTCTGATTGCAGATTCGCTTGTAAGTTCTCCGTAACCAAAACACCGAGATCTAAAAGATCATCATCAAACGCGGCTCGATCAAGATGCAAAGCACTCAAACTTACCAAATTTGCCTCCTGCGGCCCAAGGCTGAACTGGCTCAGCTCGAGCTGTTGCAATTGCGCTCGCATCGGCATCTCTAAAGTGAGTTTGGCTACCTGGGCCTGGTCTAATCGAATTATCTCATCCAATTCGGCCCTCAAACCATTCAGTGAGAGCGCGTTGAGCTCTGCGCCTAACAGGCTTAGATCGGGGTTGAGTCGAGTGCTCAGTGAGCCGTTCAGACTATCCAGACCAGCGATCTGATCTGCATCTCGATAGGAGACCCCTGACAAGCTAACCGGGGTATCAAGTCTTACCCCCGAACTGTCCCGGAGAATCTCCGGTTGGGCGCTAAACTCAGCCAGTTCCAGACTCAGTTGATCTGCTTGATAGCTCAACCCACCGCTACTCAGGCTGCCAGTCAGACTCTGTCTCTTGGTATCTGATTGCAGCTGCAGATTTGAAGTGAGACGAGTCAGACTCAGATCCTGCCCTGGCAGATTCGCATCCAACTCATTCAGACTTAGCTGTACTCCACCGCTAACCGCCAGCGGATCTAGTTCGGCCAGTGAGTGAGAAAAGTTCAGATTCGGTCGCAGTTGCGCGCTGCTTAACTTGACTCGCTGGCCACTCTGATCGAGGTCAAACCCATCGAATTTTAGGCTAGCTGCCACTGATAACGCCTCTTGCTGATTCAGTTGCAGGTTACCTGCGAGCCCAGCCAAATTGAGGTTGGTCTCAGCCGCTTTGAGGTCCAGTTGTTTCACTCCCAGATCACCGCGTAGCGTAAGGGGCTGGCTCAAAACATCGGCCGTAAGTTGGAGTTTGACGGGTCCAGCAAAGCTTAACGCCTTCCAGTTGGCGTCGAGCTCGGATGCCTTTACCTCGGCTCCATTAGACTCAAGCTCCAGAGCGCCAACAAAACGCTGCCATTGTTGGCCGAATACACCGTCCAGCACCGCCCGATAGGCTTCGGCTTTAGCACTGATCGCAGGGGTATTTAGATCAGCCTGATCGATCTTGAGCGCGACCTTGGCTGCACCGGTACGACTGGCTAGATCGGTCTCTAACGCGAGCGATTTGATCTGACCATCGATCTCTGGGCTCTCTAACGCAACAGCTTGAAGATCAGCACTCAGCTCTAGGCGCTCAACCAATTCGATAGAGATGGGATTCTGCTCGCTCGGAAAGAGCAGCGAGAGCGCACTTTGCAGATCAAGCGATGCAAGGCTATGAGTTGTTTCAGGCGCAAGATAAGCCAGTCTCTGTGACTGCAGCCCGACCTCACCACTGAACTTATTGAAGTCCAACGGCAAAGTACCCTTGATATCTGCGCTGATGGAGTCAGAACTTAGCTGTTGATCCCTCAACGCGAGGTGGCTCTGCGCTAGCTTTGAGCGCAGCTTTACCTGTTCGGTTGTGGCATCGTACTGTAGGGCCACATTTCCCGAGTTAAACCTCGCAGTTGAATCAGCCTGAATCGCACTCAGTTCAGAAAAGCTTGCATCGAATGCCAGATTCTCAACCGTGCTAAGCGAGCTACTGGACAGCTTCGCCTGCAGCTCTGCTAAAGCGACTTCTGCGCCCTCAGCGCCCTCAGCGCCCTCAGCGCCAGCCTCAAGCCCGCTCAAACTAATATCACCGGCTATTGAAACTGGTTGCCAGATCGGCTGACCGCTCTGTTGACCCAAAGTGAGCTCGGCTTTCAACTGCTCTAAGCTCAGAGTTTCGCGGCGGCTGCCGATTGCGCTGAGGTTAGTCGCGCTCAAATCAACAGCGGTTTGCGACTCGTTTGAAAGGTCGGGCAAATTCAGATTCACAGAGCCCAATTCAAGTTTTTGACCGCCTTGGTTCAAATCTAATTCAGTGGCACTGAGTGTGCCTGATCCCTCCAAGGCCAGAGTGGCGGGGTCGAAGTTCAGATCCGTCTCAAGCGACAGCGCAGCGAGCGCAGCAGCAAGATCACCCTCTGCAAGTTGAACTTGGGCGGCTTCAAGCAATCCGTTAACGGCTAGCTCGACTATGGGTTCGGCGCCCTCTTTCAGGTTAAGTTGCTGCGAGCTCATCCCCTGCCAACTGAGACTACCCAGTTCGGCTCGACGCTCGTTCTGAGTAACAGAGACGTCGCTCAACTGCACAGTACCAGATTGAGAGAGCCAGGCTTGGTAACCCTCCAGCGCCAACTCAACGCTTAGGTTTAGGTCGACAGTCGCGGCCAGCCCGGGAGAGAAGGCTTCGATCAACGGTGTCAGCTCCAACTGGCGCAGCGCCAGCTGGACTGAAAGTGTTTTGCGCTCCGGTAGCGGCAAAGCGGAGGAGTCGATGGTGATTGGCGCACCATTGAGACGCCCAACAAAGCGCAGATCGGTCGCTTCGAGGGGCGACCACTGATATAGCCCACCAATATTCAGACGCTCAATATTAAGTTTCTGCGAGGCGCTTGGCTGTAGCAGTTCGATATCCACATCAACCAGTTCAATCAGGTCTGAACCGAACTCGTAGTTACTAGCGCTCTCCTGTGCGGTTTCAGTTTGCGACTCTCCACCCAGCAATACGATTGGGCCAAGCAGCAGTAGCTGGTCTTCTTGCCTAAGTTGAGCTGTGACACCCTCAAGTCGCAGACCCGACAGACGCAGACGATTATCTAGCAGCTCCCGCAGATATATATCGAAGCTAAGACGTTCAACGCTCAGCGCAGAGCGCTCTTGATGGCTTATATGGAGCCCCTGAAGCTCGAGCTTCGCATTCAGCCAATCAATACGTACTCGCTTTAGTTGGGCACTCTCTGCCCCCTGCTCAAGCAACGAATAGACAACAAAGTCTCGTGCCACATAAGGCACTGTGTGGACTGTTAAAGCGCCCACCATAATCAGAGCTGCGAGCCAATAAACCAGTCTCATAGAGTCAGTCATTCCAGCTAAAATAATTTGAGATAGAGCGTTAAGCTTAGTTCAGCTCCGCAGTTTCGACACAAGAAGAGCTCAGCAATCTAAAACCAAAGAGCTAGATTCAGCGCAAGCGTTTGACGGTGCATCAGTGGCCAACACCTGCTAGAATCCGCGCCAAATTTTTTGACTTGAATCAACTTTTTTGGAGTTAACATGGCGCACGAAGATTTCAAAGGCGACGAAAGCGGCTGGGGCTGGATTGTTATCAACTTGGTTGCTTTGGCTTGGATTACCATGCCTGTAAGCATCGCACTGACGCAGATTGTGCAGTGGTAAGCGGCGTGATCCACGCTAATCCCGCGAAATCGCACAGCATCGCTAAGCTGCTGGCGGTTAGTCCGCCTTGATAACTTCGACACCTTCAGGTGTCGACATTATCAGAAGATCAGCGCCGCGCAGTGCAAACAGACCCACCGTAACGACACCGGCAATATTGTTGATCTGATCCTCGGCCGCTTTCGGATCCAGAATACTCATATTATGAACATCCAAGATGATGTTGCCGTTATCAGTCACCACACCCTGACGATACTCTGGCTCGCCACCGAGTTTTACCAGTTCACGAGCGACAAAAGAGCGAGCCATTGGAATCACTTCGACGGGTAGAGGGAAGGCCCCAAGCAGATCGACCTGCTTGCTCTGGTCAACAATACAGACAAACTCTTTTGAAGCTCCGGCGACAATCTTCTCTCGCGTCAGCGCTGCACCGCCGCCTTTAATCAAGTTCAGGTGCGGGTCAAACTCATCGGCGCCATCCACATAGAACTCAAGACCACCCGTCTGATTGAGGTCCACAACCTCAATACCGTGCGAGCGCAGACGGTCTGCTGAGGCCTCAGAGCTGGCAACGGCTGACTGGAACTTATCCTTATGCTGCGCCAAGGCATCAATAAAACAGTTTGCGGTTGAGCCTGTGCCGATACCGATGATGTCATCTGACTTGAGTTTCGGAACAACGTAATCGATCGCTGCTTGGGCAACTGCCTGTTTCATCTCATCTTGAGTCATCGGTTAGGTCTCACCAGATTCTTATAAAAAGTGTCGCGATTATACGTGAACTGGCTAGTTTTGTAGACGAAATTAGCCCAAATCTATACCATTTGTGCACTAGAAATGATCAGGTTCGCGAGTAACTCCGACTATGCAGCGCTATATCCGTAAAATTCTTGAAGCACGCGTCTATGACGTTGCCGAACAGACGCCTCTAAGCGAGGCGCGTGGTCTGTCCGAGCGTCTGCATAACCACGTGCTACTCAAACGTGAAGATGAACAACCGGTCTTCTCGTTCAAGATTCGTGGCGCCTATAACCGTATGGTCCAACTCACTGATGAGGAGAAGGCACGCGGTGTGATCACCGCGTCTGCTGGCAACCACGCCCAGGGTGTTGCCTACTCTGCTCGCCATCTGGGCATCAAAGCGACAATCGTCATGCCCAAGACGACCCCATCAGTCAAAGTGGATAACGTGCGCCGCATGGGTGGCCGCGCAGTGCTGCATGGCGATGCATTTGATGATGCACGCAAACACGCCGCAAAATTGATGGGTGAGAAAGGCCTTACATACATCCCGCCGTACGACGATATGGAAGTGATCGCCGGACAAGGCACAGTGGGCATGGAGATCCTGCGCCAGCACACGGGGCCAATCGACGCAGTGTTTGTTCCTGTTGGCGGTGGCGGACTAATCGCTGGTGTTGCAGCCTACATCAAATACCTGCGCCCCGAGACCAAAGTGATCGGCGTTGAGTTTGAAGAGTCAGCTTGCCTTGCGCTCGCTATGAAAGAGGGGCATCGCGCCGTGCTGGATACCGTTGGCATCTTCGCCGATGGTGTGGCCGTTGCTCAGATAGGCGAACACACTTGGGATATCTGCAAAGATCATGTCGATGAGGTGATCACGGTTGGCGTCGATGAGATTTGTGCCGCGGTCAAAGACATCTATGACGACACTCGCTCAATCTCTGAGCCTGCAGGTGCACTCGCCGTTGCGGGCCTGAAAGCTTATGTTGAGCGCGAACAATGCACCGACCAAACGCTGATCGCAATTAACTCAGGCGCTAACGTCAACTTCGATCGTCTGCGTCACATAGCTGAACGCTCTGAGCTGGGTGAGAAGAGAGAAATGCTGATCGCTGCCCAGATTCCGGAGCGCCCGGGTGCGTTCAAGAATTTCTGTAAGGTGCTGGGCAACCGCAACATCACCGAGTTCAACTACCGCTATGCGGATTCGCAGGCCGCGATCGTATTCGCCGGCGTACAGGTGAACCCTGACAACGGCGGTCGCGCGGAGCTGATGGGAGAACTCGAGCAGGAGCTCGATCAAGTCGAAGACCTGACTGACAACGAGATGGCCAAGGTCCATGTACGCTACATGGTCGGTGGTCACAAGCCAGCTCAAGTTGAGCACGAGCTTCTCTACCGCTTCGAGTTTCCAGAGCGTCCCGGAGCACTGATGAAGTTCCTCAACAAGCTAGGCGGACGCTGGAATATCTCGATGTTTCACTACCGTAATCACGGAGCTGCTTACGGCCGTGTACTGGTAGGAATGGAAGTCCCCCCAGAGGATCGTGAAAAAGTCGACCATTACCTCGACGAGCTCGGTTATACCTGGTTTGATGAGACCCAGAACCCGGCATATACTCTGTTTTTGGGCTAGGCGACAGATCGAAATGTCGCGACATACGAGGTAGATGTCGAGACCTGTTCTGCGCTGAGCCTGCTTATAAAGACCTCTCGAAGCGACACTCATCGGGACTGCAATTTGGTTAGCAGTTCCGGTTCGTCCAGCAGCTTCAAGAACTCCAAAATCCGAACTATCTCTGCATCGCTCAACCCGAGAGGCTGGAGGTCAACAGAACGCTTGATGCGCTCCAACTCACGTTTGTCGGCAAATCCAATCCAATCAATCATCTCGATATGCGGCGCCTCAGGCAAAATAGCCTGGGAGCGGTCGTAGTTCTCAAGTGCAGCAATGGGGTCGTCATGATGCTCGATCATCGCACGCAACGTCGCGTAAGCTCCGTTGTGGCCATAGGGTGCCGTAAAGGATAAGTTCCTTAAACTCGGCACTTTGAATGCGTAAGCATCCTCTGCCCGATTACTCACACCCATACGACCGACATCTCGTGCCCAAGGGTCCCACTGACGTGTACGACCCGGACCCATGGGAGGCAAACCCAGAGAGTAATAATTACCGTCGCTAAACAGCGGTCCTGAGTGGCATTCACCACATTGGCCTTTGCCATAGAACAGCTGCATTCCAGCCTTCTGATCAGCAGTCATATCAATCTGCTCACCACGCGATAACCGGTCAATAGGCGCGTTAAAACTTTGGAATTCAGAGTTGATGTAATCGCCAATCGCGTTGGCTAAATGTGTATATTCAGTATCTCGTCGCCGCTCCAGATTCGGATACGCCGCACTAATCAAATCCCAGTACTCATCTTCGGCAATTACACGTTCAACGATGACCGGCCAAGCGTAATCAATACGCTGACGCACAGCGCCTATTATCTCGTTCTCCCCTGTATTACCTGCCATCTCGAATTGAGCCGTTACCGGAAGCGTAGCCTGTACCGCCGACAAACTCGTTAGGCCATGTGGCAACCAAGCCTCGGCGGGGCTGTCATACCCGGAGGGAGCATCAGGATCTAACGAGACACGCCCGTCCCAAAACTGTTCGGTGACAGACTTGTGTCCTAGATTAAACAGGTGGGGCGAGTGGCGTGGTACACGTTTCATAATCTCAGGGTTGGCTTTGCGATCTGGGCCAATACCGATTGCCCCCTCGCCCAACCCTAATGAGAGACCATCTGCAGTGCCATGATCGGGGTGATGACAGGTCTGGCACGAGATATTTTGATTCCCACTCAAAATTTCATCAGCGAAGAGCCTTTTACCCAGCTCGACAGTCTCAGGACGAGTGGTAAGATAATCCTCCACTCCGATCGGCTGCCATGGCAGCTCAGCAAACACGGGCAAAGGGATCAGAATTAAAATGCTTAGAAGTTTGGCTTTAACAACTTGCATAGCGCTATCAACTCCAGTCTTGGCTATCGATGTCGAAGATGCGAAAAATATGATGGAACGCGGCGATTACGAACAGGCCTACAAGGTACTGTATCCGATGGCTCAAACCGGAAATGCTGAAGCTGAAGAGCTGATTGGCAGCATGTATGCGCTGGGTACCGGTGTTGAACGTGACGATATTCGTGCCTTCGAGTGGTATCTTCGCGCTAGTTTGCGTGGCCATCCGGGCGCTCAATCGGGTATCGGCTGGTACTACGAGGTCGGCCGCGGCATGCCGGCTCCGGATCTGGTACGAGGCTATGCCTGGTACACTCTCTCCGCCATCGGTGGCGACCCGGACGCTGCAATCAGTCTTGAGGAGATCGTTAAGAAAATGACACCTGAAGAGATTGAGCAGAGCCTGATTCTGGTTAAAGATTACCGCGCTCATATCTACCCATTCCAATAAAACAGGGGGACTCAAACGTCCCCCTGTTCTCGTAGCGCTAAATTACATCAGGTCGCGTTCATACTCTTCAGCAAACTTGGCTTCAGCTCCCTGAGAAGCCGCCTGGAAAGCTTTGAAGAATCGATCACCTTCACGTACGTTAGTTTGGAACCAGTCATACACAGGCTTCGCAGCTTCGGCCAGTGCGGCTTTCTCTGCAGGTGTTGGCACATAGAGTTCGCCACCGATCTCTTTGAACTCCTGGTATGCCTGAATTGACTTACGCTTAGGGCTAGCGAAGGTTGCCTGCTGCAGCGCAGCGAATCCATCCACAACCACTTTGCGCATATCTTCTGGCATCGAGGTGAACACTTCGTTGTTCATCATCCACAACGCTGCCATGTAGGCGTGGCCATCCAGAGTTACGTATTTCAGGCCAGCTTCAGGGAATTTCATACCCATAATATCGGTGATACCGTTTTTAGAACCGTCGACCACACCGGTCTGGAAGCTAGAGAAGAGCTCTGGCCAAGGGATTGGAGTTGGACTTGCACCGAGCGCTTTAACCAGTTCCTGCGGCAGATCCGCCACAACGGTACGGATCTTTAGACCGTCGAAGTCCGCTGGAGATTTCAGAGTCCGCTTAGTATTCGCAAAGTTACGCCAGCCACCCGTGTTACCTATAGTCATCAGACGTACAACACCGTCAGAGTCTGCGAGCATTTGATCGCGCAGATCACGCACGAAAGGCCCAGTCAGTACCTCTTCAGCGACACGGTCATTCGCCATGACGTAAGGCAGGTCAAACATCTGTACGTATGGGAAAGTACTTGCGACACCACCTGAGGTAGAGATGTAGATATCGACGCTACCATCCTCAATAGCCTGCAAACACTCTGTACCGTTAGCACAAAGCTGCGTGCCGATGTACAGATCAACTTTGATCGCACCGTTACTTGCAGCCTCTACGTAGTCTTTGAAAACAACAAGACCGTCATAGTCTTCGTCGTTCTCGTTTGAGTTTGCCACGGCACGTAGGTTGTAGTCAGCCGCCATTGCCGCGCCAGATAGCGCAATGCTTGAGCCGATCAAGGCTGCACTCAACATTTTCTTGGTTTTATTAAACATGTTGCTTCCTCTTGCTTGCTGGTTGAGGCTAGGCCTCAGTTTTAATCAGGGTTAATTAGCTAGCCCTAACAATCTCGGTACCGTCATCGATATCGCCGGGAAATAGGTGATTAAGAAGATCACCAAGATCTCGACCGCCAGAAACGGCAGAATCGCACGACTGATAGTTTCTACTTTTTCTCCCGACACGGAGCTAGCGACAAACAACACCAGGCCCATCGGCGGCGTCGCCAATCCAACAGTCAGGTTGACGCTCATAATGATTGCGAAGTGCACGGGGTCTATACCCATGCTGATAAAAACAGGGCCAAGAATAGGACCGAGGATGATGATTGCAGGACCCGCATCCAGGAACATGCCGACAACAAATAACAAGATATTGATCATGAATAACAGCATGTAAACCGAGTCGCTCAGACTCAGAACGTAAGTCGCCAGATCCTCGGCAACATGCGACAGACTTACCACTGTTTTAAAAGCTATAGCGGCTCCAACTAGCAGCAGTACAACTGCACTAGACATAGCTGCTTTATTGAAGATTTCAGGCAGTTCGCTCATCTTCAATGTGCGTGTAATGAAGAGACTCAGAACCAAGGCATAAGCTACTGCAATGGCACTCGCCTCAGTCGGGGTGAAGATACCGCCTAGGATACCGCCCAGTATAATAACGGGTGTAAGCAGCGGCAGAAACGCACTCCGCGCTGCCTGACCGCGCTCACTCCAGTTTGCTTTCTTGCTGGCAACTGGAAAGTCGTATTTGCGCGCCATCACAGAAGTGATCGCCATCAGCGCCAAACCTACCAGAATACCCGGCACCAGACCCGCAGCGAATAGCGCGGCAACCGACACTTCCATCGTGTAAGCGTAGATAATCATGATGCCGCTGGGCGGGATAATCGGCCCTATTACCGAGCTAGCGGCGGTAATTGCAGCTGCAAATTTACGCTTGTAACCGTTTTTCTCCATTGCGGGAATCAACATAGACCCCAGGGCACTGGTGTCGGCTACAGCACTACCAGAGAGGCCAGCAAAGAGCATAGAACTAAATATATTTACATGCGCCAAACCACCGCGAATGTGACCTAGCAACGACTGGCTAAAATGCACCAAAGAGAGAGTGATGCCGCCACGGTTCATCAGTTCGCCCGCCAACATAAAGAAGGGGATTGCCATGAGCGGAAAGCTATCAATTCCGTTATAGATATTTCGGAAAAGTAATGGGATATCGCGATCCATATCCAGCAACAGCAACATAGAACCGGGGGCGGCCAACATTGCGAAGAAGACCGGCATCCCGATCAATATCAGAATTAGGAACAGCGGCAGAAAAAAAGTTAGGCTCATGCTGACTGCTCCCTGCTAAATAGTGCCTTAAGATGTTTCAGTGCCAACTCGATACTCACGAACAGCATGGTGAAGTAGCACACCGCCATCGCTAGATAGATCCAAGCCCTAGGAAGGTTGAAACTAGCCGCGCGAGTGCGAAAACCTCGCTGAAAGAAATCGATCGAGATATCGCTCAAAATCACCAGGATGGCGACCGCCACGCAGGTTAACACCAAGCGTAGTAAGCGACTTAAGAAACTGGGGAGGGAGTCGGGTAAAAGCGTAATCGCAACAAAGTCGCCGCGACGAAGTGCCGGAGCGGCCACGAGAGCCATCATCCAGATCATCAGCGCACGAGCAACCTCTTCCGGCCAAGGTAAAGCGTTGTTGAGGACGTAACGCATAAAAACCTGTAGCAGAATGGTTGCGACCATAACAGTAACTAGCACCCAGGCAATACCTAGGCCCAGCTTACCCAGTTGATCGTTTAGCCACCCAAGCGCAGTTAACGCTTTGTCTACTGCTCTCATTGACTGTCCTTTATTATATTTTTTGTTTTTACCCCAAAGGGACCTCTCGCGACTATCAGCCAGTCAGTCCGATAGTCGCGTCAACTTTACTTACGGAACCTCGTGCCCAGCAGCGGCGGTCAGCAATTCAAACCAGGTTTCGCGATCAAGCTCCACCTCAAGGGCTTTTGACACACTTTTTATACGGTTAATGTTATTTGTACCGATCACCGGGAGGATCTGCGCTGGGTGTGACAACAACCATGCTAGCGCCACCAAATCACTTGAAACCCCCTGTTCAGACTCCAGACGTTGGAAAATTGGCTGGAGTCGATCCGCTGCCGCAGACCCTGAAAATAGCGAGCCACCACCAAGTGGTGACCAGGCCATCGCACTGATATTGTCCAGCTGCATTGCAGATAGCGTACCATCGGTGAATGGATCGCGGTGCAACAGACTCATCTCAATCTGGTTGACCACCAACGGATTGCTCATATGTTGTTGGAGCAGTTTCCAATCCCATACGCCGAAGTTAGAGACACCAACATGTTTAACTTTGCCGCTGGCAACCAGGTTATCCAGCGCGGCGCCTGTTTCAGCCGCATCCATGAATGGATCAGGACGATGAATAAGAAGAAGGTCGAGGTGGTCCGTATGCAGGTGACGCAAGCTATTATCGACGCTTTTGTTGATGTAGGCGGCGCTCGTGTCGTAGTACTTCACACGACGGCCTGGGTATTTGTCGGAAATCAGCGCAATATCGCACTTGCTCACTAACTCCATAGAATCGCGCAGGTTGGGAGCCTCTTTCAGCGCTTCACCGAACAGACGCTCGCACTCGTAATCACCATAGATATCTGCATGATCGAAACTAGAAATGCCTTGCTCCATACAGGCGTCGATCTTAGCGCGTACAGTCGCAGTACTCTGATCATCGCCATCAGCAAGACGCCAAACCCCGTAAACCAGGCGGCTGAGTGAGAGATCTGACTTCCCGAGAGTGACACGTTGCATACTGAACCCCTGTTACCTGTGTGCTACGAAAAACAAGCATCAATAGTGAATCAATTTCGCTTGATCCTATCAACGAGCTGAAATAATGTAAATGAATGCTGAAGGTATTTTCGTTATTATTTTCGAAAACTTTCTATCGTTATCAAGAATCAGGTGCCTGATGCCAGCTCGTAGCTCTAAGACTCGTAACAAACTACCAATCTACCAGCAGATTAGCGAATACCTTCACCGTGAGATCCTCTCCGGCCGCTGGCTAGCTGGAGATCGCCTGCCGATAGAAGCAGAACTGGCCGCGAATCTCGGAGTTGCGGTAGGAACGCTGCGTAAAGCGCTGGCAAAGCTGGAAGAGGATGGATTAATTGAGCGCCGACAGGGGTCCGGCACATACGTGAACCGCGTGCCTGAGGGCAAAGCGGTTTACTCGTTTTTCCATCTCGAGCTCGTCGAGGGTGGGGGCGCACCTTCAGCAAACACACTGTTGGTCGAACCCCGTGATGTCACCTTTCTCGCCTCAACCTTTCCCGGCGGTCGAGTCTGGAGTATTCGCCGCGAGCGTATGCTTAACCGCCGCCTCGTTGCGATGGAAGAGATCTTTATCAATGCCGCACATGCGCAGAAACTCGACATCAAAGACCTTCATGAGTCGCTATACCTGCACTATGAAACGCACTTTGGCTTTTGGATAAGCAAAGTCGAAGATCAGATCGACTGCGCCAAAGCACCAGCGTGGGTTTGTGAATCACTTGGCCTGCCCGAGGGATCAGTTCTACCGCGTGTACAGCGCTGGAGCTGGTCAAATGACAACCGCGTCGAGGAGTTCTCCTACACCTGGTTTGACCCTGCCAAAGCGCGCTATGTGGCGCGCTGGCGTTAACTCAACTTAAATTTCGGAGCATCAGAATAATGACAAAGGTTGTTCGGTACGGCCTGCTTGGTTCGGGCATGATGGGGCAGGAGCATCTGCGAAATATCGCGCTGATAGAGGGAGCAACGGTCGTTGCGCTGGTAGAACCTGACGCCGAGATGCGAGCACGCAGCCTAGACCTAGTCCCGCATGCCCGTTGCTACGACACTCTTGAGCAACTACTCAACAGCGACACTGAGTTAGACGCATTAGTCATAACTACACCTAACTACCAGCATGCCGACCAACTGCTTCAACTATTCGAGCGCACCATACTGCCGATCTTGGTTGAAAAGCCAGTAGTAACCTCGCAAGAGCAAGCGGCTGCAGTACACCATGCAGCAGCAAACCACCCGGCTCCAGTCTGGGTAGCGATGGAGTATCGCTACATGCCCCCAGTGGCGCGATTCAGAGAGCAAATCAGCGCTGGCGACTTGGGCGATTTAAAAATGCTGGCCATCCGCGAGCACCGCTTCCCGTTTTTGGAGAAGGTTCAGGATTGGAACCGCTTTAATCACAAAACCGGCGGCACGCTAGTCGAGAAGTGCTGCCACTTTTTTGATCTCATGCGATTAATTGTGGGGGGTGAAGCGATCCGCGTATACGCTTCGACTGGCCAAGACGTTAACCATCTTGAGGAAACATACGACGGCAAGACCCCCGATATCATCGATAACGCTTATGTAATTGTCGATTTTGCCAACGGCAAGCGTGCGTCGCTTGACCTGAATATGTTCGCAGAAGGCTCGCGTTACCAAGAGGAGATCTGCGCGATCGGACCGAAGGCGAAACTAGAGTGTTTTGTGCCTGGACCTGGCCGCTTCTGGCCGACAGAGGCATTAGGAGCCGCACCCATACCTAAACTCGTTATCAGCCCAAGAGACCCTAAAGGCCCCATTGAGCTGGATATACCTGTAGATGAAACGATACTGGCGGCAGGCGATCACAACGGTTCAACCTACTATCAGCACCTCGGGTTCTTCAAAGCGATTACAGAGGAAGGAAAGGTAGATGTAACGGTTGAAGATGGCCTCAAGGCCGTGATTCTGGGATTAGCGGCGCAAGAGTCGGCGCGCACGGGCAGGGCCATTGAGATATTCGATTCGGGCTTGAACTATCGATGAACGATAAATTCATTTACTAATCATTTACACACTTCGTTTTTTTCGATATGGTCGATTCATACATAATTGATACACATTAACGTAAAGAGTAGTTTAGTGCCGGAGTCATCATGAGCATCCAAATATCAAAACTGGCTGAACAGAAGCAAGTAGACGGTTTAGATTTCCCTCTACTGATCACACCGCCATCGGATGAGGTAAGCACAACTGAGGCGTCCAGCCTGCAGTGGATCAGTGATAATCGAGAGGAGCTGCACCAGTTGCTGATTAAGCACGGTGCGGTGCTGTTCCGGGGCTTCCCTGTGGACTCATCAGAAGCTTTCGAGCGTCTCCTAGACCATACAAACTACGAGAATATGCCGTACATCGGCGGTGCTGCGCCGCGCACTCAGGTGACCGCCTCGCGCATCGTCACTGCAAATGAGTCCCCCGCGAGTGAAAAAATTCCGTTCCACCATGAGATGGCACAGGTGCCTACGCCACCAGGGTACATCTTCTTCTACTGTGACATCCCGTCGCCCGTTGGCGGTGCAACCTCAATCCTGCACTCAGCAGAGATATGTAACACCTTTTTTGAACTCAATCCGAAGTTCGCATCCAAGGTCGAACAACAGGGTGTTCGCTACATTCGTGTAATGCCTGAAGTGACCGATGCCAGCTCTGCAATCGGACGTTCGTGGAAGGACACTTTCCAGGTTGAGACGCGCGAGCAGGCTGAGGACGCGATGCGTACCGCTGGGATGGAGTGGGAGTGGCTGGACAACGGCGATGTTAAAACCTACACAGCTATACTGCCCGCGGTTCGACTGGATAAAGAGACCAATCGCAAAGTCTTCTTCAACTCGCTAGCTGCAGTCTACACTGGCTGGAACGATAGCCGAAACAAAGGCGAAACCGCGGTACTGACGGCAAATGGGGAGCACCTCGATGCCGATGTTATGACACGCCTTGTAGAAGCGATGGATGAGAAGTGCGTTAACTTCAAATGGGAGAAAGGCGACGTGCTATGGATCAACAATCACACCGTTCTGCACGCGCGCCAGCCATTTGAAGGCGATCGCCGTATCCTGGCATCAATTGCGTTTAAAGAGAGCGCCTAACGCGAATTTCGGGAAGTACCGCCTTGCGGTACTTCCCTCATGCACTTGGAAAGGTGTCGTGTACGAGGGTTGTATTATTACCCGGCCCTGGCCTAACCCTTAGTTAGAACTCGCCCAACAGCGTCCAACCAACCCGCATAACGCTCCTCGGCATCAGCCGCGCTCATCTGCGGCTCGAAGTGACGCTCTAGTGCCCAAGTTTTGGCAAACTCATCCTGTGGGGGATAGATACCGGCTCTGTAGCCCGCTAGCCAGGCGGCGCCAACGGCGGTTGTCTCGATCACCTGTGGACGATCCACAGGTGCTTGCAGGATATCTGCAAGTGACTGCGCCATCCAGTCATTCGCAACCATACCCCCATCGATACGCAGCACCGCTTCAGCCGACTCTCCGCTACTCGCTTCCCAGTCCGAACGCATCGCCTCGTAGAGGTCACGGGTTTGATAACCAACTGAACGCAGAGCGGCTCGTGCCAAGTCAGCAAAACCTGTATCACGCGTTAGACCAAAGATAGCGCCACGGCACTCGGAATCCCAGTAGGGGGCGCCCAAGCCTGTAAATGCAGGCACCAGATAGACGCGATTTTCCGGCTTGGCACCACTGGCCAGGGCTTCGGTTTCACTTGCGTGACGAATAATTTGCAGGCCATCACGCAACCACTGCACTACCGCACCGGCGATGAAGATCGAACCCTCAAGGGCATAGGTCGGTTTACCATCCAACTGATAAGCAATAGTTGAGAGCAGGCGATTCTTGGAGTGCACGCACTTGTCACCAGTATTGAGCAGCGCAAAACAGCCAGTACCGTAGGTTGATTTGAACATACCTGGTTCAAAGCAGGCCTGCCCCAAGGTCGCTGCCTGCTGATCTCCAGCAACACCATAGATCGGCAGCGCATGACCACTAAAGAGCTCTTTACGTGCTGTGCCGAAGTCGGCAGCACAATCCTTAACCTCAGGCAGCATGCTTGCGGGAACGCCAAGGATGTCGAGCAACTCCTCGTCCCAGTGTCCGTCACGGATGTTGTACATCAGCGTGCGCGAGGCGTTAGTCGCATCGGTTACGTAAGACTCGCCGCCGGTCAGCTTCCAGATAAGGTAGGTGTCCACCGTCCCAAACAGCAGCTCGCCGCGCTCGGCACGCTGTCGCGCACCCTCAACAGTGTTGAGAATCCAACTCACCTTGGTGCCGGAGAAATACGGATCGAGGAGCAGCCCGGTGCGCTCAGTAAAGAGTGGCTCGTGCCCCTGCTGTTTTAGTCCGTCGCAGAACTCCGCTGTACGGCGATCCTGCCACACGATCGCATTGTAAACCGGCTCGCCAGTCGCCTTATCCCACACCAGTGTGGTCTCGCGCTGGTTAGTTATCCCGATCGCAGCAATATCGGCGGCAGAAATGCCAGCCTTCTCGATGGCGGCGCTACAGACCCCAACGGTAGAGGACCAGATCTCGTCTGGATTGTGCTCAACCCAACCGGATTGAGGGAAGATCTGTTCGAACTCCTGCTGCCCAGTGGCAATCGGCTTAAGCTGCGAATCAAAAACAATTGCGCGACTCGAAGTTGTACCCTGATCGATCGCTAAAACATAACCCGCCATAAATAGAACAGCTCCAATCTTCTTGTTAAAAGCTCATTGCACGATGGTCTCAAAGCTTTAACCGGGGCGCAATAGAAAACAAACGAACATAAACGACTTTTCGTATTTTCGCCAAGATGGATTAGCGGTCCACCCGTACCGTCGGTGGCTGAATTCGAACACAACTTAACGTATCCTCTGACGGACTAACATTCGGATTGCGTATTAAAGGAGAGGTGTGATGCGTCAGCACATGCGCCAAGATCACATACTAGAGCTGGTTGAAAATCAGGGATTTGTCAGTATTGATGAGCTCGTGGAAGCGCTGGATGTTACACCACAAACCATCCGCCGTGACCTGAACCAGCTGGCGGAGCGCAAGCTAGTCTCCCGACACCATGGCGGAGCCGGTCCGCTGGAGTCCTCCACTGAGAACACCTCGTACTCTAAGCGCGTGCGATATGGATCAAAAGCGAAGGAGCAGATTGCCGCTCGTCTGGTAGAGGATATCCCGGATGGCGCATCAATCTTTATCAACATCGGCACAACGACCGAGGCCGTCGCGCGCGAACTGCTTCAGCGCAGAAACCTGAGCGTAATCACGAACAATCTGCACGTTGCTGCCACCCTGTCAGAGCGCGATGACTACCGCATAATCGTGGCGGGCGGGGAAGTGCGCTCACGTGACGGCGGGATCATTGGTGAGGCCACTGTTGACCTGATACGCCAGTTTCAAACCGACTACGCCATAATTGGTGTGAGCGGTATTCAGGATGACGGCACCCTACTGGATTTTGACTACCGCGAGGTACGAGTCTCCCAGGCAATTATCGAGAACGCTCGCACTGTCATCTTGGCGGCGGATATCAGCAAATTTGGCCGCAACGCAATGGTTCGACTTGGCGAAGTAGCTGATCTGGACGCCCTCTACACCAACAGTACGCCACCAGAAGAGTTCGTCGAACTTCTCGAGTCGAATGGCGTCAAGCTTGTAGTCGCATAGGGTAGATTCACTTTTTTCACTTTATTTGTGCTTTTATTTTCGATACTGTTCGTTTTAACTTAAAAACTGACACGAACGAATCTATGAATGCAGCTTCGAATCAACCAAAAACCTATGATCTTGCCGTAATCGGCGCCGGCGTGAATGGTGCGGGCATAGCAATGGATGCCGCTGGCCGCGGCTTGAAAACCGCACTGATCGAGATGGACGATCTAGGCGCCGCGACCTCATCCAATTCCAGTAAGCTAATCCATGGCGGGCTTCGCTACCTCGAACACTACGAGTTTCGCCTAGTGAAAGAGGCACTGGCTGAACGCGAATCGCTGCTGCGCAACTCACCGCATATCATGTGGCCGCTGCGCTTTGTTCTGCCTCATCGCCCGCACCTGCGCCCTGCATGGATGATTCGTATCGGTCTGTTTCTATACGACAACCTCGCCAAGCGTGAGACTCTGCGTGCATCAGAGGGGGTACGTTTCGGTACCAACTCTGACCTGAAGCCAGAGATCACTCGAGGCTTCAAATACTCTGATGGCTGGGTAGATGATGCCCGCCTCGTTGTAAATTGCGCGCTTGCGGCTCAACAACAAGGCGCAGATATTCTACCGCGCACGAAAGTAGTCAGCGCACGCCGCGCTAAGGGTATCTGGCAGGTGGAGCTAGTTGATCAGGTGAGTGGCGAGCACCGTTGCATACAGAGCAGAGCACTGGTGAACGCGGCTGGGCCCTGGGTGAGCAAGCTCTTCAATGAAGCGCTTGAACAACGCGCTCCAAAAGAGATTCGCATGGTTAAAGGCAGCCACATGGTAGTGCCTAAAATTTATGACCATGACGAAGCTTACATCTTACAGAACGAAGACAACCGTATCGTTTTCGTCATCCCGTATGAAGATGACTACTCTCTGATCGGTACTACAGATGTCGACTACACAGGTGATCCGAAGAGGGCAACGATCTCTGATGAAGAGGTCGATTATCTACTCGGTGTGGTCAATTCCCACTTCAAAAAGCAGCTTACACCTGCCGACATGGTCTGGAGCTACTCAGGCGTACGTCCTCTGATGGATGACGAGGGCGGATCAGCACAGAAAGCGTCGCGCGACTACACCTTTGAGGTTGATGCACCCACTGGTGAGGCGCCTCTGCTGTCGGTATTTGGAGGGAAAATAACGACCTACCGCAAACTGGCTGAAGCAGCGACCAATGCAATCTGCAAGCACTTCCCTAAAGCAGGAGCGCCCTGGACCAAAACGGCAACCATGCCCGGTGGCGACTTCAGCGATCACCAATCGCTCAACCGCGAGCTTCAGAGCCGCTATCCCTGGCTACCACAAGACGTTCGCAAACGTTATGTGCGCACCTATGGAACCCTAACCCATACGCTTTTGGACGGAATTAGCTCGCCCGAGGAGATGGGCGAACATTTTGGCGCAACACTATACGCCTGCGAGGTCGATTACCTAATCAAGCACGAGTGGGCTACCACAGCCGAAGATGTACTCTGGCGCAGAACCAAACAGGGGCTTCGTCTTGGGGAGGCGCAACAGCAGCAACTTGAGGGCCACATCGCTTTGCAACTAAAACAGGCACTCTGCTCCGAAGAAGCGCATTAAATAGCATTTCGTCGCGCCATATTTCTTGTAAGAGCGCTGTACGCGAAGCGTATTGCGCGACCTAAAATCTCTGTCGCGAAATAGTGCTATGCGCTGCATCGCTCCTACTTGAGGCTACCAGTGTTGTTACACGGCGTTTCGGGTGAGTGGTGGAAGTGATCACGCACCATCGCCTGAATGGTGAAGAGCGTCAAGGAAGTGAGGCCCCAGCTAAGTCCAACAACCACACCGGCATCGATGATTCCACGCCAGGGTTGGGGGATGTAGTGGACGAGGATGATCAATAAAATAATCCCAGTCGTCAGACTGAACGCGACAATTTTACGTTTACGCGTGGTGTAGAAGAAGCCCATGCAAAAAACGGGAGCAAGCAGCAGACGAACCACAGTCGGGTGGTGGCGTAGGTATCTAATGCGCGCAGCAACGCGTGGCGAGAAGTTCTTCTGAAAGCCTTTGTAGCCTTCGGAATAAGCCATTATCAGCACCCAAAGTACCAGCACGGCCCAATGAAATAGACCTATCTCAGCAAAGGGGATATCCAGCGCCATAGGTGTCAGGCGATAAATTGCGCTGAAGAGCAGTAGAAAAATACCGGTAAAGCCCCAGAGGGCGGCGACCATTCCCACAGAGATAACCTCGAATAACAAGTCGGCGCGCAGTATATCAATTCAGCGATCCCAGAAGAAACATCCCTGTGCGACGTGCAGGGAGGTCGAAGCGCTTTGATTACTTATAATCCGCCTTATCAAGCGCGTATTTACGCATCTTGTCGTAAAGGGTTTTGCGCGGGACACCCAGAGTGCTGAGGGTCTCTTTGATTGATCCGGCGTGACGCTCCAACTCATTCTGTATCAGCATCTTCTCAAAGTTCTCGACTCGCTGCGGCAGGCTCAGTGTGCTGCTCGCTACAGCTGGCATCTCTTGAGACCCCAGATCGAAATCGCAGGCCTCGCCTAACAGTACATAGCGCTCCGCCAGGTTGCGCAATTCACGCACATTACCCGGCCAGTTGTGCGCGACTAGCGCCTGCATCTGTTCGGTCGGTAGCGGGGCTACCTCGCGGCCATACTGCCCCGACGCGACCAACGAGAAGTGTTTGAACAGTAACGAAATATCCTCGCGGCGATCGCGCAGCGGTGGAATATCGAGGCGTACAACATTAAGTCGGTAGTAGAGATCCTCTCGAAAATCGCCCTGCTCAGCCAGCGCTTTAAGGTCACTCTTGCTCGCTGCGATAACACGGATATCGAGTGAAATAGATTGGTTGGAGCCCAGACGCTCTATGGTACGCTCCTCAAGCGCGCGAAGCAGTTTGATCTGCATCGCCATTGACATTGACTCAATCTCATCGAGAAACAGGGTGCCACCATTAGCGTGCTCAAACTTACCGATGCGCTTGCTCTTCGCATCGGTAAAGGCGCCCGCCTCGTGTCCGAACAGCTCAGACTCAATTAGGTTTTCAGGCACTGCTCCACAGTTGATCGCAACGAAGTTCGCGCCACGCCGATTCGATGTCTCGTGAATATAGCGCGCCAACATATCCTTACCCGAGCCAGTCTCAGCGTGTATCAAAATGTCGGCCGGTGTATCGGCTAGACTCTTAACTAAGAGGCGCAAGCGTTGAATACTTGCCGCATTGCCAATGATCCGCGGCCCCGCCATATTGTGAGTCGCAATCTCCTCTTTTAGCGCGCGGTTCTCTAGCGTCAAACGACGGGTTTCAATCGCACGGCGAACCACATCCAGCAGCAAATCTGATGGAAAAGGTTTCTCAATAAAGTCGTAAGCACCGTTGCGAATGGCACTCACCGCAGTAGAGATATCACCGTGACCAGTGATCATAATGACCGGAAGTTGTGGATCGCGCTGGTGCAGCTGTAACTGCAGTTCAATACCATTCATACCCGGCAGGTTAATATCGCTTACCACAACACCGGGCCAACCTTCAGGAACTGCCGCAAGGGCCTCCTCCGCATTAGCAAAGGTAGCGACCTCATACCCCTCCAGCTCAAGTGTTTGGCCAGCAGCCTCACGAATGTGGGGATCGTCATCCACCAGAATTAGGTTGGTTTTATCATCTGGCGCTGAAGTCACGATTCATTCACTCGATTAGGCTGTGTTTGCGGCGCCTCACAGCGAGATAGTTTTAAGATAAATTCAGCGCCACCACCCTGGCCTCCCCTCAAGCTCAGTTCACCATTGAGGCTCTGAACAATTCGCAGAGATATCGAGAGCCCAAGGCCTAACCCAAGCCCCTGTGCCTTGGTGGTAAAAAAGGGCTCGAATATTCGCCGGGCCACCTCCGGGGTAACACCCGGACCGCTGTCTTCAAACCCCAGCACGAGTCGGCCAGACTCATCATCATAGAGATGTACGTGCACTTCCCTCTTTTCAGCAGACTCCATCGCCTGCACCGCGTTGTTCAGGAGATTGACAACTACCTGCTCAAGACGCAGTTGGTCGCCAGATACCCAGTGCCGCTCAAGCTCTTGTGGCCAATGTACTTGCACACCTGCGCGCTCTAGTTGGCCAAAGAGTATCGACATCGCACCATCACGCAGGTCACGCAGACAGACACGACTAGTATCAGCGTCACTCTTGCGCGCAAACTCTTTCAATGGATGAAGGATGCGAGCCATACGCTCAGTCAGACCGGCAATGGAGCCTAGGTTGGAGTCCACCTTCTGCGGCATACCACGCTCCAGAAAGCGCTTCGCATTATCGGCATAGTTACGAATCGCAGTCAGTGGTTGATTCAACTCGTGGTTAATACCCGCAGACATCTGCCCCAGAACCGCTAACTTGGCAGCCTGCACGAGTTCGCTTTCAGTTTGGCGATGCTGCTCCATCTCGGTTCGCAGCAGTTGGTTTGCCGCCTCAAGGTCACTGGTACGCTCAGTCACACGCCGCTCAAGTTCACCCTGAATACGCTCCATCTCTGCAAGATGCAGTCGGCGCTCGGTAATATCTACGAGCGTTACAATCAGGTGATATTTTCCGCCGAGCAGCATCGTGTTCAGGGTCATTTCGACAGGAATTCGAACGCCCGCTGCATTCAATGCACCGACCTCCAGGCGCAGATTTTGCTCACGCGTACTCACTTCGCGCATCACGTACTGCTGCATCAGCGTTTGATCCTCTGGAGCCAACAGGCGATAGAAAGGCTCACCCATCATATCCTTCGGCTGGTAGCCAAAAAGACTCTGCAAGACAGGGTTGAAATACTCTATGCAGCCGTCAGTGTTGATCAGCGCAAGCCCCGCATGGGTATTATTGAGAATACCGGTAACACGCGCTTCGTTCTCTTGACGCACCTGTTCCTCACGCTTTCGGAACAGCTCACGCTCACGGTGTATACGGCGGCGCTGCTGTGTGAGGCTGATAACCAGCACGATCAGCAAAAACAGAAATGAAGAGAGCGCCTGTGCCAGCAAAACTCGCTCCTCTAGAGGTTTGAGGCTGACCAGCATATGCACGCGCAGATCAGTATCCGCGAGACCCTCTGAAATACGGAAGTAGCGCTGTGCCTGCACGGTCTCAAGACTATCCCCGCCTAAGCGGTCACCGCTCAATACGGTGACCTGCTCTACGCCATCAGATTCACCCTGATAGACGATGTCGAGTGACTGCAGTGGCTGATCGCCATAGCGCAAGCTGTCCACTATGCGCTGCATCTGCTTGTTGTCGAGCGGCCGAAGCGTTTTAAACATCCACTCGGGCTGAGTGCTGATAACAACCACGCTGTCCTCATCGGCCACCACAATCTGTGTGTCAGGATCAGTCCAGCGCTCCTCAATCTGGTCTAGGTCAATCTTGACCACAACAGCACCGATCACTCCGTTAGGACTCTTAATGGGGTAACTGAAGTAGTAGCCACGTTTCTTTGTGGTGCTACCCAATGCGAAATAGCGCCCGGGCTTACCCTGCATCGCATCGGTGAAATAGGGTCTAAAGCTGAAATTGCGACCGACAAAACTGGTCTCTTTCTGCCAGTTACTGGCAGCTGTTGTGGTACCGTCGGCGGCCATTACATAGATATCGAGCGCATGAACCAGCTCAGCGGCATCCTGCAGATACCGATTTGCCCGGTTAACAAGTTCAGAGGTGCGACCGGTTGTTACGACAAGACGAAGCAGATCATGGTTAGCCAATAGTTGTGGCAGGCTACGAAAACGCTCTAACCGCTGCTGCAGGCTGGCTTGATACTGTGACAGATCAGTCACAGCCTTCTGCTTCAGTTCAACCATCACTTGCTCGCGCGTTACCAAACTGACATAGATAATCAGTGCAGCAAATAGCGTAACCGCAACCACTAAAATGAGCGGCCGGTTGGATTGTTGGAGCGGTTTAGTTGTTAGCATTATAAAACTCTGAAAGCCCTAGGTGGATTCTTCCGCACTGGGCCAAGGCTTGCAAGCTCAACGGTAGGAAAGTCGATGACTAACAACCAAAGGGCCAGTGGTTTATACTCCCACCATCAAGTCATCAAAGCTGAAAACGCCTCCCTAAGGATCTTTTGTGCCAAAGAGTCTCTCCACCAACCTAGACCTACTGGTCAAATCCGGTCAGAGTCATCTCCTCAGCGCTCTACAGCATGGTATCGAGAAGGAGGGGCTGCGTGTTGATGCGCAGGGTGCTATCGCCCAGAGTGATCACCCATCTGCACTCGGTTCTACACTAACGCATGAACAGATCACCACCGACTACTCCGAAGCGCTGTTAGAGTTTATTACTCCGGTTCAACAGGATATCGGTGCGCTGCTAGAGCACCTCAAAGAGCTGCATCAGTTCAGCTATGAGAAACTTGGGGATGAGGAGCTTTGGAATGCCAGCATGCCGTGTCGCATCGCTGCGGATAAAGACATTCGTATTGCCGAATACGGCAGCTCCAATATCGGCCAGCTCAAACATATCTACCGCGTTGGTTTGGAGTACCGCTACGGCAAGATGATGCAGTGTATAGCGGGTATCCACTACAATTTTTCGTTGCCAGAGGCGTTTTGGCCCGTATGGCGTGAGTTAAAGCAGAGCAGTCTGAGTGACAAGCATCTGGCGAGTGCCGGCTACTTCACTCTCATTCGTAACTTCCGCCGCAGCTCCTGGCTGCTGCTCTATCTCTTCGGCGCCTCGCCCGCGCTCGGGAAAGACTTTATGCAGGGCGGTGCGCACGCACTCTCTGAGCTCGATAGCGAAACGCTCTACCTACCACACGCCACCTCACTACGCATGTCCGACCTGGGTTACTCCAATCGTGCGCAGAAAGGCTTGAACGTCTGCTTCAATCAGCTCTCCACCTATGCCACGACGCTGCAACGGTCGATCAAAACAGTTCACCCGCCCTATAAAGCGCTGGGTGTGAAAGTGGATGGTCAATACCGCCAGCTCAGTGCGAACGTGCTTCAGATCGAAAATGAGTACTACAGCGATATTCGTCCAAAACGCGTCACTTACAGTGGCGAGAAGCCCGTTCATGCGCTGATCGATCGTGGCGTGCAGTACATTGAAGTACGCAATACCGATATCAACCCGCTGCTAGAACTGGGTATCGATGCTGAACAGTCCCACTTTATGGATGCCTATCTGATTTCTTGCCTACTCGGCTCAGACAATCACCTGAGTGATCGCGAATGCTCACTGCTAAATCTGAACAAGAGCACCGTAGTCAACGAGGGGCGCAAGCCAGGCTTAAGACTGCAGCAGTTGGATGGAGAAACCTCACGCGAAGTTCTCGGTACGCAGATTCTGGATCAGGTTGAGTTGGTGGCTCAGCTGCTCGATGAAATTCACTCCACCAAGGCCTACACATCGGCCGTAGCGACCCAACGCGATCGTCTCGCAGACCCGGAACTTACCCCGTCGGCACAGATTCTGGCGCAGCTTAAAAGCTCCGGCCTAAGCTACCAGGCTTGGGCGCTGGAGAAGAGCCGCGAGCATCGTAAAACGTTAATGAAGCAGCCGCTATCGGATAACCGTCGTTCTGAGCTTGATAAGCTAGCGGCAGACTCTATCCAGAGCCAGCAAGAACATGAGACACAACCGCAAGAGCCTTTTGACGAATTCCTGCAGCACTACCTCGAAAACTAGCCAGCTCTTACTGAATAACGAAGCTGGTGAAGAACAGGTCTGAAGCCTCTGTCTACTCGGCAAAGAGGGACAGCAGATCATTGAGGATCTGAGCTTTGTGCGAATTGATGTAGTGGTTAGCAATCTCCTCGTCGACCTGAAGCGTCACTTTAGCCTTTAAAAAGCGCAACTGATCGCCGCCATCAAAGTTGGTAACAAAGGGTTTGAGTTCGATATATCCAACGTAAGTCGACTCATCCTCGCCCTCGGCCGCAGCAGAAGCACATCAACCAAAAGTGATTACAAGTACAAGTAACAACTTTTCACGCAACAGAAGCATACCGTTCTCCGAAAGCCCTTCAATCCATCAGAAGTATAAATCTCAATCGCGAAGCTTTTTTGAGTGTTTTTCTAGGATGTTTGGCAATTTACAAAGTGGAGGGATACACTGGCAAGAAAGGAGAACTCTCTATGCTGGAAAATTGCAAAACTGCGCAGGAGCGCTGGGGTGGTGTTAGCGAGATCATCGATAACTGGTTGGGCTCGCGCCAGGCTCTGATTAGTGCCTTCGTCTCCCTACCCTCTACAACAGTTGGAGAAGAGCTCAACACCCAACTGAGCACTTTCTGTGACCTGTTAATGGATTATCTCTCATCCGGCCACTTTGAAGTCTATGAGCAGCTAATGCTTGAGGGCAAAGAGTTCGCCGATGGCTCTGATGCGGCTGGCAAAAAACTACTGCCACTGATTCAGGTATCGACGGATCGCGCGCTGGACTTTAACGACGCCTATGATCGCTTTGATGAACCTTCAGTGGCTGAAATTCGAGACTTCAGCACTCGCCTATCGCAACTGGGTGAATCTCTGGAGGAGCGTTTTGATCTCGAAGATAAGATGATCGCGCTGCTACATGAGTCTCATCGGGAGCAGGTTTCAACGGAGTCCTAATGCTGCAACGGCTAAGCGGTGCACCTCTTAGCATGTGACTGCTGACTGCTTGCAGTGATGCATCTGGGCCGCAACAGATTTGGGATATCACGACCGGGGAGATGGTGCATAGCCCTCTGCGGTCAGGACATTCAGCGCTGGCGGGTTGCAGCTAAAGCGGGTTACGGGCCTGTCCAGACCGGTGTTTATGATGTCGTTCTTGGCCCTAATTCAAGTATCGTGCTCTAGGCTCTAATGGGATATGGAACCGATTTAGCCGCTAAAAATCATCCGACTGAGCCACCAGGTAAGTCCCGCCCATACCATCATCGACAACCGTGAAATTTATCGGATGGCAGCAGACGGTGCAGTCACAAACAAACTCGTCCGTACCCTCATCAGGCTCATATACAATCTCAATGGTTTCCCAACAGAAGGGACACTGTATGTTGTCGCTCGGTAACATCTGCAAATCTCCTGACCAATTTTCCGAGATACGCACTATTTTCCGCTTAGGGTCAGCTGACTACCTGTCCCGCGGGCACAAAAAAAGGAGCTGAAAGCTCCTTTTTAGTTGAATCGGCTTAAAACTACTCGGCTGGGTTAATTTCCAGCAGCTCAACCTCAAACACAAGCGTAGCATTCGGGCCGATCATCTCGCCTGCGCCACCCGGGCCGTACGCTAGCTCTGATGGAATCACTAGACGCGCTTTACCACCTTGATTCATCAACTGCAGACCTTCAGTCCAACCGCGAATAACACCGGTGAGCGGGAAAGTAACCGGCTCGCCACGCCCGTATGAGCTATCGAACTCCTGACCGGTAATCAGCGTGCCACGGTAGTGAACTTTTACGCTATCCTCTGCAGTTGGCTGAGCGCCATCACCCTGCTCCAAAATTTCGATCTGTAGACCTGAATCGGTAGTGGTCACACCCTCTTTTTTACCGTTCTCGTCGCGGTACGCCTTGCCTTGCTCGAGGTTTTCAACGGCAACAGCTGCAGCCTGCTCGCGCTGAGCCTCCATCTTGGCCTGCTGAAACGCTCGCATCTGCTCGGCGATCTCACCGTCTGTCATCAGCGGCTCGGCGCCTGTGAACAGATCTTCAATACCCTGCTTGAGCATATCGAAATCCAAGGTGTCGAAGTCAGGTTTCAGACGCTGGCCAAGAATGTATCCTAGACCGTAGCTCAACTTCTGTTCATCAGTCTGAGGCGCGTGTGAGCCAGCCAGTACCACACCTGAGGTCAGCGTGCTGGCCAGTGCGACTGTTAAAATCGCTTTCTTCATTTGGTTGTTCCCTAAATAGATTTCGAAAAGTGCATTAAGTCTAACAAGCCTGACAACCTAAAATGAAATCAACATTAAAACAACCTTTGGGGGAATTAATGGGTCGCGACCTGCCGCTCTGAGGCAGATCCCTCACACAACTAGCGAGGCAGCGGCTAGTTCTCTATCAAGGCTTTGATATGTGCTACCACTGAACGCCCCAGGGCGCTGAGGTTATAGCCACCCTCGAGCATAGAGACGATACGCCCACCACAGTGCTTATCTGCCAGTTTTACCAGCTCCTCTGTTATCCATGTGTAATCTGATTCATGCAGCTTGATCTGCGCCAATGGATCTTCAGCATGAGCGTCGAAACCGGCGGAAACCAGAATAAGCTCAGGTGCGAAAGCGTCGATATCGGCGAACCAAGGCGTCAGAGCTTCGCGAAACACAGCGCCGTCGCTCCCGCGTTGTAGCGGTGTGTGAATCACGTTAGGTTTGGCCGCGCTGATATCTGGAAAGGGATAGTAATTGGCCTGGTAGGAGGAGTAGAGACGAATACGTTCGTCGCCTTCAACGATGTTCTCTGTACCGTTGCCGTGGTGCACATCAAAATCGACGATCACCACACGCTTCAGACCCCAATTGTTCAGAGCATGATGCGCCGCGATCGCAATATTACCCAGCACACAAAAGCCCATAGCACCATCGCGCAGCGCATGATGACCGGGGGGACGCACCGCACAGAATGCGCGCGATTTGTTACCCTTAGCTTTCTCATCAAGCACTCTATCAACGGCAGCAATTCCAGCTCCAGCAGCACGACGAGCGGCTATCCAGGTGTGCTGCATCATCGCTGTATCAGGGTCCAGCTGCACCTCGGGGTCCACTTCGCCCTCTTTGACTCGCAGGACTAACCAGCCATCTTTCTCTACTAAGTTATCGATATACGCGGCTTGATGGGTCTGCTTGAGTTGTTCGATATCAGCCACCGGCGCAGAGTCGTTAAATATCAGCTCATCACTGGGAAGTGCCTCTAGCGATTGACGAATCGAGGCCAGACGCAAGGGTGACTCAGGGTGGCCATCCCCCATGTTGTGCAGTTCAAAGTCAGTGTGCGTGAATACCGTTAGAGTCATGACTCTACTCCCCTCTAATAATATTCTGATAGCCAATGACTAGAGATCCCCTTGCTTGAGAGGCTTTCGGCACCCGATTGAGTTCGAGTACTAGAAGGATAGTTTCCGCTAGATCAACTCTCTGGCCTGAAGGAAACCCACCCAACCATTGATGCAGCATAGCCAATTCAACACGCTCACAGTTGAGCTCTACCTGCTTATACGCTTGATAGAGTTTCTCTAAATCGGGGTGTTCGACTAGCTGCGGTTTAAGCGCCATACGTCGCTGCCGCATTGGTAGCACCTCGGTGTTGTGCCAAGCCTCAATTTTGCTAGGGATTGGACCTGGCCAGGCACGACCTGTCTTAACACACCAGAGCGCCGCCAGCAGTTGATTGACTCGCGCACCCTCGCTTTGCAGCGCCAGCAGCGGCTCGCTCAGTTTTGGATAGACCTTAAGCGCAAACGCCCAGAGCGGGTTCTGCAACGTAATGCCGTCAGGGATCACAGACAACTCCAATAACGAAAGTTTTCCCTATGCTAGCACGCTTTTTGGTACTATCCGCGACCATGATCAGACTCGACAACCTCAGCCTGCTGCGTGGCTCTACAAAACTCCTCGAAGAGGCCAATCTAAGCGTCCACTCTGGCTGGAAACTTGCGCTAGTGGGCGCCAACGGCGCAGGCAAATCGAGTCTGTTTAAATTGCTACTGGGTGAGTTACACGCCGACGCAGGCGATCTCAGTGTTCCATCGCGCAAGCAGATTGCACACATGGCGCAGGAGGTCTCTAGCAGTGCCCGAAGCGCACTCGATTATGTGCTAGATGGCGATCGGCAACTGCGCGATATCCAAGCAAAGTTGGCGCAAGCCGAGGCGGATCACAGTCCTGAGGTCGGTACCCTGCATGCAGAGCTTGAGGCGATCGATGGCTACCGTGCAGAGTCACGCGCACATCAACTGCTGGACGGACTCGGTTTTAGCACCGTAGACGCGTCAAAAGCGGTCAACGCCTTCTCGGGTGGTTGGCGTATCCGCCTGAACCTCGCGCAAGCGCTGATGAGCCGCTCAGATCTGTTGCTGCTCGACGAGCCCACTAACCACTTGGATCTTGATGCAACCCTCTGGCTTGAGGGCTGGCTGCGCAACTATCCGGGGACGCTAATCCTCATCTCACACGATCGCACATTTATTGACGCTGTTGCCAGCCATGTCGTGCACCTTTATGAGCGTGAGTTGAACCTTTACAAAGGTAACTACAGCGCTTACGAGCGCATGCGTGCAGAGCGTTTGGCGCAGCAGCAAGCGGCCTACTCAAAGCAGCAAGAGCGCATCGCGCAGATTGAGAACTTCGTGCGTCGTTTCAAAGCCAAAGCGAGCAAAGCGAAGCAGGCACAGAGCCGCATCAAAGAGCTTGAGCGCATGGAGATGATCTCAGCGGCTCATATCGATAGTCCGTTCACCTTCCGCTTCGACAGTTCGGATAAGATCTCCTCGCCGCTGCTGACACTTTACCAAGCAGATCTTGGATACTCAGACGCGCGGATCCTAGATGGAATTAAGCTTAGTCTGGTACCCGGGCAGCGTATTGGCCTGCTGGGGCGCAACGGCGCTGGTAAATCCACTCTGGTTAAATCCCTGATGGGTGATCTGGACTTGATGAATGGTACGCGCCAAGCCGGTGAACATCTGAGCGTCGGCTACTTCGCCCAGCATCAACTCGAAGCGCTTGATCTCGACGCCTCAGCCATGCTCCATCTACAGCGCATGGATCCTAAAGCCAGTGAGGCTAGTCTGCGCTCGTTCCTTGGTAGCTTTGGTTTCAGCGGCGACGATGCGCTAGAACCGATCAAGCGTTTCTCTGGTGGCGAGAAGGCGCGTTTGGCATTGGCATTGATCGCATGGCGCAAACCTAACCTTCTGCTGCTCG
>JAHEDZ010000006.1:96602-104673 GCA_024640955.1 Oceanospirillaceae bacterium
GGTAGCTTTGGTTTCAGCGGCGACGATGCGCTAGAACCGATCAAGCGTTTCTCTGGTGGCGAGAAGGCGCGTTTGGCATTGGCATTGATCGCATGGCGCAAACCTAACCTTCTGCTGCTCGACGAACCGACTAACCACTTGGATCTGGAAGTCCGTCACGCGCTGACCCTCGCTCTGCAGAGCTTTGAGGGTGCGATCATTCTGGTGTCGCACGACCGACACCTGCTAGCAAATTCAGTCGATCAGTTCCTACTCGTAGCAGATGGCAAGGTTGAGGAGTTCTCCGGCGATCTAGATGACTACCACCAGTGGTTAGCATCGCAGCGCACCGAGGCCAAACCACAAATCGTTAGCGAGAGTCGCGGAGCCAGTGCTGCGGATCGCAAAGAACAGAAACGACTTGAAGCTGAAAGACGCGCTAAACTGCGCCCGCTGAAGCAGCAGGTTGAGAAGCTGGAGAAGCTGGTCGATAGCACCAGCGCCAAACTCGAGCAGGTCGAGACCCAACTCGCTGACCCCGACATCTACAGCGATGAGCGTAAAGCTAAATTGAAGGAGCTACTGGCGCAACAGGCCAAGCTCTCTAGCACACTTAATCAAGCTGAGAACGACTGGATGGAGCGCCAAGAGGAGCTCGACGAGCTGGAAGCCTCCCTGTAGGAGCCTCCTTAAAGGTGGCGACCTGAAGTGTCGCGTGCGGTGCTCGCTCCTACCCTTTCTGAAAATCTCTTCTAAGCTACAAAAGCGGTCGAAACAAAAAAATTTGCCGTAAAGTTCAAAGCAGACTGCTGCATAATTTTTAGGAGAGCACCGATGCAAACTCAGCAACAACAAGCTTCAAAAGAGGTTTTGCACATCCCTCAAGTCGCATTCGACTGGTACGATGAGTATGCACATGGAGATATAACTAGACGGACCTTCCTAGCACGCCTCGGCACGCTCGGCATCGCCGGCCTGACTTTGGGCGCGATGACCGCTGCACTCACACCCAACTATGCCCTTGCGCATCAGGTCGACTTTACCGACCCTGATATCAAGGGGACCTATGTAAAATTTGACTCGCCGATGGGCCATGGCGAAGGCCGCGGCTACCTAGTCGTACCCACTGGCGTCGACGAGATGAATGAGGCACCAACGGTACTGGTTGCACACGAGAACCGTGGCCTAAACCCGTACATTGAAGATGTCGCCAGACGCCTAGCCAAGGCCGGTTTTATCGCCTTCGCCCCAGATGCGCTCTACCCGCTGGGTGGCTACCCTGGCAACGACGACGATGGCCGCGCAATGCAGAAGACGCTGGATCGCGGCAAGATAGAGCAGGACTTCATTGCTGCTGCCAAGATGCTGAAAAATCACACCTTCAGCAACGGCAAGCTCGGCATGGTCGGTTTCTGTTTTGGTGGCTACCTGGTCAACAAACTCGCTGTCGATCTTGGCGCTGACCTAAACGCAGGCGTCCCCTTCTACGGCACACCGGCGAGTGAAGGCTTTGAGAATATTAGTGCGCCGTTGGCGATTCAGTTTGCCGAGCTCGACAAGCGCGTTAACGCGACTTGGCCTGAGTATCAAGCGGTGCTCGATAAACTCGGCAAGAGTTACACCGCTCATATCTATCCACAGACGAATCACGGATTCCATAACGACTCGACAGGTCGTTACGATGAGGCGGCAGCAGAGCTAGCCTGGAGTCGGACGGTGGAGTTCTTTAAGGCTGAGTTAGCTTAGAGAGACATAGGTCGGCTTTCGACATCCCTCTCAAGCGGGTCTGCGCGAGATCCATATCGATCAGCATGGTAGATGGCGCGGAGCTCCCTAGACTATTGACGTGTAACGCGCGTAACCTGCCGCACGGTTTTGAGTTTCCTCATCACGCGCGCAAGGTGCACACGGTTCTGCACGGTGAGCTCCATTGAAACAGCATTCATCTGACCATCTTTTTCCCCAGAGTCCACCTTAAGGAGGTTAGCACCTGCAGCCGATACCGCCATCGCCAATTGCGCGATCATGCCACGCTGAGACTCAACCTGAAGCTGCAGCACCACGGGGTACTCATCCTCGTTAGTCTCCGACCACTCGAGGTAGATATTACGCTGCTCTTCATCTTTCGACTTCTTGTTGTGATTACGACAATCCGCGCGGTGCACCACAAGACCGCGGCCGGTCGATATATTGCCGATGATGCTGTCACCTGGAATTGGGTGACAGCAGCGCGCGTAGTGCATCACCATACCCTCAGCACCACGAATGCCCACGGCCGCGCCGCGAGCACGGTCCTGCTCCACCTCTGAGGCTTCGATGAACGGATCTGACTGCAGCATCCGGGCAACAACATAAGCCATCCGGTTACCCATGCCGATGTCCTCAAACAGATCATCTAGCTTGTTCAAGTCGGCGTTCTCAAGCAACTGCGCAAGCTTGTCAGGATCTACCTGCTCAATGCTCAGGTCATAGGTCGCCAAAAACTGGTTCAGCAAACGGCGTCCCAACTCCACTGACTCATGGCGCTGCTGGTTTTTAAGGAAGTGACGAATCGAAGTACGCGCTTTGCCGGTCACTACAAAGTTAAGCCAAGCCATATTAGGCTGAGCGCGCGGTGTGGTGATGATCTCGACCGTTTGACCCGTTGAAAGTGGTTCCGACAGCGGCGCTAATCGTCGGTCGATCCGACAGGAAACACAGGAGTTACCAATATCGGTATGCACTGCGTAGGCAAAGTCGACCGGCGTTGAGCCGCGTGGAAGCTCGAAAATTCTGCCTTTGGGCGTAAACACGTAGACCTCATCGGGGAAGAGATCTTTCTTAACGCTGTCGATGAACTCCATCGAGTCGCCGGCGCGCTGTTGCATCTCCAGCAACCCTTCAACCCACTTGCGTGCGCGGTTGTACGAGCCTACTGCACTCTCGGAGTCACCATAAACTTTGTAGTGACTATGCTCAGCGATACCCTGGCTGGCCACCGCATCCATCTCTTTGGTACGGATCTGAACTTCGATAGTAATATTGCGCGCTCCAAACAGATCAGTGTGCAGCGACTGGTAGCCGTTCGCCTTAGGGATCGCGATATAATCTTTAAAACGGCCGGGAACTGGCTTAAACAAGTTATGAACCGCTCCCAAAATACGGTAACAGTCATCAACTGACTCGGTCACAATACGAAAAGCGAACACATCCATGATGCTAGCGAAGGAGCGGCTCTCGCTCTTCATTTTGCGATAGATAGAGTAGAGGTGCTTCTCGCGGCCGGTCACTGTGCCACTCATATGCTCCTGATCAAGACGCTTCTGAATCGCCTGCTGAATCTCGCTGATAATATCTTTACGCTGCCCGCGTGCTTTAACTACGGCACGACGGATGTATTTAGCGCGCATCGGGTGGAAGGCTTGAAACGCTAAGTCCTCCAACTCCACTTGCAAATCACGCATACCCAGGCGAGCTGCGATTGGCGCATAGATATCCAGTGTCTCTTTGGCGATACGGCGCTGTTTATCGGGACGCATTGCGCCGAGAGTGCGCATGTTGTGCAGACGGTCGGCGAGTTTAACGATGATTACGCGGATATCTTCCGCCATCGCCAGCACCATCTTCTGAAAGTTCTCAGCTTGGGCTTCAGCCTTGGTCTCGAATTCGAGGTGCGTCAGTTTAGAGACGCCATCAACGATGGTCGCAACCTGCTCCCCAAACTGCGTATGTATGCCATCGTAGCTGATCTCAGTATCTTCGATAACATCGTGCAGCATCGCTGCAATCAGGCTGTCATGGTCCATATGCATCTCTGACAGCACATTAGCTACAGCGAGTGGATGGGTCACATAGGGCTCACCGCTTTTGCGGCGCTGGCCATCGTGCGCTTGTTCGGCGTAGAAATAGGCACGCCTTACCCGCTGGATCTGCGTCGGATCCAGGTAGTCATGAAGGCGTTCGGAGAGTGCGTCTATGTTTGGCATCATCTATCAGTGTAGAAGGAAACTGAATAGATGATGCCGTAAAGGCGAGAGAGTTGGAAGCTTACTCGGCTTCTTATGAGTCTTACTCGGCTTTAGTCGGTCTTATTCGACTTCTTGTTCGTTAAGAACGGCTGGAGTGGTCAGACCTTCTGCAACTTCGCGCAGAGCGACAACTGTCGGCTTGTCGTTTTCCCACTCAACCTTTGGATCTTTGCCGCCAACCTGGATCTGACGAGCACGCTTAGATGCAACCATCACCAACTCAAAGCGGTTTTCTACGTTATCCAGGCAATCTTCAACTGTTACGCGAGCCATTTAACAAGCCTCAAACTATTTACACTAAATTTCGGAACCCGCGATTGTACAGATTATCACCACCCTAAGACAAGAGCGCTGCGAGCAGATGCTCGTGATTCTGCGCCTGATACGGCTGCTGCAGACGGGTCGCAAGGAAGATCGCGTGCAGTTCATTCAATGCAGTCTGAAAATCATCGTTGATCACTAGATAGTCATACTCACCATAGTGCGACATCTCGCTGATCGCTTGGGACATACGCTGTTCAATCACTTCATGCGAATCGGTACCACGACTGTGCAAGCGGCTCTCGAGCTCTTGGCGACTCGGAGGCAGGATAAAGATAGATAACGCATCGGGCACCAAACGCCGTACCTGCTGCGCGCCCTGCCAGTCGATCTCAAGAATCACGTCACGACCCTTATCTAACTGATCCTGCACCCAGAGCTGCGAGGTACCATATTTATTGGTAAACACCTCTGCATACTCAAGGAAGGCGCCACGATCGATTAGCTCATCAAACTCCTCGGTAGAGACGAAGTTGTAGGCGACGCCATTCTCTTCGCCCCAGCGTGGTTCACGTGTCGTATGGGAAACTGAGACCATGATCTTACGATCACGCTCTAATAGCTCTTTCACCAGACTAGTTTTACCTGCGCCGGAGGGTGCAGAGACGATATAGAGCGTACCTTTGGAGTGCATAAGCGTTTGATGAGCCTTGAAGAAATACCAGATAGGCTAAATGTAGCAAAAAACGCGTCTCAATACCTTAGCTTACCCGACTTGCGAAACTCGCTTGGAGTCATACCGCGGAACTCGCTGAAGCGACGGTTAAAGTTGGCCACATTATTAAAGCCCACCTCATAACAGATGGTGCTAATGTACTTCTCTGTCTCCAGCAGCAGTTGGCACGCCTTGTTCACGCGCACACGGTTAACGAAGTCGGTAAATGTATTACCGGTAGAGCGACGGAAGTAACGGGAAAAGCGGCTCTCGCTCATGCCGAAACGCTCTGCGACCTCAGCCATACTGAATTCCGCAGCATAGTTGGAGGTGATGAACTCAACTACATCGTTTACCTGATCGAGCTGCTGCTGGTCATCTTCACTCTGAATCTGAGCCGAGGAGAGCAGGCGGTAATTGCTGTGGTTGGCAAGTTCGGTCATCAGTTCGATAAAGACCGCTAGGCGTTTACTGCCGACGCTATCTTTAATCTGATCTAGATAGATCGAAACCTGATTACTGATTCCAAAGAACTCAATACCGTTTTTTGCTCGATCCAGCAGGGGCAGTATGGTCTGCAACTCGGGAATAAGCTTAGCTGACTCACGGATGGGGGCATCACCAAATTGGAGAGCACGATCGCGTAATGGCGCTTCCCCACTCTCAGGGTACTCAGTCGTAATCCAGTTGTGCGGTAGACGTGGCCCTGTCAATACGAGCTGTCCTGGACCGAATTGGCCGATGTAGTCACCCACGAAAACCTTGCCGTGAGTATTGGTGATCATGTGCAGCTCGTATTCGTCGTGAATGTGCCAACGAATGAGCGGATGTGGGGCACCGTGCTCCAGAAAACGGAGAAGACCTACATCATCAGGTTCATAACCCAACTCTGGGCCGCGCTGATAACTCTTCTCTACTTCGGGCGCTTGCTGCGCTCTTGCTCCCTGTGCCATACCCAATACCTCATTAACTAAGTCTTATTATAATTCTTACCGTTCAAAAGCCCCAGATATCTGCCTGAGATTGTTTCACTCAGCGGACTTTCACTCTCCTTATTAGAGATCAAAATTGGTCGGCATTATCACCATATCGCGGATAGTGACGTGCCTTGGGCGAGTTACCATGAAAATCAACGCTTGAGCGATCTCTTCTGCCTCGACCAAGCTGCCATTGGCTTTTGCCTCAGCCAGCTTCTCTGCCGACCAATCTGCCAGCAAGCCTGTAATAACCGGACCGGGCGAAACCGATCCTATTCGGATACCATGTTTAAACATCTGTCGACGCGTAGTCTGTACGAAACAATCTATCGCCCACTTAGAGGAGGCGTAGACCGGCTCCCAAGGCGTTGGATAGTGCGCTGCTAGCGAGCTGGTCACAAGGATGTCGCCCGTACCACGCTCAGTCATGTGCTTAAGCACGGCCTGAACATTTTTCATCACCACAGCCACATTGAGCTGCAACATCCGATCGATTGCCGCTGGATCATTCTCCAGAAGGTTACCACCGACGTAAAGGCCAGCATTGGCGTGAAAAATATCGAGCTGGCCCGCCAAGTCCAGTATGCGTGGCATCATGGATGCGCACGCATCTGCATCCAGCAGGTTGAGGGCTAGAGGGATGGCGCGGTCACCATGTTTGGCGACCAGATCAGCCAACGCAGCCTCGTTGTAATCAACAAAGACCACGCGCGCGCCCTCTGCGATCATCGCCTCAGCGCTGGCCAAACCTATACCTGATGCAGAACCAGTGACGGCCGCAACTTTACCCTCTAGCAATCCACTCATTAAAACGCGCCACGTTTAACTGCAAAGGCTTCGGAACGTGCATAGGCTTCACGGATAGCCGCAGTCACCTGCTCATTTCCCGCCAAATCATCAAACAGCAGTGGCTCCGCAACAAATGCAGCCACTGGATCATCAGACTCAACTATACGCTTGAAGCTCTGCGGATCCATCAGCTGATCTTCATATTTGTATGGGATCAGACCCTGGTTTTCCCGCAGCAGGAACGACAGGTAGAAGGCTGGCAGCATCGCCACCGCACTCAAATCCAAGCCCTTCTGTAGCGACTCACGAATAGTCGGCAGAATGAAACCTGGCACCTTCGAATAGCCATCCATCGCTACCCGCGCGTTGGTGTCCTGAATGTTTGGATTCGAGAAGCGATCCAGCACCACATCGCGATACTCTTCCAACGGCAGCGGGCAAGGTGTCAAACAGGGAATCACGTTCTCTGTGACGTAATCGTATGCGAATTTGCACACCTCCTCGTCTAACGTACCCTCATGGATGTAGTTGAAACCAGCCAACGTGCCGCCCCAGGCTATGCAGCTGTGGGTAGCGTTAAGGATGCGTATCTTCGCCTCTTCATAAGGCATCACGTCTTCAACCATCTCTACGCCAACGTTTTCCCAAGCGGGGCGGCCAGCGATAAAGTGATCTTCAATCACCCACTGAATAAACTTCTCACCCATAAGCGCAGCTTTACAATCAACCCCCGTAGCGGCTTTAACGCGTTCAGCGACTTCTGGAGTGGGACGTGGCGTGATGCGATCCACCATGGCGTTAGGCGTACTGGTGTTTTCTTCAACCCAAGCGAGCAGCTCAGCCTTGCCTTGAAGCTCAAGGAACTGTTTAAAACCTGTAGCGAAACGGTCACCATTTGCACGCAAATTGTCGCAGTTCATCAGCGTTACCGGACCTGCATCGGCAGCGCGACGCGCATCCAACAAGCTAGCTAACGCGCCGTAGAGCGTACAACAAGTCTCGCCATTGATATCCGAAACAAGATCCGGATAGCTCTGATCAAGCTTATCAGAGGTATCCAGGTAGTAACCCGCTTCCGTCACCGTGAAGGAGATAATGCGCGTTGTTGACTCAACCGCAACAGCGGTCAAACCGGCCAACTCAGCATCCCAGCTGATCACACGTCTAATTGCGCTAATCTGCTTGTAATCACGCTTACCCTGCGGGGTAACCGTTTCCAGCATATAGGCTCCACCCTGCGCTTGCAGAGTGTCGATCAGCTCCGCCATATCCGGGCGAATATTACCGCCGGCAATCTCCCAAGACATATCGCCCTGGTCATGCAGAAACTGCATGTAGAGCGC
>JAHEDZ010000025.1:0-12409 GCA_024640955.1 Oceanospirillaceae bacterium
ATGCCGCAGATCGCCTACTCCCCAGCAGACGAGGAGGCGCTGAGTGGCGTACGCAAGATCGAAACGATCTGTGCGCGCTACGGCGTCGCACCTGGGGCGGTCGCTTTGCAATTCTCCTTAAGAGACGAGCGCGTTGACTCTACGTTGGTTGGCGTCTCAGCCGCTCAACGCGTTGAACAGACACTTGAGTGGGCTCAAACTGAGATTCCGGCAGCACTCTGGTCGGATATAGAGTCCTTAGAGTGTGACACCGCGGACCCAGAAGCGAACCGTGTCTATAATCCGGGCTAACATTCCCATGTTGCGACCTTGGCTTCGCAAGATCTCTCCCTCCAAAAACGAAAAAAGGGCCCGAGGGCCCTTTTCATAAACGCGTTAGATATTACTTTTCGTCGCTCTGCTCAGGAACGATCAGATTCAACACGATTGCACAGACAGCTGCAGGCAGCAGGCCAGTACCCAGTAGGGCTTTGGCTGTGCCGCTCATGTGTTGCATCGCTTCTGGCACCTGCATCAGACCCAGACCCAGTGACAGGGAGATCGCGAAGATCATCATGTTGCGGGTGTTCCAATCGACATCTGCCAGCATCTTCATACCTGAAGAGGCGATCATACCGAACATTACGATGACACCACCGCCAAGTACTTCAATCGGTACTGTAGAGATGATGGCACCCACCTTCGGAATCAGACCACAGATAATCAAGAAGATCGCACCGTAGGTCGCAACGTGGCGGCTCATCACGCGTGTCATGGCGATCAGACCAACGTTCTGTGAGAACGAAGTATTAGGCAGCGCGCCCGCCAGTGAAGAGAGTGCGGTACCCAGACCGTCTGCGTAAGTTGCACCCTGAATCTCTTTATCAGTCGCTTCACGATCCGCACCACCTTTAGTGATACCGGATACGTCACCTACCGTCTCGATAGCCGAGATGAACGACATCAGCGCGATACCAATGACAGCGCCAGCACCAAACTCAATACCGAATGGGAAGAGCTTTGGCATTGCAAAAGAGGCAGCGCGCTCGACGTTACCGAAGCTCACCATGCCCATCATGTACGCTAAGATGTAACCGGCAATCAGGCCCACCAGTACAGAAGCAGAGCTGAGCATGCCACGGCCATAGAATTTCAGTACCATAGTTACAACGACTACGGTACCTGCTACCAGCCAGTTATCAAACGAGCCGAACTCAGGCTTACCAATAGCGGGCACACCACCTGCAGCGTATTGAATACCCACTTTAAGCAGTGACAAACCGATCATCAGAATGATCAGGCCCGTAACTAGTGGTGGCAGTGCGAAACGCATACGACCGATAAACGGCGCCAGCGCAGCCTGGAAAAGACCACCGACAAGTACACCGCCCGTTACCATCGCCATCGCCTCAACGCCGCCACCGGCCACGATAGGCACCATAATTGGGATGAACGCGAAGCTGGTACCCTGCACGATTGGCAGACGCGCACCGATAGGGCCGGCACCGATAGTCTGCAGCAGAGTTGTTACACCCGCGAGGAGCATACACATCTGCATCATGTAGATCATGTTAGGGAAATCAGGTGAATTGGATCCGAAACCGAATCCTGCAGCGCCCGCGATGATGATGGCGGGTGTTACGTTTGCGATAAACATCGCCAGTACGTGCTGAATCCCCAGCGGGATTGCCACATGCATCGGCGGTGTATAGTTAGGATCCCGCATCTGCTCCGGGGTCATTTGATTGCTCATTGCTACCTCCAAATTGGTCTCTCTGAACGGAGACCTTCTTATTGTTATTGGCAAAAAGGTTGCCAACGTTTTTAACTTGCTGATTTACATAATTTTAATGAAATTCAGCACATTAATTCGTTGTTTTGACGCACCGCCAGAGTGCATCAAAAAGTCTTAAATGTCACTTTTTGGTGCTCGACTTAACTCAAGCCAGCACACTCAGTCTCTCACTCTCAGATGACCGAATACTTTTTCCAGATCTACCTCTTGCTCGTTCTGAACGAGTTCAAGCCGCGCCTCGATATGATCCAGGTGCTCAGCCATCAAACTGAGCGCCTGCTCTTTATCACCCTGCTCTACTGCATCTAACAGCTTACTGTGCTCATCGATAGCGCAGTTGCTCTGCTGGCTGCTCTGATACATTGCGATGATCAGAGAAGTTTGGGAAACCAGAGATCGCAGAAAGTTAGCAAGCGGCTCGTTATGGGCAAGTTGCGCCAGCTCTAGGTGAAACTCACCCGAAAGACGAATCGCAGTACCGGTATCAGCCCGCGCTGAACTCGCGTGCTCTTCATCGATAAGTAGACGAAGAAGTGTGAGTTCACGCTTGAGTTGCGGCCCACGCTCAGCGATTCGTTCAACTAACGCGAGCTCTATCAGGCGACGCGCATCGAGAATCTGCCGCGCCGAGTCGATATCCGGCTTGGCTACATAGGCACCTCGATTGGGGATCAGCTCGACAACCCCCTCATGCGTGAGGCGCGACAGGGTGCGGCGAATAATGGTGCGAGAGACACCAAATACCTCACCGAGACCCTCTTCGGTCAGCTTGGTACCGGGCGCGAGGCGCTGTTCCAGAATGGCGTCAAAGATGTGCTCATAGATCTTCTGATCCTGAGTCGCACCCTTAGCTTTGGCATTCACCGGCTTTGACCTTAGCTTCCGCGGTAGGTCGAGTAGCTGTAGGGCGAGATCAGTAGCGGTACATGGTAGTGCGCATCAGCATCAGCGATACCGAAGCGTATGACTACCTCGTCTAGAAAGGCTGGATCGGCTAGCGCAGTACCACTGCGGCGGAAATAGTCACCGGCAAAGAAGTGCAATTCATAGGTGCCCACAGCAAATTCGTCAACGGATAGTATCGGCGAATCGACGCGACCGTCATCGTTGGTGGTCGCGCGCTTCAGCTCGCTAAGCTGGCCATCATTGACCTTATACAGAACCAGATCGATACCCTCTCCCGGGCAACCAGCAGCGGTATCAAGTACATGAGTTGTCAGATATCCAGACATAATCGCTCTCTATCGTTGAATTGACTTAGGACATGTATACCAAGTTGTATACAAAAACCCAAGCTTATTAGCCATTTTCTTGCACTCCTCGCACTAAAGTAGAGTGAGCATCACGACAAACCATGCAAATCCTCGGGCAGAAGAACCATCTACGCCTTTTGGTTAATTTATAATCGCTTTACACCGACGGAAGATTGTATACAATCCTAAAACACAACTTCAGTTAGCCTCGGAGAAGACTTCATGAGCGACTACCCTCGCGACCTGATCGGCTACGGCGCCAATCCGCCGCACCCACGCTGGCCGAACAACGCCCGTATCGCTCTTTCATTTGTTCTCAACTACGAAGAGGGCGGTGAGCGCTGCATCCTGCATGGCGATAGCGAGTCGGAAGCGTTCCTGTCTGAGATGCCGTCAGCAGTGCCTTTTCCGGGCAAGCGTCACATGAGCATGGAGTCAATCTATGAATACGGAAGCCGCGCCGGTGTCTGGCGTTTGCTTAAGCTGTTCCAGCAAAAAGATATTCCGCTAACGATTTTTGCAGTGGCAACAGCGATTGAGCGTCACCCTGATGTTGCCAAAGCTTTTGTCGATGCTGGGCACGAGATCTGTTCACACGCACTCAAGTGGATTACCTATCAAGACTTTGATATCGAGGCGGAACGCAAAGACATGCACGAGGCAATCGATATCCTCGAGCGCGTCACCGGCAACCGTCCTCTGGGCTGGTACACCGGTCGCGACTCCCCCAACACACGTCAGTTGGTCATGGAAGAAGGCGGTTTTCTCTACGATTCAGACTCCTACGCTGACGACCTGCCTTACTGGGTAGATGGCCCGAGTGGTAAGCATCTCGTGATCCCTTACACACTAGACACAAATGATATGCGTTTTGCACAGGTGCAGGGCTTTAACAACGGCGAGCAGTTCTTCCAATACCTCAAGGACAGTTTCGATACCCTATACGAGGAGGGCGCCGAAGCCCCTAAAATGCTGTCGATCGGTATGCACTGCCGCCTGCTGGGTCGCCCCGGGCGTATTGCAGGCCTGAAGCGTTTCCTAGACTACGTGCAGCAGCACGAGGATGTCTGGTTCGCACGCCGTATCGATATCGCCAAACACTGGCACGAACATCACAAGGCCTGATAGGAGAGACCGAAAATGAGTCAGTTTAAATTTGGGACTCCAGCAGAGCTCAGCCGCGAAGCGTTTGTAGAGACTTTCGGGGCAATTTATGAGCACTCACCATGGATTGCTGAGCGCACGTACGACAAGGGCCTGACCGCAGCGCACAGCACAATCGAGACACTCCAAGCGGCGATGGCAGAGGTGTTTCTGGAAGCCAACAAGGATGAGCAACTGGGCGTTATCATCGCCCACCCTGATCTGGCTGGCCGTGCTGCACGCGCGGGAAATCTTACAGCTGAGTCAACCAATGAGCAGGCTAGCGCAGGGATCGATTCACTCACGGATCAAGAGTACTCTGACTTCACTGAACTCAACGACGCTTACAAGGCGCGCTTTAACTTCCCCTTTATCATGGCGGTAAAGGGCAGCAACAAACACGCAATCCTCGCGGGTTTCAAAGAGCGTATCCACAACAGCCCCGAGCAGGAGTTTGCTCGGGCGCTGACAGAAATTAATAAGATCGCCGGCTTCCGACTGGCTGATATGTGAGATAGGAGTTAGCCAATGGCTACAAAACACTACAACCGCCTAGTAAACCTGGCCGATGCACGCCTGGGCGCACGCGCGATCTATGTTACCGACGACTGGTTTGCTGAAGTAAACCGTATGCTCAACCCCGAGCCACCTGTCTGGAAAGAGGGTGTATACGACGAAGCCGGCAAATGGATGGATGGCTGGGAGTCACGCCGCAAACGCTTTGAGGGTTATGACTACGCGATCGTCAAACTGGGCGCCCCCGGCATGATTGAAGCCTTGGAGATCAACACCAACTTCTTCACGGGTAACTACCCGCCCTCAGCCTCTGTGGATGTCTGCTATTCGCTCGATAAAGAGCCTGATGAGAAGACACAGTGGTATCCGCTTCTCCCCTCAGTGGATCTTAAAGGCGACTCCGAGCACCTGTTTGAGGTGAACAACGATCAACCTTGGAGCCATGTGCGCCTAAACATCTTCCCTGACGGCGGTATATCACGCTTCCGTGTCTACGGTCGCCCGTTTATCGATTGGGAGAATCTCGACGAAAGCGAATCTATCGACCTGATCTCAGCACTCAACGGTGGTTGCGCCATCAGTTGTAGCGATGAGCACTTCGGTAAGATGGGTAACCTGATAAATCCTGGCCGTGGCGTAAACATGGGCGACGGTTGGGAGACCGCACGTCGTCGCCGTCCAGGTTACGACTGGGTTATTCTGGCGCTTGGCTGCCCCGGTGAGATCGATGAGATTGAGATCGACACTGCCCACTTCAAAGGCAATTTCCCGGATAGCTGTGATATCCAAGCGGCCTATGTGCGCGGGGGTACGCCCGATCAGATCGCGACGCAATCGCTCTTCTGGCGCCAGCTGCTGCCCAACCAGAAACTTAAGGCTGATAGCATTCAGCGCTTTAAAGCGGAGTCAGAGTTTGGTGTGATAACACATGTTAAGCTGAATATTCATCCGGATGGGGGCGTCAGCCGCCTACGTTTGTTTGGTAAACCTAAATTCTAAGTAAAATCGCATCTTGAGAGCCTAAGGTACTGATAATGAAACTATTAAAAGTAGAACCATTAACTAAAGAGGCCTTTGCAGCCTTTGGCCAAGTGATTGAAACTGAAAGCAGCAACCACTTCAGCATCAACAATGGATCTACCGAGCGCTACCATCGTCTGGCTGATGTTGAGCTTGCTCAAGCTGACGACAAAGCGATTATCAGTATCTTTCGCGCCAACCGTCTGGAGTACCCGCTCGACATCAAAATGCTCGAACGCCACCCCCAGGGCAGCCAGGCGTTTATTCCGATGCAGCGCCAGAGGTTCCTGATCGTTGTCGCGCCGCCTGCTGGTACACCCAGTGCTGATGAGATCCGTGCATTTATCTCTGACGGCCATCAGGGTGTGAACTACGGCATGGGTGTATGGCACCACCCTATCCTCGCACTTGAGAACGACAGCGACTACCTGATCGTAGATCGTGCCGGAGAAGGCCCAAACTGCGATGAACATTTTTTTGCGGACGACGAGGTCTTTACGCTCGACGGCCGTGAGTTTTTGAATAACTAAAAATAGCACGTAAACAGAGGGACCAGAGCATATGGATCCGCACTACACAGAATGGCTCAACCTAGTCGTACGCTGGGTGCACATGATTGTAGGTATCGCCTGGATCGGCGCCTCATTCTACTTTGTTTGGCTCGAGAACAACCTCAACCGAAAGGATCCCAAAGAGGGTCTTTCGGGTGATCTCTGGGCGATTCATGGTGGGGGCATCTACCACCTACAGAAGTACAAACTTGCACCAGAAAAGATGCCTGAGCACCTGCACTGGTTTAAGTGGGAGGCCTACACAACCTGGCTCACCGGCGTGTTGTTGCTTGCTGTGGTGTATTATCTAAACGCACAGCTCTACCTATTGGCTCCGGGTTCCGAGCTCACCTCAATGCAGGGTATCGGTATCAGTATCGCCTCGCTGGTTGCCGGCTGGTTTATCTATGATTTCCTCTGTGACTCGGCCCTGGGTAAACGCCCTGCTCTACTAGGCGTAGTGCTGCTGGTGTTGCTAGTCGCGGCCGCTTGGGCGCTATCGCAGGTCTTTAGCGGCCGTGCGGCTTACATTCACATCGGTGCGATTACCGGCACAATGATGGTGGGTAACGTATTCCGAGTGATCATGCCCGGCCAGCGCAAGTTGGTAGCGGCGATTACCGAGGGACGCGAACCTGACCCTGAGGCACCAGCAAAAGCGCTACTGCGCTCGCGCCACAACAACTACCTGACGCTACCCGTGCTGTTCATTATGATCAGCAACCACTTCCCAAGCACCTACGGCAATGAGTGGAACTGGGCGATTCTGTTTGCGATTGCAATGCTCAGTGTACTGGTGCGTCACTACTTCAACGTCCGCAACAAGAGCGAGAACTGGGCTTGGACACTGCCTGCAGCGGCTCTGGGTATGTTCGCTCTCGCTTACGTTACCAAGCCGGCTCTCACAGTAGTGCAGGCAAGCAGTGCTGGCGTAGTCCAAGAGGTCACGCTGGAGCAGGTCACTTCGATCGTTGTCGAGCGGTGCGCCAGCTGCCATGCAGCCAACCCAACATCAGAAATGTTTAGTGCGCCGCCAGCTGGAGTGATCCTAGAAAGCAGCGACGACGTAATCAAAAATGCTGCTCGGATACACGCTCAATCTGTAGCAACACAGGCGATGCCAATTGGTAATCTCACCGGCATGCTACCTGAAGAGCGTGTGATGATCGGCACATGGTTTGATCTCAATGCAACCTCTAAGTAACGGTCGCAGCGGCTGTTACAGCGAGTAGCAGTGACTGAAACGGAGTTTCATTCATCTCTTCGGGCGCCTCTAGGCGCCCTTTTTTATACAAGGATGTATTTATGCCGCGAAGCACATGGATGTGCGAGAGCGGCGTCGTAGGCTGCTAAAAAGACCATAAGAGAACACCCAGGAGCACACCGGCAGCGCTATCACTACAACCTCTCTGATACCTCCATCGGCCAGCATTCACCGTCTGATCGATGAACCCCAACGTTGTGTTCGATTTCATGGCTAAACTTAAGGCTTGAGCGCTCGATAGTAAAACGCCGCTTCAAATATTCACCGATGGTGATATCAATTTGATCAGCGGCAAAATCGACTTCATCAATATAGTAGAACAGGCCACCCTCTTGTTGCAGATAGGCTTTCTCAGCAGCCTCATCTAATGCGACTCGGTAGACAGCGGTGACCTTGGACTCAACTTCCAGGAAGCAGTCGAGGTAAACCGCCTCCTCGGCAGCCGCCAGCGGTGATGAGAGCGCTATTACAAGCCACAACGAACGCACTGAACCCTAGCCTTTCAACCTTAAAGGCAGATCGCGCAGACGCTGGCCCGTCGCACGGAAGACTGCGTTAGCGACTGCAGGCGCGATCGGTGGCACACTAGGCTCACCGACACCTGTAGGATCGGTTTTGCTATCCACGATAATCACCTCAATGTCCGGGGCTTCACTCATGCGAAGCATCTGATAATCGTGGAAGTTCGACTGTTTAACTCGGCCAGCCTCCAACGACACCTCGCCATAAAGTGCGGCGGTCAAACCGAAGATGATGCCGCCCTCCATCTGGGTTCGCACGATATCAGGGTTTACCGCCAGACCGCAGTCCAACACGCAGAGTACCTTATGAACACGAATTATACCGTCCTCTATCGATACCTCAGCAACTTGTGCAACGTCCGTCAGAAACGATCCGTGCGAGGCGAATCCTAAATGATGCCCTTCAGGCAACTTCATCTCACGCATACGTTCGCCCGCGATCCGAATCACATTGTTCAGACGAGGGTTGTCCACCGTGTTTTTCAAGCGCAGATCGACAGGGTCTATGTTGGCGGCAATAGCAAGTTCATCCATCGCCGATTCAGCGACAAACGCATTATTGGAGTGGCCCACTGAGCGCCAGAACGTCACTGGCACACCATGATCAATACTGCTGTTTTTCACCTGCACATTGGCAAATTTGTAGTTCTCATGCAGGCCTTCAACACTGCTGCTGTCCGGCGAAAGGTTGCTGAACAAAAAGCCAACTGTGCTGGCGACGCCATTGGCCAAGCCTGACGGAAGTGATGGGAAGATCGCTGGTAGAAGGTTCTTAACCGTTCCCGGTGTAATATCACCGCCGGCTCGTTTGACGTCCCAGGCTGTGATCACCCCATTTCCATCAACAGCCGCACGTACTCGCGCAATCGACGCGGGTCGATAGAAACCGCTCTGAATATCATCTTCGCGCGACCACATCAGTTTGATTGGAGTACCGACCGCCATCGCTATCTCAGTCGCCTCAACCACATGCGTTGCCACGCCTCGACGACCAAATCCACCGCCTAAAAAGAGGTTATGCACCACGATATTCTCAGTGGGAATACCGGAGACTCGGCTGACCAAATTTTGCGCCGCTTGCGCGGACTGAATACCCAGCCAGATCTCTGCATCATTGGCACCCAAGCGCACCAGCGCATTCATAGGCTCCATTGGCGCGTGCGCTAGGAAGGGCGTCCAGTAGCTGCCGTCTATCTGAGCGCGAGCGTCTGCAAAGCCTAGCTGGATATCCCCCTCATCGATCGCCGTTGTTTCGTCGTCCGAATCCAGCGCCGATGTGAGCTCCGAGCGATGTTGCTCGCTGGTTAGAGAGGAGTGCTCAGTCGCTTCCCATTCTACCCTAAGAGCTGTTGCAGCTTGGCGCGCATGCCAGTAGCTATCTGCAACAACGGCCACACCGTTAGATATAGAGACCACCGCGCTCACACCCGGCTTGTTTGCCACTGCTGAGTCATCGAAAGAGAGTAGCTTCGCTCCAAACACAGGTGAGCGGACCAACACAGCGTACTGCATGCCCTCAACCTTAGCGTCGAGTCCGTAATCAGCTTGCCCTGTCACCTTGGCAAGCGCGTCGGTACGCCGACTCATCTGACCGATATAACGGAAGTCTGCCTGCGAGCGCAGCGGTGTGTCAGTGACCGGATCTAAATTTCGTGCTGTCTCAATAAACCGCCCATAGGGGTATGCTTGCCCGTTGTATAGGACCTGTGCATCCTCGGTTTTCAGCTCGTTGATGCCTGCATTCAGGTCTGTTGCGGCGGCGGCAAGTATGAGCGCTCGCGTATCTGCGCCGACCTGCCTTAAGGGCCGGTAGTGGGCATTGATCGATGTACTGCCGCCCGTCGCCTGGATACCCATCGCGGGGTTGGCGTAGTCGGAGTGCACCTCACAGTGGACGATCTCCATAGTGTGCGGGCTAACGTCCAACTCCTCACCGATGACTGTAGCTAGACCAGTCATCACGCCCTGCCCCATCTCATCACGCGGGCAGTAGAAGATAATCCGATTATCGGCGGTGAACTGCAAAAATGCATTGGGCACAAAGCCGTCTGACTCAGTGACAACCGGCAACGGGTCCTCGGAGAGCCCAAAAATAGAGAAACCCACGACCAGACCGCCGCCGACAACAGCTGTGGTTTTAAGAAAACGGCGGCGCGAGAGATTCTTGATCCTCATACTCAAGCCCCCTCTTTTGTAGTGGCATCGTATGACAGTGCAGCAGCCATAATCGCCTGTTTGATGCGTGGATAGGTACCACAGCGGCAAATGTTGCCAGACATCGCCTGGTCGATCTGCGCTAGCGACGGCTCGGGATTCTGTTCAAGCAGAGCCGCAGCGCTCATTAACTGCCCACTCTGACAATAGCCACATTGAGGCACCGAGTAATCGATCCAGGCCTGCTGCAGCGGATGCAGGTTATCTGCACTCCCCAACGCCTCGATCGTTGTGACACGCTTTCCGGCCACCGCCGAGAGCGGCAAAATGCAAGTACGCTGCGCGAGGCCGTCAACGTGCATAGTGCAGGCTCCACATAGGCCCGCTCCACATCCAAACTTGCTGCCCGTCAGCCCAAAACTGTCACGCACCGCCCATAGTAGCGGTGTGTTGGGGTCAATATCAGTTTGAACATTCTCCCCGTTCAGGCTGAACTCAATCATGAAAAGCTCCGGTTTCAGTCAATTATCGTCACGCAAAATACACAAAGAACTACGCGCTGGGGCTTTTTCTAGACTAGTTAGACGAGCAGGTTTTGGCGAACTAGAGTATGGGCTGAAAGAAGCTTAAAGCGTCGAGTCACCACAGGTACCGTAATTTTTCGTTTACGAAGGCGCTCAATGAGGAAGCAGACAAACACTCGGCTAGGTAATTTCATGTTTATCAAGGCAAAGTGCGAGGAAGCATATATAAAATATGCGACGAGTGCTTTAACGCAGTGAAACATGAAATTTGGTGGAGCCTAGCGGGATCGAACCGCTGACCTCAACACTGCCAGTGTTGCGCTCTCCCAGCTGAGCTAAGGCCCCATAACATGTACAAGGGATGTACTGAGAAGATGGCGTCCCATAGGGGGTTCGAACCCCTGTTACCGCCGTGAAAGGGCGGTGTCCTAGGCCACTAGACGAATGGGACTAAATAACCAACGGCGCGCATTATGTCGTAGCGACTCAGGCTTTGCAACCCTGAAAAAGCCAATCAAATCAGAACGGCTGTCCAAACCAGAATTGCTATGCAGATCGCTAGGAAAACAGCCGCTGAACCTAGATCTTTTGCGCGCCCAGATAGTTCATGGCGCTCAGGCCCGATACGATCGACGACAGCTTCGAGCGCACTGTTAATCAGTTCAACCAGCATAACGAACAGAACGGAGGCGATCATTACGGTGGCACCGGCAAAACTTTCGGCCAACCAGATCGCCAACGGCACAAGTACAACCGCTGCATGCACCTCGTACTGAAATGCTGGCTCCTCTCTATAAGCCGCTTTGGCGCCCTTCCATGAATACTTGGTCGCTAGCCAGAAGCGCATCAGGCCACGTTGTTTAAGTGCAGATTTATCGAAATCCATAGTCAGTCCTTTAATGTCGATAGCTAGTCTAGCCAATGAAACTGACAAATGCCCGTACACGCAAGAAATTTCACAATATGATAAATCCATATCTACGATATGAACATTAATGCACAATAGCATCAGCATTTTTTAGGAGAGGTTAAATGCCAGAGTCAGGCCAAGGCCGCATTCAAGTTATCGATCGGGCAGTCAACATACTTGAAGCGATGGCGCGCTATCCCAAAGCGGTAAAGCTGAAAATCATCTGCGCAGAGACGGGCCTGCACCCCTCAACCGTACATCGCATTCTGCATTCGTTGATCAACAATGGCATGGCAGAGCGTGATAGCGACGGCGAGTACCGCCTCGGCCAGAAGTTCTCTCAGCTCAGCCTGGGCCTACACAACGAGATCGACCTACGCGCTGTTGCTCGCCCTCACATGGAAGCGCTGCGGGACAGGGTCGATGAGACTGTTAACCTGACGCTACGCGAAGGGGACGTGCTGGTCTACTTCGAGAAAGCCACGCCCAACCGTATGATGCATGTAAATCAGTTGATCGGCAGTCGCGCCCCACTTCATGTGACCGCTGTCGGCAAACTCATGCTAGGGCTGGGTGGCGAAGGGGCGATTGATGGTTACTCCAAGCGCACCAACCTCCCCGCTTACACGCGCAACACGCTTTCATCTATCGAAAAGCTTAAACCGATCTGCATCAAAGCGGCTGAGCAAGGCTACTCGTTTGACGATGAGGAGGCTGAGATCGGGGTGGGTTGTATCGGTGTACTGATTCACGACCATTCGGGGAACGTTTGCGCAGGC
>JAHEDZ010000025.1:12509-23363 GCA_024640955.1 Oceanospirillaceae bacterium
TAAACCGATCTGCATCAAAGCGGCTGAGCAAGGCTACTCGTTTGACGATGAGGAGGCTGAGATCGGGGTGGGTTGTATCGGTGTACTGATTCACGACCATTCGGGGAACGTTTGCGCAGGCTTGTCAGTGTCAGCACCAATCGAACGTCGCAAACTCGAGTGGATTGAGGATCTGCGAGCCACCGGAAGGCTCATCTCCGAGCAGCTCGGCTATCGAGGATAAGGGTGCTGTAGGAGCTCCCCCTGCGCTAGCAGGGGTGGCGAATTAGGGTCGAGTGCTGCGCTCGCTCCTACACGGGATTATCAGAGCGCTTTGAACTCTTTCTCCCAGGCCTTGGTCTGCTTCTTAGACGGACCACCCACAATATCCAGCGCGTGACGCAAGCGCGCGCGGATCATATCTGGGCCAAGAATCGACATCGAGTCCACAACTGATACCGACTGCGACGTGCCCGCAATCCCTATGAACAGTGGGAAGAGGAAGTCGCGGATCTTGAACTCCATCGCGTCCGCTAGCCCTTTAAGGCTATTGAACAGTGAGTCGCGATCCCACTCACGCTGTTGATCTAGGTGCCACACAGAGAACTGCAGAATGCGGCGAACTGCCTCTTCATCCAGCGACTTGTGCGCGAAGCTCTCTGTCGTAATTGGCATCATGCCCGAAAGGAACATTCCCGCCAGGGGTGCCACATCAGAGAACTTCTCTACGCGTGGCTGAATCAGAGGAATGATCTGCATCAAATACTCAGGGTTCAAAGCCCACTTCTGGAACTCAGCTGCAAAGGCTGCTGGATCGAGCTCTTCACGAATCCACAGACCATTCAACCAACTCAGCTTCTCCTGGTCGAATACAGGACCGCCCAAAGAGACACGCTGGATATCAAAGTTCTCAAACATCTGCGCCCGCGTAAACTTCTCAGACTCATCCGGCATCGACCAGCCCATACGACCCAGATAATTCAGCAGCGCTTCAGGCAGGTAGCCCATGCGCTGGTAGTAGAGAATAGACGTTGGGTTCTTACGCTTTGACAGCTTTGACTTGTCCGGGTTACGCAGCAGCGGCATGTGGCACAGCTTGGGCATCTCCCAACCAAAGTACTGATACAGCAGCTTGTGCTTAGGCGCCGAGTTAATCCACTCCTCGCCACGAATAACGTGCGAGATCTGCATCAGGTGATCGTCAACCACATTTGCCAGGTGGTAAGTCGGCATACCGTCCGACTTCAGCAGAATCTGCGCATCGACCAAGGCCCAATCCAGCTCGATAGTACCGCGCAGCATATCGTCGACTTCGCAGATTCCCTCAACCGGCACCTTCATGCGCACAACAAAGGGCGCACCTGCAGCCTGACGCTTCTTCACCTCATCAGCCGGTAGTGCTAGGTCGATCTCTTTCAGCGCCCGATTGATACCCTGCTCTTTCAGCGATGCGCGCAGCGCGTCTAGCTCTTCACCGGTGCGGTAACAGATGAAGGCGTTGCCCTCTTCCACCAGACGCATGGCGAAGTCTTTGTAGGAGTCTTTGCGCTCAGACTGACGGTAAGGTCCGTGCGGCCCGCCCACATCTGGACCCTCGTCCCACTCAAGGCCCAACCAACGCATAGAGTCCAAAATCGCCTTTTCAGACTCAGGTGTAGAGCGAGTCTGGTCCGTATCTTCGATACGCAGAATAAACTGACCGCCGTGCTGACGGGCAAAAGCGAGGTTGAACAGAGCGATGTAGGCGGTACCTACGTGTGGATCGCCGGTAGGCGAAGGCGCGACGCGTGTGCGAACTGTCATTTCAGGTAAGCATCCGGTTAGTGAAATTTGTGGGGCGCATTATATGCTAAAAACCGGATAAGGGTCAGACCCCGCTTTCTACTAAATTAGCGAACGCTTTATTAGCGAGAACGGAGTCTGACGCCTCTTAATAAACGGGGTGTGACCCCTAGTAATTAAACCCCTGCGGACTCCAGCCGACGGTAGAGCGTGCGCAGGCTGATGCCCGCGATGTCTGCCGCTTTCTGTTTATTGCCATTTACCTGAGCCATCAGCCCTTCCCAGTACTGGCGTTCCTGCTCTTTCAAGCTCATTCCAGCCGTCACCACGGCTGTTTGCTGGGTCACTGGAGCAGCCGCAGCGACAGCGGTCTCAGGCTTAGCAAGGGTCTCTGCACGGAAGTCGTTCGAAGCGACAGACTTCGCGGAGCTCTCATCTTTACCATCAGCCATAACATAACGAAGCATTCCGTCGTCGATAACTCCAGCGTCGAACCAGCTGAGTGCTCGTTTCAAAATGTTGCGCAGCTCGCGGAAGCCGCCGGTATACTTATGGCCTTTCAGCACTTCTATTGCTGCAGGCGTAAGTTGACGCTGACTAGCACCCAGTTGCGCTAGTTGATCAGCAACCAACTGTGTCATGTTGCCACGGCGTTCATTCAGGCTCGGAATGTTGACGATCTGCTCGCTCAGCAAGTGATAAAGGTCCATTCTGAACTGACCCGCTTCAATGGTAGAGCGCAGGTTATGAGATGGGACTGCGATGATACGCGAATCGAAAAACTGAGGTTGAAACGCACCAACAGGGTAGTAGGATGACTCTTCAAGGGCACGGACTAGCAGCGCCTGAGCCCGTAATGACAGATCATCTACGCCGATTAAACAGAGCGAACCACCATCAGACTTTGCCAAGGCACCAAGTCGTACAAGGTCGCCCGAACTATCAGCAACACCACAGAGTTCAGCGGCGAACTGTTCGTCGGTTAGCCCGGTACAGCGCACAACTTCAAAGGCTTCGTCTTTGCGTGAACTGCCTCGATGTAAAGTAAATGCGGCTACAGCCTGACCAGAACCGAGGTCGCCCATTAGAACAACGCGGTCCGGTGTCTCAGCAATTTTCGAAAGTACTGATACATAATCGAGATATGATTCGACTGACATGAGAACCCCCTAAATTTCACGTTAAGGGTCCCTTACGATGCCCTTTTGTCAAACTTAGCACAGTTTTTGACAAAGGTAACTTTTTTGCTGCATTTCGCGTCAAATTAAGACCTAAAGGTCCTAACCCACACAAAATTCTACTTTATAGATGACAGAAAGAGACAAGCTTCTTCAATCACACGGTTATGTTGTTGGCAAATATCTGACAACATGACATCACTGACAGAACCATTTACTAGCGATTTATGAAACTCACTGAGATTAGCCGAATACCGCTCCATGCCCAAAAATCCCGCGGCACCTTTTAGCGAATGAGCCGATTTTGCCAGAATTTCGGGGTCTTCAGATGTAAACACTTCATCTGCCGTAGGGTACTTCTCAACGAATAGTTCCAAGTTCTCAATAAAGGACTCGCTCGACGGCCAATAATCTTGAGCTAGCGATACGTCGAGTTCGCTAACATCATGCTCACCTGCATCAGAAATCACATCAAGCTCATCGAACAGACCCGCTTGAATACTTTTAACCGGCGCTGCTAATAGCACTCGCTCAATAGCAGCGTATAGGTCGTCAAATCTATAAGGCTTACCAATAAACTCATTCATGCCCGCCGCACGGGCGCGCGATTTTTGGCTCGCTGTTATACCAGCCGTAATAGCAATAATGGGTAGAGCGCGCCATTCTGACTGCGACCTTATTCTCTCGGCTGCGGTCAAACCATCCATAACGGGCATCTCGATATCCATTAAAACAAGGTCATAGGTACCCTTTTGCAGAGCGGCTAATGCTTCGCGACCATTGCTAGCGAGGCTCACCTTAGCGCCATACCTGCGCAGCTGCTCGAAAAAAACTCGTTGGTTTATCTCGTTGTCCTCTGCTACCAAAATATTGAGGTGCTTGAGCACCCTCTCAAAGAGCAGATCACTCCTCCACGATTCCTGTTTATTATCACTAAACTCTATTTTGTTCTGATCCAATGACCGGACAAGTTGCTTGAGTGTAAACGGTTCGAAAATTACAGCATCGAATACCGTATAGAGATCAGGGTCTAGATCTATGGCTTCAGAAATTAAGAAGACTTTAGGCATAAATGAGGTTTGCGCAACTATTTCGTTTTTTATCTCTTTGGCCTGAGAGCTACTTTGCACGTATCCAAACAGCACCAAATCAAATTCTGACGAGCCCAATAAAGGCATCGCAGACTTATGGCTGTCAACTACCTCAATCAACTTCACAAACGGTGAAAGAACGCTCTTCAGATGCGAGCTAATGATGCCCCGACGTTCTACGATCAGCACCCTCAAACTCTCAAGTCCAATTATCGATTCCCTATCAATGATTGGATCAGTATCTACAACTTTAACGGGGACTATAACTGAGAATTTAGAACCGATACCGGGCCTGGACACCAGCTCGACCTTGCCACCCAGAGTTTCTACGAATCGGCTGACTAACGACAATCCCATGCCTGCACCTTCGAGCGCGTTTCGGGCAACGCCTCGGTTAAAGGGTTGGAAAATCAAGGATTGTTGGTCCGGCGCGATTCCAACCCCGGTATCACTGACCTCGATTATAAGTTCAGCATGGCTAAGACCAGTATCAACGTCACCGCCGCGATGACTTGCCGATAGCATCACCATGCCCTTCTCAGTGAACTTCATGGCGTTACGCATTAGGTTACTAACTATCTGCAGCAACATCTGTTGATCTGATACGATTGTTTTTGGCAAGTTAGAGGAGATATCTGTGATATACCTCAACCCCTTACTCTTAGCAGACTCCATATGAAGGATTGTAAGCTGGTCAAAAAGTGATTCGGTATCAAATGATTCTGCTTCAACTTGCAACTGTCCACTGTCTAATTGCCGTAGATCCAGCATATTACGAATCATCGCCTCTAGGGTATCAGCAGCAGTCTGTATCTTTTCGGTATAATCCCTTTGGGTTTTACTCAAACGCGACTGACTCAACAGATCGGTCAACCCCACGATTGCATTGAGTGGTGTTCGGATCTCATGCGAGACAGTTACCAAGTTCTCGGCTCTATTCTCAGCAACCTTTTTCAGTCGGCTCTCGTTTTCTTTAAGGCTTTGAATATCCTCGTAAATTACGAACTTAATACGACGGCCATTCTGAAGCGAAAGAACCATAGATGCACGGGTCCAGCGTGAGGTGTCGTTGTCACAGATACGGCGAAATTCCACTCGCTGAATCAAAACCTCCCCGCTATTGACTGGACTTTCATAAAACTCAACATTCTTTTGATAAAAATTATAGCGATCATCAGGTTCGATCCTCTCTATAAGATCAGCAAAGGTTGGTTTAGTAATATATTTAAAGCCGAAAAAGGTAGCGCTCTGCTCCGAGATTAATTCGCGCTCATCACCGCTCGTGTTAATTCGATCGAATGCAATACCCAGAGTGGATGACGAGAGATTAATTACCGTCAACATCTCGGCAAAGTTGTCTTTCTGCAAGCGGAACTTAATGAGAGCGAAATATGTGATGGCGCTAATAAAACAAGATGCTATGAACGGCGCTAGAATGCTGCGAAGGTTTAATCTTACCCCAAGCATGAGCTCCACTGCGAGCGACACCATAGTGAGAGCCAACACAAAAATCACAAATGCGACCTTCATGCGCCGCTCTGATAGATTAATGATCATCTCTGCGGTGTTTACCCTTCTTTAAAATCACTGCGGCAAAGTTGAGCAACCGCCTCACGCAACGCTGATGACTTACAGGGTTTTTGCAAATAGTGATCGATTTTATTGTTCTCTATCTCACGCCGAATCTCTTCATTATCGAAGGCAGATAGCACGATGATGGGTATCATTTGACTTCCGCGGGCGACTCGAACCAGAGATGACAACGCCAGCCCGTCCATGTCATCCATAACAATATCAGTGATAAGAAGATCTGGACGGAAACGAATGATCAACTCAAATGCCTGATTCGCACTCGAGGTTGTCAATAGCTGGTACTCCGATCCCAGGGTAGCTTTAACGAAGTTTAAAATGAGAGGATCATCATCGACTGCGAGAATTCTGATAGCGGACGTCATAACCAGTTCCTTAAAACAAGTGCATTCAGTTTCACCCACGCAGCGGAATAAGATCAAGGAATTTATAGTTGCAGCTCTACATACTTGATTTTTGACTAAACTGAATACAAACAACAGGAATAGTGAATGATCTCTCCGATTGCAATCGTTAAGTATATAAAAAAGAATCTAGTTTTCGACAATCCAGAGGTGTTACGCGCGCTGTTGGACAAGTGTCCGCGTACACTAGACGATGACAACTGGCGCTGGGAACTGCGCGGTTTTGTTTCTGCTCTAGCCGCTTTGGGGCAATTACGCGAGGGGGCAGAGGAGACTATCGATCGTGAGCTGTTCCCTGAAACCGATGAGCGCTCAAGAAAACTGGCGCGGTCAAAAGAGTTTTCGATCGACATCTACACGATATCGTCTGACATGGAAGCGCGTAAATTCCAGTACGATGTGCCCGCTCTAAATCCGTTTGATGCCTACGCCAAGTTGGCAATGAGGGGAAGCTACAACAAACTCAAAAACGTCGATGTTGTACAGGTTTTTCGGGGCAATCGATCCGAGCGCAGCGAGAACCAAACGCCACTTAAGTCTTTCTCCCGCGACGAGATCGTCCAGCCGCGCGCTTAAAACTTCCTGACTAGCGCAATACCCAATGCTGAGCGTTCATCTTCGTCAACATTTGCTCTACTGAGATAGGCGTAAGCAGAGGTATTTTGATTGATTTGAGCACGGCCAAACAGACCAACAGAGACGGCACTTTTGCTCTCTGTTAAATCCGAGCCGTTCAGAGCACCCGCATCCAAATGCACGCCTATATCGACGGTTTGATCGAAAATTTCGAGGGGACGTGACAGCTCAATTTGCGATGAGAGACGAGAGCTACCGCCACCCCGATCTAAGTTTATAGCAGCACCAATGTAACCCGAGCGAACGCCACGGACAGTGTTAGCCCCGCCTAAATAGAGTCGCGTATCAAGGGGCACAGCCTTACGGTCACCCGCCAGATGACTACCCGAGACCCTCGCCCGCAGTGCGAAATCTGTATCGGCTATGTGAACCGCGCCCGTGTCGTATTCAATGTCCGCGCGCGCATAGCTCGAACGGCGTTCCAAGTTATGACCCAGACCGATCGACAGCGTCACACCATCAGCTCCAGTCCAACCGGGCTGAGCATCAAATTGAGCCTCAGTCTCAAATACGGTTTGATTATCAGCCGATCCTGAACTGATCAATGCCGAAGATTTTGGAGAAAACTCATGATGCTCCGTGCTTATGTGCACTTGAGCCAGATGTATTGAGTCACCACCACTAAAATCTTTCCAGCGCCCGATCATGCTGGTAGTGCGCGAATCAAAGAAACGAAACTGCGAGGGCGCGGTCTTAAACTCTAGATCGAGCTGGTTATCCAAATTATAGAAAATCGGAACGCTAAGATCGATCTCGTACTCACCATCGACGTCACTGCCTACGCGGTAATCGAGATAACGCAGACCCTGGTAATCAAAAAAATGGCGCCCATCGAGCGCCCCAAAAAGCTTACCTGCTGTCGTTAAACTGGCTCCTAAACTGAGCTGGCTTTCGCCGGCCTCGCCCACCAATTCAGCATCGTAGACTCCGGGCGCCCGGGCGTAGTAGTCAAATGAGCTGTTTCGCACGAAACCCAGTTGATCAAGTCGCTCAATTGCTTTCACATGTTGTGCCTTGCTGAGCGGCTGTGACTCTAGGTCGGCTAGAAACTCTGAGCTGAATGTCAATGAAGAGTCGATTACGCTATGCACACCCACGGATTCAATAACCATTTTTTCGCCAGTGTCGATACGAATACCCTCCGGTAGCTCGACCATCTGCGCTTGGGGGTAACCGAGTCGATCAAGGCAAGCCAAAATCTCGTGTAGCGAGCCACCATCTGCTGTCTCAAGGATTGAACAAGTGATCGTAGTGGACTCTAATCGCATCCAGTCAATTAGCCGCAGAGTATCGTCCGGTGTTTTAAGGTCGAACACTCGTGTAATCGGCTGAGGTTTCTTGCCTGGTATCCGCTTAGCAATCTCTTCGGGACTAACCTCGAAGGTTTGAAGTTCAAGGTTCAGCACTTCAAATGGGTCAAGGCCATTGGCGGCTGCCAGCATATCACCCGGCACGTCAGTTTGAATCAGAGTGAGGGCACCTTCTTGTGCTTCTCTCCTTTCTAGTGCACTCTCGGTGCTCTCTTGATCCAGCTCCTCTACCCTACTCAGCTCCTTCGATATAATGGCCGGTTCTAAAGCCTCCAGGGCAATTTGAACTGGCTCAACGTACTTTGCCGGCTCCAGTACCTTCGGAGTCGTAATGTGAGAAGCCTCATTAAGAGCCCGGTCAGAAGCCTGAACATTAAACTCTGTCGGCTCATCCAAAATTCTGGCGACCAGCGCTTCCAACTCTTCCTGACCAGAAGAGAACGCTGGGGACTCTGTAGCCACCCTAGGCTTAATATTAGCACTGAGATCGTCGACATCAGATATCGCCTCTAACGGCGGGTTTGGTACAGCAGTAAACGTCTTTTCTAAAAGAGTCTCTTCGTTTGAGCGTTGCTCTATTTTTGGAACAACAACCGTCGAGGGTTGCACCTGCAGCGCTGCCTCAACAACCCTCTCAGAGGGCAGCACCTCGACGGCAGCAGATGGCGTAATCGTCACAATAGGCTCTTCAGTGGCAGGACTCGAATCCAACCCAGCCTGTAACTGATCCAATGTCAGAATGCGAGGCGCTCCCGGGGAGAGTGTATCTATCGGTAGTAGAGCAGTGGTATTTGAAATCGGGCTTTGATTACCTAGGCTATCCACCTTATAAGCTGCAACCTCAATGCGTTCAGTACCATCAAACAGACCCACAAGAGGCTCGTAATGATCTGAGCCTTCGACCCTTCTCACGTCAAACCAGTTAGCAACATGGTCGTCCTCGACAACCAGCCCATTAATGATAATGATTGGAACCGAGCTAGACGGTAGCGTAAATCCATTGGAGTACCGATCAGAGAGGGGATTTTGTATCTGATTAACCTCGGGTACCTCGGGTGCAGTAGTATCTATTGCAGCTAACTCAAGCTGAGCCGGCGCCAATGAGCGATTGCCAGCAGCATCCACAGCATACGCCGATAACATGAGATCCTCAGACCCGTCAAAAGCACTTTGACGCGCCAGATACTTATCAAACCTCTGAGCACGCTCAACGGAGAAAAGCTCGTTTAATTGGTCGCCTTTGAAAACAATCCCATTAACACGCAATTCAACTTCAGAGTTCGCCTCAACCGCAAAGCCCTGCTCAAGCGCCCAGACAGCAGAAGGCGCTATTAGAACAAGCAGTGCCAGAAGGCTGCTATGGAGTGGGAAACGGCGCATCATGGGGTGCAAATCCTAGCGAAACACAAAGTCGAGAGAGGCGGCTCGGTCAATCTCGGCCTGGTGCAACTCCGCTCGGAATTTGTTTAAATCTAGCCGCGCAGTTAACAGCTCGTCAAAGGAGGAGAGCAACTCAAATAGCGATACACGCCCGGCCTTAAACAGGCGCTCTTTCGAGGCCAGTTTCATCGCAACGGTATCAATCGCGAGTTGCTGGTTGGGGAGTACTTCATCGCGCAGTGCTAGTATACGCTGTTCGATGCTCACAAGGTTGCGGATACGGCGAGCGTTAGTAACCTCACGTTCAAAGCGCAACGCCTCAACTTCCGCCTCCAAAGACACCGCACGGGCCGCCTCTACACGCCCCATATTGCCGTAAGAGACATTCATCTCAAGCCCAAGACTAGAGTTGTCTTTGTATGATTGATCATCATCGACAGGCACTGAGCCTACCAATTCCAGATCTGGGCGCAGTGACAATCGATTTGCCTCAAGCTCGGCTGATTTAGTCTCTAGGCGCGCATCAAGCAACGCAACAGACGCATTCGCGAACTCTTGTGTAAGTGGGTCTACATCACCTGGCTGCTGTGGTACCTGCTCTAGCGAAAGCTGTTGCAAAGTCTCTGTACAGGCGAGCAGATCTAGTTCAGTTTTTACTACCTGTTGTTGTAAACGATTTTCATTGATACGATTTTTATTCTGCCAAACTTTTGAGAAAACTGCGTTTTTATCACTTTCAGATGACAGCGCAACCTTGGATCGACGCTCAACCCTATCCAACACCTCCTGCTGCATCTGTACGATTGCACCAAGCGTTTTGATGTCATCGGATAAACGGCTATAACTAGACTTGCGTTGCAGTAATTCAGCCAGTTTTTGCAAACTGGTTTCGTGGCTAGCAAGCTGCTCTACCTGCAACTTACGCTCGGTAAAAGCCTCATTCGCTTCGAATTTACCGAATGACATCAGCGTATAACGCGCCGAGGCATCAAGACCCGTGTCGTTAGAACTATCCGCCCGCAACTTTCCATTCGCCGACAGTGAAAAACTGGGTAGACGCTTAGCTTTTTCCGCCTCGACATTACCAGCCGCCACACTAACCGCAGCTTCACGCGAAATGATCTCCGGCGAACAGCTGCGCAGTTCTAATAGCAACTCATCCATAGTCTGGGCAGACACACCGGTTGCACCCATTAAAAGGAGAGACGCTGTGACACCTGACAAAATATTTTTTACAAACATATCCAACTCTCAGTTTTAGGCCGCCGAAGCGGGTTTACCTGAGCCAATAGAAATTGACACGATTTTGACGAAAAATACTCCTTTTTGTCACGTATGTCAAATCTGTCACAGATAATTTTGACGGATTGTCACAATAGCAATGCTACACACCGAAGCACGTTAAGTAATTGATATAAAATAAAAAGCCCACCTTTTTAGGGATGGGCTTTAGGTTGTCCATATGACCAAATGTCACATCAATTGGTTACCACTGGTACTCCCA
>JAHEDZ010000020.1 GCA_024640955.1 Oceanospirillaceae bacterium
TGCGAAGAGAATTGCCCGGTGGACGGTGCAATCGAGCATAACGATGATAACTATGTTGTTAACGCCGATCACTGTAACGGCTGCATGAGCTGTATCGCCCCCTGCCCAACGGGCGCGATAGACAGCTGGCGCATCGTAACTAACGCCTACTCGCTGGACGATCAGTACTCCTGGGATGAGCTACCTGAGGAGATTGAGCTTGAGAACCTCGAAGAGGGCGAAGCAGGTGACTCAGAAGCGACCCAAATTTTGGACGTGGCGCATTCCGGAAGCGGTGCAGTACCAGCGCCTTCAACTGCGAGTACGCCACAAGTTAACCTCTGGACCCGAGAGAATCCTGCGAAAGCGAAAGTGACCGGTAACTTCTGCATTACTGAAGAGAATACCGAGTCTGATATTCGCCATATCGTGCTGGACTTCGGTTCGCAGAGTTTCCCCGTTCTAGAAGGCCAGTCGATCGGTATTATTCCCCCGGGTGTTGATACCAAAGGCAAACCACATCTGGTTCGTCTCTACTCTATCGCCAGTGCACGTGATGGCGAGCGTCCGGGATATAACAACTTGGCGCTGACCGTTAAACGCGTCACCTTTGATGACAATGGCGAAGCTAAACAGGGTGTGGGCTCAGGTTATATGTGTGACCTGCAGAAGGGTGATGAAGTTCAAGTGACGGGTCCGTTCGGTTCGACCTTCCTGATGCCAAATGATGCAGATGCCAATCTGATGATGATCTGTACCGGCACCGGTGCTGCACCCTTCCGTGGTATGACTGAGCGCCGCCGTCGTCTGAATAGCAATGGCAAGGGTAAGATGATGCTCTTCTTCGGTGCACGCACACCTGAAGAGCTGCCGTATTTTGGTCCGCTACAGAAGGTCCCAGCAGGCCTGCTCGATCAGGAACTCGTTTTCTCTCGATCAGGCGATGAGAAGGAGTATGTTCAGGATCGTATGTTAAAACGTGCCGATGACGTAGCGGCACTGCTCGCTGACAACAACACCTACATCTACATCTGTGGCCTCAAAGGCATGGAAGATGGCGTAGAGGAGAGCTTCAGTAAGATCTGCGCTGACAAAGGATTGGATTGGAGCACGTTGCGGACCGAGCTTAAAGTTCAGGGTCGTTATCACATCGAGACCTACTAATGCAGACCCCGCTGATCTACAAGCGTCGCCCTCAATGGGGCGACACAGACGCTGCCAAGATCGTCTACACCGGGAAAATAGCTGACTACGTGCTTGAGGCAATTGATCACTTCATGCGTGAAGTGCTACGCATGCCTTGGTATGAGCTCAATATGGATGAGCAGGTCGGCACTCCCTTTGTCTCTGTTAAATATGATATCTTTGCGCCGCTAACCCCGCGTGGTGAACTCGAGTGCAAAGTGTTGGTCAACAAGGTTGGCCAGTCCTCGGTCGGCTTTCACGTTGTGATTCGCAACCATGAAGGGAAGCGCTGCGTTGAAGCCGAGATGGTCAATGTGTTTGTCAATAACCAGACGATGACCAAGATCGATATTCCGCCCAAATATAGAGAACGACTAGAGGCCTATGTGGCCGCTTGCGGAGAGATGGATGCCTGAACTACGAACTCAATTGCCTCAGGGCGAAGCTGACCTCGATACTTATATCGAGCTGATCGGCAACCGAGTTCGTGCGCTGCGTGCCAAGCGCGGTATGACTCGCAAAGGACTGTCGAAAGATTCTGATGTGTCGGAGCGATACCTTGCTCAACTCGAGACGGGCAAAGCCAATATCACCCTGGCGATACTTTGGCGTATTGCGGAAGCCTTTGATATCCCCTTCTCTGAATTGATCCCGGATAAGAGCTGTGATGGTATAACCCCGCTACTCTCAAATTTCCTCGTGCGTCTAGACTCTGATAAGCAGATGACGGCGCTGCAGTTATTGAAACGTCGCTTCAGTGAGCAGATAAATACGGGCCACGGTATTGCGCTGGTAGGTCTGCGCGGTGCCGGTAAGACAACGCTGGGTCAGCAATTGGCTGACCAGGCGGGTGTACGCTTCATCCGCCTGACCAGTCTAATGGAAGAGCTGGCCAATATGTCTGTGGCCGAGATGCTCGATCTGGGTGGGCAGAAGAAGTTCCGCCGCGTCGAGGCTCAGGCACTGGAACATGTGCTAGAACTGAATGAACCGGTTGTGCTTGAAACGGGCGGCTCGCTGGTCTCGCAAACAGAGACCTTCAACGCGCTGCTTGAGAACTTCTTCTCAGTCTGGGTTAAGGCATCTCCGGAAGAGCATCTGCGCCGTGTGATGGATCAGGGTGATACACGTCCGATGGATGGCTTTAAAGAGGCGATTGAGGATCTGAAATTGATTCTTGAAGAACGTGAGCCAGAGTACCGTCAAGCCGATTATGTTCTCAACACATCTGAACGCACTGAAATTGACTGTTTGTCCGAGCTGCGCAAAGTGGCTGAAGCTTTTTTGACCCTAGAGAAGAGCTAGTCGCGTTCGAAAATCTCTGTTTGTGAACCGGAAGCGTTCCAGCGAAGTTTTAGAACGAGCTTGGCCTTATCTGAGGTAGATGCAAGCCACATTAAACGATCGGTTGGAATCTCTATTATCTTCTGAATGCCCATCGCTTTAGATGTCGCGACAATGCCGCGACCAAGAATCTCGATTGATCTGTGGCTGAGTGCTAGCTCCCGATCAAAAACGAAAAAAATTGCGTCAGCTGTCCGGCTCACGATCATGCTATCTATCAGATGGCTCGGTAAAATCCAGCTGTTCACCTATGATTTGCCTCTTGTGATTCAAAATTCAGATACACCTATCTGTCGCAGTATCATACTTCCATTGCAACCGCTTGCAATCATGTTATTGAAAATTGTTTCCACATCCCGGTCACTTTTGGATTGGTTAACGGTGATTCAGGCCCAAGAAGTTGGGGTGCAGCGGTTTTTATTCTGGCTCAGATAGGCAATAATCGTTGTACATAACAACAATTTTCTGGGGCCTTGCCGTGCAACTCTACAGTTTCTGTTTCAGCTCCACCTCCTATCGAGTGCGTATTGCACTATCCATAAAAGGGATCGATTACGACTACCTAGGGGTCAATCTGCGTGCCGGTGAACAGCGCAGTGATTCGTATATCAAGATAAACCCAGCGAAAGGTGTGCCAGTTCTGGTGACCGATGAGGGTGATGAGATCACCCAGTCGATGGCCATTCTCAGCTATCTTGACGATCTCTATCCAGCGCCCGCACTCCTACCAAAAGATTCACTGGCTAAAGCGCGGGTGCTTGAGCTGTGTAATATCATTGCTTGCGATATGCATCCGGTAAACAACCTGCGTATTTTGGCTTACATTCAGGGCGAACTTGGCGCGAGAGATGAGCAGAAAGATGCCTGGTACAAGCACTGGATCGCAGAAGGAATGAACGCAGTTGAGGCACAGCTGTCTAAACACGGCTTTGGTGACTTCTGTTTCGGTGACGCGCCGACGCTTGCGGATGTCTGTCTGATTCCACAGGTGACCAACGCACTGCGTTTTAAATGCGATATGAGCGCCTATCCCCGTGCCATGGCTATTTATGAGCACTGTATTGCTTTGCCTGAGTTTGAGCGCGCAGCCGCGGCCAACCAGCCCGATATGATCAACTAAGAGGGAGAGATGAATGACTACTTTAGGAACCCTCGAAGAGCTGCCAATTGAGTATCGTGAAGCGCTCACTGATCGCAATCTAGTGCCTCTATGGCCGGCGATGCGCTCAGTGCTGCCGTACAACGTCCCCACGCGTGATACCTCTGTTATCAACTGGGACTACCAGAGCATCCGCCCACTGCTGATGCAGGCGGGTGAACTAACGCCGATAGAGAAGGCCGAACGCCGCGTGCTCATTCTGGCGAATCCAGGCCACGGGCTCGAGAATATCCAGGCTACGCCGAGTATCTACCTGGGTATGCAGCTGATTCTGCCGGGCGAAACTGCGCCGAATCACCGCCATACGCCCAGCGCAGTGCGCGTAATCGTGGAGGGCGAAGGAGCCTTCACCACGGTGGATGGCGAGCCTTGTAAGATGGAGCGCGGTGACCTAATTCTTACGCCGGCTGGCAAATGGCACGAACACACCCATGAGGGTGATGGCCCGATCGTTTGGTTGGATGTGTTGGACCTTCCACTGATGTATCGCCTTAATGGCTCTTGGGCAATCGAAGGCGAGCTGCAGAATACGGACAAAACGCGTGATAAGTCCTACTCGGACTACAGTGCGTCTGGTGTAGTACCCAATATCGAATTCCAGCGTGTTACTGATAGTTCGCCGCAACTGCGCTACCCCTGGTCGAAGACCCGTTCCTGCTTGACTGAGATGGCGGTGGACCATGCTGAGGGGCTGCTGAGCATCTCTTACGTCAATCCGGAGAGTGGTAGAAGCATCTTCCCGAGTATCGGGTTTGGCGCCATTATGCTGCGCCCAGGAGAGACTCAGTTACTCCCTAAACGCACCACACCGGTGATATTCCACGTGATTGAAGGTGCCGGTAGTTTGGCCGTTGAAGGCCACTCATCAACCGATGGCTCACCGATCAACTTCGTTGATAAAGATACGCTGAGTGCTCCGGGTTACACCCAGATAATGCTTAAGAACAACTCCACGACCGAACCCCTCTTCTTGATGACGGCCGACGAGAGTCCGCTGCACGAGTACCTGGGAATTTTTTAAACGCTTTTGAATGAGAACGAATAGATGAGCGATAACCTACTTTTTGCCCCGATGCCGCAGGCAACCGCTGAGATTGACGGCACTGATGTACGTTTTCCTGTTAACCGTATCTTCTGTGTGGGTCGTAACTACATGGCGCACGCGCAAGAGATGGGTGCGCCGGTCGACAAAAACACCATGGAGCCCTTCTACTTTATCAAGGATGCGCGCACTGCGTTGATCCCAAGCGGTAGTACCATCGACTACCCATTGAAGTCGAATAACTACCACTACGAGATGGAGTTTGTTATCGCGATCGATAAGCCCGGTTTCAGGGTAGCTGAAGCGGACGCGGACGACATTATTTACGGCTACGCCTGTGGTCTGGATATGACCCGCCGTGACCTTCAGCTGATTGCACGTGAAGTGGGTCGCCCTTGGGATTTCGGTAAGAACTTCGAGCAGTCAGCTGTCCTGTCGCCCATCGTTCCGCGCAGTGAGGTAGGTACTATCACTGAAGCTGCCATTGAACTGCGAGTGAATGGCGAGACTAAACAGTCATCTGACCTCAATATGCTGATCTGGAATGTCCGCGAGATCATCGCGCACCTATCACAGTTCTACCACCTGCAGCCGGGTGACCTGATCTACACGGGTACGCCTGAGGGTGTTGGCGCGGTGGTATCCGGCGATAAGATTGAAGGCAGCGTGGCTGGCGTTGGTTCGGTTGAGCTGTCGATTCGTTAAGTCGTTTTAGCTAATAGGAGAAGCGCATGCTCTATCGTAACTTTGCAACCGCCGAAGAGATCCAAGCAGAGTACGACCCTGCTGTAGTCAGTGATCGAGACGGTGCGATAGAGCGCTTCGCCCAACTGAGTGCCGCAGCCACAGAAGCGATGCCAAATTGGTATTCACATCAGTTTGGTTCCACTGAAGCGGAATACGTCGATATCTTCCCGTCGGGAGTGCCGGGTGCGCCTGTGCACCTCTTTATTCACGGCGGCTACTGGCGTGCAATGAGTGCGCGCCAGTTCGCCTTTATCGCGCAGCAACTGGTAGAGCAGGGCGTCACCGTTGTACTCACCAACTACGGTCTGTGCCCAGATGTGCGTATGGGTGATATTGTTGATCAGACACGTGAAGCTGTTGCTTGGGTGGCTCGTAACTCGTCTGAGCTGGAGGTCGATGCGAGTCGTCTGACGATCTCTGGTCACTCAGCGGGTGGTCATCTCGCGGCGATGATGCTGGCGACGGATTGGGCCGGATATGACTTACCCAAAGATCTGATAAAGGGCGCGATCGCATTGAGCGGTCTGTTTGACTTGGGCCCCTTCCCGCACTCTTGGTTGCAACCTGCGCTTAATCTAACGGATGACGAAGTTGCTGCAAACAGCCCACTCTTCTTACCCGTGAACACCGCGGCGAAAGTCCTTATAAGATATGGCGGAAAAGAGCAGTCAGAATTCGCGAGACAATCGCATACCTACGCCGAATATCTCGTTTCCCACGGCATAGACGTGGACTGTAAACCCCAAGAAGGGGCAGACCATTTCACCATCCTAGACCCCTTCTTCCTTAACGACGCAGAGTTCGTCAAAGATATTCTAAGTTTCGCATAGGCCCTACTGTAGGAGCGATCTGCGCAAAGCGCACGTTCGTGACCGAATCGAGTCGGCTAATACGCTGCGCGTACAAGCCTCCTACAGGAACATTGTTTACAGCCCCAGGTAGTTGTGCCGCGCATCTTCATCGGCGTTGAGCTCATCAGAGGTGCCAGACCAAACAACCTGCCCCCTCTGCATGATGTAATGCACATCCGCCAGCTTCACCAGATCATGTAGGTTCTTATCAACGACAAGAATCGACAATCCGCCCTGACGAATCTCCGCCAACGCCTGCCAGATACGCTGACGGACCAGTGGGGCCAAACCTTCGGTGGCCTCATCAAGAATCAGCAGCTTAGGGTTGGTCATCAACGCACGGCCGATCGCCAGCATCTGCTGCTCGCCCCCTGAGAGGAGGTTGCCCATGGAGTTGGCGCGTTCGCCTAGCTCTGGGAAGATCTCCAACACACGCTCGACCGTCCAAGGATTGTCATTGCCCAGTGGATTAGCCGCTGTGGCGATTAGGTTCTCCATGCAGGTGAGATTAGGAAAGATCTGACGGCCTTCGGGCACAAGTCCCAAACCCAAACGCGCAATCTTAAAGCTCGGCTGGCCAAAGATCTCTTTACCCTCAAATTTGATACTGCCGGCTTTAGATTTAACTACACCCATTATCGAGTTGATCGTAGTCGTTTTACCCATACCGTTTCGACCCATAAGCGTCGCTACCTGACCCGCTTGAATATCTAAATTCACGCCGAATAGAGCCTGGCTGTTGCCGTAACTGGTCTCTAATGCTTCTACTTTTAGCATCGGTTACTCCTCACCCAGGTAGGCGTGTTGAACTTTCTCATTGTTGCGAATATCACTTGGAGTACCGGTGGCAATGACATGTCCGTACACCAGTACTGAGATACGATCCGCCAGCGCAAATACCGCATCCATATCGTGCTCGATCAGCAGAATGGTGCGATCGCCTTTAAGTGAAGTTAGAAGCTCGATCATTTTGCCCGTCTCATCAGGCCCCAGACCTGCCATAGGCTCATCGAGTAGCAACAGGTCAGCGTGCGCGGCGAGCGCAACGCCAAGCTCCATATTGCGGTGCTCACCGTGAGAGAGTTCAGAGGTTTTCATCTGTGCTTTTTCGGCTAGCCCAACCTTTTCCAGGATTTCCATCGCACCGTCTTGCAAGCGCTTCACTGAGCGAGCAGGTTTGAAGAAGCGGAAAGAGTGGCCATCACGCGCCTGTAACGCGAGCGCGATATTCTCCTGCACCGTCATATCCAGAATTAGTGAGGTGATCTGGTAGGTGCGCGCAATACCCATATGGGCCCGGGTATGCGGTGGCTGGTGGGTAATGTCCTTGCCTTTGTAGAGTATCTTGCCCGAGGTGGGGGTTACAAAGCCCGAGAGCTGTGATACCAGAGTGGTTTTACCGGCGCCGTTAGGGCCAATGATTGCGTGTAGCTCGCCCGGAATTAGCTCGAGGTTCAGGTCATCAGTGGCCGTAAGGCCGCCGTACTGCTTAACCAGGTTTTGTACCTGAAGAATCGCCGACATCACTTATCCTCCTTGCCACGCAGCAGCGAGGAGATGCCGCCGCGGCTGAACATCACCACGAGTACTAGCATCAATCCGAACGGCAGGTGCCAGTAAACGGTGAAGCCTGAGAGAATCTCCTCCAGCACGATAAAGGCAATGGCGCCCCAAACTGGACCAAAGATGGTCGCAACGCCGCCTAGAATAACCATAAACATCAGGTTGCCCGAGCGTGACCAGTCCATCATCTCGGGCGAGATAAAGGCGGTGAAATTTCCGAGCAACGCACCGGCATAACCACAGATCGCACCGGAGATCACATAGGCGACTAGACGGTAGCGGTAGGTGGGGTACCCAATTGAGATCATGCGTGACTCGTTACCCTTACTGCCGCGCAATACCATACCGAAGCGTGAGTTTACCATCCGGTGTACCAGCCACATGATCAGCGCAAGTGATGCGAAGGCGATCAAGAAGAATTGAATGGGGTCATCAAGCGAGATCAGTGGGAACTCGGAGCGCATGTCGATAACGAGTCCGTCATCGCCGCCGTACTCCTCAATCGACATTACTAGGTAGTAGATCATCTGCGCGAACGCCATGGTGATCATAATAAAGTGTACGCCCTTCACCTTCAGGCTGATTGCGCCGGTTACCAGTGCAAACAGTGCACCAACGCCGATCGCGAGGCCAAAGTGGAAGAAACCGTTAGTGCTGGCAAGCGCATCCCAGCCGCCGTAGATCTCATGGTAGGCAGGGATGCCCACTGCATAGGCACCCAGACCTAGAAAGGCTGCGTGGCCAAAAGAGATCAGGCCGCCGAAGCCCAGTACAAAGTTAAGACCGACAGCTGCGATCGCCAGGATGACCAGACGCGTCGCCAAATCCAAATAGAAAGCGTTGCCGGTGTAGTAGAAGATGAGTGGCACAATGAGTAGCAGCACCATCATGCCCCAGCTACTGAGCCCCTTACCCAAAATATTGCGCATCATAAACTCCTTAAATTAACGCACTTTAGGGGGGAACAGGCCCGCCGGTTTAAAGTAGAGCACTGATGCCATCAACAGGTAGATCAGCATCGATGAGATTGCCGGTGCCGAGTTTTCTGCCGCCTCTGAGGACATAAACAGCGCGAAGATATCGTCCAAGAATGCCCGCCCAAGCGTATCGATAACGCCGATAATGAGGGCTGCGATAAATGCACCTTTCATCGAACCTATACCGCCGACAATGATTACCACGAAGGCGGTGATGATGATGTTGTTACCCATACCGAGTGAGGCTTCAGTTATCGGAGCGATCAGCATGCCGGCAAGGCCTGCCAGCACGGCACCCATCGCGAAGACTAAAGAGAAGAGTGTTTTGATATCCACGCCCAGCGCAGAGACCATAGTTCGGTTAGATGCGCCTGCACGAATCAACATGCCCAAGCGGGTGTAGTTCACCATCCAGAAAAGCAGCGCAGCGGAGGCAAGGCCCGCAGCGATAATCAACAGACGGAAAACAGGAATTTGAATATCGGAGGTCAGCGAAACCTGCCCTTCGAGATAGTCTGGTAGCGGTACAGAGATGCCATTAGCACCCCAGATGATGTGCGCTACGGTATCAATAACCAAGATCGCACCAAAGGTACCCAGGACATGGTCTAAGTGGTCTCGCTCATACAGTTTACGGGCGACAACAATCTCAAACAGATAGCCGAAAATTCCGATTAGCGGTAACGAAACGACCAAAGCGATCAAGAAGCTGTCGAAGTAGAAGGTTAACGAAGCGCAGATAAATGCGCCCACCATGTAGAGCGAGCCATGTGCGAGGTTAACAAAGTCCAAAATACCAAAGACAAGGGTCAGGCCAGACGCTACCAAAAAAAGTAGCAGGCCGAGCTGCAGTCCATTGAGTCCCTGAATGACCAAAAGTGTGGTATCCACGTTGCCACTCCGTGAAGTTGGGTAACTTGATTGAAGTGAGGGGGCTGGATGCCCCCTCCGATGGAGCGATCAGCTATTACTTGAGCTTACACTGTGACGCGTAAGTATCCTGACCTGGCTCGTATACAGTGCCAACAATTTTCGAGGTCCAGATGCCGTCTGAACCCTCTACGAATTCACGTAGGTAGAGGTTCTGGATTGGGAAGTTGTTATTACCGTAGCTGTATTCACCACGAACTGAGTCGTAGTTAACCGATTTGAACGCTGCGCGGAACGCGTCACGATCTTTAGCGCCATCAGCGGCTTCAACGGCTGCTGCGATCGCCTTGATCGTGTCGTACGCCTGTGCACCGTAGTAAGAGGGGTAGTGACCGTACTCCGCTCTGAAGTCAGCTACGAATTTTTTGTTTTCAGCAGTATCGATGGTTGGATCCCAGATCTGTGTAGTCTGTGAGCCGAGCGCCGCTGTAAAGCCTGCAGCCTGCAGTTTAGGCAGAGAGATTGCGTCGATAGTAAACGAGGTGTACAGCGGCATGGATTCGCTCAGACCCGCCTGCTGGTACTGCTTAATGAACGCGCCTGCAGCCGCACCTGGGTAGAAGACCCAGATAGCCTCAGCGCCAGATGCTTTAGCTTTTGCCAGCTCAGCAGAAAAGTCCAGCTGTGCGTCCTTACCCCATTTGGTCAGATCTTTACCAACGATCTCCCCTTTGAAGGTACGCTCAACGCCTTTAACCATGTCCTTACCCGCGGCGTAGTTTGGCGCCATGATGTAGAGCTTTTTGACGCCAGCGGCATTCATCTGGTCACCCATAGCCATTGGGCCTAGGTCATTCTGTACGCCAACTGAGAATTGGTCTTCGTGACAAAGCTTACCCGCAGCTGGTGATGGGCCTGCATTTGATATGATTAGGAATTTATCGTTATCCAGCACAGACTTACGTGATGCCAGGAGAACGTGCGACCAGATGTAGCCAGCAACGATATCTACGTTGTCCTGTTTAACCAGACGGTCAGTAACCTGTTTACCAGTGTCGGGTGCGAAGCCGTCGTCTGCGAAGATAACTTCAAGGTCGTGGGAACCCGCTTTTCCGCCAAGGTGCTTCATTGCGAGATTTACGCCGTTCTGCATATCCTGACCGATGATGGCCGCTGGAGTTGTGAGGGTGGTTACATAACCGATTTTAACCGTATCTGCGATAGAAAAACCGGCCATCATGCTAGTTGCGATTGCAACCGCAGCAGTGAGTTTTTTCATTATTCTGTCCTGTCGATGGTTAAGCTGAGTCTTAGTCAGCTCTTATTGTTATACATCTGTCGTTACATTCTTTGGTGCGCTCAGCGTCTGAGCGACAACAAGAATATGATTTATGATGCTGAAATTGAACGCATCAAAATGCACTATAGTGCAATCTGGTGTGTGTTTCTACACCTAATTTCACCCTAATACATGCTCCTATCCTACATAAGTAATGGCGTTTGTGTAGTGCAAATAAGCTATTCCACCTCGCTATTTGGTATTAGCCGTCAGATTGGGTAGATCAGCGAATTGAGAATCATATCGTTGTCGAATACGCAGATCCGTGACTTTAGCTTAAACCCTGTGTCGCTCGTTTGGATCTGGTCGATGTAACGTCCAACATTGAAAATCTGAGCGATGCCATCGTTCTTGGTGCGAAAGACTGCGTAGTTCGCCTCGGCATGAATTACCTCACCTTCGATGGAGATGACTCGTGGTGCAGAGACAACGTGGGTCTGGTGATAGGGGTCGTGAAAGATCGTTTCAGTAATGCCGTAGATACGATCCTTGAGCATGCCCATACCCTCCATCGAGAGCGCGGCCATTGGCAGGTTACGGTCGAAGTTCTCACGCGACTGGATGCGATAGATGCAGTCATCGGTGAACGTCTCCATCCAGTCATCCCAGCGCTCTTGGTCAATCGCGGCAGCGTTGTCTTGGTAGAAGTTGTTGAGCTGTAAAAAGAGATCAGTGGTCATGCTTAGATCTCCATCATCTTGCGCCAATAATCATACATTCCACGAATCAGTGTCTCAGAGACCATATGGTCAGTGTTACCAATTTCGTGGCCGCCAAGCTCTGCTAGAGCGCGATGAAAGGGTTTCTGTTCAAACCCTTGCTGCGAGAACTCTATTACCTCCCCGTCATCGGCCGAGACAAAGCCGGCCGGCCCGAACAAGTTTGCTTGGCGTAGACGGCGCTGGGTCATTTCGGGTGTGTCGTCCTCGTAACCGAAGTGTGTCCAGACAAAATCAAATGAACCATGGCCGTTAGGTTGAATATGCCGTGTGCTGACCGAGTTAACCTGCTGCTGGAGAATAACGCTGGGGAAGAGGGTCATCATTACCGCTGTCGGGCCGTTCCACCACGGTTCTACCTCCACATCAAGGAAGCGTGGATCGTTCAGTTCCATATGCTCTTTGAAGCTCGAGACGTTAGTGGTCTGCTTATCTTTGCCTGCAGAGCCGCGCGTCGAGATCATTGCAGCGTGGCGGTAGTGCTGATCCATTTTCAGCTCGGAACGGTTATCGGCGCGCCACAAACCAAAGGTAACAAACCAGGTATGAAGCAGGCCGGGGTGGTAGGGGTCCTTGATGTTCTCCATCATCAACTTCCAGTTACCCGGAATGCGCTGTTTGTTATACCCAAGCAGCGTCAGTTTACGGCCGTTAAACATGCGGTCGAAGTAGTGCAGCATATCGCTGCCGATGTAGTCTTCAAACGACTCCATACCTTGGTCGAAGGTGGCAAAGACCACCCCGCCACGGCGCGCAACTCGAAGTTTGGTGAGGCTGTGTTCGGCAGTGTCGAAATTCTTGGACATGCCGCCTTTCCACTCGCCATCTTGCTTGACCCCGCGTTTGAAGGGCACTCCTAAGAGGTTACCTTCGAGGTCGTAGTACCACTGATGGTAGGGGCAGGTGAAGTTGTCGGTATTGCCATGATTTTTGCGGCAGAACTGCATGCCACGGTGAGCGCAGACATTCTCGATCACTTGAATCTCGTCGTTGCTCGAACGCACCATAATCACCGAGCGCTCACCAATAACGGTGCGTTTGAAGTCGCCGATCTCGGGGATCTCGGCTTCAAGTCCCACATAGCACCAGTGGTTGGTGTAGAAGAGTTTTTCAAGCTCACGCTTGTAGATACCGGGATCGGTGTAGGCCCAAAACGGGATGCGGCTGGTGTCGAGCTGATCCCATACCTGATGCGTCGGTATGATCTGATCTTTATCCATTGCAGTACTCTGATTCTGCTGTTTATTTTTATCCGATTAGATAAACATAAAAGCGTGATTGGTAGTAGTCCTCTTTTTGTAGATCAGGTCTTTGCTCAGGAGCCTAAATGTTTCGAGGTATCTTTCCTAAAACCCACTGGAGCGATCTTCTGGATCATTTGGAGCGCGATGCAGAAGATATCGTTGAGGTCGAGATCTGTCGTGATGGCGTTGTTGTGGATGACACGCTCGTATCCTTCATTTCAGAAATTGATGAGGAGGTACGGCTGCTAATTGAGCGTGACGAACTGCTGAAGACCCGTACTCAGGGTTTAGTAGAGTTGAAATACGACTCCAACGACACCTTGTTGGTTGAGGATGCCGCTGGCGATAATCGTTGGATCGTGCCGCTAGTGCGGCCGATCTATCTGCACTGATTTATTGAATTAAAAACCGACGCCGAACATCGATTCAAGGTCGTGCGATGAGTAGGCTTTGAAGGCGAGCATTGTCTCCGTTGCTTCAATAGTATCAAAGCTTGCGAGCTCGTTGGTGATTAGCTCGGAGAGTTGGTCGTTGGTTGCAACACGGGCAAGAGCGACAAGATCGTAGTTACCGCTGACCGAAAAGACCTCGGTGAAGCCTTTGATGTCAGCAAGCCGGGCGGCTGTCTCTTGAATCTTCTGGCGCTGGACTTTTAGCAAGACGATCGCTGTAACCATGTAACTTTCTCCTTATCTGGCTTCCTCTAATTCTCCGAGTGTAGGCCGAGGTGGACAGTGGCGACAAGTAATCGGTGATTCCTAGTCTAAAGTCGGCAAAAAAACGGCGCGAAAGATTTTTAAATTAGAGGGTATTAATATACTCTTAACAGTGAAGCTAAGAGGGTAGTGCGCAGGTGTACGGCGATCCAATTAAGGTGTTAGTCACAGGGGCAAATGGCCAGATTGGTCGCGCTTTTGTGCAGCAGGCGAAACTTGAAGAGAACTTCGATGTCGTCGCATATGACCACAAACACCTCGACGTTTCCGATGCGGCTGTCGTTGGCGCGCGCCTGGCCGATGAGTTGCCGCACTATGTGGTGAACTGCTCGGGCTTTAACAGCGTTGATTCTGCGGAGGCTAACTCTAGCCTCGCGATGAGCGTAAATGCCGACGGCGCTGGCAACCTGGCTCGAGCCTGCGCCGAGTTATCCATCCCGCTGTTACACATTTCGACCGATTATATTTTCGACGGCCACTACGATAGCGGCTATACCGAAACCGACGAGCCGGCACCCTTGGGTGTTTTCGGTCGCTCGAAACTCCAGGGTGAGATCAACCTTCGCACTCAGCAGCCCCGTCATATTATTTTGCGTGTAAGCTGGCTCTTCAGTGAGACAGGACGTAACTACCTAACGCGGGTGCTAGAGCAGGCACGTGAGCATAAGGTACTTAAAGCCGTTGATGATCGTCGCGGTTGCCCGACCTCATCGATGGACGTGGCACGTGTGCTGATTGCGGTACTCAAGCAACTTGAATGCGGCTCCGAAGCCTGGGGTACCTACCACTACTCAGGCGCCGAAATAACGACCCGTTATGCTTTCACCGAGGCGATTATCGCCGCTGCCAGTCAGTACGAGGAGCTTGCGGTTCGGAAGATAAAACCCATTCCCAGCACCGAAGAGAGCGGCGCCGAACGCCCGAGCTCTGCGGTTCTTAAATGCACCCAAATTCTAAACACCTTCGGTATCCGTCAACGCCCTTGGCGAGTCGACCTGCAGAGGTTGATTCGTGAGATCTACGGTGAGGATGGGTCGAAGGTGATTCAGCCAACAGTCGAGACGCGTGCCGAGGCTTTGGGTTCTTAAGGATTTGGACATGGTTGCTCAGCTCGCGGTGTGGTGCGCTAATTCACCTTCGATAAATTGCGGAGTCGATTTGGGCCAACTGCAGGAGCTCAATTTATTGAGCGATCCTTTCAACGATCTCATATTTAACGCCCGATGCAGCGATCAGCTTTTGTTGGTCGAGTCTATGCTGCGGCCCTAGTATTTAGTCCTTGTGAAGTGCAGTATATCGTAGCCGCTGTTCACTCCGGTGTTTTGAGGCTGAAAGATTGGTAAAGTTGGGCTCTATTTTCGTTGCATGCACGTAGATAAAAGAGAAAGGGCGCGACAAGCACCAAAGTGCTATTTAAGTTGATAACAATAAAACGCTAGTATCTGAGTATGACAGTCCCACTTAAACTCATCGATAAATTTGGCCGCCACATTGATTATGTGCGCCTCTCGGTAACCGACCGTTGTGATTTCCGCTGCGTCTACTGCATGGCCGAGGAGATGACCTTCCTGCCACGCGACCAGGTGTTGAGCCTGGAGGAGATCTACGAAGTTGGGGCCGCATTCGCCCGCTTGGGTGTGAATAAGCTGCGCCTGACCGGTGGTGAGCCGCTGGTGCGCAAGGGCATACTGTCGTTGATTCAGCGCTTGGGTAAGTTGGACGTCGAGCTGGTGATTACGACCAACGGTTCGCAGCTGCCAACTATGGCGGATGATTTAGTCGCAGCCGGCGTTAAACGCATTAACATCTCTTTGGATACTTTGAATCCTGAGCGCTTTAAAGAGCTTACGCGCAAAGACAAGTTTGATCAGGTTATCGCCGGTATCGATGCTGCCTGTAAGGCGGGCTTCAAGCGAATCAAACTTAATGCCGTTATTCTCAAAGGCCGTAACGATGATGAAGTCGTTGCTCTGGTCGATTTCGCGCGTGACCGGGGGCTGGATATCTCCTTTATCGAAGAGATGCCTCTCGGTGTTATCAGCGAGCATGACCGCGAAGAGGCTTACTGCTCCAGCGATGAGGTGCGTGCAATGGTTCATGCGCGCTACCCGCTGACGAAAACTGAGGAACAGACCGCGGGCCCGTCGACCTACTATCGTATGGCTGACTCTGAGTCGCGCATCGGTTTTATTTCGCCGCATTCTCACAACTTCTGCTCTGAGTGTAACCGCGTGCGCGTGACCGTTGAGGGGCGTCTGCTACTCTGCTTGGGTAACGAGCACTCGATGGATCTGCGCGAGCTACTGCGCTCTGAACCGGATGAAGAGAAGCGAGCGGCAATGCTGGAGAAAGCGCTGATCGATTCGATGGATCTGAAGCCTGAGAAGCACCATTTTGATCTGGCTAACGAGCCGCAGATATTACGTTTCATGAACGCCACAGGCGGCTAAGTTATTCCTAATACTCGGCGGCTACATTTGGCAGGGCCTTTGACTGGGCCCGGGCACGACTAATTTGAGCGATTAAATCCCTGAATGAACGATCGTACCACCGATTTTTTATCTGAACTGAGCCTTGGGCAGCTTGAGGCTCTGAAAGCAAAACTTAACTCCAAGATCGCTGCGGAAGCAGAACGTAAGCGCCGCCCCGGTGTGATTCCGCCGGTAATGACCAATGATGTGGGTAAAGCGGCTGAAGCCTTGGGTCTGGATATCTCCAGTTTGATGCGCGATGTGCAGCGCAAGAGTGCGAAATGATCGCTGCGCTCTGCAAGTTGATCCTTAAACTCATTGGTTGGCGTATTCCGAGCGAACTGCCTGGCGCCGATCGTTATGTTTTGATTGGCTACCCGCACACCTCTAATGTCGACTTTTTTATCGCGATGCTTGCTAAAGGTGCGCTGGGACTGAGGTTCCATTTCATCGCCAAACACACGCTGTTTTGGTGGCCTCTGGGTTCAATCCTTCGAGCATTGGGTGGTATTCCTGTAGACCGGCGATCAAGTAACGGTTTTATCGGCCAGTTAGTGCAGCGCTTTGAAAAAGCTAAAGAGAGCGGCGAACCGCTGGTTGTGGGAATGATGCCCGAGGGCACGCGCTCTTACCGAGAGTTCTGGCGTTCGGGCTTTTACTATCTTGCAGGCGAGGCCGGCGTGCCCTTGGTGGCCGGCTATATCGATTACAAAACCAAGACCTTGGGTTGGGGCCCGTTGACGCAGCTCAGCGGTAATCCAGAAGAGGATCTGGCACAATTAAACGAGTTTTACGCCGATATTCAGGGCAAGTTCCCCGAAAAAGCGGCGCCGATACGGTTTAGATCAGCGCTAGAGAAGCGCGGTTAGGGATAGAGGAAGCGAAAACATGGCAGTGAGCGACACTAAAGACAGTTTGGGTATCGCAGTTTTAACAGTTTCGGATACGCGCAGTTTCGAGAACGACACCTCGGGTGACTACCTCGAGAAAGCGGTAAAAGAGGCCGGTCACGAGCTACTTGATCGTGCGTTGGTGCCAGACGATGTCTACATCTTGCGTGCTCAGGTATCGCACTGGGTAGCCGACCCTGAAGTGCAGGTGGTTGTATGCACCGGGGGGACAGGCTTTGGCCTGCGCGACTCAACGCCAGAAGCGCTGAAGCCACTGTTCGATAAAGATGTTGAGGGCTTCGGTGAGATGTTCCGCAAAGAGAGCTGGAACAAAATCGGCACCTCAACCATCCAGAGCCGCGCCTTCGCAGGCCTAGCCAATGGCACGTTGATAGTCTGTCTACCTGGCTCTACGGGCGCTTGCCGGGATGGCTGGGCGATCCTTGAATCGCAGCTCGATAGCACACACAAGCCGTGTAACTTCGCGGCACTGCTGAATCAAGTCAAAGAGATGCGACTTGAGTTGCAGAAAGGCTAATTCGACGATGGCGCTACCACCTCTGATGCCGCTAGACGAAGCGCGCGATAAGTTGCTGGCTTCGTTACCCCGCCTGTGTCAAACAGAGAGTTTGCCGACGGATCAATGTGCAGGCCGGATCTTGGCTGAAGATGTGGTGGCGCCGATCAATGTGCCGCCAGCGCCGAACTCATCGATGGATGGATACGCCGTGGCGTTCGCTGACCTCACTAACGGTGAACTCGCTGTGAGTCAGCGCATTCCTGCAGGGCATGCGCCACAACCGCTGCAGCCCGGTACCGCCGCGCGTATCTTTACCGGAGCCGAGATGCCTCCGGGTGCCGATACAATACTGATTCAAGAAGATGCTGAGGTAACTGAATCGGGTCTTATTCGTGTCAAAGAGATGCCGAAAAAAGGCGAGTGGGTGCGCCCCGCGGGAATGGACCTTGAGCAGGGCGAGACGATTCTCAGAGCTGGTTCGCGTATTACGCCCGCTGCGGTAGGCGTCTCTGCTTCGATGGGGTTTACCCATCTTGGGGTGTACCAACCACTTAAAGTCGCGCTAATTACGACGGGCGATGAATTGGTTGAGCCAGGGCAGCCTCTGGGGCCTGGCAAAATCTACAACTCCAACATCCAGATGATCGGTACGCTACTTGAGCAGGCCGGTTTTGAGTGGGTGCGCATGCCGCGAGTCGAGGACGACCGTCAAGCAACGGTCGCTGCGCTAAAAGAGGCTGTATCCAAAGCGGATGCGGTACTTACCATTGGGGGTGTATCGGTTGGTGAAGAGGATCACGTTAAAGCAGCAATAGAGTCGCTGGGTACGTTGAATTTATGGCGCATTCGTCTCAAACCAGGCAAACCCTTTGCAGCGGCTGAAATTGAAGGCACGCCGATTTTTAGCCTGCCAGGCAACCCGATGTCATCACTGGTCACCTTCTCCCTTCTGGCGCGTCCCTGTCTGATGCACTTACAGGGCGCTAAATACAAAGCGGTGACACATTTGCCGGTGGCGGCGGGCTTCTCACGTGACGTGCAGAAACGTGATGAGTACGTGCGTGTTGCTATTATTGATGGCGTTGCTCAGATGCTAGTAAGCCAGAACTCGGGGGTGCTTAGTTCAGCCCTAACAGCCGATGGTTTGCTGCATTTGCCAGCGTTTGAGGCGATAGAAAAGGGCAGAGCGTACAGCTTTATGCCGTTTGATTCACTGCTACATGCCTGATGGTGCTTGATAGGTTCAAAGGTTGGATGAAATCGTCCGCATAAAAGCCTAGAATAGGCGGCTAAAATCAGCCAAGTCTCATTTTTCATGACCAACGCGCAAACCCCGGAGATGGAGCAGGATCCATTTCACGATATCCGCCCCTACCGCGATGACGAAGTGTCGCAGGTGCTCTTCGATATACTGCACGATAACGAGTTTATCTCTGCAATTACCCAGTATCAGTTCCCCAAGGCGTCAAAATGGGCCGGTTTTTTGCTGCGCCCGGTCGTAAAGCAGGTATTGGCAGCGCGCATAGGGGATATTGCGAGCGTTAAAGAGTTTCAGCAGTTGGTCGAAAGCTACATGGCTAAGATGATCAACCGCACGACCACCAAGTTAAGTTGCAGTGGCATCGAAAATCTCGACCCGGAAGAGGCGTATCTGTTCATCTCTAACCACCGCGATATCGCAATGGATCCAGCTTTTATGAACTGGATGCTTTATCACGCAGAGATGGATACGGTACGCATCGCTATTGGTGATAACCTACTGCGCAAACCGTACGCATCGGATCTGATGCGATTGAACAAGAGCTTTATCGTAAAACGCGGCGTGCAGGGGCGTGAACGTCTCACCGTTCTGAACCAGTTATCGCAGTATATCGACCACTCGATTGTCGGCGGCCACTCCATCTGGATTGCTCAGCGCTCGGGTCGCTCGAAAGATGGTGATGATCGTACCGATCCAGCGCTGTTAAAGATGCTGCATATTGGACAGCGCAAAGCACGCAGTTTTTCCGAACAGGCTAAGCGTCTTAATATTGTGCCTGTCTCAATTTCATACGAACTCGACCCTTGTGACGCGATGAAAGCGAATGAGCTTGCAGCACTGGCTGAGCATGGCGAGTACAAGAAGAGCGAGTTTGAAGACATCCAGAGCATTGTGCGAGGTATCACAGGCGAGAAAGGCCAGGTGCATGTCGCCTTCGGTGAAGTGATTACCGCAGATTTTGAAGATGATGATGCGCTGGCCGCTGAACTAGATCGGCAAATTCACGCCAACTACCGCCTGCACCCAACTAACTTAGCGGCAGCAGGTGAGGGTGATGCTGAAGGCAATGCCAAGCTTGAAGCGCGTCTAGCGCAGGTGGAAGGCTCTGCTCGCGAGATTCTGCGTAAGATGTATGCTAAACCTGTTGAAAACCAACGCGCCGCGCAGAAATTAAGTGAAGCGCCGGTTGCTGGAGAAGAAGAATAATGTCTGAATTTACCCATATCGACGCCAAAGGCCAGGCGCGCATGGTGGATGTCTCTGAGAAAGAGGTCAGCTTCCGCGAAGCACGCGCCGAGGGTCGTGTGATTATGAACCCCGAGACGCTGTCGATGATTATCAACGGCGGCCACAAAAAGGGTGATGTGATCGCCACCGCGCGTATCGCCGGCATTATGGCAGCCAAGCGCACGTCGGACCTGATACCCATGTGTCATCCGCTAATGCTCAGCTCAGTAAAAGTTGAATTGACGCCGAATGAAGCTGAGAGCTGTGTCGATATCACCGCTATCTGCAAGCTGGCCGGTCAGACGGGTGTAGAGATGGAAGCGCTAACCGCCGTATCGGTGGCCGGCCTGACCCTCTACGATATGTGCAAAGCCGTTGATAAAGGCATGATCATCGATCAGGTGCGCCTGATGGAGAAGAAGGGCGGTAAATCAGGACACTGGAGTGCGGAATAAATAATCATGCTAAAAATAATCTACTTCGCCAGCTTGCGTGACCGCATCGGCCGCGCAGACGAACAGATCGAACTGCCAGAGAGCGCAGCGAATGTGGCCGACTTGATCGCACACCTATCCGAACTGCACGGCCAAGCCTGGTCGGATCAGATCAACAACACTCCCGTGCTCACCGCCGTAAACCACGAAATGTGCGAGCGCACCCAAAGCATCAAAGACGGCGACGAAATCGCCTTCTTCCCACCGGTAACCGGGGGCTGAGCGCTTGAAACTGATTGGCGCGATCCGCGCACTTATCTACTACGCAGCCTTTTACCCAATGACGATCTTTTGGGCGACTCTGTCGCTCATTATCGCGCGCTTTCTGCCATTCAAACCGCGCTTCTACTTCGTCACTATGGTTAACCGTTTCTACATTCTCTGGCTGCGCATCGCCTGCGGCGTAAAAGTGAATGTGCAGGGTAGAGAGAACCTCCCGAAAGAGGGCGCCTATGTAGCTATCGCTAACCACCAGAGCGAGTGGGAAACCATCTACTTCCAGCTACTAATCCAACCGCAAGTCGTCGTGCTCAAACAGGAACTGTTAAAAATCCCATTCTTCGGCTGGGCGCTGGCACTGCTGGAACCTATCGCGCTTGATCGCAGTCAGAAACGTGGTGCGCTCAAAGTACTACTTGAACAAGGCAAAGACCGCCTCTCTCGAGGTATCCCGCTGCTGATCTTTCCACAGGGTACGCGCTTACCGGCTGGGGAAATGGGTAAGTGGAATAAAGGTGGAGCGATGTTGGCGGTAAGCAACAAAGTGCCGATGGTTGCCATCGCTCACAATGCGGGCCGCTTCTGGCCTGGGAAAAGCCTGATAAAGACCCCAGGCACGAT
>JAHEDZ010000018.1:0-2402 GCA_024640955.1 Oceanospirillaceae bacterium
AACCTGCGTGAGGTCACCCCCGTAGAGGCGCCAGATACTTTTATGGGCTACCGCCGTCCAACAGGCAAGGTGGGTACGCGAAATTACATTGCTGTTTTGACCAGTGTGAACTGTTCGGCGACTGCTGCTCGCATGATCGCTCAGCACTTTACTGATGATAAGTTGGCGGCTTATCCCAATGTGGATGGTGTTGTGGCCTTTGTTCACGGTACCGGCTGTGCAATGGGTGGTGACGGTACTGGGTTCGGTATTTTACAGCGTGTGCTTTGGGGCTATGTGCACAATCCTAATGTTGGAGCCGCGCTGATCGCGGGCCTGGGGTGTGAAACGATGCAGCTGGATAAGCTGTTGGATTTTTACGGTCTGTCACATAACCCACTGTTTCAGACAATGAATATTCAGGATGTCGGCGGTTTGCGCAAAACCGTTGAGCGCGGTATCGCTCAGATAGAAGAGATGCTACCGCTGGTGAATCAGGCTCAGCGAGAGGCGTGTCCCGCTTCTGAACTGATGGTCGCGTTGCAGTGCGGTGGATCGGACGCTTTGTCAGGTATTACTGCCAACCCTGCACTTGGATACGCCAGTGACCTACTCGTCGCGCAGGGTGGCGCTGTGGTTCTGGCTGAGACGCCTGAAGTGTATGGCGCCGAACACCTGCTGACGGCGCGAGCGCGCGATACCGAAGTGGGCGGTAAGTTGGTAGGACTGATTCGCTGGTGGGAGGATTACACCGCACGAAATCACGGTTCGATGGACAACAACCCATCGCCGGGTAACAAGAAAGGTGGCCTGACAACGATTCTTGAGAAGTCTCTTGGCGCTGTCGCTAAAGGCGGCACAACCCCGCTAAATGGCGTCTATAAGTATGGCGAGCCGGTGCGAACACCAGGCTTTAACTTTATGGACAGTCCGGGGTATGACCCAGCCAGCGTTACCGGTCAGATCGCTTCGGGCTGTAATCTGGTGACTTTCACGACCGGTCGTGGTTCTGCGTTTGGCTCTAAGCCCTCGCCAACATTAAAAGTTGCCACCAATACGCCGATGTATGAGCACATGCGAGAGGATATGGACGTCAACGCCGGTCGCGTGCTTACCGAAGGTGCTTCGGTGGAAGATGTGGGTCGCGAAATCTACGCTTTATGGCTCAAGGTCGCTTCGGGTGAGGCGACTAAATCTGAGGCCCAGGGATTGGGCGATTATGAATTTGTCCCCTGGCAGGTAGGAGCGGTAATGTGATGAAGATTGGATTTATTGGCTTAGGTCTAATGGGCCGAGCGATGGTCGAGTGCCTGCAGAAAGCAGGTTTCGAGCGGACAGTGCTGGACAACCGCGATCGTACTGGGGTGGAGGAGGCATTTGGTCGCGGCGGTAGCGAAGCGGCTTCAGCCTTCTATCAGAAGTTTGTGAAAGCGGTAGTGGCGATATGATGGTGCCGGCGATTGTTGACTGGTTCAGTGACCACCTCGATAGCGAACCACAAAAATAGAGTTTGGGAGTTATTTCAATGAGATTAGCGGGTAAACGCGCATTTATAACTGCAGCGGGCCAGGGTATCGGACGTGCAGCCGCTGAAGCCATGGCGAAAGAAGGTGCGCACGTTATCGCAACCGACCTCAAAGCTGAATTGCTTGAAGGGCTGAATGTCGCCGAGACTTTTGCTTTGGATGCACTGGATAGTGAAGCGCTGGAAAAGGCCGTTGCGGCTGCTGATGTGGATATTCTGGTGAACTGCACCGGTGTTGTTCATGCTGGCACAATTATGGATGCAACGGACGACGAGTTCGATTTCGCCATGAACCTCAATGTGCGCGCGCATATGCACTCTATCAAGGCGGCGCTGCCCGGTATGTTGGCCAAAGGTAACGGCGCTATCGTGAATATCGCGTCGGTCTGCTCGCACCTGCGCGGCCTGCCAAATCGTTTTATTTACGGAACCTCTAAGGCTGCTACGATCGGCCTGACTAAGCAGGTGGCTGCTGACTACATCACTCAGGGCGTACGTTGTAACTGTATTGCACCGGGTACTGTGGATAGCCCGTCGCTGCATGATCGACTGCGTGCTACGGGTGACTACGAAGAGGCGATGAAGCAGTTTATTGCCCGTCAACCGATGGGGCGTATCGGTGAAGCGCAAGAGATCGCTGACTTGGTTGTCTATCTCGCGTCTGATGAGAGCCGCTACATAACCGGCCAGTGTATTGCCATTGATGGCGGTATGACGCTCTAACAAGCTGTTCTCAGGAGCCTCAATTTGGCTGTAAAACCTCTCGAGGATCGTGCCGGGGCCGGTGTGATGATGATGGTACTCGCTGTCATCCTCTTCACCGGTATTGATACCTCGGCTAAATGGCTCTCCATCGCGGGTCTGCCCGTGCTGGAGATCGTTTTTCTGCGCTACTTTG
>JAHEDZ010000018.1:2502-93346 GCA_024640955.1 Oceanospirillaceae bacterium
GGGGCCGGTGTGATGATGATGGTACTCGCTGTCATCCTCTTCACCGGTATTGATACCTCGGCTAAATGGCTCTCCATCGCGGGTCTGCCCGTGCTGGAGATCGTTTTTCTGCGCTACTTTGTACACTTTTTGTTGGCGATGCTGATCTACATCCCACAGGATGGCTTGTCGATATTTCGCTCAAATGTACCGAAGAAGCAGTTTTTGCGATCGATCTTCCTGTTTTTGAGTACGGTTTTTAACTTCTGGGCACTGAAGTACTTGCCGATCACCGTCACCACAACCATCGCTTTTGCTGGCCCTATAGTCACAACCCTGCTGGCGATTCCAATTTTGGGCGAAAAGGTGGGAATCCATCGTATTATCGCGGTCTGCATCGGTTTCTTTGGGGTAGTCCTAGTCATTCAGCCTTGGAGCGCCACCTTCCATCCGGCGATGATGTTGAGTTTGGGTAACCTGATTATCGTATCGGGATACTTCATCATGACGCGCATGATTGCGGGTATCGAGAGCAATGCGACTCAGCAGATCTGGGGCAGTGGAGTGGCCAGTATTGCACTGGCACCCTTTGCACTCTATGTCTGGGTTTGGCCTGATAATCTGCATCAGTGGATTATTGTGCTGGCTATCGGCTGCTTCGGCGCGTTTGGGCATATGGCATCCACTAAGGCGCATCGTTTAGCTGACGCGTCAATTTTGGCCCCAATGTTCTACACCCAGGTATTTTGGGCTGCTGTGGTAGGCGTACTGATTTTTGATACCTGGCCGACAGTCTGGACGTTGTCGGGTGGTATGGTGATTATCTGCTCTGGGATCTATATCTGGCAGCGCGAGCGACGTAAACGTAAACAGATGTTGCCGCCGACACCGGAGACCCAGCCCGAAAGTCTGAGAGAGACGTAGTGACCAATTTGAGTTTGGAGGTTAGCGTGAGTCAGGTTCGAATCGCAGTTGCCGGTTGTGGCCTCATTGGTCGCGAGCATATCGCTCGGGTTATCGCATCAGACCGTGCAGAGCTCGTCGCCACCATTGACCCTACACCGGAGGCTGCTGGGTATGCTCAAGCTTTGGGTTGCCCCCACTTTACTGATCTCGACGGGTTACTGGAGGCTAATCTAGCTGATGCGGTGATCCTGGCAACACCTAACCATCTACACGCACCCCAGGCAGCTCAACTGGTTGAAGCTGGACTCACGGTTCTGGTTGAAAAACCGGTGACTCATAGCCTAGAGACAGCTCAGGTACTGGTTGATTTAGTTGCAGCCAAGCAGGGACGAGTCCTTGTTGGTCACCATCGTGCGCACAGCCCGATTGTGCGTGAGGCGAAGCGGATCGTTGAAGATGGGACGCTCGGGCGCCTAGTGGGTATCCAAGGCAGTGCCACCTTCTACAAGCCCGAGCACTACTTCGAAGCCGCACCCTGGCGTACTCAAAAGGGTGGCGGTCCGATCTTGATCAACTTGATCCACGAAATTGGTAACCTGCGTCAAATTGCTGGCGAGATCGAGGCGGTTGAAGCGCTGAGCTCGAATGCGACGCGTCAGTTTGAAGTTGAGGATACCGCTGCGATCCTGTTTCGTTTCACCAGCGGGGCATTGGCAACTTTCCTTTTGTCGGACGCGGCAGCTGCAGCTCGAAGCTGGGAGCAGACCTCGCAAGAGAACCCCTCCTACTCAACCTACGAGGATGAGGATTGCTACGTTATCTCAGGCACCCAAGGCACCTTATCGGTACCAACCATGCGGATTAAGCGCTTTGCCGATGGAACTGAACGCTCCTGGTGGAAAGAGCTGGAGTGCTCAGTAGAACCGCTCAAACGTGAGGACCCATTGGTGCTTCAACTCGATCATTTTTGTGATCTAGCATTGGGCTTGTCTGAGCCGCGTGTCAGTGCCTTTGATGGTATGCAGAACTTGCGAGTGGTAGATGCGATAGAGCGCTCTATTACCAGTGGCAAGCTTGTAACGCTGTAATAAGCTTTACTGCGGAGCAAACTTTATCGGGAACCTGCGCTTCTTGTCGACGCCTCTGTAGGGCAGATTACAGCCTAGGCATCGCCTCGACAGGGATAATTGCGCCATAGTGCTGGATGACAGTACCGGCCAGTTTGTGCCCCCAGGCAACTGCTGTTCCCGGTGATTCACCATGAAGCCTTGCAGCTAGATAGCCCGCGCTAAATGAATCGCCAGCTGCGGTAGTATCTTTAACGCTGTTGACCGCTGTGGCGCTTATCTCGGTCTGCTGCCCTTCACAAACGAGGATGCAAGGCTCGGCTGAGCACTTGATCACGAGCTCACCGATATCGAATTGAGCGCAGTGGGCAACAATTTGATCAGGTGAGTCATACCCTCGCAGCGATCGTTCATCATCCCAAGTCAGTAGCGCAATATCGGTTAGCGAGAGAACTTCGTCATAACTCGCCTCAGTCTCTTCGGGTGAGCTCCAAAGAATGGGTCGGTAGTTGTTGTCGAAAGCTAGAGTAACGCCTTTGGCCTTGAGCGAACGCATCAGTTGAATCAATTTTGTGCGACCAGCCGGCGGTAGAATCGCTAGGCTGATACCGCTGATATAGAAGAGTTCGAGGTCTGTCTGTGCCAGTAGCTGATCTGCGAGCGCATCGGAGTCGAACATACGTTTGGCCGCAGAGTCGTTACGCCAGTAGTAGAACTTGCGCTCGCCGCTGGCGTCATTCTCTATGAAGTAGATTCCCGGAAGGTGATGCTCAAGTCGCTCAACCAGATTGCTACCGATCTGCTCCTGCGCCCAATTCGCAACCATCTGATCACTAAACTGGTCCTGCCCCAAAGCGGTAGCAAACTCAACATTGATAGGGGAGTCTTGAGTCAGGCGGGCCAGATAGGTGGATGTGTTTAATACATCGCCCGCATAGCCTTGGATAATCTGATCCTGTCGGCGTTGCAGTTCGATCATGCACTCGCCCAGTAGAACAACGCGCTTGCTCATCTTAGGAACTACTTCCTGCACTCATTCGTTGATGTGCCTCGCGCAATTTCTCCCAGTGAAAGCGCACGCCTGTGCCAGGTTCATTCGAAGCGACCGCTAGATGGTTGTCGATCACCAGCGGTCGGTCGGTGTATTGGTCAATCGGGAAGGAGTGAACTTCCAGCCATCCAGCATTAGGCTGGGCCGACAGCAGACCTACGTGGAGCTCTTGCATGCCGTGGCTACAGACCGGGATGCCGTATTTGCGGCTCATCTGAGCCACTTGCAGCCACCCCGTCACGCCGCCACAGTTGGATGCGTCGGGCTGAATAAAACTCAGTTTTGCCTGTTCGAAGGCGTACTCAAACTCGTGAATAGTGTGCAGGTTTTCGCCCATCGCCAAGGGCACGCCTGTAGCCTCAGCTATCTTTGCAAATCCCAGATAGTCATCGGGAATGGTTGGCTCTTCGAACCAGAGAATGTTGTGCTCTGCAAAGCCGCGTGCAGCTTCGATCGCCTGCTCTACGCTCATCGAGTAATTTGCATCTGCAGCCAGCGCTCGGTCGGGTCCGATTAGCTCGCGAATCGCGGCAACACGCGCGATATCCTCGGCGATAGCTGGGCGCCCCACCTTGAGTTTCACTCCGTTGAGGCCCTGGTCGAGATACCCCTGCATATTGCTTAGAAGTTTATCCAAGTTAAACCCCAGGTCGATACCACCGCCATAGGCTCTGCAGCGATCGGAGGCCCCGCCAGCCATCTGCCAAAGCGGCTTGCCGGCTGCTTTGCAACGCAGGTCCCAGAGTGCGATATCTACGGCAGAGATAGCAAAAGAGGCGATACCGCCGCGCGCTACATAATGCACGTGCCACTGCATCGCCTCATAGAGTGCTTCAACATCGCTTGCTTCTCTTCCGAGAAGAAAGGGGGTTAGGTCGTGCTCGAGCATCGCAAGAATAGACCGCCCACCCTTGCCACCGGTGTAAGTATATCCCGTACCCTCGCTGCCATCTTCGAGATAAACAGTACTGGTCACCAGTTCGAAGTGAGTGTGATCGCCGTGTTTAGCGTCCACCAGAACTTCAGCAAGAGGGACATCGAAAACCTGGTTAACAATTTTTATTATTTTGCTCATTTTCAGTTTCGCTACTGTTGTGACTTATGCTCGGATACTTTTTCGCGGTTAGCCAAACGAGAGCCCGATGATTATCGGGATTGTCAGTATGCTCACTACCGTTGAGACCAGTATAGAGAAAGATACGCGATCCGATGGAATGTTGTAATGGCTCACCAGCATAAAGATATTCCCAGCCACCGGCATCGCTGCACAGGCCGCCAAGACTGCTGCCTCAAAGGGTCCAAGGTCAAATAGATAGAGAGCGACCAGAGCCACCGCTAGCGGGTGTATCAATAGTTTATTGAGTGATATCAGCGCTGTACCCCCATACTCACCGCGTTGGGCATACATCATTGATGCGCCGATAGCGAAGAGGGCGCCCGGTGTTGACGCGCCGGCTAGTATAACGAGGAACTGATGCACTACATCTGGGGTGTGAATGTTGAAGGCTGACCAGATAAGCCCAGTCAGTATCGACAACACCATCGGATTCTTCAGCAGCCCCGCGAGCACACTGAATACCAGTTTGATGTCGAACTTACCTTTGCGATGGGCAACGATCAGGCTCACTATCAATGGATAGAAGACGACCAGATCACAGATCAGCACCATGATTACATAGGGGATGGACTCTTCGCCCAGAAGAATAGGCAGCATTGCCAAACCCATCCAACCCATGTTGCCGATCACCGAACAGTGTCCGCTGACCAGGGCCATTTCAAAACTATCGCCGCGCAGACGTCGCATCCAGAGAGTGCCAAGGTAGACCGCAAAAGAGCCAATAATATAGGCAGCGGTAAACTTAAAATCGAAAATTTCACCCAGGCTCAGTTCAGATGCGAAGTTGAAAATCATCGCTGAGAGTGGGAAGTAGAAGACGAACTTAGTGAGGTAGACCGTCGCTTCTCGGGTAAAGCTGCCACTAAAAGCGGCAAAGAACCCGAGCGCGATCAGCCCAAAAAATGGCAGGGTATTAAGAAAGACGGTTAGCATCGATTAAGCGCCGAAGCTCTTCATCCAACCCAGTGTCTCATCCGTGCTTCCAGTCACTTTGTACTCGGCGCCCAGAGGTATCTCCCAACCAGAACGATCGATATGAGCGAAGACCTCTGCATAGTCGACGTCGCCATGATCGGGTGCGCCGCGGTCAGGAACGGCGGCGAACTGTACATGGCCGATATAGGGCAGGCAGGCATCAAAGCGAGCAATTACATCGCCCTCCATCCGGCCGACATGATAGCAGTCGAACATCAGCTTCACGTTTGCCAGATCAAGTTTATCGAGTAACTCGACGGCGTGAACCGTATCTCGGAGGAAGTAGCCCGGCATGTCGAAAGCATTCAAGGGCTCAATCAGAATTCCCATACCGTTCGCCTGCGCTTGCGCAGAGGCGTAGCGTAGATTATCCAGATAGGTCTGCTCGGGGAGTTCTCCTTCGGTCTGCCCCGCCATTACATGTACGTTGAGCGCGCCGATGGCTACGCCATAGTCGATCGCTTGGTCGATGGCTGCGCGTGCATCAGCAACGCTGTCCGGCAAAGCTGCCATGCCAGCATTTAGAGGACCGCGTACCGTATTGAGTCCCAGCATCGTCAGCCCAGTCTCGTGTAGTGCTGCCTGCACATCAGAGATGGGCTGCTCGTAGGGCCAGTGACACTCTACCGCGTCAAAGCCGGCTGCTTTCGCCGCACGAATTGCGTCAGCAAGCGATCGGTCGGTCCAGAGAAAGCCTAGATTGGCGGAAAATGCGGGCATCAGTTCCACTCCACATTGTATTGACGTACCAGAGCATCAACTTGTTCCGGCGTGAGTCCGTTAGGGTTCAGGGCGCGAGTAAGAAACGCCAGTTTGGCGGTCGCTTCGAGCTCCTCTGCTGCGTAGACTGCAGCTTCAATATTTTTTGCAGTGACGACCGGGCCGTGATTGGCCAGCATAACGGCTGAGTGTTTTCCGGCGAGCCCTGTTATCGCCTTGCCAATCTCAGGACTGCCCGGGATGAAGTAAGGCAACAGACGCACTTTGCCTAACTGCATAATTCCGTATGGCGTCAGGTGCGGTAGCCAGTCCGTTTCATCCTCAGACGGTAACAGCGACAGGGCCGTTGAGTGGCAGCTATGCAGATGGACTACGGCACCGGCCTTGTCACCGCGAGTGCTGTAGAACGCCTGATGTAACGGCACCTCTTTGGTGGGCTTAGCGCCCGAAATCAGCTCACCTTGAGGGGAAATAACGCTAAGGCCCTCGGGAGTGAGGCGGCCCAGAGATGACCCAGTCGGAGTAACAATAATATTACCGTCCGGTAGGCGGGCCGAGAGATTGCCGGTGCTGCCATGTGTTAGGCCACGATTGTAGAGGCTTAGCCCCAATTCACAGAGCTGCTCGCGTATATCCACTCTATTGCTCCAAAAGGTTCAATGCATCTTCAAAGAAGGTTTGAGAGCCAAAGTTACCACTCTTGAGTGCCAGCGCAACTGGGTCCTTGTCGCTGCCTGAGTAGACCCATGGGACGCCCGGGCAGATCTCTTTGCCGATCATTACTTCTCGCACACCGAGTGCTTGAGTCACGGCGCCGGAGGTCTCACCACCGGCAACCACAAATCGACGCACGCCACGAATGTACGCCTGCTGTGCCAGAGTTGCCATCGCTTGCTCGACCAATTCACCCGCCGCGGCTACACCAAACTGTGCTTGCGAGGCTTTGACTGCCTCTGGCGTATCGGTAGCGTATACCAGCCCGACTTGATCGGCATCGAGGCTATCGATCCAGTTTAGGCACTGCTCAATCGCCTCTGCGGTTAGTTCGCTTGGCTTGAGTTGATAGCTTGGGTTGGAGGCTTTCCACTCGGCAACCTGTCGGTTGGTCATCTGCGAGCAGCTACCGCTAATGATGATGGCCGCTTTTGCCGGCTGTGGATCGGCGACTGGGTCGGTTGAACTCAATCCCAGCTTGTCAGGGATAGGCATAGCCAGTGCGCTACCACCGGTAAGAAGCACCGAATCAGGCGTCTTCTCAATCAGTCTCACCAGGTCGTTAAACTCGACCGCGTCAGCGATAACGTGTGTTGTCTCTGGTATTGTTCGGTTATCTGCCTGCTGGATACGGTTCCAAAGACCCACGCTGCCCTTCACCTGTGGCTGCAGAACTCGAACAAGGTTGGAGTCGCTCATGGGCGTTAGCGGGTGATCCTTTAAGCTCGATTCGTTCAATGGTTGCTCGCCAACAAAGAGGTTTCCCATAAAGACCGAACGACCGTTCTCAGGAAATGCTGGACAGTAGAGTGCCTGAGTCTGACCTGTGATTGCCATCAGTGCTTCAGCTACGGGGCCGATATTACCTTGGGCAGTGGAGTCAAAAGTTGAACAGTACTTCCAGTAGAGTGAATTTGCGCCACCTGCTAATAGCCAGTGCGCTGCCTCTGAACAGTCCGCAATCGCTTTTTCAACGGGCTCAGTACGGCACTTTAGCGCCACAATTTCGATATCTGCGCTACCATCGGATGGCTGGCTAGGTAGGCCGAAGTGGAGTTTTACTGAGGCGCCGCTGCGGCGCAACAGGCCCGCAAGATCAGTGGCGCCAGTGAAGTCATCTGCAATACAGCCTAATTTCATCAATCCATCCCCGGAACTTTGACGCCGGATTTCTGCGCCAGAATCTTTACAATCGCACTGTCATCCTCAAGCCCCAAGCCGGACTCGGAGGCCTCTTTATAGAGCTCCAACGCAGTTTGTGAGAGCGGCGTCGCAACGCCTTTAAGATTCGCTTCGTCAGTGACGATACCCATATCTTTTACGAAGATATTCACCGTCGATAGCGGGGTGTAGTCACCCTCAACAATGTGCGGTCCACGGTTCTCCCACATCCAGGAGTTGCCGGCACACTTAGTGATGATCTCGAACACTTGTTGCAGATCCATATCGTAGGAGGCGGCCATGTTTAGTGCCTCCGCAGTTGATACGATATGAACACCCGCGAGCAACTGATTGATCAGTTTCATACGCGAGCCGTTACCCGCCTCTGCACCGAGATCGAATACATTTGCTGAGATGGCATCAAAGATCGGTTTGATGATGCTCATCGATTCCGGCGCTCCTGAGGCCATTATCGACATCTCGCCACTGGCTGCCTTGCCCGCACCGCCGCTGACCGGGGCATCGACGTAGCCGAAACCCGCGTCTAACACCTTTGCGGAGATCTCTGTCGCTTTTGATGGAGGAATGGTGACGCAGTTGATAATAGTTGCGTCGGCAGAGAGTTTGCTCATCAGAGGAGAGTCAAACAGGACGGACTCTGCTTGTTGAGCGTTCACGACAAAGAGCACAACCGCATCGATCACGTCGATGTCGTTCCAGTCATTTGTCGCCTGACCGTATTCGGCCTTGAAGCGCTCAACCGAAGCTGAGTTTAAATCGAAGCCCCAGGTACTCAAACCTGCTTTTGCACAGTTGCTCGCCGCGCCGTAGCCCATTGAGCCAAGGCCCACTACAACAATATTCATAAAATTTCTCCGCAGATTAGAGACAGGCGGTCATGCCGCCATCAACAAAGAGTGTTTGGCCGTTTACGAAGCTAGACGCACTTGAGGTCAAAAATACACAAGCGCCGACCAGCTCTTCGATCTGTCCCCAGCGGCCGGTTGGTGTGCGCTTGTTGATCCAAGCACAGAATTCGGGATCTGCCACCAGAGCCGCATTCAGTGGAGTATCGAAGTAGCCCGGAGCGATTGCGTTACAGGTCAGGCCATGTTTCGCCCAATCAGTTGCCATACCCTTGGTTAGGTTAGCTACAGCGCCCTTGGAAGTGGTGTAGGGGGCGATACCTGGGCGTGCCATCGCTGTCTGAACACTGGCGATATTTACTATCTTGCCGCAACCGCGACCAATCATGTGGTTGGCGACCGCCTGGCTGACATAGAAGATGGAGTTGACGTTCGTACGCATCAGATGATCAAAGGTATCTACCGGATACTCCTCCAGCGGGGTACGGAACTGCATACCGGCGTTGTTGATCAGGATAGAGATTGGTCGGTTGTTGGCTTCATAGTTATTAATAGCGGCCTTGACTGCATCGGCCTCAGTTACGTCGAAGCAGAGAGTGTCGATGCTAAACCCTTCATCGCTGAGCGTTTTGCGCGCCTCTTCAAGCTTTTCAAGATTGCGGGCGTTAAGGATTACATGGGCGCCGGCCTGTGCCAGACCGCGAGCGAGGGCAAAACCTATGCCCATAGAGGATCCAGTGACCAGGGCGGTCTGGCCGGTTAAATCAAAAAGTTTCATGTAGGTCTCTGCACCGCTGAATGGTTATTGTTCTATCTTGTAGGTCGATGGTATACCATCCTTCAATCGAATAGAAACCGAAAGCCAAGAGAGAATGCAGAGATGAAAGCGATATTTGCTCACGGTCCAAAAGATATACGCCTGACTGATATTGAAGCTGAACCGCTCAAGCCAGGCGAAGTGCGGGTGGATACAGCACGCGGTGGTATCTGTGGATCAGATCTGCACTACTTTAACCACGGCGGTTTTGGTGATGTTCGGTTGAAAGAGCCGATGATTCTCGGTCACGAAGTTTCTGGCTTTATATCTGAGTTGGGCGAGGGTGTTGAGGGGTTAAAGGTGGGCGATCTGGTTGCGGTCTCGCCATCGCGTCCCTGCCGTGAGTGTGAATACTGCCAGCAAGGGCTGCAGAACCACTGCATGAACATGCGTTTTTACGGTTCGGCGATGCCCTTCCCGCATATTCAGGGTGCGTTTCGGACCTCACTGGTGATCGACTCCTCTCAGGCTGTACCTGCTCAGGGCATTTCGCCCGAAGAGGCGGCTATGGCTGAGCCTTTGTCGGTTGGCCTACATGCGGTTAGTCGCACCGGTAACCTGTTTGGCAAGACCGTTATGGTGACTGGATGTGGTCCTATTGGTGTGATGTGTGTACTCGCCGCTCGCCGCGCTGGCGCCGCGAAAGTGGTTGCTGTTGATATTTCTGATTTTACCCTGCAGTTTGCCAAGAAGGCCGGTGCTGATCTGGTAATCAATTCGCTGACCCAGCCCGATGCCTTTGATGCACTACGTACGGGTAAAGGGCAGGTGGATGCGCTCATTGAGTGTTCGGGTTCAGAGGCTGCGCTAACCAATGCGATCACTTGTATGCGCCCGCGCGGTATCATCGTTCAGCTCGGCCTGGGCGGTCCGATGAGCCTACCGATGATGGCGGTTACAGCCAAGGAGCTGGAGTTGCGCGGGTCATTCCGTTTCCATCAGGAGTTCCGCAAAGCAGTTGGATTTATGGCGGCTGGGTTGATCGATGTTAAGCCCATTCTTACCCATACCTATGGTTTGAGCGCTTTTCAGGACGCCTTTGAGATGGCGGTAGACCGCAAAACGGCAATGAAAGTGCAGGTCGCTTTTGATCAGTAGAAAATTTGTCGTGTGGGAGGCTTGACTGCAAACTGCTCCTGCATTTGCAGCATACCCGCCGTCCTTGGCGTTGTAAGGCAAAGCCGAACGAGGCGATTTGTTGCTGGTTGACGTTGTGGGTCGCCTCTTTCGCTTCGCGAAAGAGCCTCCTACAGCGCGCTCTCTTCGTCATTAACGGCGATGTTGTTTCGCGATAGATACTTCTCAACCTCCCGGGTGTGTTGCTCTGCCTCCATTTTAATCCACTCCGAGAATACCTTAACCAGCCGGCGGCTCTGATGGCGCGCTGGGCTGACGATCCAATAGGCGGGAAAGCGGATGGCACCCAGTTCTGGTGCTAGCGGAACCAGTGAGCCTTCTGCCAGCTCCTCCTGCGCCAATGTGGTTGAGTCCAATACCACGCCCAGTCCGTTTGCCGCCTGCTGAATCGCCATGGAAGAGCGATCGAAACGTAGGGCAGAGTTATCCGAACGGCGCTGTATTCTGTGACGTGCAAGCCAGTTCTCCCATTGCATCGTGGTCTTAATACTGTCGATCAATCGAGCCTCGGCAAGCCGCTCATCAACAGTGCAAGTCCGTTGTTTTAGCTCATAGAGATAGGCTGGACTGCACATCGGCATCAGGTAGTCATAGATGATCGGCTCGCAGTGTAACCCGGGCCAGTTGCCTCGGCCGTAGCGCAGGTCCAGATCGACCACTTCTCGCTCAAAGTTTGATGGGTCGGGTGAGGCATCCACTCGGAAATCCCAGGTTGGATGCTTAGCAATGAAGTCGGATAGGCGAGGTCCTAGCCATCGCACCGCAAAACTGGGTGAAGCACGCATGATGATTTGGTGACTCTCGCGTTGGCGCGATATTGATTTGCGCGCATCCCGCAGCGCGGTAAAGGCAGAGGTTGCTGCCATGTAGAGCTGTTCGCCCTCTTGAGTCAGACTGAGCTGGCGTTTCTCCCTTCGAAACAGCGTAATACCCAGGTTCTCTTCGAGCTGTTTTATCTGCTGACTTACTGCCGAAGCCGAGACATGCAGCTCCTCAGCTGCACGCGCTACCCGACCATGTCGGGCGACTGATTCAAAATAGATCATAGTGTTGAGGCTGGGGTCACGAGGCATGGATAAGTAACCGTTATGAGTTAATTCAGCTTATTTTAATGCGTCTATTTGTTAAGTACAGCTTAATAAATGCTAACGAGCAACTGCTTGTATCAGCTGCCGCTCAGGTAAAGAATAGGGCGCAAATGAACCTCAGAGACAGATTAATGACTCAAACAGATCGCAATGAACTGCTTGCCGAGTTGAAGCGTCGCGCCTGGGCTATCCGCCATAAAGCGCTGCGCATGGGCGCAGTACAGAAACAGGGCTACATCGGCCAGGCGCTAGGCGTTGCTGATGTATTAGCCGTCTCTTACTTTCATGCACTCAATATGAAACCGGAAGATCCGGAGTGGGAAGGTCGCGACCGCTACCTGCTCTCTATCGGCCACTATGCAATCGCCCTCTACTCGGTACTTATCGAGAAAGGTGTGCTGCCTGAGTACGAGCTCGAGACCTACGGTACCGACGATAGCCGCCTGCCAATGTCGGGTATGGCCTCTTACACGCCCGGCATGGAAATTACCGGTGGCTCACTGGGCCAAGGTCTAGGTATAGGCGTGGGTATGGCGCTGGGTCTGAAGCGTAAACACTCAGATTCGTTTATCTACAACCTGATGTCTGATGGTGAACTGGGTGAGGGTTCAACTTGGGAAGCGGCCATGTCGGCCGCGCACCACAAACTCGATAACCTGATCTGTGTCGTTGATTTCAATGACCAGCAGGCTGATGGCGCCTCAACTCAGATGCTCTCGTCTGAGCCTGTTGATGCCAAGTTTGAAGCCTTTGGCTGGTACGCACAGCGCGTTGATGGCAACGATATGGATGCGCTACTGACGGCATTCGACAATGCACGCAACTACGGCGGCCACAAGCCGCGTGCCATTATCTGTGACACGGTTATGTGTAAGGGTGTGCCGTTTCTGGAAGCACGCGAAATTACTCACTTCGTACGTGTTGATGAAGATGAGTGGGATAAGGCCTTGGCAGTACTTGAAGAGGACAAACCAGCATGAGCGGATTCGCACCAAACAGCCGTCGCAAATCTAAGTGGGAACCGCGTAAACCGTTAGATGCGAGCGAGCGTCAGCTCACCTCTGCGATGATCGCGTCACTCTCGGCTGAGGGCGCTGATACAGTCAGCGCACCTTTCGGTAAAGCGCTGGTTGAACTCGCTGCCGATCGTGAAGATATCGTTGGTCTTACGGCTGATCTTTCGAAATATACCGACCTGCACGTGTTTGCTAAAGCCTATCCAGATCGTTTCTACCAGATGGGTATGGCGGAGCAGGTGATGATGAGTGCCACGGCGGGCTTGGCTAAAGAGGGCTTTACCCCCTTCGCGACCACCTACGCGGTGTTCGCTTCACGCCGCGCTTATGACTTTATCGCTATGGCAATCGCCGAGGACAACCTCAATGCCAAGATAGTCTGTGCGCTGCCGGGTCTGACTACGGGTTACGGCCCAAGCCATCAGGCGACTGAAGATATCGCCATCTTCCGCGGCCTACCAAACATGACCATTGTTGACCCTTGTGATGCGCTGGATACCTATCAGGCAACTAAAGCAATTGCGGCTCATGAGGGCCCGGTCTACATGCGTCTGCTGCGCGGTAACGTGCCGTTAATACTGCAGGATTATGACTACGAATTCGAGCTGGGCAAAGCGAAGTTGCTGCGCGATGGTAAGGATGTGCTGTTCATCTCATCTGGCTTTATGACCATGCGGACTCTGGAGGCCGCTAAAGCGTTGCAGAAAGATGGCGTTGATTGTGCCGTGCTGCACTGTCCAACCATTAAGCCACTGGATGTCGAGACGATTCTGGCAGAGTGCCGCAAAGAAGGACGCCTGGTTGTGACTGCTGAGAACCACTCAATCATTGGTGGTTTGGGCGAAGCGGTAGCTACACAGCTGATGGTTAACGGTGTCACTCCTGCCTTCCGTATGGTTGGTCTGCCAGATGAGTTCCTTGATGCAGGCGCTCTCCCAGTGCTGCACGATCAATACGGTATCTCCACTGAAGCGGTAATCACAAAAGTTAAAGGGTGGGTGGCCTGATCGGTTATCCCTATTGAAGAAGAGAAAGAAAAAATGTCTGGAATTCTTGAAGGTAAATTTGCAGTTATCACCGGTGCTGCATCTGTAAATGGCCTGGGTAAAGCAACTGCACGTCTGTTCGCAGAGCAGGGTGCAACTGTAGCTATCCTCGACCTCAACCTCGAAGCTGCGCAGGCTGCTGCGGCTGACCTTGGTGCTCAGCATGTCGGCCTAGCGTGCAACGTAACCGACAAAGATGACTGTCAGAAAGCCGCTGATGCTCTGATCGCTCAGTGGGGCCAGATCGATATCCTGGTGAACAACGCCGGTATCACTCAGCCACTGAAAATGATGGATATCATGCCTGAGAACTACGATGCGGTTCTGGATGTGAATCTGCGCGGTACGCTCTACATGACTCAGGCGCTGATCCCGCATATGCGTGGTCGTCAGACGGGCTCTATTGTGAACATCTCATCTGTTTCTGCGCAGCGCGGTGGCGGTATCTTCGGTGGCCCACACTACTCAGCGGCTAAAGCGGGTATCTTGGGTCTGACAAAAGCGTCGGCGCGTGAGCTGGCTCCAGATGGCGTACGTGTCAACGCAGTGTGCCCGGGCTTCATCGCTACCGATATCACTCAGGGTAAGCTGACTCCAGAGATGCTCGAAGGCATCAAAGCGGGCATCCCTCTGGGTCGTCCAGGCCGTGCTGATGAAGTTGCTGGCTGTTGTCTGTTCCTGGCTTCTGAGCTCTCCTCATACGTCACGGGCTCTGAAGTGGACGTGAACGGTGGTTCACTAATCCACTAATATCCTTTTCCATATCTACGTTTGTGGAAACTCTGGACTTGGGCCGGACACCTCCCTTAAACGAGGGCCGGCCCTCTTTTTAACTGCACCCTGGTGTGTGGAGTTTAGAGTTGGCTTAATAAATTTATATGAGGTCTTGGCATGTCTGAGCAACTGCCCAAAGTTGAGAACTCGATGGCGAATGCGATTCGCTTTCTATCGATTGATGCGATTGTGCGTGCGCAAGAGGGGCATCAGGGTGTGCCGCTCGGCATGGCAGAGATCTCGACGGCGCTGTTCGGCGAGCATATGCGCTTTAATCCAAAAGATCCTTTGTGGCCCGATCGTGACCGCTTTGTACTGTCGAATGGTCACGGCTCGATGCTTGTCTACTCGCTCCTCTACCTAACCGGTTATGAGAAAGTGAGTCTGGACGAAATTAAGCGTTTCCGTGTGCTCGGTTCTGTCTGTGCGGGCCATCCTGAATACGAGCCTGAAGCCGGTATCGAAATCACTACGGGGCCGCTAGGGCAGGGTATTGCTAACGCAATGGGTATGGCAGTAGCCGAAGCCTATCAGAGAGCGCGCTTTGGTGCTGACTTGGTCAATCATTACACCTACGCCTTTGTGGGTGACGGCTGTCTGCAGGAGGGTATTGGCCAGGAGATGATCTCGTTGGCAGGGCACCTGAGTCTTGGGCGTCTGATCCTGTTTTGGGATGACAATAAGATCACCGATGACGGCAGCACAGAGCTCTCGATAAGTGAGGACGTGGCTGAGCGCTTCCGCGTAGCCAATTGGCACGTCATGGAGGTTGATGGTCATGATGTTGATGCCGTGTCGGCAGCAATTGCGCAAGCGAAACAGGATGATCGTCCATCTCTGATCGCCTGTCGAACAGTGATTGGTCGAGGTATACAGCGTGTTCAGGGACAGCGTGGCGGACACAGTGCACGTCTTTTTGAAGAGGATTCGCAAGCTGCGCGTGAAGCCTTGAATTGGCTACATGCGCCGTTTGAAACACCAGCGGAGATACTCGCCGACTGGCGCGCTGCGGGTGCTCGCAGCGATAGCGAATACGCTGCGTGGCATAAGCGTCTGGACGCCCTTGGCGCCGAAGAACGTGCTGAGTGGGACCGTATCCAAGCAGGCGAGCTGCCAGCCAACTGGCAGTCAGTGTTGGCAGAATACAAACAGCAGATCATCAACGAGGGCGTCGCTAAAGCCGGTATCTTCTCATCGGCAGAGATCAATGATCTGTTTGCTGATCTGATGCCAGAGCGCTTGGTTGGCTGTGCGGACCTTGAGGCGCCCACTTCGCACAAACGTTCGCTCACAGCCTTTACCGCGTCAGATAACTCCGGTTCTTACATCCACTGCGGCGTGCGTGAGCATCTGATGGGAGCGATGGCAAATGGTATGGCGGCACATGGCGGTGTTCTGCCACTAGCAGTTACCTATCTAGCGTTCTCTGATTACGAGCGTCCCGCCATGCGTATGGCGGCGCTCATGGGACTGCCAACAAAGTATGTCTTTAGCCATGATTCAATCGGCGTTGGGCGCAATGGTCCAACCCATCAGCCAGTAGAAATTATCGCCTCTCTTCGTGCAATGCCGAATATGTATGTGTTCCGACCCGCCGATGCCGTTGAGGCAGCGGAGTGTTGGGAAGCAGCAATGGAGCTCAAAAAGAGCCCTGTATCCATGGTGTTCGCTCGTCAGGAGTTACCCTTGGTGCGTACCGAGATATCCATGGAGAACCACGCAGCAAAAGGCGGTTACGTGCTGTACGAGGCGCAGTGCGCAGAGCGCCAAGTTACCCTACTGGCAACGGGCTCTGAAGTCTCTATTGCGGTTGCGGCTCGTGCACAGTTGGAATCTCGAGGCGTTGGTACTGCGGTTGTCTCCTTGCCATGCTGGGAGCTGTTTGATCAACAGTCGGCTGACTACCGTCGCCAAGTTATCGGTGAAGGAACGCTGCGCGTTGGCATAGAAGCGGCGATGCGCTTTGGCTGGGATCAGTACATCGGTATTGATGGGGTCTTTGTGGGTATGACAGGCTTCGGCCTATCGGGTCCGGCAGAGGAGCTTTACGAACGTTTCGGAATCACCTCTGAGGATGTGGTGCGCCAGGTTAATGATCGCTTGGAATAATTCACTGTCGAAGCGAAATTGCATCGTGCGAACAGGCATGCAGGGCTTACGAGGATGTTGCTTTTGTGGGAGTGCTTAATCGCGTGCTGCGCTCGCTCCTACCTAGGTAATTCGACGTTGGATTGCGTGGTGCGCTCCTTCCTACGGGGTTAAACCCATGTAGGAGCGAGCGCAGCACGCGACTTAATTGCGCAGTAAGACGGCGCCTCTACTTAAGATCAGCCACCAGCGCCGTTTGAGTCTGTGGAGCTACCTCTTCAAGGTGGTACTTGTACTCAGGGTGGTCCACGCCCATGCCTAAAGCAGCGCCACCTTTGAGCGTCGTTACCATCTCTGATGTTAGCTCAAAGCGCATAAAGTGTACTGCCGAGGTCTTGTCTGCCGTACTGCGCTCCATATCCTCGTCAGCGATCGCGTAGACACGTTCGTGGCCGAACACTTGCACGTAGGTTTTGTGCTCTAGTCCAACCAGCTTCTCCAGCATCACTTTACGCTCGTCAGGATCAGTGAACTCAATCAGCTGTGTCGCTTTGAAGTTCGCACCGTCTGGAATCAGTGGATTGTAAGCATCCAGCTCATCTTGAATACCTTCAGTATCGAAGGTCTTCTCGATGCGCAGCATCTCTTGAATCTGATAGCGAATTGTTAACTCATCTTCAAACTGAAGTGTCACATGAGGGCCTACAAACACGGTACGGCGCTTGCGGTGCTCGAGCGCACGCTTGCGAAACTCCGGACGCTCTTTGTGGTAGGTCTCGAGTGACATCAGTGAGTCGGGTGCAAGTTTACTCATTTATGCCTCCTCTATATGCCGTAAGCTTTGCGCAACAAACTCAATGGATGCGCTTTTTCCGGCGTTTTATCGTGGTTTTTCTCAATACCTTGAGCTAGGTGTGCAGCGCCAAGTGGACAGTCACTAGAGATATAGTCCGGCTCGGCCTGAGCCATGGCTCTGAAGACCGGCTTACCAATCTTCATCGCGTTCTCGTGGTACTCTTTTTTCACACCGTAGGTGCCAGCGTGGCCGCTACAGCGCTCGATGGTTTTGATCTCGGTGTCAGGGATCTGCTTCAGCATCTCCTCGGTCTTCTTACCAACATTTTGTACACGGCTGTGACAAGGCACGTGGTAGGCCACTTTACCCAGGGCCTGGCTGAACTCAGCTTTCAACAGCCCATCTTTCTGGCGTGCTATCAGGTACTCAAACGGATCCCAGAAGGCCTCTTTAACCAGCTGAACGTCCTCGTCATCAGGAAACATCAGCGGTAGTTCCTGCTTAAACATCAGCGTACAACTTGGTACACCTGACATCAGGGCGTAACCCTCGCGTGCTAGTTTGGCGAGTTGTGGAATGTTGATGCGTTTGAGGTTCTCAACGGCCTCCAGGTCACCTTGCTCCAGTTTTGGCATGCCACAACACACCTCTTTCTGCGCAAAGGTCCACGGCAGGTCATTGTGCTCCAGGATCGCAATTAGATCTTCACCGATGCTCGGCTCGTTGTAGTTGATGTAACAGGTGGCAAAAATCGCGATCTTGCCCTGGGTGCGGTCACCATCAACAACAGATGCTGTCTCGTTGGGCTTCATTTTGCTGCGCAGCTTTTTACTGGCAAAAGGCGGCAGCCAGGCCTCTTCATCAACGCCGAGTGTCGCAGAGAGCACCTTACGTGTGGGTGTCCAATGGTTAACGGTGTTGATGGTTTCAGAAATTACAGGTATGCCGGCCAGTTTACCGGTCATATCGGTGCTTGATAGCACCTTGTCACGCATCGCTAGACCATTCTCTTTGGCCTCCACGGCTTTCGCACGTAGCATAAGATGCGGGAAGTCCAGATTGAACTGGTGCGGTGGTACATAGGGGCATTTAGCCATGTAACACATATCACAGAGGTAACATTCGTCGACAACTTTCTTGTAGTCAGCTTTGTCGACGCCGTCGACCTCCATCGTCTCGCTGTCGTCGATCAGATCGAAGAGCGTCGGAAATGACTGACACAGACTCAGGCAGCGGCGGCATCCGTGACAGATATCGAAGACGCGTTCCATTTCAGCGTTGAGGCTATCGCGGTCGTAAAATTCTTCAGATTTCCAGTCAAGCGCATGGCGCGTCGGTGCTTCCAGGTTGCCTTCTCGTTTATCACTCATTATGAATCCTCGGAGCTTGGCGGTGAGAGCGGACTGGAGAGTTCCAGTCCGCTGGCAGAATTAAGCTTCTGCTTTGTAAGCTTCCAGAGTTTTCTGGAACTTGTTTGCGTGGCTGCGCTCAGCTTTAGCCAGAGTTTCGAACCAATCAGCGATCTCGTCGAAGCCCTCTTCACGAGCTGCTTTAGCCATGCCTGGGTACATGTCGGTGTACTCGTGCGTCTCACCAGCAATTGCTGACTCAAGTGCTTCAGCAACGTTGCCAGCCGCTAGGCCGGTTTCTGGGTCACCTGAACCGCCATCGATCAGGTACTCCATGTGGCCGTGTGCGTGGCCAGTTTCGCCTTCCGCAGTGTTACGGAATACGTTAGCAACTTCTGGAGCGCCTTCGATGTCAGCCATGTTGGCGAAGTAGAGGTAACGACGGTTAGCCTTTGATTCACCAGCGAATGCTGCTTTCAGGTTCTCTTCTGTTTTTGTTCCTTTAAGTGACATTTCTACTTGCCTCTCTGTTGGGTTAATAGCATGAAAATTGCCAGAGCTTTTGCTCTGGTCAATTTACGTTTGCTGTCGAACCTTAGATCGGTTGATAGATAATTGCCCAATAAAATTTAAGGATATAGGTAATAAAAATTCTTAATTGATCCGCGCCATTGCTCTGTGTTTCAGCAATGACGCGCGGTCTGACCAAATTACTGTTTGCGAATATCTTCAAGAAGAAAAATATTCGCCAGGAGAAAGAGCCCAGCTAAGCCGGCTAAGGTCTCGGCCATGGTGATGCCGAACAGGATTTCGGGGGTGTAACCGCAGAGCTCCCAGGGTTCAAATACAGATGGAAGCCACTCATGCAGCGGTATCCAAGCTGGGAATGCCGGTTCAAAGGTGCAGCTGCCCTCAAACCATCCACGCTCTATGCCCAGCACCTGGTAACAGAACCAGGCAAAGGTAAGTGTGCAAGGTATTAGTGATATCGAGTTGAATTTGCGGGCGGCGGGCAGGATTAGTGCAACTGCCGCAAGCAGGATAACAACGAAGAGGACAGCACGGATCTGAACGCAGAGAATACAGGGGCCGTAATCGAGCACATACTGGAAGTAGAGAGCCGCAATCTCTAGCGCAACGCTGGTTGAGAGGAGGGCAAGCCATAGTTGCGCGGTGCGGTCTGTCAGCATCAGGGAGTCCTATTACCGTATACAAGTAGGTGTGGTTTTCGTTCTCAGGCGGTAGGATTGTCTATTTTCGGTATTAACTCAATCTGAAATCGCAATCTCTTACAAGTTCAGTCACTCTCAGACACGGGGCGTTAAGACGTAAGTGCATAGAATAGGCACCCTAAATACGGTCGAAGCCATTGACGAATCAAACTGGCTAATACGGCTGGGTAATCAGATAAATGATCAGTCTGCAGAGCGCGTCAGACTGGCGGCGGATCTCGCTCGCCAGGGTCTTGCGGATCAGCTGATCGATGTCGTACCCGCCTATTCAACACTGCTGCTAAGCTTCCGAGAGCCAGTAACCGACCGCTCAACACAGAGGCAATTGCTTCAAGCTCTGGCCGATGAGGTGATGCAAGCAGACCTTGAGAGTAATGTTGGCGAATTGCGGAGAGTCCCCGTCTATTATGGCGAGGAGGTTGCACTGGATGGCGCTGAAGTCGAGCGTGAAACCGGTCTGGCATTCGAGGAGATCTGTAGGCTGCATCAGAGTCAGACCTATCGCGTTTATGCGATCGGCTTTGCCCCAGGGTTTGCCTACCTGGGTTCGACCAATGAAGAACTGCATGTGCCTCGTAAAGCCTCCCCTCGGCTAAGTGTGCCAAAAGGGAGTGTCGCTCTAGCCGATAACCAGACGGCTATTTACCCCGCTAGCTCGCCGGGTGGTTGGCAGATTATCGGACGCTCTCCCGTGGAGATGATCGATTGGCATAGAGATTCGCCAATGCTGGTAAAGACGGGTGAGCGAGTGCAGTTTTACGCGATCTCTCGAGAGGAGTTTCTCGCCTCGGGTGGAGTGTTGGATGCAGATTAGACTCGTCCGTAATACGGGGCTCTGCTTGTTAGAGGATGGCGGGCGCTGGGGGTATCGTCATCTAGGGGTAAGTGTCAGCGGTCCCATGGATCGCAGTAGTTTCCGTTGGGCAAATTGGCTGCTTGGGAATGACCTCAACGCCTCAGTTATTGAGATAACTCTGGGGCGTGCTCAGTTCAATATTACCCAGCCCGGTCAGTTGGCTGTGACCGGGGCGGATCTGGGCGCGACTCTAAATGGAGAGAGCTTGGAGCTCTGGGTTCCCTTTCTAGTGAAAGAGGGCGATGAGTTAGTCTTCTCTAGACCTATAAACGGCTTGCGAGCTTATTTAGCCACTGTGGGCGGTTGGAAAGCTGAATCGGTGTTGGGTAGCTGCTCGACTAATATGCGCGAAAACTTAGGTGGTTTGAATGGGCGGGGTTTGCCCTTAGTCGAAGGCGATTTAATAGAATCTTCTGGTGCCACTGAAAACAGATCACGGATGATGCGTGAGTGGTTGATTCCAGACTTTAATGCCGATTATCAATATGCTGTGATTCCTGGGTTTCAATTTGCGCAATTCGCTTTTAGTGAGCGTGAAAAGTTATTTGATTCAGAATTTACGCTATCCAAGGATTGCGACCGAATGGGGTACCGTTTAAGCGGTTCAGTAGTAAATTCATCTAATCGATCGCTGATATCAGAACCCGTGGTGCCTGGTGCAATTCAAGTGCCGGCCGACGGTCAACCAATTGTTTTAATGGCGGATTGTCAAACCTTGGGCGGCTACCCCAAACTAGGCACTGTATTTAATTTAGATTTAGACAGGTTGAGTCAAAAACTACCGGGACAACAGGTCAGTTTTAGAAAAATATCTCTACAAGAGGCGCAAAATCGTCGAGAAGCTTTTAATTCGAAATTTGAGACTTAGGGTTTGGTTATATTTCACAATGATTCCAAGCTATTTTAAATTTATTAATCTGAATTAAAATAAACATTGAATTCTTAATCATATTAACCATAATTCACCCCGGACCCTTGAATTAATATCTTTTACCTAAATGGGTGGGATGATTTATGAGCGAATTCGTAAAAACTCTTCTGCGTAAAAACTCTCTGCGCAAACAGTGTCAGGATCTTTCCGGTTCTGAAATCGAGAAAGTAATTGCTGATCTTGGTGATATCCTGGAGGAGCGCAAAGCTGAAGAGGCTGCAATGCAGGCAGAGCAGCAGGCTAAGGTGGCGGCAATCGACGCAATTCGCGAAACGATGCGCAGCGCCGGAGTGGATCTAGCTGACCTGATGGGTATGGTTGAAGCAGCACCTAAAAAAGCAGCGGTAAAAGCTAAATACCAGATCACTGATGCGCAGGGTGAAACTCACACCTGGTCTGGTCGCGGTCGCACACCCACCGCATTTGCAGAGTACATGGCAGCTAAAGGCATTAGTAAAGATCAGTTGCCCAGCGCTGAATAAGGTATAAAATTACCTCATTACAAATAGGCCCGTTTGTACGGGCCTTTTTTGTTGCCGGGTTTTACAGTCGAAACTCATACAGTTGAGACTCAGTACGTAAAACACCGATTCTAAATCGGCTTGAGTAATTAGGGTCGATCAAGCAGTTCTAAATAGTAAGGCGTCGTCATATGTCTGATGAGAAGTTACAAAAGGTATTGGCACGCTCCGGTTTAGGCTCACGTCGTGAGATGGAGCGTTGGATAGATGAAGGTCGTGTTCAGGTAAACGATGAAACGGCCAAGTTGGGCGATCGTGTATCAGCCGACGATAAAGTCGTTGTGGATGGCAAGCAGATTGATGTCGCTGCCGGTGACGCTCTCAAAGCGCGCGTTATCATCTACAACAAACCCCTGGGTGAGGTCTGTACTCGCCACGACCCTGAAGGGCGGCCAACCGTCTTTCATGCGCTGCCCAAGCTCAAGCAGGGGCGTTGGGTTGCAATCGGTCGATTGGATATAAACACCTCAGGCCTGCTGATCTTTACCACCGATGGTGAGATCGCCAACAAGATGATGCACCCCTCAAGCAATATCGACCGGGAATACGCCGTGCGAGTGCTCGGTAATGTCGATGACAATATGCTCGAACGTTTGAAGCAGGGTGTACTGCTAGACGATGGTATGGCCAAGTTTACCGACGTGCAATATTTCGATGGTGAAGGAGCTAACCGCTGGTATCACTGTGTTGTGATGGAGGGTCGTAACCGCGAGGTTCGCCGTCTATGGGAGTCACAGGATGTTCAGGTTAGTCGTCTCAAGCGAGTCCGCTTCGGTCCGGTATTTCTTCCAAGCGACGTTAAAGTCGGTACCTGGCGTGACCTGTCGCAGAAAGAGCTCGACGTCCTAACGGACGAGCTCGAATTACCGCGTCGCTCTCTACCGAAGTTTGACCCGAACCAAGCGAAAGACCAAGAGCGCGAATACAAACGCCAACGCGTCCGGCAACGTGATGACGCCCGCAACCCTCACCAGCCTGCTGAGCGCAAGAAACGCAAAGTGCGTGTTGTGGGTAAACGTGGCTAGCTCTAGCTAAGCGATCCGTGCGCGTTACGGATCGCGGCATCTGTAGCCTACCCAATTAAACGAAGTCGGTGGGAGAACCGTCGCCTTGGGCATCAATCGATTGGCCTGTGATGCCCTTGCTGTCCGGCCCCATCAGATAGAGATAGACAGGCTGGATATCAGCCGCAGAGGCGATAGTGCTTGGATCCTCGGCCGGGTAGGCGTACGAGCGCATATTGGTGGCTGTGGCGCCTGGATTGATACAGTTAACGCGGATATTTCCTGAATTGCTGTACTCATCGGCCAGCGTCTGCATCATGCCCTCAGTTGCGAACTTCGAGATCGCGTAAGCCCCCCAGTAAGCTCGGCCTTTGCGGCCAACGCTGGAACTCGTGAAGATAATTGATGCATCGTCTGACTGTTTCATCAGAGGTAGCAAGGCCTGAGTTAACAGGAAGCCCGCGTTCACGTTTACACGCATCACCTGATCGAACGTGATCGGGTCGTAGTTCTCGAGCGGAGTGCGCTGCCCCAATAGGCTGGCGTTGTGCAAGATTCCATCGAGGCGACCGAACTCAGAGTCGATCATGTTTGCCATCTCAACGTATGCTGCTTCGCCAGCCGTATCCAGGTTGAGAGGTACCATAGCGGGTTGCGGGTAGCCTGCGTTTTCGATCTCGTCGTAGACCGCTTCAAGCTTCTCTGTCGTACGTCCCAATAGAATGACCGTTGCTCCTGCTTTAGCGTAGCTCAGCGCGGCTGCGCGACCAATTCCATCACCAGCCCCGGTGATTAATATCACGCGACCAGTTAGCAGGGATTCAGGGGCGTCGTAGTTAAACATGTTCTCTCCAGAGAATTATGCGATCAGCTCGCGAATAAAGTGGGGTAGTTCAGTGGGGGTCTCGATCAGATGGTCGGCGTTCCAGTCCTGCGCTGATTCGCGCGGTTTTAGGTAGCCAAAACCACAGGCGATTGTTGTCATTCCTGCGGCACGTCCGGCGTCGATATCACGCTGGTGATCACCCAAGTAGAGGCACTGCTCAGCGCGTACACCCAGTTTTTTAGCAGCCAGAAGCAACCCTTCTGGGGAGGGCTTTGACTCACTTACATCCTCTGGGCAGATCAATACTGAGCAGCGCTCGGTAAGTTGCAGTTTGCGAAGCACTTTCTCGCTCAGATTGCGAGGCTTGTTGGTTACAACACCCCAGGGGATCTGTTGGCGCTCAAGTTGCAGTAGTAAATCATCTATGCCCTCGAACAAGGCGCCATGGGCAACGGGATCTGACTCGTATAGCTCGAGAAATTCATTGACCAATAGAGCCAGCTCTGTCTCAGCAATGTCCTCACCGAAAGCGAGTTTTAGCATCGCTCGCGAGCCGTCGGAGGCTCGTGTTCTGAGCAGATTGTAGTCCACGGGTGACTGGTTGCGCCGACGTTGGATCTCAGCGAGTACTTGGTAAAAGTCGGGTGCCGTGTCTAGCAGGGTACCGTCTAGGTCAAAAAGTACTGCGTTTAACGCTAACATGGGCCTATTCCGGACGAGAGCTAGCAACCAAATAGTTGACGCTCACATCGGTTGCGCTGAGCGCATACTCCTTGGTTAGCGGGTTGTAGGTCATGCCGTTGGTGATTTCGAGGTCCAGTCCAGCCAGGCGCATCCATGCAGCGAGTTCAGCGGGTTGAATAAACTTGCTGAAGTCATGTGTGCCAGCCGGAACTAGCTTCAACACGCGCTCAGCACCGAGTATGGCAAACAGGTAGCTTTTTGGGTTGCGGTTTATCGTCGAAAAGAACACCTTGCCCCCCGGTTTAACTAGTTGCTGGCATGCCTGCACAACCGAGGCTGGATCGGGTACGTGCTCGAGCATCTCCATGCAGGTAACTACATCAAATTCGCCAGCGTGCTCTGCTGCAAACTCTTCAGCGGTTGTCCGCTGGTACTTCACCTTGATGCCTGACTCCAGGCCGTGAAGCTTGGCTACTTTCAGTGGCGCCGCGCCCATATCGATACCGGTTACGTCAGCACCGCGTTGCGCCATCGACTCGGCCAAAATGCCGCCGCCGCAGCCAACGTCAAGTACGCGCTTTCCACCGAGCTGCGCAAAACGATCGATAAAACCAACGCGAAGCGGGTTGATATCGTGTAAAGGCTTGAATTCGCTCTCTTTATCCCACCACCGTGAGGCGAGTTCCTCAAACTTGGCGATCTCATCTGGATCGATATTCATGCGCGGTTTTTCGCTCATTAAGCTGTCCTGTTTAGGGCTCTAAAGCCGTTAGTTTAACACTGCCTTTGATCAGTCCCAAAAGCTGATTTGATTCAGTAATTTGTGATATGATTGGGTAGATTTTTTTGGTACCTCGTTGAGGCTTCGTTTTGGGGCATTCAAGTGGTGCACTAGCCTGCAAAAAAGGAACGCCAGCGAATGGGTGACCTAGCTAAAGAAGTATTACCAGTTAACATCGAGGATGAGCTGAAGCAGTCCTATCTTGACTACGCCATGAGCGTAATCGTAGGGCGTGCTCTCCCGGATGCTCGAGACGGCCTCAAGCCAGTCCATCGCCGTGTTCTGTTTGCGATGAATGAGCTGAGCAACGACTGGAACAAACCTTATAAAAAATCGGCTCGTGTAGTCGGTGATGTAATCGGTAAATACCACCCGCACGGTGACTCCGCGGTATACGACACGATTGTACGTATGGCTCAGGACTTCTCGATGCGTTACACGCTGGTTGATGGTCAGGGTAACTTCGGTTCGGTAGACGGCGACTCTGCAGCAGCGATGCGTTACACCGAGATTCGCATGGCGAAGATCTCTCACGAACTGCTGTCCGATCTTGACAAAGATACCGTCGATTACGTTGATAACTATGACGGCACTGAGAAGATTCCGGTAGTGCTGCCGACGCGTGTACCCAACCTTCTGGTGAACGGTTCTGCCGGTATCGCTGTCGGTATGGCGACTAACATCCCGCCACACAACCTCGGAGAGGTGGTGCGTGGCTGTATGGCGCTGATCGATAATCCTGATATTGGTATCGACGAGCTGCTGGAATTTATTCCAGGTCCTGATTTCCCTACGGGCGGTATTATTAACGGCCGCGCTGGCATTCTGCAGGCCTACCGTACCGGTCGTGGTCGCATCTACGTGCGTGCCAAACACCACATCGAAGATCACCCTAAGAATGGTCGTCCGATGCTGGTTATCGACGAGATTCCATACCAGCTTAACAAGGCGCGCTTGATCGAGAAGATCGCGGAGCTGGTCAAAGAGAAGAAGATCGAGGGCATCTCTGAACTGCGCGACGAGTCCGACAAAGATGGTATGCGTATCGTAATCGAGTTGCGTCGTGGTGAGGTGCCCGATGTTGTCATCAATAACCTCTTCGCTCAGACGCAGCTGCAGAGCGTATTCGGGATCAATATGGTGGCTTTGGTTGATGGTCAGCCTAAGCTGCTGGATCTCAAATCAGCGCTAGAGAGCTTTGTTCGTCACCGTCGCGAAGTTGTCACTCGTCGTACCGTTTATCTGCTGCGTAAAGCGCGTGAACGTGGTCACATTTTGGAAGGCTTAGCGATTGCGTTGGCAAATATCGATCCTGTGATCGAGATGATCAAGCAGTCACCAACGCCAGCCGAAGCGAAAGAGGCACTGATCTCGACCGCTTGGGCCCCGGGTGAAGTGTTGGAAATGCTCGAGCGCGCGGGCGAAGATGCGTGCCGTCCGGAAGATCTAGAAGAGCAGTACGGTCTGCGTCAGGGTTCATACTACCTGTCACCAGCCCAGGCTCAGGCGATTCTAGAGCTGCGCCTGCACCGTTTGACCGGTCTTGAGCACGATAAGCTGATAGCAGAGTACCGTGAGCTGATCGAGAAGATCGCTGAACTGCTGGAGATTCTGGGCTCTTACGAGCGCCTGATGGAGGTGATTCGCGAAGAGTTGACCCAGCTGGTCGAAGAGTACTCAGATGATCGTCGTACCGAGATTACCGCCTCTATGGCAGATCTCTCAGTTGCAGACTTGATCGCCGAGGAGGAGATGGTTGTCACGATCTCGCATGGTGGTTACGCCAAGACTCAGCCTGTAGAAGCATACCAAGCGCAGCGCCGTGGCGGTAAGGGTAAGTCGGCGACGGCGATGAAAGATGAAGACTTCATCGAGCATCTGCTGGTGGCCAATAGTCACGATACGATTCTCTGCTTCACCAACTTCGGTAAGGTCTATTGGTTACGGGTGTTCGAAATTCCGCAGGCGAGCCGTGCATCCCGCGGTCGTCCAATGATCAACATTCTGCCGTTAGCCCAGGATGAGCGCATCAGTACCATCCTGCCGGTCAAAGAGTTTGATGATCAGCGCTGTATCTTCATGGCGACTGCTCAGGGCACAGTCAAGAAGACACGCCTTTCAGCCTTCTCACGTCCACGTAGCACCGGTCTGATCGCGCTGGACATCGTTGAAGGCGATCGCCTGATCGGTGCCGCTCTTACCGAAGGCGAAAACGACGTTATGTTGGTGACCAGTGCGGGTAAAGCGATTCGCTTCCACGAGGGTGATGTGCGCGAAATGGGTCGAACAGCCCGTGGTGTTCGCGGCGTAAAACTTGATGGCACCGCGAGCGTTATTGCTCTGATTATTCCGCAGGAAGATGGCATGGTGCTGACCGCTTCGGAGAACGGCTACGGTAAGAAAACAGCGGCTAGCGAGTTCCCACTGCGTGGTCGCGGCGGCATGGGTGTCATCGCGATGCAGTGTACTGACCGTAATGGCGAGCTGGCCGGTGCGGTACAGGTACTTGATGGTGACGATGTCATGTTGATCTCCGATATGGGTACGATGGTGCGCACACGCACTTCTGAGATCTCTGAGCTCGGTCGTAACACCCAAGGTGTGCGCCTGATTCGTGTAGCCGAAGGTGAAAAACTGATCGGTATTGCCCGGATAGAAGAGCCTGGAGAGGATGAGTCTGAGCTTGCTGATGGCGAGTCACCAGAGGGTGCTTCATCCGGTGCATCAACGGAAGCCGAAGATGCTTCTTCTGACTCGGCTGGCCAAGCAGCAGATGAAGCAGCGGGTGAAGATAGCGCATCTGAAGATTAAGGGCTGCCCAATTAAATGAGTCGTAAACACAACTTCAGCGCGGGTCCTGCCGCGCTGCCAACGGCTGTACTAGAGCAGGCCCAAGCAGAAATCCTTGATTGGCAGGGTAGAGGGCTCTCCGTGATGGAGATGAGCCACCGCAGTGCTGAGTATGTCAGCATTGCGACTGCAGCTGAGCAGGATCTGCGTGACCTGCTGAATATCTCTGATGAGTATGCAGTACTCTTTCTGCAGGGCGGTGCAACCAGCCAGTTCGCGATGGTGCCGGTTAATATGATGGGCGATAAGCGCTGTGGCGCATACATCAATACCGGTATGTGGTCGACCAAGGCGATCAAAGAGGCGAAGCGTTTTGGTGATGTTTGCCTCGCTGCTTCAACAGAGCCTGAAAGCTTCACGCGTGCGCCATCGCAAGCGGAACTTCAGATCGATAGCAATGCGGCTTATCTGCACTACACCACCAATGAGACGATTGGTGGCGTGCAGTTCGATTACATTCCTGATGCTCAGGGGCGACCGCTCGTTGCTGATATGTCATCTGACATTCTATCAGCCCCGATGGATGTCAATAACTTCGAGCTTATCTACGCCGGTGCACAGAAAAATATAGGTCCAGCCGGTATCACGGTTGTGATTGTACGTAAGTCATTGCTTGGTAATCCGCTACCCGGTATGCCGACCATGTATGACTACCAGGTACATGCTAAAGCGGATTCGATGAACAACACCCCGCCAACCTACTCTTGGTATTTGGCGGGTCTGGTCTTTAAGTGGTTGAAGGCACAGGGCGGTGTTGCAGCAATCGCTGAGGTCAACAGGCGTAAATCGGCCAAACTCTACGCCGCAATCGATGCCAGTGGTTTTTACGCTAATCCTGTTGCGGTGAATAACCGCTCGATCATGAACGTGCCATTCACTTTGGTCGACTCCTCCCTTGATGCGAAGTTCCTTGCCGAAGCAGAGGCTGCGGATCTGTTAAACCTGCAAGGTCACCGCTCAGTGGGTGGCATGCGGGCAAGTATCTACAATGCGGTGTCAGAGTCATCGGTCGATGCTCTGGTCGAATTTATGGCTGAGTTTGAGAGACGTTGGGGCTAAGGTATGTCGCAGCAGACAGAGCAAGAGATTGCACTAGGTAAGATTCGCGTCCGTATCGATGCGCTCGATCGGCAGATTCATCAATTGCTGAATGAGCGCGCTCAGTGCGCCCAGGAGGTCGCTGAGGTCAAAGCGCAGTTTCAGCAGGATGAGGTGGTTTTTTACCGTCCGGAGAGAGAGGCTCAGGTGTTGCGCGGTGCGATGGAGCGCAATGAGGGCCCGCTGCCCGACGCCGAGATCGCACGCCTGTTTCGCGAGGTGATGTCCTCCTGCTTGGCGCTTGAACAGCCGCTGCGAGTGGTCTTTCCTGGTTCGCTCTGTTCGAAGTCTCATCAAGCCTCGATGAAACAGTTCGGCCAGGCGGCCGAGTTTGTGCCAGTTGACAGTATCGAAGCGATCTTTACGGAGGTGGCTGAGGGGTCAGCGCACTACGGCATAGTGCCTATAGAGGGTGTCGATCAGCAACTCAGCGAAGCGGGAGTAAGCGCTCTGGCTAAGTTTGATTTGGCGCTCTGTGGAGAGGTCTCTGAACTGGGGTCGCGATACCTGGTGATTGGCGACCAGCTGGTTGGCCCATCCGGCGAAGATAAAACAGCGTTGCTGGTCGAACTTCAGGGGAGTATTGATCAGCTTGATGAACTCTTCCGGCAGGCGGGTGTGCACCCAACTGCCGTTGTTGAGAACGCTATCGATGGCCGTCATCAGCTTTACATCGATTTTATCGGTCACTGCAGTTCAGATACTGTGCAGCAGCTCTGTGTGGCGGTCAAGCAGTCGGCTTTGAGCTGCAAAAACCTCGGCTCTTTTCCGATAGCGGTTTTGTAGGAACGAAATTATGGCGTGTGATGCTATTCAACTTGCGGTTCCCGGGGTTCAGGGGCTGCATCCATACCAGCCCGGTAAGCCGATTGAGGAGTTGGAGCGAGAGCTAGGTATTTCCCAGAGTATTAAGCTGGCCAGTAATGAGAACCCATTGGGGCCTAGCCAGTTGGCACTGGATGCAGTGCAGCAGTCGTTGCGAGAATTGACGCTCTATCCGGATGCAATGGGCTACCGATTGAAACAGAAACTTAGTGCCGTTTATGGCGTGAGCGCTGAGCAACTGACCTTGGGTAATGGCTCGAACGACTTGCTGGATATGGTTGCACGTGTTTTTTTGAACCCGGGCGATGAGGTTATCTACTCGGCGCACGCGTTTATCGTTTATAAGCTGGTGAGCCAGGCGATAAATGCTAAAGCTGTGGAGGTCCCCGCTAAGGAGTACGGTCACGATCTTGAGGCGATGGCAGCTGCTGCTTCTGCTAGTACCAAACTGATCTTTTTGGCTAACCCTAATAACCCGACGGGTACTGGCTTCACTGCCCAGCAGCTGAAGCAGTTTATGTCTGCTGTCGCATCGACAACACTGGTTGTGCTAGACGAGGCTTACACCGAGTATGTCGATGATGATTCGCTGCCGGATGGTCTGGATCTTCTGGCAGAGTACCCGAATTTAATCGTCACGCGTACCTTCTCCAAGGCTTGGGGGCTAGCCGGTTTGCGCGTTGGTTTTGCTGCCGCCTCGCCTGAGATTACTGACCTTCTAAATCGTTTACGTCAGCCATTTAACGTCAATATCCCAGCACTGGTTGCCGCTGAAGCGGTTCTTGACGATCAGGAGTACCTCGCGCGCAGCGTTGAGGTGAACCGCACTGGGTTGCAACAGCTGTACAAAGGGTTGGACCAACTGCACGTTAATTACATTCAGAGCCACGGTAATTTTATCGCCGTTGAGTTTAAATCTGATGCCATGTCCGTCTACGATGCATTGCTGCGTCGAGGAGTGATCGTTCGCCCAGTTGGCATCTATTCGATGCCCAACCACCTGCGTGTCAGTATCGGCACTGAATCAGAGAATCGACGCTTTCTAGACGCGTTGACAGAGGTATTGGCCGAGGTTCTAGTCGAGTGAAATTCTCCACCTCTCGCATTTTAGTCATTGGTCTTGGTTTGATTGGTGGCTCATTTGCGCGTGCCGCGCGCCGCCTTCCCAAAGTGGATCAGGTTGTCGGTTTTGACCTAAACCGCGAGGAGTGTGAGCTGGGGGTCGCCCTAGAGGTGATTGATAGTGTCGCTGAGGATCTGCAAGCCGAAGTGCGTCAAGCGGATGTGGTGATGCTAGCTGTTCCGGTTAAGGCGATTGAGCATGTTCTAGCAGAAATAGCGCCCTGGCTAAAAGAGAGTGCGCTGATTACCGATGTAGGTAGCACTAAGGTCAACATTATTGCGGCTGCAGGGCGAATATGGTCAGAAGTTCCAGCCGGTTTTATTCCTGGGCACCCTATCGCTGGCGCAGAGAAGTCGGGCGTTGCTGCGTCTGATGCTGATCTATTTTTGCAGCGCAAAGTGATTCTGACACCGCTCGCGACGACACCGGAGGATGCGCGTCTCACACTGGCGCGTCTTTGGCAGTCTATGGGTGCTGAGGTTCTTCAGATGGAGCCGAAACGCCACGACGAGGTGCTTGCGGCCACGAGCCATTTGCCCCACCTTCTCGCCTTTTCGCTGGCGGATACGCTGGCTGCTGAGGCAGAGAGTACAGACATCTTTCGCTATGCCGCCGGTGGTTTTCGTGACTTCACCCGCATCGCCGCGAGCGACCCGACCATGTGGCACGACGTCTGTTTTGCTAACCGCGAACCGATACTTGCGCAAATTGATCGTTTCACAGAGGGGTTGGCTCAACTTCGTGCTGCTGTCGATACCGGTGATAGCCAGCGGTTAACCGGTATCTTTACTCGAGCTAGGGCATCACGTGAGCAGTTCTCGCGCATTCTAGAACGAGCGGGCTATCTGCAGGCGAACAGCACCCCAGAAACCCTAGTAGTGCAACCGGCGACTGCGCTATCCGGCCATTTGCGGGTTCCTGGTGACCGCTCTATCTCGCACCGAGCCATAATGCTTGCCGCTGTTGCTGAAGGTGTTAGTGACATTGATGGGTTTGTTGAAAGTGAGGACAGCCTAGCAACAATTCAGGTATTTCGTGACCTAGGGGTAGTCATCGAGGGGCCGCACCAAGGTCGTGTAAGGGTCTACGGTGTTGGGCTTAATGGGCTACAACAGCCGGCCGGTCCGCTCTATTTTGGTAACTCATCGACTTCGCTGCGCATGTTGTTGGGGCTGCTGGCCGCTCAGTCGTTTGACAGTCATATTGCCGGCAGTTCGCAGTTAATGCAGCAGAGTTACACCGAGCTGCTTGAGCCGCTGCAGCAGATGGGCGCGCAATTCGAGCTGAGCGCTGCGGGCTTTCCAGTGCGAGTCATTGCCGGCCAAAAAAAATTGGTACCCATCGAATACGCGCCTGGGTTTGCGAGTGCTCAGGTAAAAGGCGCGCTAATTCTTGCATCCATGGCTTCGGGTGTTCCGTTGGAACTCTATGAGTCCAACACGACACGAGACCACACCGAACGTTTGATGCGTGGTTTTGGTGTTGAGTTGGCCCGTGAAGGACGCTCGCTGCAGCTTGCAGTTGGAGCACGTTTGAGAGCCCAAAGTATTCAGATTCCTGCGGATCTCTCCTTTGCTTCCGCCTTTGTGCTGGCTGCAAGTTTGATTCCGCAAACAGAGCTGATCATTGAGCACACTGGAGTGAACCCGACGCGTCAGCAACTGCTGAGAATACTCGGTCGGATGGGCGCTCGTTATGAGTTGCGCAATGAGTCCTCGTCGAATGGCGAGCCGATCGCCGATATCCGTGTGTATTCAGCTCAGCTGGTCGGTGTTGATTGCACGAGTACTGAACTGGCGGGTCTAGGAGATGATCTACCACTGCTTCTCGCGGCGATGAGCTGTGCTCAGGGTGTGTCTGAACTCTCGGGGATTGATCGACTGCCGCACAGACATCAGCAGCTATTGGAGAAGATGCTCAGCGAGTTGCAGAAGCTGGGGGTGGTTATTGAGCGGCTTCCCGGCAGCGTAAAAATTGTTCCGAGTAGTATTGAGGGTGGTATCGCGCTAGATGCGCATGAGCACCCTGTTGCCGCTTTGGCGTTGATGATTGTAGGTATAGTGTCACAGAAGGGCCTTAGTATTGCTGGCTGTCGTGCACTGAGTAGCGTATTTCCAGAGTACGTCGAGCAGGCTCGACGTGTCGGAATACGATTGTTAAAGGAGGGTTAAATGAGCCCAACAACGGTGAGTGCCGTGATTACGGTGGATGGGCCTTCTGGATCAGGTAAGGGTACCATATGTCGCTTGCTTTCCCAGAAACTCGGATGGAATCTATTAGATAGTGGCGCGCTCTACCGCCTGACGGCGCTCGCTGCGCGTCATCATGGTGTTGATCTGACTGATGTAGAGGCACTGCAGGTGCTAGCGGCACACTTAGATGTGCGCTTTGTTGCCTCCGATGCTGAGTCTGAAGTGCAGATCCTCCTTGAAGGTGAGGAGGTGACCAAAGCGATCCGAGCTGAAGATGTTGGCTTAGATGCTTCAAAAGTTGCCTCGATTCAACCTGTGCGAACTGCGCTTTTGAGCCGTCAACGTGATTTTGCCCAGCAGCCGGGCTTGATCGCTGATGGTCGCGATATGGGAACCGTGGTGTTTCCGCACGCTCTTCTGAAAATCTATCTTGACGCCAGTGCCGAAGAGCGAGCGCAGCGTCGCTATAAGCAGTTGATAGATAAAGGAGTGGGTGCTAGCCTTGACGATATATTGCAGGACCTGCGGGCACGTGACGATCGGGATATGAACCGTTCAGCCTCACCGCTCAAGCCTGCAGAAGATGCCATTCGGCTGGACAGCACATCGATGACCATCGATGAGGTGTTGGCGGCTGTATTGGAAGAAGCCCGACACAGAGGGGTGCGTTAACCCCAAACTGAGGTTAAAACATGAGCGAGAGTTTTGCGGACCTATTCGAAGAGTCCCTGCAACAGGTAGAGATGACTCCGGGTGCGATTGTTGTCGCAACGGTTATCGCGATCGAGAACGATTTTGTTGTGGTATCAGCGGGTCTGAAGTCAGACGGTGCTATCCCAGCAGAACAGTTCAAAAACGATGCGGGTGAGGTCGAAGTACAGGTCGGAGACGAGGTGCGTGTTGCACTCGAGTCGTTTGAAGATGGCTTCGGAGAAACCAAACTCTCGCGTGAGAAAGCTAAACGAGCGGAAGCTTGGCAGGTGCTCGAAGCGGCATATGAGAACGGTGAGATCGTTACCGGCCGAATCAGTGGTCGAGTGCGCGGGGGTCTGACCGTCGACCTCAATGGCATCAATGCCTTTCTGCCGGGTTCCTTGGTCGACATGCGCCCTCTTCGCGACACCACCCACTTAGAGAATCAGGACCTCGAATTAAAGCTAGTAAAACTCGATCAGCGCAGCAACAATATCGTTGTCTCACGTCGCGCTGTGCTGGAAGAGGCTAACAGCGAAGATCGCGATAAGTTGCTGGCACAGATGGAGGAGGGTGTTGTTCTTAAAGGTATCGTGAAGAACCTGACAGATTACGGCGCCTTTATTGACCTGGGCGGCATTGATGGGCTGCTGCATATTACTGATATCGCGTGGAAGCGTGTCAAGCACCCGAGCGAAGTGCTCAATGTAGGTGATGAGATCGACGTTAAAGTCCTCAAGTATGACGCTGAACGCCAACGAGTATCACTAGGCATGAAGCAGCTGCAAGATGACCCTTGGACTGCAATGACGAGTCAGTTTGTGGTGGGTTCTCGCATCAGAGCTCGCGTCACTAACCTAACCGACTATGGCTGCTTTGCTGAGATCGGCGAGGGTGTTGAGGGCTTGGTACACGTTTCTGAAATGGATTGGACCAACCGCAACATTCACCCATCGAAAGTCGTACAGGTTGGGGATGAGGTTGAGGTGCAGATTCTCGATATCGATCAGCAGCGTCGCCGCATCTCTCTGGGTATTAAGCAGTGTAAAGACAATCCATGGGATAGCTTCGCAGCGTCTCACGCTAAGGGGGAGAAGGTCAGCGGCGCTATCCGTTCAATTACCGATTTCGGCATCTTTATCGGCTTGGATGGCGGTATCGATGGCTTGGTGCACCTCTCTGATATCTCGTGGGATGAGTCGGGTGAGCAGGCGGTTAAGGCCTACTCTAAGGGTCAGGAGGTAGAAGCGGTGGTGCAGTCGGTTGACGCTGAGCGCGAACGTATCTCTCTGAGCATCAAGGCCCTCACTGGTGATGAGTTCTCTGGTTTCGCTGAGTCTAACTCCAAAGGTCAGGTTGTCAGCGGTACAGTGACCGCGGTTGATGCGCGTCAGGCAATAGTACAGCTGGCAGACGGTATAGAGGGAGTGCTGCGCGTAGCGGAGTTCTCGACAGCACGCACCGAAGATCTGAGTGCCGAGTTGAAGGTTGGCGATAGTGTTGAGGCGATGATTAGTAACGTAGATCGTCGTAATCGCACTATTCAGCTCTCGATTAAGCAACTGGATTCTAAGCAGCAGTCTGAAGCACTTGAAGCTGTTCAGCAGCAGAGTGTTGAAGAGACAGGCCCGACAACCATTGGCGATCTGATCAAGCAGCAGATGGATAAAAAATAAGAACCATCAGAGACGAGCGGCTTTATTGAGGCCGCTCTATCCACCGGATAGCTGGAGTGGGCATGACGAAGTCTGAGTTGATTGAACAACTAATAGATAAACACCCTGAGTTATCGGTCAAAGATGTTGAGTTGGCCGTGAAGATAATGCTGGAGCATATGACTGAGACCCTGTCTGAGGGTGAGCGGATTGAGATTCGCGGCTTTGGTAGCTTCTCTTTGCACTACCGAGCACCTCGCGTGGGACGCAATCCGAAAACCGGTGAATCGGTCTCCCTGCCAGCCAAATTTGTTCCACATTTTAAACCAGGCAAAGAGCTGCGCGAACAGGTTAACGATAGCCTCAAGCACGAGCGATAAGCCCACCTAGAAGGTAGCAGTGTGCGCAAGATTAAATTGATTCTAACTCTAGCCGCTGGCCTCTTGGTGCTGCTTCTTGGCGTGCTATTTACTATCCATAATACTGACAAGGTGAGCATCGATCTGATCTGGATTCAGCTGCCCGAGGCGAGCCTGTCCATCTGGCTAATCGGTTTCTTCGCGGCGGGTACCCTTCTGGGTATGCTTCTCACCAGCACGCGATCTATTTTTTTAAGTGCACGCCTGAGTAGCACTAACCGCAAACAGCGCAGAACGGAAGAGCAGCTCAAGCGACTGCAGCAGCCCAACTAAGCGCACAATCTACCATCGATGGACAATACACTCCTACTTCTGATCCTTCTCCTGGTCGCTGTTTCGGCGGGATGGGGTGTGGCTCGTTGGCAGCAAGCCCGTCAATCGAAGAACTCCCTGCCAGATGCCTATTTGAGCGGTCTTGATTATCTGATCGATAACCGCACTGAGGAGGCGATCGAGAGCTTTATCGAGGCGTTAGAGGTGAACTCCGATACGCTCTCGGCTCATATTGCGTTGGCTAAACTGTTGCGGCGTAAGGGCGATGTGGATCGTGCCGTGCGGATCCATGAAATGTTGTTATCCCGGCCAGGATTGAGTCAATTTGATCGTCAGCGTGTCAATTTGGCCCTTGCTCTAGACTACCATGCGCTGGGCTTGCTTGATCGCTCTGAGGAGTCACTTAACACCTTGTTGGACGAGGCCAAGGATTCAAAATTGCGGGTGCGAGCGTTACGACTGTTGATTCGACTCTATGAGCAGGAAGCTGAATGGCAGGCCGCCCTAGATGTGGCGCAGCAGTTGCCAAGTGCAGAGCGCGAACTGTTGAAAGTCGAGTTGTCCCACTACCTCTGTGAGCGTGCCGGGCAGTTGATGGCAGAGGGCGAGGCTGAGGGCGCGCGGCAAAGACTCGAACATGCGTTATCAGAGGATGCTGCTTGTGTGCGCGCTAACCTTACGTTGGCGCGAATACTCCAGCAGCAGTCACAATGGCGCGCCTCAATTCAAGCCTTGCAACAGGTGGCGCAACAAGATCCACAATTCATCCCCGAAACTCTGCGTGGTCTGCGCCGTGCCTACGAAGCTTGTGAGGATGAGGCCGGCTTTCGCGATTGCTTGATTAGGCTGCAAGAGGCCCACCCCTCAACCAGTACAATGTTGGCTCTGGCTGAGCAGAAGCGCGATCGAGAGGGTGTCTTGAGTGCCGGTCTCCTTATTACTGAGGCCTTAAAGTCTCGCCCGTCGGTTAGGGGTTTTAATCGCCTCATCGACATGCATCTGGAGTATGGATCCTCGAGTGCCCGTGAGAGTTTGATGAGCCTGCGCTCGTTGACTCAGCAGTTGGAGATCTCTAAGCCCATCTACCGTTGTGGTCAATGTGGTTTCGCAGGCCGCAATCTGGTGTGGCAGTGTCCAAGCTGCCGCCAATGGGGTAGTATTCGACCGATTTTTGGACTTGAGGGAGAGTAGTATCGCCATGACCGACAATAAGCGCATTCTGGTTGCTCTGGATTACCCGACCGAGGAGCAGGCGATGGCGATGGCTCAGCAGCTCGACCCTGAAGTCTGCCGAGTTAAAGTCGGCAAAGAGCTCTTTACTCGCTGTGGCCCTGTCATCGTAGAGTCTTTACACGGACTCGGTTTCGAGCTTTTTCTTGATCTCAAGTTCCACGATATTCCCAACACAGTTGCCAAAGCTTGCGCTGCCGCGGCGGAGCTTGGTGTCTGGATGGTCAATGTCCACGCCAGCGGTGGCCGCCGGATGATGGAGGCTGCCCGCGAGGCTGTAGAGAAGAGCAGTTTGGGCGATCAGCGCACAAAATTGATAGCGGTTACCGTGCTAACCAGTATGGAGCGCTCGGATCTGCGAGAAATTGGACTGGATATAGACCCGCTTGATCAAGTTAAGCGTTTGGCTGCGTTGACGCAGAGCTCTGGCTTGGATGGTGTTGTCTGTTCTGCCCAAGAGGCGAGTGCGTTGCGCGCCCAGGCAGGTGAAGGGTTTGAACTGATTACTCCAGGGATACGGCCAACCAATGCCGAAAAGGGTGATCAACGTCGTGTCATGACACCCGCTGAAGCAATAGCTGCGGGTAGTACCTATTTAGTAGTCGGTCGCCCCATAACGGGTGCTACAGACCCCGCTGCTTCGGCTGCGGCGATTCAGGCAGAGGTCAGCACCGCTCTGCGATAAGCGAGATTGCACCTGGTTCTAGGAAAATTTCTGTAACTATTTTTAGCATTAGTTCTGGCACTGGCCTCAGGCTGGTCTATAGTGAAAGCAGCGACGCAAGGAGTGTGTCGCTAAATCACAAAGACTACATGGAGGTAGTTATCATGAAACTTCTTACTTCACATCTCTCTCTGTTAAAAAAAGCTGTTGCTGGTGCGCTTCTAGCGCTTTCATCTCAGGTGTTTGCTGGCTTTCCTGTCGATATCAACTCGGCCAGCGCTGCAGAGCTAGCCGAAGCACTCGATGGCGTTGGTATGAGTAAGGCAGCTGCGATAGTCGAGTACCGCGAGGAGTTTGGCCCCTTTATGGAGCCGTCTGAGTTGGTTGCAGTTCGCGGGATTGGGCTGGTCACCCTCGAGAAAAATCGCGACTTTATCCTGCTGACTTCAGATCCTGAGTTAGTTGCGACCGAGTAATCTGTAACTCCAGCAGTAATCGAGTTTGGGCGACCTTGTGATGAGGCCGCCCTTTTTTACTTTAGATGATAAAAAACAGCGTGACCGGAACTATGATCAGGCTCGTCATATTTCCGATCAGTACGATCGATGCTACTGAGAGCGGTTCGAGGTTGTAGCGCTCGGCGACCAGATAGTTGAGCACGGCGGGTGGCATCGCAGAGAAGAGAATCAGATAAGCCGTGAACTCTGTTGATAGGTCAAAAGTGATCGCAAAGGGAATTGCGAAGAGTAGGCTCGTCAGCGGCGACAGAACTGCACCATAGGCACCGATGCGCCAGTTAGACAGATCGATACCCTTCATGCGTACCCCGAGTGCAAACAGCATCAACGGAATAGAAATATCGCCGAGCATGCGCAGCGGAAGTTCAATAAATTCTGGGAAGGGCAGCTTCAGCAGATTCCAAATTAGTCCCAGCAGCGTTGCCAGAATCATTGGGTTTAGTAGTGTCTTGCTTGGTGAGGCTGAGCCACTAACAATATAGGAGCCCAGCGTGAAATGCAGGGTATTGCTGACAAGGAACATCGCCATCATTGCAGCGAGGCCCAATTCACCAAAGGCGAGTAGAGCAAGCGGTAGCCCCAGGTTGCCACAATTATTGAACATCATAGGCGGTACAAAGGTTTTGGTGCCCAAGCCGAGTGCCCGCGCTATGGGTAGGGCGATCAGGCCAGAGCCAAGTACTGTAACTAAAGCGCCAGCCGAGAGCATGGCATAGGTGGAGAGATCAAAGCTCTCTGAAGCCATAACCGCAAAGATAAGTGCCGGTAGGAAGATGTCCATATTGAGCCGGTTGGGAATCCGCATATCCGTTTCGTACTTTCGTGCGTATAGAAAACCGATAACGACGATAACCGCGAGCGGAAAAACCGTCAGGAATACGCGTTCTAGGAGTGGGTATAGCTCAGGAGAGTTGGACATCGGTGTGTGGTCTGTCTAGTTCAGCCGGGACAAGATGCGCGCAGGATACGCAAGATTCTACTAGGTGGGAAGCTTGTGCCGTTTCAAATTACGGGAGTAACAAGGTGGAAGAGCACAGCAGATTGGTACAAGAGATACGAACGGTGCTGCAGACAAAAGAGCCAGGTGAGCGTCTGCCGAGTGAACGTGCGCTGGCGCAGGAGTATGATGTGTCCCGCGCCAGTATCAAGCGCGCTATCTTGCAGTTGATCGCTGAGGGGGTGGTGGACCATCAGGCCGGGCACTGTCCGCGTGTGGCTATTGCGCAAGAGTCACCGATGGCGCTGGAGCGTCTGATGAAGATGGAGCCTGGTGTGAGGGCTGACCTGTCCGAATTTGTCGAGAGGTTATCTAGCATTGAGCAGGGGCAATATCCGGCTTCGATTACGGCCCTTCTACAGCGACTCGAGCAACTGTCCCACCCCTAATGTGGAGTTTTAATAACTCAAAGAGTTAAGCTTATTTTTCCACGTAGTGAAACTACAGTTATGGCGCTATTCTTTTAACATTGTCGCAAATTTTTCTCTTTTCTCTGGACTAAAGTTGAAGTCAGGTGTAGTGTCGCTACTACTTATTCTCACCACGAGAGGCGTTTTAACGCCCGAAAAAAAGATTCAACGAACTCAGACTGGTCGTCGATGATCTCGGCGCATAATGGAGATTGCTGGTGCAAGACTTAACAAACGACATCGATCCGATTGAAACGGACGAATGGTTGCAAGCACTCGAATCTGTTGCCAAAAGCGACGGTAACGAGCGCGCGAAGTACATCCTTTCCAAGCTTGGCCACAAAGCGGCTGAGATGGGCGTAGATAGCAGCTTTGTGCTGACTACCCCGTACAAAAATACTATTCCCCCAAAAGATGAACCGCCCCTTCCAGGCGACCTATTTATGGAGCGTCGCATCCGCTCTTTTGTCCGCTGGAACGCGATGGCGATGGTTATGCGTGCTAACGACAACGATGAGGGGCTCGGCGGCCACATATCATCATTCTCATCCTCAGCGACTCTTTATGATATTGGCTTCAACCACTTTTTCCGTGGTAATGAGGGTGAGCAGGATGCAGATATGGTCTTCTTCCAAGGGCACATCTCTCCGGGTATCTATGCTCGTGCCTACCTTGAAGGCCGTCTGACTGAAGAGCAGCTCGATAACTTCCGCCGTGAAGTGGATGGCAACGGACTCTCCTCTTACCCACACCCTTGGTTGATGCCTGATTTCTGGCAGTTCCCGACTGTATCTATGGGTCTGGGCCCGATTCAGGCGATCTATCAGGCGCATGTAATGCGTTACCTCTCTGCGCGAGACCTTGTTAAGCGCGGCGACCGAAAAGTTTGGGCGTTCCTAGGCGACGGTGAGTGTGATGAGCCAGAATCACTCGGTGCAATTTCACTCGCAGGCCGTGAAGGTCTGGAGAACCTGATCTTCGTTATTAACTGTAACCTGCAGCGCCTTGATGGCCCTGTGCGTGGTAACGGTAAGATCGTGCAGGAGCTCGAAGGTGTATTCCACGGTGCTGGCTGGAACGTTGTTAAGTGTCTCTGGGGTCGTCATTGGGATCCGCTGTTTGAACGCGATACTCAAGGCTTGCTGCAGAAGCGCATGGACGAAGTGGTTGACGGTGAACTGCAGAACATGAAGGCGAACGGTGGTGCTTACACCCGTGAGCACTTCTTTGGTAAGTACCCAGAGCTGCTTGAGATGGTTAAGGATATGTCTGATGACGACATCATGAACCTTAATCGTGGCGGCCACGATCCGTACAAAGTTTACGCTGCATTCAAAGCGGCTGTAGAGCACAAAGGTCAGCCAACTGTAATCCTGGCACAGACTGTAAAAGGTTACGGCACAGGTAAGTCTGGCGAAGCGAAGAACGACACTCACTCAATGAAGAAAGTGGGCGTTGATGACCTAAAAGATTTCCGTGATCGTTTCAACATCCCGGTTGAAGATGACAAGCTCAAAGAGGTGCCTTACTACCGTCCCGCACCAGACTCACCAGAGATGAAGTACATGTTCGACGCGCGCAAGCGTCTTGGTGGCTTCTACCCTGTACGTCGTACTGAGTGCGAGAAACTCGAGACACCAGCGCTTGAGGCTTTTGCGGGTCAGCTCAAATCAAGCGGTGAACGCTCTCTGTCAACACAGATGTCATTGAACCGCGTGTTGAGCGTAATCGTTAAAGATAAGCAGATGGGTGAACGTGTAGTACCTATCGTGCCAGACGAAGCACGTACTTTCGGTATGGAAGGTATGTTCCGCCAGCTCGGTATCTACTCATCGGGCGGTCAGAAGTACACCCCTGTCGATGCTGACCAGATCATGTTCTACAAAGAGTCTAAGAACGGTCAGATTCTTGAAGAGGGTATCAACGAGTCCGGTGCATTCTCCGCATGGCTTGCTTGTGCGACTTCGTACTCGAACAACAACTGCACCATGGTGCCGTTTTACATCTTCTACTCTATGTTCGGCTTCCAGCGCGTAATGGACCTGACTTGGGCTGCGGGTGACTCGCAGGCGCGTGGCTTCCTGATTGGCGCGACTTCAGGTCGTACTACGCTCAACGGTGAAGGTCTGCAGCACCAGGATGGTCACAGCCACCTGATGGCGCAGATGATTCCGAACTGTGTCTCTTACGATCCAACTTACGGCTACGAAGTAGCGGTTATCGTGCAGGACGGTATGCGTCGCATGTACCAGGAGCAGGAGAACAAGTTCTACTACATCACGACTCTTAACGAGAACTACCAGCACCCAGAGATGCCTCAGGGCGCTGAAGAGGGCATCGTTAAGGGTATGTACCTGTTGAAGGAAGGTAAGAAAGCTGACCTGAAAGTTCAGCTCTTCGGTTGTGGTTCCATTCTGCGCGAAGTTGAAGCCGGTGCTGAGATTCTGCGCGAAGAGTTCGGCATCGAGTCCGACATCTGGAGCACCACCTCTATCAACGAGTTGAAGCGCGATGCTATGGAAGTATCTCGTTGGAACCTACTGCACCCAGAAGAGGAGCCGCGCGAGTCTTACCTCGAGCAGTGTCTGAAAGGTCGCGAGGGTCCAGTTATCGCTTCAACAGACTACATGCGCATGTACGCTGATCAGCTACGTGAATACATTCCACGCCGTTACAAGGTGCTAGGTACCGACGGTTTTGGCCGCTCAGATACGCGCACTAAACTGCGTAGCTTCTTCGAGGTCGATCGTCATTACGTCGCCGTTGCAGCGCTTAAAGCACTGCAGGAAGAGGGCAAGCTCAAGGCTTCTGTTGTTGCTCAAGCAATTGCGAAGTTCAACATTAACCCCGAAAAAGCAGCGCCTTGGACGCTCTGATTCGGCTAACTAATCACATCCCGAAAGGAGATTATTTGTGAGCACTATTAAAGTTAGCATCCCGGATCTGAGCGGAGCTGAGAACGTCGACGTAATCGAAGTTCTGGTAAAGCCAGGTGACGTTGTATCCGAGGGTGACAGCATTATTGCACTGGAGACCGATAAGGCCTCTATGGAAGTACCTGCCGAGCAGGGCGGTACTATTGTTTCAATCGCCGTGAAAGAGGGTGATCAGGTCAACGAAGGCGACCTGCTGATGGAGCTTGAAGTAGGCGGTGCTACTGAAGTGCCTTCTGCCGAAGTGGCTCCAGCGCCTGCGGTTGCTGACGCGGCGCCTGCTGCACCTGCCGCTGCTGAAGCTGCTCCGGTGGCAGCACCAGCTGCGAGCGCGGTAGAGCAAGTGATGGTGCCTGACCTTAGCGGTGCTGAAGATGTTGATGTCATTGAAGTATTGGTTAAGGTTGGCGATACCATTGCAGAGGGCGATAGCCTGATCGCATTGGAAACTGACAAAGCCTCTATGGAGGTGCCTGCACCTAAGGGCGGTGTGGTCAAAGCGGTTCATATTAGTGAGGGCGGTAAGGTTAACGAAGGTGACCTGTTGCTTGATCTCGAAGTGGCCGGCGCGGCCCCTGCAGCAGCACCTGTCGCAGCAGCACCTGCATCTGAGTCGGCCCCGGTTGCTGCGCCTGCGGCAGCACCAGTGTCTGGTGGCATCGAAAACGTCCTTATACCTGATCTCAGCGGTGCGACTGATGTCGATGTTATTGAGGTACTGGTTAAGGATGGCGACACCATCGCAGAGGGCGACAGCCTGATTGCGTTGGAGACCGACAAAGCCTCTATGGAAGTTCCTGCGCCGAAAGGCGGTGTCGTGAAGTCGATGAAGATCAAAGAGGGCGATAAGGTCAACGAGGGAGACCTGTTGCTGGAACTTGAAGTGGTTGGCGCGGCACCTGCTGCGGCACCTTCTACGGCTCTGGCAGTTGCAGCACCAGCAGCGGCAGCGCCTGCCGCGCCAGCTCCGGCTGCAGCGCCTGCTAAAGCAGCGCCGAGCACTGATCTGGTGGCTCTGGAGCAGAAAAACCGTTCTGTGCATGCAGGTCCGGCGGTTCGTGCGATTGCCCGCGAATTTGGGGTAGACCTAACATTGGTTAGTGGTTCTGGCCGCAAGGGTCGTATCGTCAAAGATGACGTTCAGGCCTACGTTAAAGGCGCGTTGAAGAAACTGGCTGAAGCGCCGGCCGGCGGTGCTGTTACCGGTGGTTCAGGTATCCCTGCAATTCCTGCAGTAGATTTCAGTAAGTTCGGCGAGATCGAGAAGGTTAAGCTCAGTAAGATCGATAAGATCACCCGTGACAACATGTCGCGTTGCTGGCTCAACATTCCGCACGTGACTCAGTTTGATGATGCCGACATCACTGAGTTGGAAGCCTTCCGTAAAGAGATGAAGGATGAAGCAGCGAAGCAGGGCGTTAAGCTCACTCCACTGCCATTCCTGATTAAGGCAGCGGCTGTCTGTCTGTCACGTCACCAGAAGTTTAACGCTTCACTCGACGCTGACGGCGAGCATATCGTTTACAAGAAGTATGTAAACATCGGTATTGCTGTGGATACTCCAAACGGTCTGATGGTTCCTGTGATCAAGGACGCTGATAAGAAGAGCATCTACGAACTCTCGAACGAAACGATTGAACTTGCAGGCAAAGCGAAAGATCGCAAGCTCAAGCCAAACGAGATGCAGGGTGCATGTTTCACCATTTCAAGCCTTGGCGGCATTGGTGGTACAGGCTTTACGCCTATCGTTAACGCTCCGGAGGTTGCGATACTTGGTGTTTCTAAAGCGGATATCAAACCGCGTTGGAACGGCAAGGAGTTTGAACCACGCCTGATGTTGCCACTCTGTCTGTCGTACGATCACCGTGCAATTAATGGCGGTGACGCAGGTCGCTTCTTGACGGAGATGAATGGACTGCTTAGCGATGTACGTCGTCTGCTGCTGTAAATCATTCGCACCCTAAAAAGCGGGCCTTGTGCCCGCTTTTTTGTTTCTTGAATTTGAGACGCGCGGTTGTTTTTGGGTGATGGTTGGTTTTTTTGGGCGGTGGGCGAACTCAGGGAGCAGAGTCAACTTCTCATCACTGCAGCAGGTGCAAGGTGACTTCCCGCGTCGGCGAAAACTAAGTAAATTCAAACAAAACAATCGAGGGTGTAAAGCATGCTCAGTGCTGAACAAATCAGTTTTTACCGTGAGAAAGGCTATCTGCTTGTCGAAGATGTTGTTACAGCAGAACAGCTTGAGCGGATGCGCGCTATTACCTATGAGTTTATCGAGGCGTCGCGTCAGGTCAGTGAGAGTGACGAAGTGTTTGATCTTGATGAGGGGCATAGTGCTGACAGGCCTCGGCTGACTAGAATCAAACTGCCACACAAACAACACCCCTATTTTGATGAAATCCTGAAAAAATCAGGTGTTACTGAGGTGTTGCGTGATCTGTTGGGCGAGAGTGCCGCACTGATCACCTCGAAACTAAACACCAAAGCACCCGGCGGCGGTGCGGCGGTAGAGTGGCATCAGGATTGGGCTTTCTATCCGCATACCAATGATGATCTGCTGGCTTTCGGTTTGATGTTGGAAGATGTCGAACTTGAGAATGGACCATTGCAGGTTATTCCTATGTCTCACAAAGGACCTGTTCTGAGCCACAGTGTTGATGGACGTTTTAGCGGTGCGGTGGACGCCGATGACCCTCAGTTTGAAGGGGGTCGTGCGGTAACCTTGACGGGTAGGGCAGGCAGTATGACTGTGCATCATGCTCGTACGCTACATGGCTCTGCACCGAATATGAGCGACAAACCGCGGTTGATACTCTTTTATGAGATTGCCAAAGCGGACGCTTGGCCGATACTTGGTGCCTCCTCATATATACACTCTCTAGGGCAGCGGAACTTCTGGGAGGATTTGAACGATAGGATGATCCTGGGCGAGCCCTGCTTAGAACCTCGTCTCGAACCTGTACCGGTGCGTATGCCGCTGCCGCCCCCTGAGGATGCCGGTTCGATCTTTAAAACCCAGAAATATGGGGGTGCAAAGAGTGCGTTCACGTCCCCAGGCGTTGATGGCTAGTTGCTAGGCTAGATGTCGCGACTAAATCGGTGCAAGTATTGGCGAGTTCTGGCGTCTGCGTCTATGCTGAAGCCTGCAATTGGTTTTGAGACCTATTATCGAGAGGTCCGAGGATACGCCGGCATGAAAACCCCATCCAAACATACCCTTTTTGCGGCTGCTATTTTGGCAATCATGCCGACTCTAGCGCAGAGTAAGCCGTTGAAAGAGACGATCGCTGAAACGCTGGAGTCCCATCCACAGCAGGTTCGAGCAATAGAACGACACGCGGCATCGCGAGAGATGGTTGAGATGGATGAGGCGGGCTATCGTCCAACGCTAGACCTTAGTGCGGGTATCGGACGCGAGCGTGCCTACCGGAGTTCTGATGACGATTGGTATACCCGTCGCGAGGCGGGACTGAGCGCGACACAGATGCTCTATGATGGATATGAAACCAAATCTCGCGTTGACGCCAGCTCAGCAAATGCGCGAGCTGATGAGGCGCGTAGCGCTGAGCAGGCAGAGGTGTTGGGATTGGAGGTTGCGACTGTTTATCTCAATGTTATCCGTCAACGGCAGCTGCTAGAGATCACGAAAAACAATCTTGCCGCCCATCAGGATACTTTCAATAAAATTTCTCGTCGTGCGCAGATGGGTGTCGGCAGTATGGCTGATGAGACTCAAGCGCGCGGGCGTTTAGCGCTGGCGAACTACAACCTGAGTGTCGTTGAGGGTAACCTCTGGGAGTCAGAAATCAACTTTGAGCGAGTGGTTGGTTATAAGCCAGTTGACTTGGAGATGCCGGCAGAGGACTGCTGTACCCATCTCCCATACACCGCTGAGGATGCGCGCTATGTAGCGACAATGGAACATCCGCGTTTTGCCGCCGCTGTTGCTGACCACGAATCTTCGCTTGGGCAGGTAGGTGTCGCTAAGTCAGCGATGTATCCGAAGATCTTTCTTGAGGTGGACTATACCAGCAATAAGGGTGTTAGCGGTGTTTCTAAAGGCGAGCAGACCTTAACGGCGATGGTGCGAGCACGTCAAAATGTCTACCGCGGTGGGTCTGATGCAGCGCGTATTGCGGCCAACGAACATCTAGCGGGAGTTGTGCGCGCTCAGGGCGAAAAGGACCGTCGTGATCTAGAAGCTGATGCGCAGATCGCTTGGTATGACCTAGAGTCTATCTACTTGCAGATTCCGGAGTTAGAGCGTCGTCAATCTGAAGCGCAGGGTACGCGAGATGCTTATGCGCAGCAGTTTAATATTGGACAGCGCTCGCTGTTGGATCTTCTCGACTCTGAAAACGAGCTCTTCACCGCAAACAATGAACTGATCTCTGCCAGGATTGATGAGCAGCTTTCGCGCTACACTCTGCTGGCTCGAGTGGGGCGTTTGCTCGAGTTCATGGAGTTAGAGGTGTCAGAGCATCCAGAGCACCGCAATGATCAGGGCGAACTTTCGGAATCAGTTGAAGTTGCCAGTGCAGAGTAGTTTGGCGTAATCGGAGAAAAGGTCAGCACTGCTGGCCTTTTTTATACCAGCTTCCGTATAGTGAAAAGATAATACTGTATCGTGATTGATTTGATGGGTCTCTAAATCTAATCTGCAATGACGGGGGATGAAACTATGATCATACACGGCTTGTTGTTAGTACTGCTGTTCCAGTTGATCGGTGAGCTGATCGTGGTATCCCTGAGCCTGCCGATCCCCGGTCCCGTGCTGGGTATGGTTTTCCTGCTCTTGCTGCTGCTGTTTTTCAAGAGAGTGCCTAAGTCGCTGCGCACTACCTCGGATACGCTGCTATCCAACCTCGCGCTGCTGTTTGTACCTGCCGGTGTCGGGCTGGTCCTGCATTTTGAACTCTTGCGGTCTGAGTGGTGGATTATCTTGTTGGCGCTTGTTATCAGCTCCATCGGCGCCGCTATCGCAACGACTCTTACTTTTACGCTGCTACTCAAGCGTCAAAGAGGTAAGGAGGGCGGCGATGCTTAGCGCAACGGACTTCTGGGTCTATTTCGCAGCTCAGCCACTGCTGTGGATTGTACTAACCCTCGCTGTTTACAGTGCAGCGGTCGTGCTGCACAGATTGGCTGGGCAGACTCCGCTCTTGCACCCGGTACTTATCAGTATGATAGTGTTGATCAGCTTACTGCTGCTAACCTCCACACCTTACGAGACCTACTTCAGCGGTGCGCAGTTTATACACTTTTTGCTCGGGCCCGCCACAGTTGCAATAGCCGTTCCACTGTTCGACTACTTCGACAAAATACGGGAGCTTTGGTTACCTATTTTGATCGCTTGTCTGGTAGGTGCTTTCAGTGCTGCTGCGATAGCGGTGGGTGTGGCCTGGTTGTTTGATGCTCGCATGGAGACGCTGTTATCCATCGCGCCGAAGTCGGTGACCTCGCCGATTGCGCTTGGTATCTCGCAGAAGATTGGGGGGTTCCCAGAGTTATCTGCCGCGCTCTGCCTAGTAACCGGGGTATTGGGGAGTCTGTTAGTACCCTCCGTATTGAAGGTGCTGCGTGTGTCGGATGAGGAGACTCAGGGCTTTGTGCTTGGTCTTACGTCCCACGGCTTTGGTACGGCATTGGCACTAGAGACCGGAGCCTTGGCCGGTGCTTTTGCCGGCCTAGCGATGGGGCTGACTGGGTTAATAACTGCGCTGATGATCCCGCTGTTGGCGGCCCTTTTCTGAATTGAAATTCACCTCAAGGCGCAGTAAAGTGCGCACGGTTTTTAGTACGATTAAGGTGAAAGGTCGATGCCCACTCCGTTAGCGCGTTATAAGAAAGATCTACAGCGTGATGATTTTTCCTACGATGCCACTCAGGAGAGGGCCGTTCAACACCTACAGCGTCTGTTTGATGAGCTGGTTGCGGCTGAGAGCGCGCCGCCCCCTGGTGGTTTTCTGCGTATTCGCACGCGTTTTAAGATTGGTAAACCCAAGCAAGTTGAGCCAGTAAAGGGGCTCTATTTTTGGGGAGGTGTAGGTCGCGGTAAGACCTATCTGATGGATACCTTCTACGACACCCTGCCGTTTGAGCGCAAAATACGCACACACTTTCACCGTTTTATGCAGCGCGTACATAAAGAACTAAAAGAGCTCGATGGTACTAAGAATCCGCTGACTACGATTGCTGATAAGTACGCCGCTGAGACGCGCATCATCTGCTTCGATGAGTTCTTTGTCTCAGATATTACTGACGCGATGATTCTAGGCAGCCTGCTGCAGGAGCTGTTCGCTCGTGGAGTCTCGCTTGTAGCAACGTCGAATATCATTCCAGATGGCCTTTATAAAGACGGCTTGCAGCGCGCCCGCTTCCTGCCGGCTATCGATCTGCTTAACAAGTATACCGAGGTGGTAAATGTCGATTCAGGTATCGATTACCGTCTACGTACATTGGAGCAGGCGGAGCTCTATCACTGGCCACTCGATTCGCAAGCTGATGTTAGTTTGAACAGCAGTTTCGAAAGTCTGGCGCCGGACTTAGAGGAGCTGGAAGAGAATGTCCAGATCGAGATTAACAATCGTCACATTCTTGCCCGCAAGGCGTGTGAGGATGTTATCTGGTTCGATTTTGACGCTATCTGCGAGGGCGCCCGCTCCCAGAACGACTACATCGAATTGTCGAAACTTTATCACGCAGTGCTCCTGGGTAACGTTCCGCAGCTCGGCCGCACCCGAGACGACGCCGCCCGTCGCTTCATCAATCTAGTGGACGAGTTCTACGATTCGGGCGTTAAGCTTATCATCTCCGCCGAAAAGCCGATCCACGAGATCTACACCGAAGGCAAACTCAACTTCGAGATCGAGCGAACCAAATCCCGTCTCCTAGAGATGCAGTCTACTGAATATCTAGCCCGAGAGCACCGCGCCTAAAACCGCCCACTCGGCTAAAAACTTTATCGTACTTGGCTATTTTATATTTCTGCTGTTCATGTATAATCCGCGCTCCGCTAGAAATAGTGGTCGTAACTAGAAAGTTGTATCTAAAGCTAACTCCCCGGAGTTAGTGGGCTTGCAACCAATAATTATAAGGTAAGCCGGGACCAACCCACTGGTTGATTCGAGGTTTATAGATAGGAAACTTAAAATGTCTTACACAGTTAGTGCTAAGCCAGCCGAAGTAAAACGCGACTGGTATGTTGTAGACGCTGAAGGTAAAACCCTTGGCCGTCTGGCAACTGAAATCGCTCGCCGCCTGCGCGGTAAGCATAAAGCGGAATTCACACCGCACGTTGATACAGGCGATTACATCGTTGTTGTTAACGCTGAGAAAGTACACGTTACTGGTAACAAGCGTTCAGACAAGATGTACTACCGTCACTCTGGCTTCCCAGGTGGTCTGAAGGAAGCTAACTTCGAGAAGATGATGCAGACTTTCCCTGAGCGTACTATTGAGCTCGCGGTTAAAGGCATGCTGCCAAAAGGCCCACTGGGTCGTGCTATGTACAGCAAGCTGAAAGTGTACGCTGGTGGTAACCACCCGCATGCTGCACAGCAGCCTCAAGAACTGAACATCTAAGGGGAAAGCGAACATGGCAACTACTCAGTACTACGGCACTGGCCGTCGCAAAACTTCCACTGCTCGCGTATTCCTACGTCCAGGCACTGGTAACATTTCAATCAACAACCGCGCTATCGAAGAGTACTTCGGTCGTGAAACTGCTCGCATGATCGTTAAGCAGCCACTTGAGCTGACTGACAATGTAGAGAAGTTCGACGTATACGTTACCGTATCTGGTGGCGGCGGCTTCGGTCAGGCTGGTGCGATCCGTCACGGTATCACTCGTGCGCTGATGGAGTACGATGAAACTCTGCGTCCTTCACTGCGTCAGGCTGGTTTCGTTACTCGCGATGCGCGTGAAGTTGAGCGTAAGAAAGTGGGTCTGCGTAAAGCGCGTAAGAAGCCACAGTTCTCGAAGCGTTAATTCGCTTACTGCTTTTGCAGTCAAGAAAAGCCCGAGCCTTACCGCTCGGGCTTTTTTGTTCTTAGGTTATTCCAAAATAGTTAGAGTTTTGCTTTAGGTATTTGGTCCGGTAAGGCCCTGTTTCACCTTGTAAAAACAGGGTGTTTTCTTTATTATCCGCGCCAAGAATCCGACTCTATGGTTATAAGCCACAGAATCGCGGAAAACGAATTTATGTTTTCAAAATCACGCGTCCTAAACCGTTTGATAGGCAAACGGTATATAGGGCTCAAGGGAGATTAGTTGATGAGCAATGACGGCGTTAACAAGGGCCGGCGTCGACTGCTAATCGGAGCCACCTCAGCTGTTGGTGCGGTGGGTGCGATTGGTGCGGCGGTACCTTTTGTTGCTTCATGGAATCCCAGTGCAAAAGCGAAGGCGGCCGGTGCTCCGGTAAGAGCCGATATTAGTAAGCTTGAGCCTGGTCAGCAGATGATCGTAGAGTGGCGCGGTAAGCCTGTATGGATCGTTCGTCGTACCCAGGAAGCGCTGGCTAACCTAGCGAAACTCAACGACGCTGTTGCAGATCCGAACTCTGAGAAGCCACAGCAGCCTGAGTATGTGCCTGCTGATGAGACTCGCGCGATTCGCTCGGAGTTCATGGTTATGGTGGGTATCTGTACGCACCTAGGTTGTTCGCCAACTTACCGTCCTGAGATTGCTCCAGACGATATGGGTGCAGACTGGCTCGGTGGTTATTTCTGTCCGTGCCACGGTTCACGCTTCGACCTCTCTGGTCGTGTTTACAAAGGCGTACCTGCACCGACTAACCTGGTTGTTCCACCTCACTCTTATGAGGGCGATAACACGCTCGTCATCGGCGTAGACACGGAGACTGCATAATGGCTGGTTCACGTAATAAGGGTAACCCAGGCCTCATGGGTTGGATTGATGATCGTTTTCCGGCAACAGCGCTGTGGGAAGATCACCTCGCGAAATACTATGCGCCACGTAACTTTAACTTCTGGTACTTCTTTGGTTCACTCGCGCTGCTCGCGCTGGTAAACCAGATTGTTACAGGTATCTGGCTGACCATGAGCTACAACCCGTCAGCTGAAGGCGCATTTGCCTCGGTTGAGTACATCATGCGTGATGTCGAATATGGCTGGCTGCTACGTTATCTGCACTCTACGGGAGCATCGGCTTTCTTCGTGGTTGTCTATCTGCACATGTTCCGTGGCATGATGTACGGCTCGTACCAGAAGCCACGTGAACTCGTGTGGCTGTTCGGTATGACAATTTACCTGGCACTTATGGCTGAAGCCTTCATGGGCTACTTGCTGCCTTGGGGTCAGATGTCTTACTGGGGTGCGCAGGTAATTGTATCGCTGTTCGGCGCGATTCCTGTTATCGGGGAGGATTTACAGCAGTGGATTCGGGGTGACTATCTGATATCGGGTATCACACTGAACCGTTTCTTTGCACTGCATGTTATCGCTCTACCAATCGTTATTCTTGGCCTCGTTGTGCTGCATATTATTGCGCTGCACGAGGTGGGTTCAAACAACCCAGATGGCGTTGATATCAAAGAGAAGAAGGACGAAAACGGTGTGCCGCTTGATGGTATCCCATTCCACCCGTACTACACCGTCAAAGACATTGTAGGCGTTGTGGTGTTCTTGTTTGTTTTCTGTTTTGTGGTCTTCTTCTTCCCTGAGGGCGGCGGCTATTTCCTTGAGAAGCCAAACTTTGAGCCAGCTAACCCGTTGAAGACGCCTGAGCACATAGCGCCGGTATGGTACTTCACACCGTTCTACGCGATCCTGCGTGCGATTACCTTCCCGCTCTTCGGTTTAGATGCCAAGTTCTGGGGTGTGGTTGCGATGGGTGCTGCGATTGCGATTCTGTTCGTACTGCCTTGGCTCGACCGCTCTCCTGTGCGCTCAATGCGCTACAAAGGCTGGTACAGCAAGACAGCCCTGCTGATCTTCGCGGTCTGCTTTGTCATCCTAGGTATTCTCGGTGCTATCCCTGCTACGCCGGGTCGTACCCTTGTTGCTCAGATATGTACTGCGCTCTACTTCGCGTACTTCATTCTGATGCCTTGGTACACAAGCAAAGAGAAAACGTCACCAGTTCCGGAGAGGGTTACAGGCTAATGAAAAAGTTTATTGTTGCTTTCTTAGTCGCTCTGCTGCCTATCGGAGCGCTGGCTGCAGGCGGTGCAAAGCTGCCGTTGCAGCACATTGAAACAGACTACACAAACCAGGCATCGCTACAGCGTGGTATGCAGACTTTTGTAAACCGTTGTATGGGTTGTCACTCAGCTGAGTTTCAGCGTTTCGAACGTGCCGCTCAGGACTTGGGGATGCCAAACAATTTGGTTGAAGAGTACCTGATCTTCGATAGCGAGAAGAAGATCGGTGAGCAGATGACCATCGCGATGGCGAAAGAGGACTCACAGGTTTGGTTCGGTAATCCGCCGCCTGATTTGACTTTGGAAACCCGTCTGCGTGGTGCGGACTGGGTCTACACATACCTGCTAGGCTTCTATGAAGATCCTTCTCGTCCATGGGGCGTGAACAATGCAGTCTACAAAGATGTGGGTATGCCCAACGTTCTTGAAGATCTGCAGGGTATTCAAAAGCTGGCGTGTACTGAAGAAGTGCTGATGCGTTATGGTATCGAAGGTGATATCGACCCGCTGACTGGTGCACGTGTAGGCGGCTGTCTGTCTCATGATGCCTCTACTGGCGAGCTGACTGCACAAGAGTTCGATAAAGTTATCTACGATCTGGTAAACTTTATGGCTTACATGGCGGAGCCGTCTAAGCAGGACGCTCACCGCATCGGTACCTACGTACTCGTCTTCCTGTTCTTCTTCTTCTTCCTGGCGTACGCCCTGAAGCGAGAGTTCTGGAGAGACATTCACTAAGAGATGCTCTAGCGGGCTGTCCTTGGTAACAAACAACTACGCGATCCCTCGGGGTCGCGTAGATTTTTTTATTTTTGCCGTAGAATTTTATGGGGTGACCTTAAATGGGCGTAGTAGCTAAACGATCTTCAATGACCTTCTTCTCTGATGCAGGTGACCAGTACAGCCACCGCGTACGCATTGTGCTTGCTGAGAAGGGTGTTGCAGTTGATGTGATTGACTGTCAGGAAGAGGAACTGCCTGAAGATGTTGCTGCATTGAATCCATATAACAGCCTGCCAACATTATTGGACCGCGAACTGGTTCTATTTGAGCCAGGTGTGATGATGGAGTACCTGGATGAGCGTTTCCCGCATCCTCCACTGTTGCCCGTCTACCCGGTAGCGCGCGCTGAGAGTCGTCTCTACATCTACCGCATTCAGCGCGATTGGTCGCGGTATGCTGACATCATCTTGAATAGTGATGGTAGCGACGCAGAGATTGAAGAGGCGCGCAAAGAGTTGCGTGACAGTCTTGTCGCTATCTCACCTATCTTCGCTGAGAAGCCATATTTCATGAGCGAAGAGTTCAGCCTAGTTGACTGCTGTATCGCTCCGATTTTATGGCGTCTGCCAGCAATGGGCATCGAGATTCCTGAAGCGCAGTGCAAGCCGCTGGTTAAATATATGGAGCGTCTGTTTAATCGTGAGTCGTTCCAGGAGAGTTTGTCAGAGGTTGAGCGCGAGCTGCGCGACTAAACACTGATATGTCTGAGATCACCCCGAGTCGCGGCTACCTTGTTAGAGCGTTATTTGATTGGATTATTGATAACGATCTGACACCTCACCTAGTTGTTGCGGCCGAGGTGCCTGGCACCGATGTGCCTGATGCCTATGTTAAAGATGGACAGATTACCCTCAATATCGCCCCCTCAGCTGTTCGTGATCTCTACATTGATGCTGATGCGGTGAGCTTCAATGCCCGCTTCGGTGGTGTGCCTACAGAGATCTATGTGCCTACAGCCTCTATTCTTGCGATCTTTGCGCGGGAGAATGGCGAGGGCATGGGGTTCGGTATGGAGCCTGGAGCAGATCTGCTGCAGGCTCAGATCGATGAGGCTCTCGAAGCTGGCGAACCCTTAGCCCCGACTAAAGCGCCTGAGCCGCCCAAGCTTGAAAAACCGAAGAAACCGGGTCTGCGCGTCGTTAAGTAGCCGTCTTCTATAGCTTGCCCGTACTGGAGTTCGCGGCGTAATCCGATCACCCTTTTGCGACCCGCTAGGGAGATTCCTATATCGCTTAGTAATTTACATCCGCGTAAATTGAGATCCGCTTAAGGGTAATCAAGGGACTCGGCCACTGCGGCGCTGAGGCAGGATGGCGAGTCCCGGGATGTCTGTTAAGGGAGTGGAACGTACTCGAAGACTTTAACGATCCGCTGTACACCCGGTACCGCACGAACAACGTTTACAGCTCGATCCGCTTCGGCCTGGCTTACAAGACCCATCAGGTAAACTATACCGTTTTCGGTGATCACCTTAATTCGTAGTCCTTCAACGCTCTTGTCTGCAAGTAGCTGCAGTTTAATGCGGCTGGTGAGGTAGACGTCGTTGGAGCGCACGATCGTTGAGGTTGGGCCTGCGATCTCAAGCTCATTGTGCACGCGCTTCACTTCGCGCGTTTTGTTGATTACATCGTCTGCTTCACGCTTTACTGATTCGTTCGGCACTTGACCGGTCAGTAGTACCTGGCCGTTGAAGCTGGTGACGTTGATGTGAGACTGAGACAAGGGTGCAGAGGCCTTGCTGATGTTGACCAGAGCTTTGAGTTCAATCGCCTCATCTTCTATGTAGTTGCCGATAGTGCGGTTGCCTTGGTTCTCGCGTATAGGCTCCTCACGTGTGGCGCTGACGAGATTGGAGCAGCCGGATATCAGAGTGGTAGTAGCGAGTAGGGCGATGGCTAGTTTCTTCATGCTTATTCAGCTCCAAATAGTTGAAATTCGATAAGATCAGTAAGGCTATGCAGTATTAAGGTGTGAGCCATATGGATACAAGGGTCATCATCGCTAGCGATACAGAATTCTATCTCTTCGGGACGCAGCAGTGCGGTCATATTGCCGCCGTCACGCCCTGTAAGCGCTATCACTTGCATATCCCGATCGTGGGCTGCCTGAATGGCCTGTACCAGGCTGGCATCGCGACCTCCGGTAGAGATGACGAGTAGAATGTCACCGGCACGGCCGAGAGCCTGAATTTGGCGAGCGTAGACCTCTGCGTAGCCTGAGTCATGAGCGATGCCGGACATTACGGCTGAGCTCGCATTCAGTACACTGCAGGGAAGGCCCGGACGGTCATGGCGAAAACGGTTCAGCAGTTGTGCACTAAACTGCGCTGCGATAGCCGCAGAAGCACCATTACCGGCGCAGAGTATCTGTCCTTCAGATACGAGGCAGGGGAGGATAATCTCCGACGCTTCGGCGATCATCGGCGTATAGTGCTCAATCGTCTGGGCACAGGTATCCATGGTGCTATGAAAATGGCCGATTATGCGCTCTTCGAGTTCCATTAAGTCCCTGTTTGTTCGCGGTTATTCAGGTCGAAAGGCATCTTTATACCACAGACACTCATTGCGTTGTTTATTAGATTCGATGGTAACCAGATCGAAGCGGCAGGTCGAGTCGGCATATTCAGGATTGCGCATCAGCCAGAGTTGTGCAGCTCGGATGAGTTTGCGCTGTTTGCGCCAGTCGACTGACTCGAGGGCACCACCCCAGCCTGAGTGTTGGCGGTAGCGCACCTCTACAAACGTCAGGCAACTGCCATCGGTGACTATAAGATCGAGTTCGCCAAGCCGGTAGTTAGCGTTGCGAGCCAATACTCGACAACCGTGGGTTATTAGATGCTGCTCTGCGATCTGTTCATATTGGTTGCCTCGCGCCCGAGTATCGGTTCTTGGGCTCGCTTTTCGACTATCCATGCTCTCCTCCTTGAGTGCATCCTTAGATATGTTGGATAGTCTTAGCTTAGTTGCTGGAGCTAAAAAGTGCCTCTTCAGCTAAGGGCTCCTCTACCGGTATCTTCGGTGGTCCCAGTAGCACAGGAATGCCCTGATCAAATCCTGCCCACACCAGCTCGCGTCGTACTCGACGATCAGTACCCAGAGTGAGTCGTCCGGTTAGTCCGTCGAAGAAGATCTCATCCGAGCCCTCGAGTTGGCGCAAGAAAGGGTGGAGCGTGAAAGCGTCAGCACCAAGTGCATATAGTCGACCAAGGCGGCTCTGAGTGTCAGGACGCTCGGCGCCAAGCTGCAGGTTAATCGGTGAAACCGGGTTTAGCAGCCAGGGTGTGTCAGCAAACTGTACGCCGTTTAGATCGACATCACGCACTGCGTCTGGGTTGCCATCAAACAGGTGTGAGGTCGCGTAGACAGGGTAGTTACCCGCAAAATGGAAGGCCAGCATCGGCTTGAGCTGGCGAGCGTCCCGTGCAGATGCTGTTAGCAGAATCGCATCGATATCGCTTCGTGGACGAGCGTTAAATTCGAGCTTCTGGCCGAGTACTTTCCGTAGCTCATCGTATCGAGCATAGCTGAGCTGGGTGTTAAGCAGCTGGGATACTTGGTTAGAGAGGTCCTCGCCGCTCTGGTACTGCAATTCGGCAGCAACCTCAGCTTCGAGTGTGGTGATCGCTTTGAGGTAATCCTCACGCGCCTTCAGGCCCCAGGAAGCTGCTGGCGTGATCAATGCAAAGCGTGTGTTGCCTTCGAGTACGGCACGCTCAACGACCTGGGAGATCTCTTGGTCGGAGGAGAGGTCCATTGTGTAGATGTTCGGAGCGGTGTTCTGGCTCTGGTTAAACACAATGACCGGAACTGGCAGGTCCTGGCGAGCTGTTAGCTGATCGATTAAAGAACCCTTGAGCGGGCCGATTACTAGATCGATACGCTCTCTCTGAGCGTGATCCAGCAGCTCCTGTGCGCTCTGAATCTGCTCGGTGTCCAATGTTATCAATTCAGGTACGGGTAGGTTCTGCGTCTGGCGCTGGTAGAGGGCAGCGCTGACACCTTCGCTAATGATTCGAGCCGGTTCTGCAAGCTGTCCACCAAAAGGCAGTGCTAGGAGAACTCGTTTCGGCGTGAGTAGGTCGGCATTCAAAAGTGCCGCAAGAGCTTGTGGTGGGTTGGTATTGGCAGGGTGAGCTGCCCAGAGTTGTTGCCACTGGGTCAACGCGTCACGTTGGGTTGATAGATCCGCCTGTTTTGCCAGACTCAGCGCTAACTCTATCCAGCCCTGCTCGTAAAAGCCGTAGTTATTTAAGCTAGCTGCCACCAAGCGTTCAGAGTCGACGTCCAGAAGTTGGCGCCAGATTAGATTGTTGAGCTGTTCAAGTTCATCGCCCTCTGTCGTTTTGGCGACGTTAATCAGCTCAAGTGCGGCCGCGAGTGGATTCTGTTGCTGCTCATAAGCTTGAGCGCGCAGTCGGCTGAACTCCACACGTTGCGTCACACTAAGATCTGGGAATTGCGCCGCGTCGAGATACTGCAGCGCGCCATTGGCATCTTTGCGGTCAATAGCTGCACCTGCGCGCAGGCTCGCGATCTCGAATGCGAGGTTGGGTGGTAGGATAGTGATATCAACTGCCTCCAGTGCTTGAGTCGCGCCCTGGATATCTCCGCGCTGCTCAAGCATCTGTGCCGCTTGTAGTCTAAGTTCTGCTGCCCGTCGTGGCTGCGCCGATGCTGCGCTGCTGAGCAGCTGCTCAACACTCATCGTCTTTTCAGTGACGCTCGGAACCTGTGTGGATTGTGGCGGAGCCGCACAGCCTGCTAGGAGTGCTGCGGTAATGCTGGCGGCGCAGAGCAGCCTAAATCTGTTGCCTGTCATGGTATAGTTCACACCCTGTGATCAGTACGGATGGAAAATTCAGTTATGTCAGCGCCGAGACTCTACGTTGTCGCAACGCCCATAGGTAATCTTGCGGACCTTTCGCCTCGCGCTCAGCAAATTTTAGCAGAGGTTGATCTGATTGCTGCTGAGGATACGCGCCACACGGGCCGACTAATGCAGCACTTTAACATTAAAGCGAATCTGATTTCAGTCCATGATCACAACGAACGACAGCGTGCTCAGATGATTATCGATCGCTTGCAGCAGGGACAGCAGATTGCGTTGGTCTCCGATGCTGGTACGCCGTTGATCTCTGATCCGGGTTTTGTTCTGGTGCGAGCGGTACGCGAGGCAGGGTTTGAGGTTTCACCGGTGCCCGGTTGCTGTGCATTTGTTGCAGCGCTAAGTGCCTCCGGAATGCCTTCAGATCGTTTCAGTTTTGAGGGTTTCCTACCGGCTAAATCGGGTGCTCGTCAACAGGCGCTCTCTGCACTTGCTGATGCTGCTCAGACGTTGATCTTTTACGAATCTACCCATCGCATTGTCGATTCGCTCAAAGATATGCAGGCGACTCTTGGCTCGGATCGCTTTGTACTGGTGGCGCGTGAGTTGACCAAAACCTTTGAGACGATCAAAGGGGCGCCGATCAATGAGTTGCTTGAGTGGATTCAGGCTGACTCCAATCAGCAGCGCGGAGAGTTTGTTGTTATTGTGCAGGGGGCGCCTGAACGAGCCGACACAGGTATCAGTGCCGAAGCGGAACGGATCCTCGATCTGCTAGCAGCGGAGTTGCCACCGAAAAAAGCGGCGGCGCTGACTGCAGAGATCAGTGGAGTAAACAAAAAAGCGCTCTATCAGTTGCTGCTAGATAAAAAAGGCTAATCCTGGCGAACCACTGTGTTAGACTTGCCGCCGAGTCTGCCAGGCAGTCGCCGCTTCAGTTTGCTGGAGGGGAGGAAAGTCCGGGCTCCACAGGGCAAAGTGCCAGATAACGTCTGGGCGGCGTGAGTCGACGGAAAGTGCAACAGAAAGTATACCGCCTAAGTAGGCTACTCTTCGGAGTGGTTTGCCGGTAAGGTTGAAATGGTGCGGTAAGAGCGCACCGCGCAGGTGGCAACACTCTGCGGCGATGGTAAACCCCACTCGGAGCAAGACCAAATAGGGACCCTTAAGGCATGGCCCATGCCGGGTCCGGGTAGGTCGCTTGAGGCTAGTAGTGATGCTAGCCCTAGAGGAATGACTGTCCACGACAGAACCCGGCTTATCGGCAGACTCACTTTTTCTTATATTTTTATTCGCTGACACGGCAGTCTTCTATTACAGGAGGGCGCTTTGAATAAAAGTTGGCCTCTAACTTGCTAACGAAACTGTAGTTGCTCCAAATTTCTTAATGGTCCAACTACACTTTAGAAGTAAATGAAGCAGATCAGTGAAGGATCAACGGAGAATCAATACATGGCTTACAACGGATCTGAGAGGCGCGCTAGTACAGATCGTCGCGATGGATATGAGAGACGCACGCGCGTTAATCAGTTCGAGCGCAGGATTCGACCGCTGGGACGGCGCGCAACCGATGCGGGGCAGTGTTCCCGGTAACAGCCTCAAATGAAAGTTCTTATCTACAGCACGCGTAAAGATGAGCGTGCCTTTCTTGCTGACGCCTTCAAGGGCTCAGGTCTACTAGCTCAGTTTGAAGATATACATCTGAACGCGCGCACGGCTGCCCTAGCCGAGGGCTGTGATGCAGTCTCCGTGTTTGTAAATGACCAGGTTGATGCACAGGTCATAGAAACTCTAGGTGGGCTGGGGGTTCGTTTCATCGCTCTGCGTTGCGCTGGTTACAACAATGTTGACCTCGACGCTGCCAAACGCTGTTCAATTGCGGTGGTTAGGGTGCCGGCTTACTCACCCTACGCCGTTGCTGAACACGCAGTCGCTCTGCTACTAGGGCTTAATCGACACATTCACAAAGCTTACAATCGTGTTCGCGAGGGCAACTTCTCTCTTGATGGACTGGTTGGTTTTGACCTGCATGGTAAGTCTGTCGGAGTGATCGGTACCGGCACCATAGGTCAGGTGTTCTGCTCCATAATGCGAGGTTTTGGCTCGAAGGTATTGGCTTTCGACCCCTACCCCAATCAGAAACTGATAGACGCGGGTGTCAGCTACGTTGAGCTTGATGAGATCTATCGCCGCTCTGATGTCATCAGTTTGCACTGTCCGTTAACGCCGCAGACCCATCACCTTGTTGATGATGCAGCAATCGCCAAAATGAAACCGGGCGCTTTGTTGATAAATACGAGTCGCGGCGGGTTGGTCGATACCCAGTCTGTCATTAAAGGATTAAAATCGGGCCACCTCGGGGGGCTTGCACTGGATGTTTATGAGGAGGAGGCGGATCTCTTCTTTGAGGATCTGTCGGATCAGGTGATTGCAGATGATGACTTGATGCGCTTGACCACCTTTCCCAATGTTATTATCACAGGGCATCAGGCGTTTTTGACCCGCGAGGCGCTGCAGAATATCGCTCAAACCACGGTCTCAAATCTAACGTTGCTGGCTCAGGCCCAGCCTTGTGATAACCAGCTCTAGAGAGTTTCAATGGAATACCTGATTACCGATACTCGCACGGGTGTTGCCGAGCGAGACTTTTCGCTCGACAACAGCGCTCTGCCGAATGACTTTCCCCTAGCTTTTGACTGCCGTCACCAGACTCTACGCGGTGGTAAGCAGGAGGGCTCTGAGGTGATCACTCTCAATGTAGGAGATCTCTCGGTCGCCGTCTCACCGAGTCGCGGAATGGGTGTGCTCTATGCACAACAGGGCGATCTGCGCTTGGGATGGGATTCGCCGGTGAAAGAGGTGGTCAATCCGAGCTTTATAGAGCTCTCGAAACACGGTGGCTTAGGCTGGCTTGAGGGGTTCAATGAACTCGTCGCTCGGTGTGGCTATCAGTGGTCTGGTCATCCCGGTATGGATGGCGATGAGATGCTGACCCTGCATGGGCAGATACAGAATATCCCTGCTTCAGTGGTTCGCCTAACAGTTGAAGATGCGCCTCCGTATCGCGTGCGTCTCTCAGGACGTGTTGATGAGCGCTGCTTCAAGAAGGCGGAGTTCGAGGTTTGGATGCATCTTGTAATCACCCCCGGGCAGGTGGGCTTTACGATTGAAGATGAGCTGATTAACCGTGGATCCTACCCAAAGGAGTATCAGGCGCTTTACCACAACAACTTCGGTGCACCTATATTGGAGGAGGGCGCGCGGGTGCGAGTGCCTGCCAGTCAGGTCTCTCCGTTTAATGTGAGAGCGGCCGAGGGGCTTGCTAGCTGGGCAAGTATGCCTGCTCCAAGAGAAGGGTTTGATGAAGAGGTGTTTAATATTCGTCCCATCGGCGACTCCCAGGGAGATACGCTGGCGCTCTTCCATAATGCTGCGGCCGATCGGGGTGTTGCTATGAGCTTCAATTTGCAGCAGCTACCTGTGCTGACGCTCTGGAAAAACTGTGACACGCTAGAGCAGGGTTATGTTGTTGGCCTAGAGCCGGGTACAAGCTTTGCTTACAATCGGCGCTATCAGCGCGACCTAGGTTTGGTGCCCACTATCGGGCCCGGTGAGAGTCGCTCTTTCGTGGTGAAATTTGATTTACTGTTGGATTCTGCGGCGGTCGAGAGCGCTGAGGCCAGGGTCGAGTCGTTGCAGGGTGATGCAGATCTGGAGCTTCGCGCTGAGCCCTTAGTGGCCCTTTAACGGGGGTAGGGTGTTTTACGAGTATGGCTGTATAAATTCTGCTCAATAGGCGCCCAATAAAACTGAGAATCTTTCATCTCGATTGTCGTTGGCTTCACCACATCTGCAACTCGCTGAATTACATAGACTATTTCTGCATATAAAAATGGGCGTAGCCGAGGGTTTCGTCTAAATCTCTCCCACTTTTCTACCACTTCCCCGAATCTTTGCGCATACAAGCAGTGCTAAATTATCGTTAATTCAATCCAACTTACTGATAAATATTGATATTTTTGGTCTCTCTGCGCTTCTATCTTCTCTTCTGTGAGTAGTGCTGTGTCTCAGATGTACCCTTATCGCCTTGGTTGCAAAGGGGAGATTTAGGACCTATAGTGTCGATGTGTGGTAAATAGTGGGTCAAAGTGGGTCAATGTGGATATTTCTTGGGGGAGATAATATCCATAGGAGTAACACCAAAGAGTGTTCTCCAGGGTTTCACTGACAGGAGTACGTGACGATATGTTTCGTGGGGTTAATCAAATCAATCTGGACGCGAAGGGGCGCATGGCAATGCCGGCTCGCTATCGCGAGCAGATTGCTGACTGCTGCGAAAACGAACTCGTCGTCACAATCGATACCGAAGCTCGCTGTCTGCTTCTCTATCCACTACCCGAATGGGAAGTGATCGAGAAGAAGCTTGAAGCTCTACCCAGCTTTAACCCTGCGGCGCGCCGCATCCAACGTCTCCTTATTGGTCATGCGACTGATATTGAATTGGATGCGAGCGGCCGCCTTCTTCTACCTGCGCCGCTGCGTGACTATGCGATGCTCGACAAGAAGCTCGTAGTCATGGGGCAGGGGCGTAAGTTCGAGATCTGGAGCGAAGAGCTTTGGAACTCTCAGCGTGACAACTATCTGGCCGAGTCAGATCAGACTCAGGGATTGCCGGATGAGCTACAAACTCTCTCTCTATAGCGGGGTGCACCATGAGTGAGCCTCTCAGCCACATTACTGTCCTCCTCAACGAAGCAGTCGACGCACTGGTGCATGATCCTGATGGCGTCTACGTCGATTGTACCTTCGGCCGTGGCGGTCATTCGCAGCTGATCCTTGATCGTCTAAGTGATAAAGGGCGGCTGATTGCCATCGATAAAGACCCTGAGGCGATAGCTCACGCACATCAACGTTTTGGTGATGAACCGCGTTTTCAGATTGAGCACGGCTCGTTCGCACAGTTGCAAGAATTTATGCAGGCGCGCGGCTCGGAGGGAGAGGTTGCGGGCGTCTTGATGGATTTGGGTGTGAGCTCGCCGCAGTTAGATGACCCTAATCGTGGTTTTAGCTTTCAGGCTGACGGTCCGCTTGATATGCGCATGGATACGACGCGCGGTCAGAGCGCTGCCGAGTGGATTAACAGTGCGCCTGAAGCTGAAATTGCCAATGTGCTGTTCAAATATGGCGAAGAACGTTTTGGTCGACGAATGGCCGCGGCGATTGTGCGCGAGAGAGAAAATACTCCGATTGAGACCACTGCACGTCTCTCCGCTATTGTTGCCGCTGCGAATCCGAAGTGGGAGAAAGGTAAGAATCCTGCCACCCGCGCCTTCCAGGGTATTCGTATTCATATCAACCGCGAGCTAGAGGATGTCGAGTCTGTGCTCGATCAGACGCTTGAAGTGCTTGCGATAGGCGGTCGAATGGCGGTTATTAGCTTCCATTCGCTTGAAGATCGCATTGTTAAACGCTTCATCCGCACTCATGTAAAAGGGGATGAGCATCTGCCGTCCGGTATTCCATTCACCAATGACATGCTGCGCATTCGCCTCAAGGCTATAGGCAAAGCGATTAAAGCAGGCGGTGATGAGCTTAAAGAAAATCCGCGTGCTCGTAGTGCGATTATGCGTATTGCGGAGAAGTTGAAATGAACCTGTCGCTGCCGAAGTTTGAACTAGCGCCGGCAAAGGTCTCACGTAAAGAGGCACCGCTGCTTTCGCTTGCGCAGATATTCGAACAGTTGCTGGCGCTCACGTTGCTCGTGCTGCTGGTGATTGGCTCTGCGCTGGCGGTTATCTACACCTCTTATGAGTACCGCCGCCTGTTTCATCAGCAACAGACGCTGGTGCGCGAGAGTGATAACTACCGTATTGAGTGGGGTCAGTTGCTGCTCGAGCAGAGCGCTTGGGGTTCTAACTCACGTGTAGAGAAACTGGCTTCTGAAAATATCGATATGCGGGCGCCGGACCCTAAAGAGATTAGGTTGATTCGCCATGAAAGATGAGCAGTTTGTGCAGATACACGCTGCCGGTAGCTGGCGGCTCTGGATTGTTGGTTTTCTGCTGGTGCTGGTCTCTGGTGGTATCCTCTTCAAGATGGTGTCGCTCTACACCTCCGAGCAGGCGTTTCTACAGAAGCAGGGTGATGCCCGTTCCCTTCGTACACGATTAACCCCTGCTCACCGTGGTCTGATTACAGATCGGAATGGCGAGCCGCTAGCGGTCAGCGCTCCAGTAGCGACCATCTGGGCGGACCCTAAAGAGACTGATCTGCAAAATCCGAACATCGCTTTGATGGCGCGTCTGCTAGATCTGAGCCCGCAAGAGCTCTTAGGCGACCTGAAATCAGACCCTAAACGCCGCTTCCTCTATATCAAGCGTCAGGTTACGCCAGAAGTTGCGCAACGTATCGATGAGCTTGATATTCGGGGCATCCATGTTGATCAGTCCTTCAAACGCTTCTACCCGGCGGCAGAGGTGACTACCCATCTAGTTGGGTTCACTGATGTTGATGGCGAAGGGCAGGAGGGGCTCGAACTCGCCTTTAATGAAATCCTACGTGGTGATCCGGGCCGCTCTCTGGTGTTGCAGGATCGTAAAGGCCGCACCGTTAAGCATCTGCAGAACCTGCAGGAGGCGATGCCTGGTGAAGATTTGGCGTTGAGTATTGATCTGAGGCTGCAGTACCTGGCTTATCGTGAGCTCAAAGATGCGGTGCAGACGCACAAAGCTGACTCGGCTTCGGCTGTTATTCTTGATGCGCAGACGGGTGAAGTTTTAGCAATGGTCAATCAGCCATCTTACAACCCTAACGATCGCTCTAAGCTGACCACTGATGCACTGCGCAATCGCGCGATGACCGATACCTTTGAGCCGGGGTCAACCATGAAGCCCATTACGGTCGCGGCAGCGTTGATGAGCGGTGACTATCAGGTTGAGGACGTGGTAGATACTTCGCCGGGTTATATCCGAGTGCGCGGCGCCTCAATTCGCGATCACCGCAACTACGGTGAGTTGGATATTACCGGCATTATTACCAAGTCGAGCAATGTAGGTGTGGTGAAGCTGTCGCGCTCAATGGAGCATGACTCGGTACGAAGTCTAATGGCGAACCTCGGTCTGGGGCGGGCTACTAGCACTGGCTTCCCGGGTGAGCGAACCGGTGTCTTACCCTATCTGAGTGAGCGCCAAGAGGTTGAACAGGCCACCCTCTCCTACGGCTATGGTTTGTCGGTCACGCCATTGCAGCTTGCCCAGAGCTATCTCCCCTTTGCCAATGGTGGCCGGCTCTTGCCGGTTTCTTTGTATAAACAGTCTGAGTCCCCAATTGGCGAGCGCGTGATGCCGAGAGATGTGGCTAACTCCGTTTTACAGATGATGGAAACGGTGATTTCGCCCCAGGGCACTGCACGCAAAGCCGCGGTGACGGGCTACCGTGTTGGTGGCAAAACTGGTACGGCGCACAAGGCCGTGGCAGGAGGGTATGACGACGACGCCTACATCTCTGTGTTTGCCGGTGTGGCGCCGATTAGTAACCCACGCATCATCATGGCCGTGATGGTAGATAACCCCAAGGGACAGGAGTACTACGGTGGTGAAGTGGCAGCTCCGGTTTTTGCTCGAGTGATGGGAGGGGTACTGCGCTTGATGAATGTTCCGCCTGATAATTGGGAGGAGTCCGAGTTGCAGGTGGTCTCAAAATGAGCGAATTGAGTCTGCGCTGGACGCTGTCCGAGCTGCTGCCTGATCTCGGTTGTCTCGATACCACAGAAGTGACCGGGCTGACACAGGATAGCCGCAGAGTGAAGGCGGGTGACCTTTTCGTGGCGCGCGCCGGGCTGCAGGTGGATGGCGCCCAGTTTGCTATTGAAGCGGTACAGAAAGGGGCGGTAGCGATTCTGCTGGAGACCGATCAAACACCACCGGAGTACCTTGCATCTATTCTTCATGTGCCGGTAATTAGTTGGTCCCCAGAGCGTCTGAGCTTGGGTGCGCTGGCTGATCGCTTCTATCAGTCACCAAGTCGAAAGTTGAGGGTGGTGGGTATTACGGGTACCAACGGCAAGACCTCGTCCGCGCACTTTTGTTCTCAGGTCTGTAACTCCCTTGGTCGTCGCACGGCAATGATCGGTACCCTCGGTAATGGTTTTCTCGACAACTTAGAGAGTACGACGCACACCACGCCCGACTCCGTGACTCTGCATCGTATGATTGCTGAATACGAGCTACAGGGCGCAGAGATGGTGGTAATGGAGGTATCTAGCCACGCAATTGATCAGGGACGGATCGACGGAATTGATTTTGACGTGGTGGGTTACACCAATTTGACTCGAGATCATCTGGATTACCATGGCAGTGAAGAGGCCTATGCCGCCGCCAAGGCACGCCTGTTTACCAACTTCAATGTAGGGCGTCAGGTACTAAATGCTGATAACCTGCGCCCAGCTGCTATCCTCTGCACGCCCGCCGCCGGTGTTGATCGCATCGGTTTCTCGCTCTCAGATCAGACTCAGGTTGTAGCGCTGATCTCAAAATCTCTGCGCACCAGTGGAATGGATCTTGTGATCAAGCTTGGTGCAAACAAGCTTAAGCTCGAACTGCCGCTTCTTGGCGATTTCAACATCTCCAATCTGCTCTTAGTGACGGGGCTGTTACATCAATTGGGATTCAGTGCTGATCAGTTAGAGCCGGCGTTGAACCAACTTCAGCCGGTTGAAGGGCGAATGCAGCGGCTGGCAAACAGAGAAGGGCCCGTGGTTCTGGTGGATTATGCTCACACGCCAGACGCCCTGATTAAAGCACTGAGCGCCTGTCGAGCGCATATGTCAGAAGGCCGTTTAGCGGTGCTCTTTGGCTGTGGCGGTGATCGCGATAGGGGTAAACGTCCCCTGATGGCTGCTGCCGCGGAGCAGGGTGCTGACCTTGTTTGGCTGACCAGTGACAATCCACGCACTGAGCATCCTGAGCAGATTATTAGCGATGCTCTGGCAGGTTTCACTGACAATGTTCAGCTCGTTACCGAAGCGGATCGGGGGCAGGCAATAGCCTCGATTATCGAGGCTACTGGCGCCGGTGACATTGTCTTGCTCGCTGGCAAAGGTCACGAAACCTATCAAGAAATCAATGGTGAACGTCTCCCGTTCTCCGATGCTGAAGTCGCGATGGATGCACTGCGAGCGGGAGGCTATCTATGATGAGTTCATACCTGCTGTCGGAACTAGCTCAAGCCTGCGGTGCCAAACTTGTGGGTTCTGACAAAACCGTCTCGGCGATCACGACCGATAGCCGCGAAGCAGGTGAGGGCACCCTATTTGTCACGTTGAAAGGCGAGCGCTTCGACGCACATCAATTTGTTGCTCAGGTTGCCCAAGCAGGCGCCGTTGGTGCGTTGGTTTCAGAGCCGCAAGATGCTCCGATTGCACAGCTCGTAGTTGATGATCGGCTCAAAGCGCTGGGTGATCTGGGACGTTTTAATCGTGAACAGTTTGGCGGCAATGTAGTGGCGGTAACCGGCTCTGCTGGCAAGACGACAGTGAAGGAGATGCTGGCAGTTATGTTCGCGGTTCGTGCTCCAACACTGGCCACAAAAGGCAACTTGAACAACGAAATTGGTGCGCCATTGACGTTGCTTGAGCTCTCACCAGAACATCAGTATGCGGTTATTGAACTGGGCGCTAGTGGTGTCGGCGAAATTGCTCGCACCGTTGCGATGACCCAGCCCGACGTGGCTATTTTGAATAATGCTATGGAGGCTCATGTTGAGGGCTTTGGTAGCTTGGAAAACATCGTCCAAGCCAAGTCCGAAATATATGAGGGTCTGCATGCCGACGGTGTAGGAGTCGTAAATCTGGACGATCCCGCTGCAGATCTTTGGGCAGCGAAGCTTGCCAAACTACAGCGCAGAGCAATCACCTTTGGAACCCACGCAGCCGCAGATGTCCGTGCCGAAGCGCTAGTTCAGCGTGGCGATGGCTGTTTCAATTTCCGCCTACGCGTTCGTGGTGAGAGCTACCCACTATTTCTCAATGTGATGGGACGTCACATGGTACTTAATGCCCTAGCCGCTATCGCCGCCTGGGTAGCGTTGGAGCTACCGGTAGAACGCGCAGTTAGAGCTCTCTCAGAGTATCGCGGTTTCAAAGGTCGTCTGCAGACGCACCAGATTACACCTAAATTGCAACTGATTGACGACAGCTACAACGCTAACCCCGGCTCTATGCGGGCAGCCGTTGATGTGCTCAGCTCACTCCCCGGCCATCATACGTTGGTGCTCGGTGCAATGGCGGAGCTCGGAGAGAGCGAGCGCGAGCAGCACAGAGAGCTGGGGAATTACATCGCGAAAGCGGGTATTCATACGTTGATCGCTACCGGCGAGCTGATGCGAGAGACCGTAGAAACAGCATCGGATGACGGTGTTGAAGCTCACTTCTGTGCCGGTTTTGATGAGGTTATGACGGCACTTTCTACTATCCCTGAAGGTGCAATTTTGGTTAAAGGTTCACGCAGTGCAGCTATGGATAAGGTTGTCACCGCTTTGTTTGAGAGGAAAGCCTAGCATGTTGCTGTTTTTTGCAGACTGGTTGGCGGATCACTTTAGTGCGTTCAATGTTTTTCGCTACCTAACGATGCGCGGAATCATGGGGATCCTCACGGCACTGGCAATTTCGCTGTTGATTGGTCCTAAATTGATCCGAAAGCTGCAGGTGAAACAGATAGGTCAAGCTGTGCGTCAGGATGGTCCTGAGTCGCACTTGAGTAAAGCCGGTACACCAACAATGGGTGGTGGCCTGATTCTATTGGCGATCGCAATCAGCACGCTACTCTGGAGCGATCTGACCAACGCCTATGTCTGGATTACGCTCGGTGTGACTGCGATCTTTGGTGCCGTTGGTTGGGTTGATGACTGGCGTAAAGTAGTTGAAAAGGATTCGCGAGGACTGCCTGCGCGCTGGAAATACTTCTGGCAGTCGATCGGCGGTATCGCCGCTGCTATTGCGCTCTATATGTTGGCCAGTGAATCTGTGCACACTGATCTGCTGATTCCCTATCTCAAAGATACAGCGCTGCCGTTGGGTTTGTTGTTCATCCCCTTTGTCTACTTCGTCATTGTTGGTACTTCGAACGCCGTTAACCTGACTGATGGCCTCGACGGGCTTGCGATTATGCCCACTGTAATGGTGGCCGGCGCACTGGCGGTGTTCGCTTACCTAAGCGGCAATGTGAACTTCTCGAGCTACCTGGATATCCCTTACGTAGCGGGTTCGGGTGAGTTGATTATCTTCTTAGGCTCAATCATCGGTGCTGGACTTGGTTTCCTCTGGTTTAACACCTACCCCGCTCAGGTCTTTATGGGTGATGTAGGTGCGCTGGCGCTTGGCGCAGCTTTGGGCGTGGTTGCGGTTATTGTTCGCCAGGAGCTGGTGCTCTTCATTATGGGCGGAATCTTTGTGTTGGAGACGGTCTCGGTGATGCTGCAGGTTGGCTCGTTCAAGCTCACGGGTCGTCGCATCTTTCGGATGGCGCCGATACATCACCATTTCGAGCTAAAAGGTTGGCCAGAACCGCGCGTGATTGTGCGCTTCTGGATCATCAGTTTCATCCTGGTGCTGGTCGGTTTGGCCTCACTGAAACTGCGTTAATAGGTTAGGGAAAAGTAGTGGCGCTTATCACTAGCGATCAATTCAGAATCATTATTGGAGTCGGACAGACCGGCCTCAGTGTGGCGCGCTACCTTGCGGGTCGCGGGTTGGCCTTTGCTGCCTGCGATACCCGTGACTCGGGCACTGCAATCGATCGTTTTCGCCAGGAATTTCCTGAAGTTGAGTTGCGCACCGGCGAGCTCGACGGAGATTGGCTCGCACGTGCGACTGAACTGGTCCTCAGCCCGGGGGTCGCTAAGTCGAATCCTGCAATTCTGAGCGCTCAGGGCCGCGGAGCGCGCTTGTTGGGTGATATCGATCTCTTTGCGCGCGAAATCAATGCCCCGGTTGTTGCAATCACCGGGTCCAACGGCAAGACGACAGTAACGACGCTGGTGGGCCAGATGGCGGCGGATGCCGGTGTGAACGTTGCAGTGGGTGGCAATATTGGTGTACCGGTTCTGGATCTAATCGACGCTGAGGTTGAACTCTATGTGTTGGAACTATCGAGCTTTCAGTTGGAGACCTGCTCGGAACTGCGCCCGCGTGTCGCTACCGTATTGAATCTTTCAGCTGATCATATGGATCGCTACGCCAATATGCTGGAGTACCACCAGGCCAAGCACCGTATCTACCGCCGAGCACAGGTCGCTGTTTTCAACCGCGATGATTCCCTCAGTCGTCCATTGGTGGCGAAGGATGTAACGCAGATGAGCTTCGGTTTGGGCGCGCCTGATCTGGGCCACTACGGCTTACTACGCTCTGAGTCTGGAGCGGTTTTGGCGAAAGGGGCTCAGACACTGCTAAGCACTGACCATCTGAAAATTCGCGGAGAGCACAACCTTGTCAATGCCCTAGCTGCATTAGCCTTGGGTGAAGCGGTTCACTTGCCGCTCGACTCAATGGTTCAGACGTTGAGCCAATTCGCGGGACTGCCGCACCGCTGTCAGTGGGTGCGCGACCATAACGGAATCGCTTGGTTTAACGACTCTAAAGGTACCAACGTGGGGGCAACCCTTGCAGCTATCAATGGTCTCAGCGCAACCCAGGTGGGTGATGCCAAAGTTGTTTTGATTGCTGGCGGGCAGGGCAAAGGTCAGAGTTTTGCTGAACTGAAAACACCACTGGCCAAAAGCGCGCGTGCAGTTATTCTGATCGGCGAAGATGCGCAGAAGATCGGCGCAGAGATTGATCACCAAAACACTGATTATGTTCTGAGCATGGAGGATGCAGTCGCTGTGGCCAAGTCCTGTGCACTGCCAGGGGACCTTGTGCTTCTTTCACCCGCTTGTGCCAGCTTCGATATGTTTAGTGGCTACGAGGCGCGCGGTGATCGGTTCGTTGAGTTGGTGGAGGCGCTGGCATGAAGATGAATCTGAATGTGCCCAAAGTGCCTCTTTCAAAACTCAGAGCACCTGCTGAACCGGCCTTGATGCGCCTGCCTAAAGGAACGCTACCCTTTGATGGCCTGATGATCGCTAGCATGCTGGCGCTCATGTTGACCGGCTTTGTGATGATCTCATCAGCCTCAATGGATGTGGCGGCGGATAACTTCGGCGGTCCTTTCTTCTTCATTTTCCGTCACGGACTATTCGTATTGATGTCGCTGCTGGCGTTCTCAATGCTAGTGCGCATACCTATGCATGTGTGGGAGCGTTTCTCGGTCTGGCTACTCTTCATTGGTCTTTTCTTGCTTGTGATTGTGCTGATTCCCGGAATCGGCCGTGAAGTTAACGGCTCGCGTCGCTGGATAGGTTTGGGGAGTTTCAACCTGCAGGCCTCAGAGATCGCCAAGCTCTGTATGGTGATGTTTATCTCGGGCTATCTGGTGCGCCGTCTGCACGAAGTGCGTTCAACCTGGAAGGGAGTGATTAAGCCCGCGGTACCGCTCGCCTTCTATGTATTTGCCCTCTATTTGGAGCCCGACTACGGCGCAATCGTAATCACCACAGCGACGGTAATGGGGATGATCTTCCTGGGTGGTATGAAGCCGCTGCAGCTCGTAACTCTTGTAACCACTGTGAGTGGTCTGGTGGGTGCGATGGCGCTGGCTCAGCCTTATCGTTTGGCGCGTCTTAAATCCTTTGCTGACCCCTGGGCTGATCCCTACGGTGCTGGTTACCAGTTGTCTCAAGCTCAGATCGCCTTTGGGCGTGGCGATTGGTTTGGAGCGGGGCTAGGGAACTCAGTACAAAAGCTCTTCTATCTGCCGGAAGCGCATACGGACTTTGTCTACTCCGTGTTAGCTGAAGAGTTGGGCCTAATCGGAGCTCTGGCGATTGTGGCGCTCTACTGCATTCTGATTGCTCGCATCTTCTTGATCGGTCGCCAGGCTGAGCGCCAGCGCAAGTTTTTTATGTCATACGTGGCTTACGGTTTCGGCTTCATTCTGGCGGGGCAGGCGCTAATCAATATTGGTGTGAACGTCGGGGCGCTGCCGACCAAGGGTCTCACGCTACCGTTGATAAGTTATGGCGGTTCATCACTACTGGTTTGTGCCGGCATGATCGCCATGGTGCAGCGTATTGATCTTGAACTCAAACGTGAGCGCTTGGGCATCAAAACCAAGCCGGGTTTCTTTAGCCGACTGCTACATCGATTTAGTAGCAACTCTGCAACAAGTCAGGGGAGTGCAGCGTGAGTCGGGTGTTGGTAATGGCCGGAGGTACGGGCGGACATGTATTCCCGGCGCTTGCGGTCGCTGATCTGTTGCGTGCCCAGGGCCATGAGATCGAGTGGTTGGGTACGGCGCAGCGCATCGAAGCGCGAGTGGTGCCTGAGGCGGGGATTAAGCTCAACACTATCTCGGTTGAGGGTGTGCGCGGTAAATCCAAACTGAGTCTGCTGTTGGCGCCGTTTAAGATCATCAGAGCGGTGATGCAGGCGCGCGCAGTAGTGCGTCGTTTCAATCCGGACGTAGTGCTCGGCATGGGCGGTTTCGCCTCAGGTCCTGGCGCTCTGGCTGCTTATCTTCAGGGGTGTCCGCTGGTTATTCACGAGCAGAACGCAATTGCGGGCGTTACCAATACCCAATCGCGCCGCTTTGCACGTCGAGTGCTTCAAGCCTTTCCAAACGCGTTCAAAACCGGCGAACAGGGTGAGGTGGTAGGTAATCCAATTCGCGGGCCGATTTTGGAGCTGGCTCTGCCGGCTGAGCGCTTTTCTGGGCGAGCTGGCCCTCTTCGCCTGCTAGTGGTGGGTGGTAGCTTGGGTGCGCTCGCGATCAACGAACTGCTGCCTCAGGTGCTTGCGCTGATGCCGGTCGATGAGCGTCCACAGGTGCTTCACCAGACGGGTGAGAAGCATTTAGCGCAAACTCGGGCGGCATATGAGAACGCAGGTGTAGAGGCGGAGGTTGTGCCCTTTATCGAAGCGATGCACAGCGCTTACACCGATGCCGATCTGGTCATCTGTCGCGCCGGTGCGCTGACTGTCTCTGAAATCGCGATAGCAGGGGTCGCAGCACTCTTTGTGCCTTTTCCTTACGCGGTTGATGATCATCAGACCGAGAATGCGGGTTATCTGGTTGCCGCTGGTGGTGCTGATCTGATTCAACAGAGAGATCTAACGGTTGAGCGCATGCTCGACTGGCTGAAACAACACAGCTCGCGTGACAAGCTGCTCGCCATGGCTGAGCGCGCACGCGAACAGGGGCGCCCCGATGCCGGGCAGCGCGTCGCAGATATTTGCTTGGAGGTATGCCGTGAGTCCTAAGGCTGGCCATCGTCGTGATTATGAAGTACCTGAGATGCGTCGTATCCGCGCGATCCACTTTGTGGGTATTGGTGGTGTGGGTATGTGCGGTATCGCTGAGGTGCTGCTGAACCAGGGTTACGAAATCTCTGGGTCCGATATTCGCCACTCTACCGTAACCGAACGTCTGCGAGAGTTGGGTGCCAAGATCTTTATTGGCCATGAGGGAAGTAACGTTGAGGCGGCGGATGTGGTGGTCACCTCAACAGCGGTGACTAAAGCGAACCCCGAAGTAGAGCGCGCTTTAGAGCTGCGTCTGCCTATAGTGCGCCGTGCTGAAATGCTGGCTGAGCTGATGCGCTATCGCCACGGTATTGCTGTGGCAGGTACCCACGGTAAGACCACCACCACGAGTCTGGTGGCCTCTATCCTGGCTGAGGCCAAGATGGATCCGACCTATGTCATAGGCGGTCGTCTAACCAGTGCCGGCACCAACGCTAAGTTGGGCGGCAGCCGTTATCTGGTTGCTGAAGCAGATGAGTCTGACGCCTCATTTCTGCATCTGCAGCCCATGGTGGCGATTGTCACCAACATCGATGCCGACCATATGGACACCTATGATGGCGACTTCGGTAAGTTGAAGCAGACCTTTATCCGCTTCCTCCACAACTTACCTTTCTACGGACTTGCTGTTGTCTGCTCTGATGACGACGTTGTCTGTGAGCTAATTCCTGATATTGGTCGGCCCGTTCTAACTTACGGTTTTAATGAGGGTGCTGATTTTCGAGCAGTAGATCTGCGCCAGACCGGCCTGCAGAGCCATTTTCGTGTGATTCGTCCGGGTGGTCTGTCGGATCTGAACGTGACGCTTAATATGCCGGGCCGCCACAACGTGCTGAACGCGCTTGCTGCAATCGCTGTAGCGACCGATGAGGAGTTGGATGATGGCGCAATCTGCCGTGCCCTCGAGCAGTTCCAAGGCGTGGGTCGTCGTTTTCAGGTGTTGGGCGAATTACCGCTTGAAGAGGGCAGCGTAACGCTAGTAGATGACTACGGTCATCACCCGACTGAGGTGCAGGCCGTCATTAGTGCAGTACAAGAGGGCTGGCCGGGTCGCCGCCTGGTGATGGTCTATCAGCCGCACCGTTACACCCGCACCCGCGATCTGTACGAAGATTTCGTTAATGTGTTGCAGTCCGCTGACCAGCTTCTACTGCTCGATGTCTATGCGGCCGGCGAAGAGCCGATTCCAGGAGCGGATAGCCGCTCGATCTGCCGTAGTCTGCGTCAACGGGGTCGCGAGCCTATCTTCGTTGAATCAGATGCCGAGATTGCTGCAGTGCTGCGTCAGGTGCTGCAGACTGGTGATCTATTGTTGACTCAGGGTGCCGGCAATATTACTACGCTAGCCCATCAGTTGAAGCAGAACTGGGAGGCCGGACATGAGTAACTTCGGTCGCGTAGCTGTAATCATGGGCGGCACATCAGCAGAACGTGAGGTGTCACTGCGCTCGGGTGCTGAGGTGCTCAAAGGGCTGTTGGACGCAGGCGTAGACGCTTTTGCGATTGATCTGGGCGCTAATGGCGCGAATCCACTGCAGCAACTGGTCGAGTCTCAGTTTGATCGAGCGTTTCTAATCGTTCATGGCCCGGGTGGTGAGGATGGACTGTTACAGGCCGCCCTCGAGATGCTGGGTAAACCTTACACGGGTAGCGGTGTAGCCTCGTCTGCGATCGGCATGGATAAGTTGCGTACCAAACAAGTTTGGATTGGCGCAGGTCTGCCTAGCCCTAAGTTTGCACTCCTCAACGATCACTCTGATCTGGCCGCAGTGGCCCAATCATTGGGCTTCCCGATGATGATTAAGCCGGCGCACGAAGGCTCTAGCATTGGGATGAGTCGAGTCACCAGCGCAGAGGAGCTGCGTCTGGCGTACGCCGAAGCCAAGCAGTATGACTCCAGTGTCATTGCCGAGCAGTGGGTCAACGGACCTGAATTTACTGTTGCCGTTCTGAATGGCCAAGCTCTGCCGGTTATCCGTCTGGAGACCCCGCACGAATTCTACGATTTCAACGCCAAGTACCAAGCCAACGATACCCGCTACGAGTTTGAAACTGGCCTCAGCGACGAGCGCGTCCAACAGATGCAGCAATTGGTGCTCGACTCCTTCGAGGCGCTGGGATGTCGGGGCTGGGGCCGGGTAGACCTGATGCTCGATGCAAACGGTCAGTTTCAACTCTTGGAGGTGAATACCGCACCGGGAATGACGGATCACTCCTTGGTGCCGATGGCAGCCAAGCGTCAGGGGATGAGCTTCTCCGAGCTGGTCGTAGAGATCCTAAAAGGGGCTTGCTGAATATGACCATCTCAATGCCTTGGAGCAGACAGTCTGGAGAGCGCATCGAGCCGATGGTTGAGGTGGACGCCAACCTGCTGTTCGAAAGCAACGAGTTACTGGTTGAAGCAGAGGTGCAGCAGGAGAGCGAGTGGATCTGGAAACCGCTCTTTGCCTTCACCTTGGCAGGCTGTGTGTTGATGCTCTGGTACGCAGGTGTGCGTGAGTATGTCGGTTGGATAGATCGCCAGATCGGTTTTATCGGCGTAGAGGGTGCGACCCGCCATATCGATAAAAGCGCGGTAGAGCAGGGGTTGTGGACGCAGATGGATGCGCCACTGCTGGATGTTGATCTGCAGCAGTTGCATGAAACCTTGGTGCAGCAGCACTGGATCAACGAGGCGAGCGTCAAACGCAGCTGGCCAGCGGCAATAGAGGTACAGGTGATTGAAGAGGTGCCGGTCGCGCGCTGGGGCGATCGAGGTCTTCTCAATCATGAGGGCGATATATTTTGGCCCGAGCTGAAAGCGGAGTATATGACGCTACCGAAATTGCACGGCCCGTCGCATGAGACCGTGCGCATCATGCAGCAGTACCATGACTTAAGTCAGCTCTTTAGTCGCTCGCAACTGCGCATCATTGGCTTGGTGCTAGAGGCGCGCGGCGCATGGAATATCGAACTTGAAAACGGCATGCAGATTATCGCTGGGCGTGAAGATTTGATGCCGCGCTTGCGCCGTTTTCTCGATGTTTACGAGACTCAGTTAGCGGATCGCGCTGCTGAAGTAGATGAGGTTGATATTCGTTACACCAATGGCGTTGCGGTGCGCTGGCAGGCGCAAGAGACGGCAGGAGAATGATTTAAATTGAGCACCGGACAGAGAAGCTGGGCTTGTAAGTACTAAAAAGAAGCAAAACAGCTGTGGCGGCAAAATTTGGGGGCCGTCATAGAAGGGGGTTAAAGATGTTTCAGTTGGTTGATCAGATAGAGACAGGCGCGAAGATCAAGGTGATCGGCGTCGGTGGTGCTGGTGGTAATGCTGTGGCGCACATGCTGGCGCAGAATCTCGAGGGGGTCGAGTTTATCTGTACCAACACCGATGCGCAGGCACTTGAACGTCTGGCGCAGAGCTCAGTGGTACATATCGGTAAAGACTTAACACGTGGTCTGGGTGCTGGTGCTAATCCCGATATCGGCCGTCAGGCAGCGATCGAAAATGCAGATATGTTGCGCGCTCAGTTAGAGGGAGCCGATCTGGTATTTATCACTGCTGGCATGGGCGGCGGTACAGGTACAGGTGCAGCACCAGTCATTGCTGAGCTCGCGCGTGAAGTCGGTGCGCTGAGTGTTGCTGTCGTGACCCGTCCGTTCAAATTCGAGGGCAGCCGCCGTTCTAGAGTGGCTGATGTTGGTATCGAAGAGCTCCGCGCGGCGGTTGATTCGCTGATTATTCTGCCAAATGACAAGCTGGTGCCTGTATTAGGTAAAAGGGCTTCGCTGATCGATGCTTTCGGTCAGGCTAACGACGTGCTCAACGGTGCGGTGCAAGGGATTGCGGATCTAATTACTGCGCCAGGTATGATCAACGTGGACTTCGCCGATGTACGCACTGTTATGGCCTCAATGGGCATGGCTATGATGGGCACCGGAATTGCGTCTGGCGATGAGCGTGCAACGCTTGCGGCAGAGATGGCGGTGAACAGCCCACTACTTGAGGACGTCTGCCTTAAAGGCGCTAAGGGCGTGCTGGTTAATGTTGCGGCTGGTGAAGACCTGAGCCTCGGCGAGTTCTCTGAAGTCGGTGAAATCGTCCACGAGTACGCTGCTGATGATGCAACCGTGGTTATCGGTACTGCGATCGATCCATCACTGGGAGACCAGATTAAGGTGACTGTGGTTGCTACGGGTCTTGATCGTGCAGAGGCAGTTGAAGCTCCTGCTGAAGATAGAGTAGGCGAATCTGTCGCTGTTCAGCAGACTGATCTATCGGTTGAAACACCTGTTTTGGTATCCACAACCACTCAGTCTGGCGTAGAGATCGATCTGACCAAGATTGAGTTGCCTGAGATACTCAAACGCGACCGCAAAGAGGCGCTATTGGATCGTCCGCAGAGCGAAAAAGCAGAGCTCGACCTAAACCTTCTCGATATTCCAGCTTTCGCTCGTCGCTGAACCGAAACTGAATATTTTTTAAGCAATGGCGGCTCGATCCCTAGGATCGGGCGCTCAATTGCTATATTATTAGCGGTTAGTTGAACTTCAAGTTGGTAACCGCTTCGTATGATCAAGCAACGCACCCTCAAAAACAGCATCAAAGCGACTGGTATCGGTCTGCATAGTGGTCAGAAAGTCTACCTGACACTGCGCCCGGCGCCGGTTAACACCGGAATTATATTTCGCCGTGTCGATCTTGATCCTGTTGTTGAGATTCCAGCGCTGGCCCTGAACGTAGCCGATACCACGTTGTCGACTAATATCGCCAAAGATGGTGTGCGGGTTGCTACTATCGAGCACCTTCTCTCTGCACTGGCGGGTCTGGGCATAGATAACGCTTACATCGAACTGAGCGCCGAAGAGGTGCCGATCATGGACGGTAGCGCAGCGCCTTTTGTTTTCTTGGTGCAGTCTGCTGGCATAGCCGAGCAGGAAGCGGCAAAGCAGTTCATCCGCATAAAAAAAGAGGTGCGTGTTGAAGCTGAGGGTAAAGCGGCCGTATTCAAGCCGTTTGATGGCTTCAAAGTTGGTTTCCAGATTGAGTTCGATCACCCAGCTTTCAAATCAGGTACCATGGAAGCGGCACTCGACTTCTCTAGCACTTCGTTTGTTAAAGAGGTCGCTCGCGCCCGCACTTTCGGCTTCATGCGTGATATCGAGTACCTGCGTTCGCAGAACCTAGCGCTCGGTGGTAGCTTCGACAACGCTATTGTTGTAGATGACTACCGTATCCTCAATGATGACGGTCTTCGCTACGAAGACGAGTTCGTTAAGCACAAGATTCTGGACGCTGTCGGTGACCTCTACCTGCTGGGCAAGAGTTTGATCGGCGAGTTCTATGGCCTCAAGTCAGGTCACTTCCTCAACAACCGCCTGTTGCGCACGCTGTTGGCGGATGAGTCGGCTTATGAGATCGTCACCTTCGAAACAGACGAACATAAAGCGCCAATCTCCTACCAGCGCCCAGCGGCGGCTGTTTAACGGATCGACTTATGGTATAAAACAGGGCCTCGTAATGAGGCCCTGTTTTCATTTAGGGGTCGTTGATTTTTAAGCGCTGGTTGATTTGTCGCTTCAACGTCCCCAATTAGATACAAACTGAAACTCTAGATGACCAAACCATGCTGACAAATATTCTTAAAAAACTCTTCGGTAGCAAAAACGAGCGCGAACTAAAACGCATGGGGAAGGTGGTCAAACAGATCAACGAGCTCGAGCCTAGCTTTGAAGCTTTGAACGATGACGAGCTCAAAGGCAAGTCCGCAGATTTCCGTGCACGCCTAGAGCAAGGCGAGTCGCTTGATCAGATTCTTCCAGAGGCCTTCGCTGCTTGTCGCGAAGCCTCTAAGCGCGTTATGGGTATGCGCCACTTCGATGTACAGCTGATCGGTGGTATGACGCTGCATGAGGGTAAGGTTGCCGAGATGCGTACTGGTGAGGGTAAAACCCTGGTGGCGACACTGGCGGTCTACCTCAATGCGCTGACGACCAAAGGCGTTCACGTTGTTACCGTCAACGATTACCTGGCCAGCCGTGACGCTGAGTGGATGCGTCCACTTTACGAATCACTGGGGCTGACTCTTGGTGTAGTGGTCTCGGGCCAGGATGGTGAGACCAAGCGTGCTGCCTACAACTGCGATATTACTTACGGTACCAACAACGAGTTTGGCTTCGATTATCTGCGCGATAACATGGCGTTTAGCATTAGCGACAAGGTACAGCGCGAGTTCAACTTCGCGGTAGTCGATGAAGTTGACTCGATTCTGATCGATGAGGCGCGTACACCGCTGATTATTTCGGGGCCGGCTGAAGATAGCGCTGAGACCTACCGCAAGATCAACACTATTATCCCGCAACTGACTCAGTTTGAAGGTGAGATCGACGTTAAAGATACCACTCAGGTGATCAACGAAGATTTCCATATGGATGAGAAGAACCGCACCATTGAGCTGACCGAAGCGGGTCACGAGAAGGTAGAGGGTCTGCTGATTGGGCTGGGCGTTCTGCGAGAGGGCGATAGCCTTTATGCACCAGCGAATCTGGCATTGCTGCACCATGTGCTGGCCGGCCTGCGCGCGCACCACCTGTTTGTTAAGGACCGTGACTACATCGTACAGAATGGCCAGGTCGTTATCGTTGATGAGCATACGGGCCGTATCATGTCTGGTCGTCGTTGGTCAGATGGTCTACATCAGGCGGTTGAAGCCAAAGAGGGTGTGACCATCCAGCAGGAGAGCCAGACACTGGCGTCAACGACCTTCCAGAACTACTTCCGCCTCTACGAGAAACTCTCGGGTATGACGGGCACCGCAGATACTGAAGCGTTCGAGCTGCGTCAGATTTACGGTCTGGACGTTGTGGTTATCCCAACTAACCGTCAAATTTCGCGTATCGATTACAACGACCTGGTCTATCTGACGATTGAAGATAAGTACCTGGCTATCGTTAAAGAGATTCAGCACTGCCAGGAGAGTGGCCGTCCGGTACTCGTGGGTACAGCGTCGGTTAACGCGTCCGAGCTGCTATCGCAGCTGCTAACCAAAGAGAAGATCAAACACAACGTCCTCAACGCTAAGCAGCATGATCGCGAAGCAGGTGTGATTGCTGAAGCGGGTCGTCCGGGCGCGGTGACCATCGCAACCAATATGGCGGGCCGTGGTACTGACATTATGCTCGGCGGTAAGCTCGAAGCAGAGCTTGCGGAGCTGGGCGAAGATGCCAGCGAAGCGCAGATAGAGGCGGCGACTGAAGACTGGCGCAAGCGCCATGAAGCCGTACTGGAAGCAGGTGGTCTGCACATAGTCGGTACCGAGCGTCACGAGTCACGCCGTATCGATAACCAGCTACGTGGTCGTGCGGGTCGCCAGGGTGACCCAGGCTCCTCTCGCTTCTTCCTCTCTTTGGAAGATGACCTGATGCGTATCTTCGCCTCTGACCGAGTGCGCAACATGATGAAAGCGCTGGGTATGGAGAAGGGCGAAGCGATCGAGCATAAAATGGTGTCGAACGCGATCGAGAAGGCGCAGCGTAAGGTTGAGGGCCGCAACTTCGATATTCGTAAGCAGTTGCTTGAGTACGATGATGTCGCTAATGACCAGCGTACGGTGGTTTACGGCCAGCGTAACGAACTGATGGCCTCTGATGATATCTCAGACACGATTGAAGCGGTGCGGGCAGAGGTGGTCAACGACATCATCAGCGATCACATTCCACCTCAGTCGCTGGCGGAGCAGTGGGATATCCCGGGCCTGCAAGAGTCGATTGAGCGTGAGTTCAACACTGAGATGCCGGTGCAGCAGTGGTTGGATGAAGATGAGTCTCTTTACGAGGAGACCCTGCGCGAGCGCATCCTGAACCAGCTGTTGGATGAGTACAAAGCGAAAGAGGAGCAGGTCGGCGTAGAGGGTATGCGTACCTTTGAGAAGCAGGTGATGCTGCAGGTTGTCGATAACCTCTGGAAAGAGCATCTCCAGACGATGGACCTACTGCGTGCCGGAATTCATCTGCGCGGCTACGCTCAGAAGAACCCTAAGCAGGAGTACAAACGAGAGTCGTTCGAACTCTTTACCGCGCTGCTGGATAACATCAAGCGTGAAGTGGTTAAGATCATCAGCCATGTGAAGGTGCGCCAGCCCGAGGATGTTGAAGCGATCGAGCGTCAGCGTCGTGAGGCCGCGATGCGCCAAGCGATGGAGTTCCAGCACGCTAACGCCTCAGGTATGGGGGGTAGTGATGTTGAAAGCCAAGAGGGCGCAGAACAGCCAGAACAGAACACCGGAACAGTGGTACGCGATGCTCCTAAGGTAGGCCGTAACGATCCTTGCCCTTGTGGTTCAGGTAGAAAGTACAAAGCCTGTCACGGTAAGCTGGCGTAAACGTCCGAAATTTTTTAAAACCCCGCAACTGCGGGGTTTTTTAGTTTTTGTTGTTAGAAAAAGACACTATTTATCGATGGGTAGATAGATTCCAACTTCTTATGTCATAACTGTTCTAATTCAGTTTTTTCGATAGTTTCAACTGGGATCTGCGGAAAAAAAATTTGGCGTATCTAATGTCGTGAGCAGCAGTTAAGAGCTTGCTAAATAGAATTTTTTGGAGCGACATAATGAAAAAGACAGTTTTAGGTATGGCACTGGCATTGGGTATGGCTTCTAGCGCGTTCGCTGGTGACATGATGAAGAAAGATATCGTCGACACTGCAGTCGGTGCGGGTCAGTTCAATACGCTGGTAGCCGCGGTACAGGCAGCGGGTCTGGTTGATGCACTTAAAGGTGATGGTCCGCTGACCGTATTTGCGCCAACCGACGAGGCGTTTGCAGCTCTGCCAGAGGGCACAGTAGAGAACCTGCTGAAGCCTGAAAACAAAGACATGCTGGTCGATATCCTGACCTACCATGTGTTGTCGGGTGCTGTGATGGCTTCTGACGTTAATGGTAAGCGTATGGGCGTACAGATGCTCAACGGTGATGAAGCGACGGTAACTGGCTGGAATGGTGTGAAGATCGATGGCGCTACTGTAGTGGGCGCGGACATCGAAGCGAGCAACGGTGTCATTCACGTGATCGACCAGGTGATTCTGCCTAGCTCATAAGCCTGACTGCTTTAGTGTCCCGCAAACGCCTGCCTGCAAGCAGGCGTTTTTTTGTTTCTGGAGAGAGCGCCCGGTAATACTAGTTGGGAAACGCTGTAAATACGTCCGTGTACGCTTGGTGTTTTCGTCCATGAAAACAACATTCCTAACTAGTGTCACCGGGCACTCCGTCCCAAGATGCAATACCCGTTGTAGGAAGCTTCTTCGCAAAGCGAAGGAGGCGACATTCAACAACTCAATGTAGGAAGCATGTACGCAAAGCGTATTTGCCGACCCCTACCTTCCATCAACAAATCCCCTTCGACCAATAGCCCTAAAACACCCTCTAGTTTAAAATCTCTACACTGCGCTCAACTATGCAGCGCTACCTATTTAAAAGGAAAACTCCATGGCTGTAGGTCCAGATACGCTTCCCACTCTGCTTCCAATATCAGGCTTCAAAATCGGTATTGCTTCGGCGGGCATCAAGAAGGTTGGGCGACGAGATATTGTTGTGATGGAGGTTGCTGAGGGCTCTTCAGTGGCGGCGGTGTTCACCAAGAATGCCTTCTGTGCAGCGCCTGTGACCCTGTGTAAGAAGCATTTAGAGCTGGGTGGTGTGCGTTATCTGCTGACCAACACCGGTAATGCCAATGCGGGGACCGGTAAACAGGGTATGGCCGATGCGATCACCTGCTGCAATGAATTGGCTTCGCGAGTGGGTATGAGTGCTGAGCAGATTATGCCGTTCTCGACCGGCGTTATCGGTGAACCTTTGCCAGTCGCTAAAATTACAGGCGCCTTAGATGCGGCTATAGCCGATCTGAAAGAGGATAACTGGCTCAATGCCGCTTGGGGCATCATGACTACCGATACACGTGCTAAAGGCGCTTGTGAGCAGCTTGAGATTGGCGGAAAAACGGTGACTATTACCGGTATCTCTAAAGGCGCAGGCATGATTAAGCCGAATATGGCGACCATGCTGGGTTACGTGGCGACCGATGCCAAAGTGGACCAATCTTTGCTGCAGCAGTGGATGAGTGCTGCGACTGAGCAGTCGTTTAACCGGATCACTGTGGATGGTGACACCTCGACGAACGACTCCTGTGTGCTGGTTGCAACAGGTGCCTCAGGTGTGGAGGTTCCAGCATCCGGTGTAGAGGCAGATGCTTTTATCACGGCTTTGAACCGCGTGATGCTCCAGCTTGCCCAGCTGATTGTGCGTGACGGTGAGGGGGCGACTAAGTTTGTTGAGGTTCGCGTATCTAAAGCCGCCTCGGTGCAGGAGGCCTTAGATGTTGCCTACACCATCGCTCACTCGCCGCTGACTAAAACCGCACTCTTTGCGTCCGACCCTAACTGGGGTCGTATTCTGGCCTGTGTAGGCCGTGCTGGCGTTGAGAATTTGGATCTTGATGGTCTGCAGATCTATCTGGATCAGACCTGTATCGTTGAGAGCGGCGGTCGAGCTGCCAGCTACACCGAAGAGCAGGGCCAGGCGGTAATGAACCAGGAGGATATCCTGATTCATGTGGTGCTGAACCGCGGTGAAATTATCGAGTCGGTGTGGACTACCGATCTGTCAAAAGAGTATGTCGCGATCAATGCGGACTACCGCAGCTAAGCATTAGGTTCTAATAATGAAAAGAGTCGAAGTCGCTGCTGGGGTTATCTATAACCCTGAGGGCCAAATTTTAATTGCGAAGCGCGCTGCGAATCAGCATCAAGGTGGCCTGTGGGAGTTTCCGGGCGGTAAGATTGAAGCTGACGAATCAGCGCAACAGGCGCTGGCGCGTGAGCTGCATGAGGAGCTCGCGATTGATGTGAAAGCCTCTGAGCCGCTGATTCGCATTGAACACGAGTACAGTGATAAGTCAGTTGTGCTGGATGTTTGGTGTGTGACTGCGTTTAGCGGTGAAGCACGCGGTGTTGAGGGGCAGCCATTAGAGTGGGTGTCCCCTAAAGAGCTGCAGAATTATGATTTTCCTGCTGCGAACGAACCGATTATCGAAGCGGTTCTGACACGAGAAGCTCGTGGCTAAGTGTCTAATCGGTCTGACGGGAGGCATCGCCTCAGGAAAATCAGCGGTAGCCGATCGTTTAGCCGAACTGGGCGCAGATATTATTGATACTGATCAGATCTCGCGTGAAGTTGTGGCGCCCGGTCAGCCAGCGTTAGTTGAGATTGCCGAACATTTTGGGCCTGAAGTCATTGCTAAGGATGGTTCGCTCAATCGTGCAGTGGTGCGCGAGGAGGTGTTTGCTAATCCTGATGCGCGCAGATGGCTTGAGGAGTTGTTGCATCCGCTTATTCGTAAAACCGCGATCACGCGGGCTGAGACCTCAACGGCGTCACTGGCCGTGCTGGTAGTTCCATTGCTGTTTGAGAGCGGTCAATACACGCAAACCGAACTTAATGTTGTTGTCGATGTCCCTTTAGATACCCAATGTCAGCGAGTACTTGAGCGCGATGGTGTAGATGCTGAACAGGTCGAGCAGATCCTTAAAGCGCAGATGAGTCGTGAAGCACGACTGGAAAAAGCGGATCGAGTCATCGACAATAGCGGCACACTTAAACAGCTCTACGCGCAGGTTGATGCGTTATATGACGAGCTGACAGCCTAAGAGACCAATTGTGTCTCGACTCACAAAGAGAAAAAGGATCTGTTTTGTCCCAGAGTAAGACCAAAATCACCCTCGTTGATTGTCCCACGTGCGCCAAGAAGAGCCCATTTACCCCCGACAACAAATGGCGTCCGTTCTGTTCACAGCGTTGTAAGTTGATTGATTTGGGGGAGTGGGCATCAGAGGGCTACCAGATCCCAGCGGAGCCCGATATCGAAGAGTTCTCCATCGGCGATACCCCCGAAGAGATGCCCTACACCAAACACTAAATCCCTGTAGGAGCCCGATTTATCGGGCGATTGAAGCGATAGATTGCTTAGGGCACCAGCAACCCAAGATACCAAGAGTTGATTTCACCACCCCAAATAATCGCCACCCACCCAGCAATCGCCAGATAAGGCCCAAAAGGCAGTGGTTCAGAAACAGAGCGTTTTCCGGTGGCGGATATGGCCAAGGTCAGCACAACCCCGACCACCGATGAGAGCAGTATCGTCAGCGGCAGCACAGCAACCCCACCAAAGGCACCGATCGCTGCCAACAGCTTGAAGTCACCGTAGCCCATCCCCTCTTTACCGGTCAGCAACTTAAAACCCCAGTACACAGCCCAGAGTGAGAGATAGCCCGCGGCAGCGCCCCAGACTGCACTCGAGAGACTGGTGAAAATCTCTTGGGTGTTGAGGAGCAAACCCAACCAGACCAGTGGTAGGGTGATTCTGTCGGGCAGGAGTTGATGGTCGATATCGATAAATGTGAGGGCGATCAGTGACCAGGTGAGTAGCAACAGGCCAGCGCCTTCAAGGCCCAAGCCGTATTGCCAGCCAATAAAGCCGCCGAGCAGAGCCGTGAGTGCTTCAATTAGTGGGTAACGGGCTGAGATTGAGGTCCCGCAATCGGAACATTTGCCCCGTAGCGCCAGCCAGCTAACTACCGGCACGTTCTCGTACCAAGCGATCATATGACCACAGTTATTGCAGCGTGATCTGGGTTGGGAGAGGTTGAAGGTTTGAGGCGCTTCCTCAGAGGGCTCTTTGCCAGCAGCCTCATCAAGCTCAGCCTGCCACTCTAACTCCATCATTTTGGGCAGGCGCAGGATAACGACGTTCAGAAAGCTGCCGACCAGCAGTGATAGCACGGCAGCGATGGGCCAGGCTAGGGTTCCGTCCATGAGAAATTCGGGCATTCCTTTTCCTAAATATTATCAGACCACGTTACCCAGCTGGAAAATTGGTAGGTACATGGCGATTACTAGGCCACCGACCAGTGTACCGAGTATCACCATGATAAGTGGCTCGAGTAGGCTCGATAGGTTATCAACCGCGTTATCAACAGACTCCTCATAAAAAGCTGCGACTTTGTCGAGCATCCCCTCAAGCGAACCGGCCTCTTCACCGATGGAGATCATCTGCACCACCATGGCGGGGTAGATGCCGGTCATATTGGTCGCATTAGTGAGCGACTGACCGCCGGCGACGCCGTTACGGATCTGGTAGATCGATTCGCGGAAAACGTAGTTACCGGAGGCTCCTGCACAGGAGTCTAGCGCTTGTACCAGGGGTACACCGGCTGCAAAAGTGGTCGATAGAGTACGTGCGAAACGGGCTATCGCTGCTTCATAGAGTACGTTACCGATAACGGGGATCTTTAGAACTGTCTTATCCAGCCCGTTGCGGAACTTTTCTGACCGTAAGTGTGCCTGCTTAAAGGCGAAGCCTGCTGCGATCGTTCCAAGTAGGCCTGCCCACCACCAGTCTTGAGCCCAATAGGAGAGGTTCACTACAAACATCGTGAAGGCAGGGAGGTCTGCACCGAAGCTGGAGAAGACATCTTCGAAAACGGGTACCACTTTTACCAACAGAATCGCGGTTACCAACACACCCACGACAACAACGGCGATGGGGTAGGTGAGTGCTTTTTTGATCTTCGCTTTCAGCGACTCCATCTTCTCTTTATAGGTCGCGATACGGTCTAGCATCGTCTCAAGTGCACCAGACTGTTCACCGGCTTCTACCAGCGAGCAGTAGAGATCATCGAAAAATTCGGGGTACTTGGCCAGCGATTTAGAGAAGTCAGTACCCGCATTAACGTCTGCACGGATATCGTAAACGAGCTTCTTGAGTTTGTTCTTCTCGGCACCGCCGGCTACGATCTCGAGCGCTTTGAGCATCGGTACGCCTGATTTCATCATTGTTGCCATCTGACGCGTGAAAAAAGCTATATCTACCGGCTTGATAGGTTTGTCTTTAGCGCTGAAAAGAGATGCTCGCTCTTTGGCAATTTTCTGTGGAACCATGCCCTGTTTGCGCAACATAGCTTTGGCACCTGCCACGTCCTTAGCGTCGATCTTGCCTTTTGAAATGTTGCCGCTCTTATCGCGACCCGTCCATTCAAAGGTTACAAACTTTTCAGCCTTCTTGGTCTTTGTAGCGGTGGCCGGTGCCATAATCTATCGTCCTGATCAGGTTTTAATAACGCGGTTCATCTCTTCAAGACTAGTCAAACCTTCGGCAACTTTCCTCAATCCGGACTCACGCAGTGTTTTAAAACCTTGTTCACGCGCTGTGCGCAAGATATCGAGGGAATTGCCGTTCTCCATGATGGTCTCTGCGATTTCAGTGGTCATTTGCATCATTTCATAGATGCCCACCCGTCCTTTGTAGCCGCGGTTGCATTTAGGGCAGCCGCTGGGGTTGGGCTCGAAAAGATGCAGCTTTGGAATATCCGCAGCAACGAAGCCCTCCTCAATCAGTGCAGCTTCGGGTATCTCGGTAGGATTTTTGCAGCCGGTGCAGAGTCGACGCGCCAGACGCTGAGCGATAATCAGCGAAACAGAGGTGGCGATATTAAATGCCGGCACACCCATATTACGCAGACGTGTTAGCGTCTCGGGTGCGGAGTTGGTGTGCAGGGTAGAGAGTACCATATGGCCGGTCTGTGCCGCTTTGATGCCGATCTCAGCCGTCTCCAGGTCACGGATCTCACCGACCATCACCACGTCAGGGTCCTGACGCAGGAAGGCGCGCAGTGCTTCGGCAAAGGTCAGACCGACTTTGGGGTTAACATGAACTTGGTTGATTCCCTCCATATTGATCTCAACTGGATCCTCGGCGGTGGAGATATTGCGTTCCACCTCATTGAGAATATTGAGGCCGGTATAGAGTGTAACTGTTTTACCCGAGCCAGTTGGACCGGTAACCAGAATCATCCCTTGCGGCTTGTGCAGGTTCGACATGTAAAGTTCACGCTGCTCGGGTTCAAACCCGAGGGCCTCGACACCGATGGTGGCACTAGTAGGATCGAGAATACGCAGTACGATCTTCTCACCCCAAAGAGTTGGCAGGGTATTCACACGGAAGTCGATGGAGCGTTTCGCTGAGACCTTGAGCTTAATACGGCCATCTTGAGGTACGCGGCGCTCGGCGATATCCATATTCGACATAACCTTCAAACGCGCACCCAAGCGTGAGGCTAGGTTGATGGGCGGCTTGCTTACTTCGCTCAGAATACCGTCAATACGACAGCGCACGCGGTAGGTCTTTTCATAGGGCTCGAAGTGGATATCGGATGCACCGTTTTTGATTGCGTCTAATAGTATCTTGTTGATGAAACGGACGATTGGGGCATCTGAGGCAGCATCCTCTGCGCTCTCCTCTTCAGTTGCCCGTTCGGTCTCACCGATCTCGAGGTTATCGAGGTCGTCATCCTCAAGATCGCCCAGCGCGCCCGCACCATCATCGGCATCGAGCAGCAGGTCGATGCGTCTTTCAAGCTTATCCTCTTCAACAATCACGGCTTCGGTAGTGATACCGGTGCTGAACTTTATTTCGTCCAGTGCCTGGATATTGGTGGGGTCGGCGATACCGATAAAGAGTCGGTTGTCGCGCTTCATCAAGGGTAGCGCGCGATGTTTGCGCAGTAGCGCATCACTGATGAGCCCCTGTGGAATAGCCTCGCTGTTGTAGGCATCAAGGTCCAATAGAGGTAGACCAAACTCTTCTGCAGCGGCGCAGGCAGCACGGTGCGCGCTGACCAAACGCTGCGCAATAATGAATGTAACGAAAGATTGATTGGCGGTACGTGACTTGCTCAGCGCATCCATCGCTGTTTCAGCGGTAAACACACCGTCATTAACCAGCCGCTTAGCCAGACCGCTCAGGGGTTGAAAACCTTGTGCCAACGTCTTGGCTCCGATCGTCCTAAAGTGGCTTTCAGTTTAGCGTAAAAACTGGCAAAGGGTGGATACATAAGCGATTTATGTCGCGATTGCCCTTAAGTGTTTGAAATGGTCGCAACGCCTGGGTCCGCGAAAGGTTTGCATGCAGCTCAGTTACCCGCATGCGTTTGTGACTTTCGTCTATTTAGTGTCAAAAAAGTTCTTCGTCTCTCTTTGCAAATCTCAGATAGCGACTATATTTGATAGCAAGTGGGTCGTATTGAGCGTAAGCAAGGACGGTCGACTGGGACTTAAAACACAATTAGGAACAGTCGCTGTGGTTCGGCAGGATGTCGTGGCTACGGTGAGAGAAAATTGCTCGCTGGAGAATATCATGAAGAAACAGATGCAGAAGGGCTTTACGCTCATTGAATTGATGATCGTTGTGGCGATTATTGGGAT